>CALWSL010000011.1 GCA_944384205.1 uncultured Acetatifactor sp. | reverse complement strand
CCCGTATGCCTTGCTCGGAACGCTCAAAAAACAGGTCTATGATTTTTTCATCATCTATCATCTCACCGCCTCCTTTCTGGCTTTACCTATATACTACGGTTTTAGCGGCGAATACTACATCAAATTCAAAACTTTTTCAAAAAATTATACCATACTTCGCGTGAGATTGCTCGCGGCTGCTTTCGCCGCTTCGCTGGCGGCTCGGCGCCGTTCCTCACTGTATGGGGCGGTCAGACGGAAAAAGAAGCGGTCTTTCTAAAACCAAATATCGGTGGTCTTTTCCTGTTTGGTAAGCCCTGTTCTCATGCAAGCTCCTTTCTGCGCCCCTGTTACGCAATAGGGGCATTTTTCGGGTGTTTTCCCCGGCTCTTGACCGTCAGACGCGGATAGACACAAACTTTCGGCAAGTATCATTTTGAGCAGCTTGTCGCGGAATGTTTCTGTGCCACTGTTGTTGAAAAACAATTCCGCAACAATAGTCTGCCCGTTCCTCTGCGTCGTGATGATACTGTCGGGGTTCCGGGGCTCGGCGGGCGTCCCATTCTGTTCTGCCATAGGCGGCTCCTTTCTCCGGGCGCGAAAAAGGGATTTCCCGTAGTCGGAAAATCCCTCTCGGTTGTCGGTTATTCTGTTTACAGTGCGGGCTGTGCGGCGACGGTCTGCGCCTTTCTCCTTGCCCGGTATTCCCACGCCTTGATATGCTCATACTCCCGTTGCTTTTCAAAGTTTCGCGTCCGGTACTCCCTTGAATACTGCCGGTTGCTCGTCATGATTTGCGGGATACATTTCTGCTGTTTCTTTGTCCCATCGGTCTGCATGAGCAAGTCCGTGTCAATGATGTGCGGGGAATGACACTTTGGGATTTTGGCTTTTCCCTTGTGGTACTCACTGCAATAGGCAACGTGCCGCTTGCCGCCGTTCCTGTAATCTATGCGGATGTGCATTTTTGTGCCGCAATCCTTATAGAAAAGCAAGCCCGACAAAGGGTGGATTTCCCCGTTAGGGCGTTTGACGGGCGCGTTTTCCAAAATCCGCTGTACGGTTTCAAAGTCGGCGCGGTCAATAATCGGCTCATGCACGTTTCCGGTTAATAAACGGTGTCTCCTAACAAAATGAATTTACCATTACAGAAATTTATTGTCAAACACTTCTAAGTCTACAGTCCCAAAGTCTCTTACAATTGTCTTTTACTGCAGTTCATTCAGATATAACTGCACTCTGTTGTGTATAACATCACATACCTCCCCTGCCGTCCTGCTACCTGAAAAATATGCCGGAGCCTCCTCTGCAATAATGGAATAAAGCATTTGCGTGTCCGGCATTGGTCCTGCACTTTCAAACGCATTGCGGAATTTTTCTACGCTTTCCCGAATAAGTACCATACTTTCATATTCAAAACCATTATATGTGTTGACCAGCGTCACATAATCATCTACATATCTCCCTTCCAAAGCATATTCGCAAAACAATTCCAACGCTTCCTTGTCCACTGCCAAGCCAATTCCTGCCATCCCCTCGCACGCTTTTGCAGCAATCTTCTGTTGCGTCTTAGGAGAGAGCAGATAAGAAACAAATTCATTAATTCCCGCTTCCTTTTGGCTTGCCTGGTTCACCATCACCCCGTCACAGGAGAGAAAACTGCCCTTTTCTCCCTGTTCCACAGGAAATCCGATATATATCTCTTTATCATGAAACAAAGCCGCCACAAGCTGCAAGGTACTAATATCATAGATATCTGTCAAAACAACCGGAATTTCCCCTTCTGCAATGCGTTCTCCCTGTTCTTCCATTTCACCTGTATCCATATGCTGCTTTACAAATTCCATCAGCTTCACTGCATTTTGGTCATTCAGATGGCTGATTCCATTCTCCCAGTCTATCAGACCACAATCCGATTTGCTGAAAATTCCCAAATAATAAAAAACAGCTTCCGGTTCCAGTTCTCCGGTATTGATACCGCCTAAGGCTGCGCTGCATCCGGAATCGTTCAGACACTGTTCTAACTGTGTCAAATTCCATGTTTCCTGCCGCCCCACCAGTTCCTCACTGCTGACAAGCGTCCAAAGACGACAACTGTAGGGAATCATGTAATTTTTACCATTCACCTCGCCGGTTGCCCATGCAGCTTCCCATATTCTGTCCTTTTCCTGTACACAGGCATCTGTCATGTCCTTAAGATATCCCTTCCGCACAGCTTCCCCAATATCCAACATATTGTCATCTATGATATCCGGTCCTCCGCCGCTGCCTATTTCCGCCGTTATTCTACTCCTGAAGTCATTCCAGTCTTCGTCTGCCTCAGGAAAGCGCAAAGTGACATTGTACTCTGTATTCTGTCTGTTAAAATCTGCCACCAGTTCCCGTAAAAAGGGCGATGGTGTATAGGATATAGCGAATTCCAGTTCCTGCTTTAAATTCATTTCTGGTTTTTCCGGTATCTCCAAAAGCATTGTCTCCGCATTGGATTTTGCCAACAATACCACTGTACCATCATCCCTGATCGTCCCTGCATACACATAGCTGAGAAGATACCCTTCGTTTTCAAATCCCTGTAGTATTTCCCTCGAACCATCTTTGAGTGAAAATCGCAAAAGAGAAGACGTATTACATAGATACACCTCCTCTGAGGAAGCAAATATCACCCTGCCCTCTGACTCCATCGCACCGGCTTCCTTTGCAGAAAATACCGTTGCCCCCGTCTCCGCATCCCAGATTGTAAATCGATATCCCATATCATTTCCGCATACATAGGTTCCATCATTCGTCTGTGTGACCTGATAAAACATTCCCCGCATATCCTGACTTCCATACGTTTTAGAAGTAAAATCTGCATCGTAAAACTGAAATTCCGAATTGAGATACAAATAGGAGCACCTGTCACTGTCTATATACCACTTCTTACCATTGGATGATAAAAAATCAGCATTCAAAAGAGAACCTTCTATTTTGGTCGGCAGAACCGTATATGGTCCTTCTTCTGTCCATTCTGCCCAATAAAAGTTCTCACGCTCTGTGTCAGAAAGCAACAACTGTAAATTTCCATCCTTGGTGAGGGATGCCTCTTCTACATAGCATTGCACACCCTCTATCCAATCTGTCAATCCCACCGCCTGACACTCCCATTTCTCATAAGGATTGACAAGCTTTTGCAGGCAATATCCTTCTGTCCATCCCTCCTCTGCCAGCAGCCTCACAAAGCGGTATACGGTATCTCCCGCCATATCCCACAAAATTTCCTTATAACTTCCATTCTCCGGCAGATATTCCTGCAACGCCTCATCCACATCCGGAATATCTTTCCAAACAATCTCCTCTACCTCATCCGTTGCGGAAGTCACAGAAGCGGACACGGACTCCTCGGCACTATCGGTGTCTGTACTTTCTCCAGTCTGCTGCGAACTGCCGCAGGCGCTCAAAAGCATGCACAGTAACAAAATAACTGCAATTCCCTTGCTTTTCATACCAATCCTCCATGCCGCCTTTGGCGGCTCAAATATAAAGTGAAAAAACGGACTGCCAAATAACATAACTCTGGCAGTCCGCCATTATTTAATGTGAATCACTATGTGTTACATGTGTACCTGTAGTACTTCCTGTCACTGTGTTACATTTTGTACACACATAATCATATTTATCAGAATAAGTGGTTACCGTACATAACCCATAAATATATGTTGTCGTTCCGTCAAGATTATGTCTGATTTCTTTTAAATAATCGTGTGTTGTTTGCCCTATAACCGTACTCAATTTAAGCACTGGTTTTGTGTCATGCGGCGGGCATGTTTCTGCATGCACAGTAATTACTCCACCAAGCAACATAACGCTCAATGACATTATTGTTACAATTATTTTTATCTTATTCTTCATATTCATTATATTCCTTTCTCTTTACATTCTCCATAAAATTTTCATACTTTAATTTCAGTACATATTACATCCCAACGGAATCACTTCCCTCATTTATGATATTTGAAATTATATTATAAATTTGTTACAATAATATATTAACAAAATTTAATAATATCGTCATCATTTTTATTCTATAACACTATCTGTTAAAATTAATCATGCAAAAACACACCGTGGTCTAGTAATCTCACATTTCAAATGCAATTATATATGTGCAACTGCTCTTAGTCTTCGATAATCCGCAACCCACTCTTTCCCATTCCAAAGGGAAGCTCTTGCTAATTCTGCAGCCCTTTCAAAAACAACAGTCTGCATCTCCTCCGGCATTACTGCCAATTCAGAAGCAAAGAACTGCTTCATCCAATTAGCTAATCCCTGTTCCGCGTCCTTTAATATAGTTGGTCTGTCATAATCACAAATATTATCAATTACAAACCCGTTATCCGTTAATATGTTACCGAAGCTCTCTGCCGTAGGGAAATTAAATTTGGGGCGATAATCATACCCCAATTCTTTATAAGCCTTTGCAAACGCATTTTCAATCGTTGCTATATTACCGTTTGCGCCAAACTCACACACCAATAATCCATTTGGTTTCAATGCTTTATGAATATTTTTCACCAAAGCATTATGGTCATCTATCCAATGAAAAACAGCATTTGAAAAAACCACGTCCCATTCTTTTTCAAAAGGTAAATCAAGTGCATCACATACTCTGAATTCAATGCCGCTAAACTGTTCCTTTGCTTTATCTATCATATTCTGCGAACTATCCACACCCATAACTTTACTACCCAGATTGACTAATTGCGCCGTCAGCGTACCGGTGCCGCAGCCCAAATCCAAGATTGTTTGCTCCTTGTTATCCGGTATAAATTCCAATAATCCTTTCCCGTATTCAGCGACAAAATCGTGTTTTTTATCATATAATATTGAATTCCATTCCATCTTTCATCTCTCCCATAAATTTAAAATTATTCTTGTCTACCGTTTACAGTTGAAATGCCAGCTTACAGCGTATCCCGATACACCCGCAGCACATTCCCGCAAAATATCCTGTCAAGCTCAGACTCCCGGTAGCCGCTTCTTTGCAAAGCGTCCCACAAGAGCCCCATACTCTCTGCACCGGGTAATCCTTCATTGGTATCAATGCCGTCAAAATCACTCCCCAGTCC
Source organism: uncultured Acetatifactor sp. (assembly GCA_944384205.1). Taxonomy (GTDB): domain Bacteria; phylum Bacillota; class Clostridia; order Lachnospirales; family Lachnospiraceae; genus Acetatifactor. The sequence continues at coordinate 108,157 of CALWSL010000011.1, read as the reverse complement.
CAGCACTTCCATTCCTCCCAGATTCGTAATATACCGGGCATGGCGCACTACATCCTCAATGGTACCCGGATTTTTCTCTCCGATAACAGGCTCCCGCAGAAAATCCGCACAGAAATTCAACCCCATGCAACCGCCCCTTTCCGCAAGCCTGCGAATCATATCATCAGACAAATTACGGACGCTTCTGCAGATACTTCTTGCATTGGAGTGGCTCGCCACAAAAGGCTTGTGCGTATTCTCCAGCACATCATAAAATCCTGCATCGGACAGATGGGACACATCCGGTATCATTCCAAGCCGCTCCATTTCTGCTACAAACTCACGCCCTTTTTCTGTCAGTCCCCCTTCTGTATTTGGCGTAAAAAAGATTTCTGCAAAACTTCCTTTTGTTCTGTCCAGGTTGGGATATCCCAACTCGTTCGGATAATTCCAGGTAAGCGTCAGCATTCTTACCCCCATTTGGTACAATTCCCGAAGTTTCTCTATCTCACCTTTACAAACAGCCCCCTCTTCCACGGTAAGCATAGCGGACAGCTTCCCCGCCGCCTCATTTGCCGCAATGTCCTCATACCGAAGCACAGGCGAAAGTACATCGCTGTTTCTTTTTATTTCCTCCTGATACACCTGGTAAAGCTCACACAACGTCTCCCATGGGTCCGCACCGCTTTCTTTATTCACAAAAAGCGCAAAGTTCTGCAACAGATATCCACTTTCCCACATCCGCTTTACATCTAAATGTCCGGTATTCTCATTTAAAAAAGCATCTCTTCCTTCTTTTCTTTCTTCCCATAATTTTGAAATTGTATCACAGTGCATATCTATTACCTTCATTTCAACCTCCATTTTACTATACTCTGCTCCGGCAACTCAGCCAAATAAAAACTTTCTCATGCCGTGCAGACGCAAAAAGAGTACCTTACGCAGATACTCCTTTTCAAAATCCATTTCTTTATATTTATGCGCTGTCTGACAATGCCATGACCTACTTTTCCTGTCCTTTTACCGCAAAGCTCACGCCCGTATCATCCGGCTTTTCCACATCAAACACATAATCCTTTCCGGGCAGAATCGCATTCAGGACAATACCGGTAAGCGCACCGACTGCCAGACCGGAAAAGCTGACTGTCAAATCGCCGATATGGAACGCAACGGCTCCTGCGGTGCTGTAATTGATACCGATGGAAAGTACCAGAATCAATGCAGCGATAATAACATTGCGGCTCTTGGTAAAATCAACCTGTGTCTCCACAATATTGCGAACACCGACTGCGGAAATCATACCATACAGCACAAGGGATACGCCGCCGCAGGTCGCAGCGGGCATACACCCAATAATAGCCGCAATCTTCGGAGAAAAGGAAAACAAAACAGCAAAAACTGCCGCAATACGGATTACCAGTGGGTCATACACTTTTGTCAGAGACAACACGCCCGTATTCTCGCCATAGGTGGTATTTGCAGGTGCGCCGAAAAGCGCCGCCATAATTGTGGCAAGACCATCACCAAGCAGCGTGCGGTGCAACCCCGGTTCCTTAATATAATTAATTCCAACCGTAGAAGAAATCGCCGAAATGTCTCCGATATGCTCTACAATAGTAGCCAATGCAATGGGCATAATCGTAATAACGGAAGTAATCAGCAATGCCGTGTCCCCACCTGACAGAACAGAGAATGCCGTCTGCTCCCAATGAATTGGAATACCCAGCCAGTCTGCCTCCGCCACTGCCGAAAAATCAACTCGTCCCAAAACAGCCGCCAAAAGATAGGAACCGACAACACCGATAATAACCGGAACAATTTTTACCATTCCCTTGCCCCAGATATTGCAGACAATTACCAGTACAATTGCTGCAAACGCTATCAGCCAGTCATTGGAGCAGTTGTCTATTGCCGACTTGGAAAGTGTCAGACCAATAGCAATAATAATAGGTCCCGTCACAATCGGCGGGAAAAAGCGCATTACCTTTCCTGTTCCGAAAATTTTAATTAACAAAGCCAGCACCAGATACACCAACCCCGCGCATGCCACACCAAAGCAGGCATAAGGTAACAGCTCTTTATTGGAAACCGCATTTCCTGCCGCGTCATTCATAGGCGCAACTGCTGCATAACCGCCCAGAAAAGCAAAGGAAGAACCCAAAAAAGCAGGAACCTTTCCCTTGGTCAGAAGATGAAACAACAAAGTTCCCAACCCTGCAAACAATAATGTGGTCGAGACATCAAGACCTGTCAGCATGGGAACCAGAATCGTTGCCCCGAACATGGCAAACATATGCTGCAAGCCTAACAGAATAACCTTCGGCGTACCTAAACTTTTGGCATCATAGATGCCGTTTTCCCCCAATACCGTTTGATTTTTTTCATTTTTCCCACTCATGAAACCGCCCTCCTGTGAATAATCATGTTTTCATGATATCTTTTCACAAGTCATCAGTCAAGCAGAAGTTTGTCAACTGCATGTGATTTCAGATAGTCCAACCAAATGGAGATATATTGCGCTTTCAAGTGCACCCCGTCATAAGTGTAGGAGGCTTCCATTCCTCCCGTTTCATCGCATATCAAAGGATTCACATCCAGATAATAAATATTCACATTGTCAGCCAGCTCCGCAATCCGTTCATTCCTTTCCTCTATGCCTTCATTGGTGATATAATCCCCTTTTCCGGAACGCTCCGTAGTCACCTTCATAATTCCCTGTAAATAAATGACTGCATCGGGCTGCAGCTCCCGCAGATGCTCCACTGCCCCGGCATAGGTTTCCATAAAGCTGTCCACGGTGCCTGTACCCATTTCATTGATTCCTATCATCAGATATATCTTAGAAAAGTTATTTTCACGCAAAGCCTCTTCCACTGTTCCTTTTTGCTTTTGCCCTTCTACTTCCACGATAGGCGCATCAAACAGCTTATAAATCGTAAGCCCGGTAGAAGCATAGAAGGTGGAAATGTCCTCCAACCCCGCATATTCATACAATCCCACCGTTCTGGAATCTCCGATAAAAACGGCATCCCGGAAATAATCATCTTCCACGGATACATATTCTATTTCCTCTGGTTTCCGATACGTTATCGGCTCCTCCTGTATGTCATCCTGCTTATTCTCCGTGGTCTCATGAATCTCCCCACTGCTCCCGTCAGATTCTGTTGCCATAATTTCTGTCGCGTCTTCCGTAAACTCTTCCGAAGCATCCGTTATCTCTTCTTCGGAATCCGCTTCTTGCCTCGCCGTCAGTTCCTTTGTCTCTTCCTCAATTGCATTTTCCTCCCCATTCCACCATTGCTGCACAGCATACAAAGGCTTCGCATACACCTGCCAGTTACCGGACGCCGTTAAATATCCCGCGCCTGTCAATATCACTAAAATCACCAACAGCCATTGCTGTATCCGATTTATTATTTTCCTCAACTGCTTCACCTTCCCTAAAATCTGAAATACATAAATGGATTATTGCCCTCCATAAACAGCCTTTCCACGCACATCCACAATAATGCCGCCAGAAGCAGCTTCACAAGAATATTGTCTTTCCATTTGCAATATACCTTCTGCACAAGCCCTGTACAGCAGAAAAAGGCTGCCACAAACAAATACTTATAATCTGCAAGCGCATTCTGCCAGTCTCCGCGGATAATGGGAACACCGAATTCAATACCGAACATTCTGCCCAGATATACCAAAAGCTGCGAAAAATCCGTATTGGCAAAACACACCCATGTAATCGGAATCACAAACCACAGATACAGATGAGGCAGCACCTTTAACTTTTTTCCGATGCCAAGCCGCTCTGCCTGTCGCTCCACTATAATGCAGAATACCAGCAGCCCGCCCCACAACAGAAAATTTGCCGTACTTCCGTGCCACACCGCCGTAAGCAGCCAGACCACCAGCAGATTTACAACGGTCCGCAGTTCTCCGCGGCGGTTTCCCCCCAGCGGAATATATACATACTGACAAAACCACCTGCCCAGCGTAATATGCCATCTGCGATAAAAATCCCGAACCGAACGCGCCATATAAGGCGTACGGAAATTTTCCGGCAGCCGAAAGCCCAGCATTCTTCCCAACCCCACTGCCATCAGGGAATAGCCGTAAAAATCAAAATAAATTTCCATGGAATACGCAATTGCCGCCAGCCATGCGAGAGGCGTTGAAATACTTTCAAAGCCTGTCACCTGTACCTCGTGCCATAACAACCCTATCCTGTCAGCCAGCAGCACCTTATAGGCAAGTCCCAGAATAAAAGTTCCCAACCCTTCCTGTATCCCTGCCGGCGTGCATTCCCTGTCCTTTAATTCTTTTCTCACTTCGCCATACTTTACAATGGGTCCCGCAGTAAGCTGCGGAAACATCGTGACATAGACAGCAAAGTTTACAACTGAGCGCGCCCTCCTGACCTCTCCGCGATAGACGTCAATCAGATAGGACAACATTTGAAAGGTATAAAAGCTGATTCCAAGAGGAAGTCCCGCTTCTCCGATACCATACTTAAACAACAGCAGAATTGCCACATTACCGCTAATCGCTGCTATTAAAAACAACTTTTTCCGTTTATTATGTCTCCGATTTCCCTGCCCCAGATATAACCCGAAGCAGAAATTTGTCACCACAGATGCCAGCAGCAGCGGCAAATATTCCATTTCCCCAAAAGCATAGAAAATTAAGCTTCCCGCCAGAAGCACCATGTTCTTATATTTCTTGGGGACCATTCCATAAATCAGGAAAAATACAGGAAGGAAATAGAGTATAAATTCTATACTACTGAATACCAAGAGTTATCACATCTTTCATTTCTTCTATACTATATATACTAGCCTCCGTCTCAAAACAATACAACAAAATAATTCTTAATTTTCGCTTACATTTTGTTACAAAGCTGTAGCAATTTTGTCATACTTTTCATTGCCATTTGCACCCAAATCCCTTACAATAGACGTATGCAAAAGCTCACAGAAACGAGGACAATCATGAAAGAAAAATTATATACTATCCCCTTAAATGATGCCGTCAATGCACAGGACGAATGCCCCTTTTGCTTTATTGAAAGAAACATTGAACAGGAGCTGTTAGACTTCGTGTTAGGTTCCGGATCCTCCTACATGGAGGCAGACATCAGAGAAATGACCGACAAGGCGGGCTTTTGCCGTACGCATTTCCAAAAAATGTTTGACTATGGCAATACTTTGGGAAATGCCTGGATTCTGAAAACCCACTATAAAAAAATGATTGGAGAAATGCAAAAGCAGTTTTCCGGCTTCCGTCCGGGTAAAACCTCCTTCAAGGACAAGCTTCGCAAAAATACGGAAAGCAAAAATCCTATCGGTGTGTGGATCAGGGAAAAAGAAGCCTCCTGCTATATCTGTACGCAGTACAAAGAGACTTACGCCAGATATCTGGACACCTTTTTCTACCTGTTTAAGCAGGACGCAGCCTTCCGTGAGAAGATTCAGAACAGCAAGGGCTTTTGTCTCCCCCACTTCGGGGATTTATGTGAAGCTGCCGATTTGCAGCTTTCCGACAAGGAACGGGAAGCCTTTTACACCATGGTTCTGCCTCTGATGGAAGAAAACATGAAACGTCTGGAGGAGGATGTATCCTGGATGGTGGAAAAATTCGATTACCGCAACAAAGATGCCGACTGGAAAAACTCCAGAGACGCCATTCAGCGCGGAATGCAGAAACTAAAGGGCGGCTATCCCGCGGACCCCGTTTACAAAATGAGTAAATAAAGGAAAAAACAAGGCGGGACTGGTGCATCTGTGATTAAAAATCAAAGTGCAGACAGTCCCGTTATGATTGATATACAATCTGTTTTATCATATCTATATAATCCACAATTTCCTGATAAAGCATCTCCGGCTGGAAGGAGGCATTCAAAAAATGCTCCGTCATCAATCCCTTAATGGTTAAATCCAGCATCTTATACAGCTTTTCGCCGTCTATTCCTGCGGGCAGCGTACTAAAATCCATCTGCCTCCTGATTCCCTCATAAGCCTCCAGCAGAATGTCCCTCTTCTCCTCAATGGCAAGCAGCGCCTCACTGACATCCTCAGACATGGAGCGGTTCAAAAACTGCTGCATATAAGGATATCCCCGCATTGCGTGCATGCGGGCACACTCCGACTGCTTCACCAGTTCAAATAAATCCGTTTCTTCCCCATTTACCGTGGATTTCAACTCCAGCGTCATATATCTGACGCTATAGTCGTATACAAAAGTATAAATGCCCACCTTACTCCCAAAATAGTGAAACAACAGCCCCTTACTGATGGCTGCCTCCCGCACAATATCATCCGTACTGGCATGGCGATAGCCATGAAGCGCAAATATCTTCAAGGCAGCGTTAATCATTCTATCCTGTTTTTCTTTTTTCAGGTCAAAAAACTTGGCATTCATGCACTTATCCTCCGGACAAACATATATTAGTGTAGCACATCTATAAATTTTTTTCAAATCTTTACATAATCTCTTTTCATTTTCACAAAATAGTATTAATATATTGGTATAACTACCAAAATGGAAAGGAGTTACCTATGGCAAAAAAATTCGGTAAATTCTTGTTTTTTACTGCAGCAGTAGGAACGGCAGCCGCTGCAGCCTATTATTTTGTCCGCAAAAAGGACGCAGAGACTTCCATATTCCAGGATGATGATGACGACTATGATGATTTCAGCGATGAATTAGATGATGATACAGATGATTCTTCTCGCAATTATGTTCCTCTTGGCAGAGAAGGACAGGGCACATCTGAGGACAGCAGCTCACAGGAGAAAGACTCATCCGATTTCACCCCTCTGGAAAAAATCGCCCAGACCGCTGAAAAGGTGGAGGAAACTGTAGAAGAATTCTTTGACGAGGATGATTCCTCCGAAGAGATGCCTCCTATTCATGACAATTAAAACACTTTGGAAACGCCGCAGCTTCGATTCTGCGGCGTTTCTATCATTTAGGAAGCCATGCCTGCTCCAAAAGCTTAACTCCCTCCACAACGTCTTCGGCTTCCAGACCGCCAAAGCCCAGCAGTATGGTAGCCCTACGGTCAGAAAAATCGACCATACTCCCCGACAAACCATACACTTTTACGCCCTGCTTTGCCGCAGTGCGAATCAGCTCTCTCTCCTGCATATCGCCCTTTGACACAAGGAGCAGATGCAGTCCTGCATGTTCACCCGATACCTGAAAGCTTTCCCCAAAGGGCTTCAGGCATTCCAGCAGTAAATCATGCTTGCCCCGGTAAATTTTTCGCATCTTATTCAGATGCCGTTCAAAATAACCGTCCCTGATAAATTCATTCAATATCCGCTGGTCAATGCGGGACACGGTACAGGAGTAGAAACCGCACTCCTCTCTGTATTTTTTCAACAGCGTTTGCGGCAGAACCATATAACTGACACGAATTGCCGGCGCGATAGCCTTGGAGAAGGTTCCGATATAGATAACTTTTCCGTGCTCATCCGATGCCTGCAGGGAAGGAATGGGCTTTCCCCGGTACCGGAATTCACTGTCATAATCATCCTCAATCAGATATCTGCCGGCATCCTCGTTCGCCCAGCGAAGCAGCTCTGCTCTGCGTCCAATCGGCATAACCACTCCCGTGGGATACTGATGAGAGGGCATCACATACACCGCACTGACATTTTCCTTCCTAAGCTCGGATACCTTCATCCCGCTCTCGTCCATATCTACTGTTACAATTTGATAAGCGAAAGACTTAAAAATACGGTACGCCCTCTTATAAGTGGGATTCTCCATGGCAATCCTCACATGCCTGCCCAGAATCTTCTCCAAAAGCATCAGCAGATAGTCGTTTCCCGCACCCACAATAATCTGTTCCGGAGAACAGTTTACTCCCCGGGAGGAATGCAGATACCTGCTGATGGTAAGCCGCAAATCGTAATCCCCCTGTGCTTCGCCCTGAGAAAAAAGCTCGCTGTTTCCATCATTTAATATATTTCTGGTTAATCTCTTCCACACTCCGAAGGGAAAGCCCGACATATCAATTCCATTTGGCGAAAAATCATAGCGCGGCGTTTCCTTTCCGGCATACAATTCTGTATCTTGTCCTCTTGGCAGTCCTGCAGAAATCTCACGTTCCCCATCTCTCTTCTCTTCTGTCGAATACACAGACAGCCCTTGTCCCAGCTCCTGCAGTTCCTCGGTAGAACAGACAAAATATCCCCTGTAGGGCTTCGCTTCAATGTATCCCTCGCTGAGAAGCTGGTCATAAGCATAATCCACAGTACTTCGTGCCACCTGCAGATATTCCGCCAAAGAACGCGTGGAGGGAAGCCTCTCTCCTGCGAGAAGCTTCCCTTCCTTTATCTCCTGTCTGATATGCTCGTAAATCTGTTCATACAGACATTTCTCACCATTTGCCTGTAAACGTATGGTCATATCATACATTGTCTGTCATCCCCGTTTAACCCTTTTTCTTCAGGTCAGCCAGAATCAGCTCTTTCAAATCACGCGCCTTATCCTTCATGCGTGTATTCGCTGACGGTGACGTCAGAATGGAAGCCACCAGCTTACTTGCTACATCATACTTTTTGAAATGAGTTGCCAGTTGTGCTATCAGATAATCTACCGTAACCTCATCCATTCCGCACATAGGAAAAGTCTCGGACTGTCTCGCTTCGATAAAACCATTGTAGGCATTCTGCAGGTATTCTTCCTCCTGCGCTTTCAGTTCTGCGGTATCCTTCGTATCTCCGGTTTCTGCAAGGTGTTCTACATAGCCGCGGAGAAGCCATGCGCTCTTTAAACAGATGTATGCTTTTTCGCTTGTCCTCGCACGCTTTACTACCGCATTGGCAAGCGCCAGCTTGTAGCGCTCCATTGCTTCCTCATAAGTATAAATCTCTCCGTTAAAAGCGTGAATACGAACCTTCTGACTGATATTCTCCCGTATTAATTTTGCCTGTCCGCTTGTAATATTGGGGAAAAATCTGGTCAACGCCGCATAACCGCACTTGGGACATAATTCCACATCATACTTTACCGGATCAATTCCTTCATATTTTGGACGCATATCATCATCCGTTCCGAGCAGCTTTGCCTTACCGGTTTTTACAATCTTTGTGGGAAACTTATCTCCGCACACGGGACATTCCAAGGTCTTATCATAAATCAAATCTTTCTCGTCCACTTTCACTGCTTCCGCTTTCTTTTTCTCAGTTTCTGTCTGAGGCTCTTCATAAATATCCATATTTTCCAAATTACCCAAGCCGAGTCCGGCTAATCCAGACAAAACACCTGCCATTTTCTTCCTCTTTCTGCGCCACATATCTGCGCCGTCTATTAATTATCATTTTTTGGTAACGTATAGGAGCTCTTCAAGGATACGATTCTGTTGAAAACCAGCGCTCCCGGTTTGGAATCCTTTGCATCCACACAGAAGAATCCCTGTCTCACAAACTGAAAGCTGTCATATGCCTTTGCATCGGCAAACGCAGGCTCCAGGAAACACTCCTTTAATACCGTTAAGGAATTTGGGTTCAGATTCAGACTGCCGTCCTCATTGTAAACGCCCTTTTCCTCATCAATAATATTTTCATAGAGCCTCACTTCAGCAGTGACGGCATCTTTTGCAGAAACCCAATGAATCGTTCCTTTTACCTTTCTGCCGTCAGGACTGTTGCCGCCCTTCGACGCCGGATCGTAAGTACAATGTACTTCGATAACCCTGCCGTCTGCATCCTTCACACAACCGGTACATTTCACAAAATAAGCATTCATCAGACGCACCTCGTTGCCGGGGAACATACGGAAGTACTTCTTGGGAGGTTCCTCCATAAAGTCGTCTCTCTCAATATAAAGTTCCCTTCCGAACGGAATCTGTCGGATTCCCAATGCCTCATTCTCCGGATTATTCGTTGCTTCCAACAGTTCCGTCTGTCCTTCAGGATAGTTGTCAATCACAAGCTTTACCGGATCCAATATTGCCATATAACGCGGCGCTTTTGCTTTCAAATCTTCACGGATACAGTATTCCAACGCTGCATAGTCCGCAACGGAATGCGCCTTGGAAACGCCGCACATCTCTACAAATCTTCTGATAGATTCCGGTGTAAAACCACGGCGGCGGAGCGCTGAAATCGACACCAGTCTCGGGTCGTCCCAGCCATCCACAATACCGTCCATTACCAGCTTCTTAATATATCTTTTGCCGGTAACTACATTCTTCAAATACATCTTAGCCTGTTCAATCTGCTTGGGGGGATGCGGATATTCCAGCTCCCTTACAACCCAGTCATATAAAGGTCTGTGATCCTCAAACTCCAACGTACAGATAGAATGGGTGATTCCCTCGATAGCATCCTCAATGGGATGAGCAAAATCATACATGGGATAAATGCACCACTTGTCACCGGTATTATGGTGAGGCATGTGCGCTACACGATAGATAACCGGGTCACGCATGTTAATGTTAGAAGAGGTCATGTCGATGCGGGCACGAAGTACCTTCTCACCATCTGCATATTTACCTTCCTTCATCTCTTCAAACAGCTTCAGATTTTCCTCTACGGAACGATTCGAGGAAGGATCCTCTTTCCCGGGCTCCGTAAATGTTCCTCTATATTCCCTAATCTGCTCTGCCGTCAAATCCGACACATATGCCTTACCCTTTTTAATCAGCTTTACTGCCGCTTCATACATCCGGTCAAAATAATCGGAGGCAAAAAACAGTCTGTCCTCCCAGTCTGCACCAAGCCACAGGACATCCTCTTTGATGGATTCCACAAATTCAACGTCTTCCTTGGTAGGGTTGGTATCATCAAAACGCATATTGAATTTACCGCCATACTTCTGTGCCAAGCCGTAATTTACCAGAATTGCCTTAGCATGTCCGATATGCAGATATCCGTTTGGCTCCGGGGGAAAACGGGTGTGTACGGTATCATAAACACCCTCTGCCAAATCCTTCTCAATAATCTGTTCAATAAAATTTTTCGATTCTTTATTATTTTCCATTTCACTCATGGTAAGTTCCTCTCACACAATATCAGTCTCTCATCTAATTATCTTAACACACAAGAGGAAATTAATAAACCATTTTTTACTGTTCCTGCAAAAAAACCCGGCATACCATGAAGATATGTCGGGGTTTTATAAGCTTTAGTGGTGGAACAGCCGGATGCCGGTAAATGCCATTACCATATCATATTTGTTGCAGCACTCGATAACTGCATCATCACGAACAGAACCGCCCGGCTGTGCAATATACTTCACACCGCTCTTATGTGCGCGTTCAATATTGTCGGAGAACGGGAAAAAAGCATCGGAGCCAAGCGTAACATCCTGCATCTTATCAAGCCATGCTCTCTTTTCCTCTCTGGTAAATACAGGCGGTTTTTCCTTAAAAATGCGCTCCCATGCCCCGTCTGCCAGCACATCCATATACTCATCGCCAATGTAGACGTCAATCGCGTTGTCTCTGTCTGCTCTGCCTAAACCGTCAACAAACTGAAGTCCCAGCACCCGGGGAGACTGACGAAGGAACCAGTTATCTGCCTTGCTGCCTGCAAGTCTGGTACAGTGAATACGGGACTGCTGCCCTGCGCCGATACCGATTGCCTGTCCGTCCTTTACATAGCATACGGAATTGGACTGGGTATATTTCAGCGTAATCAGCGCAATCTTCATATCGATTAATGCCTTTTCGGGAATCTCCTTATTGTCTGTCACGATATGGGAAAGCAAATCCCCGTTGATATCAAGCTCGTTTCTGCCCTGCTCGAAGGTAATGCCATATACCTGTTTTTTCTCGATTTGGGCAGGAGTATAACCGGCATCCATCTGAATAATATTATAGCCGCCTTTTTTCTTTTCTTTCAGAATAGCCAGCGCTTCCTCCGTATAGCCCGGAGCGATAACACCGTCCGATACCTCTCTCTTAATCAGCTTTGCGGTATCAACGTCACATACATCTGACAGTGCAATAAAATCCCCGAAGGAGGACATTCTGTCCGCGCCTCTCGCTCTCGCATAAGCACAGGCTAACGGTGAAAGCTCTCCCAAATCGTCCACCCAGTAGATTTTTGCCAGTGTTTCATCCAGCGGAAGACCAACTGCCGCACCCGCAGGGGATACATGCTTAAAGGAGGTTGCTGCGGGAAGACCGGTTGCTTCCTTTAATTCCTTTACAAGCTGCCAGCCGTTAAAAGCATCCAGAAAGTTAATATATCCCGGTTTGCCGTTTAACACGGTTACAGGCAGCTTGCTTCCGTCCTCCATATAGATTCTGGAAGGCTTCTGATTGGGGTTACAACCATATTTTAATTCGATTTCGTTCATTTCGGCTCCTATCTGTATGCAGGACTGCATACCTTATTATTCTTACTGATTCTTGTTTACGATTCTGGTCTCGTAAGTACCTGTTGCAATATCAATATATCTTACAAAAAGAGAAACCTTGTTATCCTCATTCAAGCTGTTCCACAGCATATCTGTAAATGCGTCCATATCATCGGGAATCTCTACCTGCTTTGGCTCGCCCTCAAAGCTGGGAAGAGGATTGCCGTCGTGCATATAAGTGTGGATGAAGTGCCCTTCTCCTGCAAGGGGAGTCTGGTAAGCAAAAGTGTTGCGGACACAGGAAGAACCGTCGCCGTGATTGCTCTTCAAAATAGACATTGCATAGCTGTACTTACCGCCCTCCACATGCAGAATTCCTGAGATACGGGGGGTGTAGTTTGGTGCGTCCGGCTCAAATTCCCTGCATCTTAAGGACTGCTCGAAGGTAAGCTGGTGATCCATTCCCTCATAGATGGTATCGGTCTGGTCCCCGTTGGTCACAATGGTCTTGTTTCCAAGCACTCTGACCGGTGCATAAATAATCAGACTGGGATCTTCCAGCTTGGAAGGGTCATACGCCTCTGTGCGGATGCCCTCACCCTCTGTCACAAAAATACGGTTACGGCTGTTTGAACTGCGCCCCATAATAAAATAAGCGGTTACAGCATATTTTCCGTTTGCGGATTTGCCGATTACAATACCTCTGCCGGGATACGCATTGTTTTTCAATTCCTGCTCCAGTGATAACATTCTTTTTCCTCCTGAAAATAACTTGATAATCAGCACTTATATTACAGGGTTTAACGTTTTTTTGCAATACTTAGCTCACATATTTTTCTTCAAACTTCATGCGTTCCATAGGACGGTCAAAGTAATAACCCTGTATGTACTTCACTTTCATGCCCTGCAATACTTCGTATTGCTCGCGGGTCTCAATTCCCTCCACACAGATGCTTACTCCGATAGTCTCCCCCAGCTCCGCTATCATTTTAATAAAGGACTGGGAATAAGGGTCCTCCGCCAAATCCTTTACAAAGCTCTGGTCTACCTTTATCACATCGATGGGAATCTCCCTGATATGATTCAGGGAAGAATATCCTGTGCCGAAATCATCCAGCGCAATCTGCACTCCGAGCGCCTTGATTTTATTCAGAATCTCCTTCATACGCTCCATATCGTTAATTGCCAGACTTTCAGTCACCTCAAGCGTCAGATTTTTAGGATTGACCTTTGTCTCCTTTAAGGTTTTTTTCACAATCTTCACAATATCGTTTTGCAGAAGCTGAATTACCGACAGATTGACGCTCACCTTATAATCGGGAAATCCGTTGTCATTCCACGCCCTGCAATGTGCACATGCTTCTTTCAGCACAAAATTGCCAATGGGATTAATCAGTCCCAGATACTCTGCCAGTGGAATAAACTCTGTAGGGGGGATAAAGCCAAGCGTTTTGCTTTTCCACCGAATCAGGGCTTCTGCTCCGGCGCATTGTTTTCCTCCCGTCTCCACATTGATAATGGGCTGATAGTAAACCTCAAACTCCTTGTAGCCTGCAACCGTAGCGTCGCGCATATTTTTTTCCATACTAAGTCTTCTTCCGGAAGCGAAATCGTTACCGTCCTGATAAGTGGCTATTCTGTTCTTTCCGCCTTTTTTCGCCTCATACATGGCGATATCCGCCTTTTTAATTAAATCCGCCACGGAATCTCCTGCTCCCGGAAAGGTAACAATACCCATACTCATGGTGCAGTAATAATCCGCATCCTTCAAATACCAGGGCTTCGTAAATATCATCTTTATCTCATCAATGATTCTCTCGAATTCAGAAAAATATCGGGGTGATATCATAACAACAAACTCATCGCCGCCCATACGATAGCAGGTTTTTTGAATTCCTTTGATACTCTTAAGCGCGTGGGATATTGCTTTTAACAGGACGTCTCCATACTGGTGTCCCAGTCCGTCGTTAATATGTTTAAAATCATCTAAATCAAGATACAGAATCGCACCTGTCTCGCCGTTCTTTTTTGCCTCATCAATCTGTCTCGCCAAATCTCTTTCGCAGCACATGCGGTTATACAATCCGGTCAAAAAGTCGGTATATGCCTGCTTCTCAATCTTTCTCTGGTATATTTTTTTATCCGTAATGTCATATAGGGAATACAGCGTTGCCATTCTTGCGTCTATCCATACAATCTCCTTGTATAGCAGGTCGTACCAGCGTTCCTTCTCTTCCAGAAAAATTTCAAAGGAACCGCTTTTCCGGTCTCCGTTGACTCCTTTATAAATTAATTTCTGAAAAGAACCGTTCTGCAATTCCCGGGCAAAGGTATTCTGTAATTTTCTGTTTGCAAAAAGCATTTCCTGCGTCTTTTTATCCGCCACATAAACGGAGCAGCCTACATTGTCCAGCGTTGCTTTCAATGCAGCATGGGAATCCGCCAGGGATGTCTTTTGCATCCGTTTTGTCAGTATGCTCTGCAGCATCTTCACAGCATCCGAGATAAACTTAATCTCCTTCATGCTCCAGATGTGCTTCTCTTTTCTGTGATTCAGGGACATAACCATTCCTTGCCCGTTTTTATGCCTGTTGAGCGGAAATGTCATAGCCGCCTTGATACCCAGCTCTGCAAGCTCCGCCTGATATTCGCTCCCTGAACCGTCAGGAGACAGTACAAGGGGTTTTGACGTCTGAAGAAAATGGAATACAGGCAGATTGCTTGTCATATCAAATAGAGAAACCATTCCCTTTTTTCTCCATTCACAAACCACATCCATCAAAGTGTCATCCGTATGCAGTCTGAATACCTGTGCCGTGTCAACCTGTAAATATTCACCCAAGACACGAAGCCATTTGGCAATAATCCCTTCTATCGGTTCATCACTGTCCAGCAACTGCACAATCGCAGCAGTCGCTTCTATCGTATGTAAATCCCTGCTCATTTCCTGTTGTGCGCTTTGACAGTGACGGCACTCTGTCTGGGCCTGAAAGCACAATATTTTATTGACAATCAGTGTATAACTTGCATCCCGGACAAAATCTGCAATCCGGTAAAAGCGCATCCTTTCCGTCTGCCTGTCTGCGCACATCAATATCCAGTAGAACAGAGTTTCCTCTTCCACTCTCACGGCAATTGCCGCAATCATGCCGTTTATTTCATCGACCTCCTCGACAGCAAGATCCTCCAAGGAACCGTCCTCCACTCTTTCCAACACATTTTGAACCCTGCCGGATGCAAGATACTCTTTAAACTCCCTTTTCAGCGCTTCCGCTCCCGACAGATTTGTAAATCGCCTGCCCGCAGCGTCAAGACCGTACGCCAATATTCCCGCAGCAGAACTGAACTCGTCCTGAAGGCGTTGTAACTCCCCTTTATTGATTAACTCCTGATAAACCATTTTTATCTGATACCCCTTATATATTTTTTTGCCAAATCCAAACATTAGTAGTTTAACATATTTTACAAAAATTGTATATTTTTTTATACAATTTCTGACAACAAAAAAAGCGCATATCAACCGACATGCGCTCTAAAGCTTTTATCTATTCGTCAACACTGTAGTTCGGAGCTTCCTTTGTAATATGGATATCATGAGGATGGCTTTCCTTTAAGGACGCTGCGGAAATCTTAACAAATCTGCCGTTTGTCTTCAAGGTTTCGATATCAGCTGCGCCACAATAACCCATACCTGCACGGAGACCTCCCATCAACTGGAATACCGTATCTTCCACGCTGCCCTTGTAAGCCACGCGACCTTCCACACCTTCGGGCACCAGTTTCTTCGCATTGGTCTGGAAATAGCGGTCCTTACTGCCGTTTTCCATTGCGGAGATGGATCCCATACCGCGATATACTTTATATTTTCTTCCCTGGAACAGCTCATAATCTCCGGGGCTTTCTTCACAGCCTGCAAACATGCTGCCCATCATACATACGCTGCCGCCTGCTGCGATTGCCTTTGTAATATCGCCGGAATACTTGATACCTCCGTCTGCGATAATAGGAATGCCATATTCCCTGGCAACAGCATAGCAGTCCATAATTGCGCTAATCTGAGGTACGCCGATACCTGCTACCACACGGGTCGTACAAATAGAGCCTGGACCGATACCTACCTTAACGGCGTCTGCACCCGCTTCAATCAAAGCTCTGGTAGCTTCACCGGTAGCAACGTTGCCTGCGATAACCTGCAAATCAGGATATTTCTCTTTAATCATCTTCACACAGTTTAATACATTCTGGGAATGTCCGTGTGCGGAATCCAATACAACCACATCAACCTTGGCAGCAACCAATGCCTCCACACGCTCCAAAACGTTTGCAGTAATACCGACAGCAGCGCCGCAGAGAAGTCTTCCCTGTGCATCCTTTGCCGCCAGAGGGTATTTTACTGTTTTTTCAATATCTTTAATCGTAATAAGACCTTTTAAATTAAAGTCCTTGTCCACGATAGGAAGCTTCTCTTTTCTTGCCTTTGCAAGAATTTTCTTAGCCTCTTCCAGAGTGGTTCCCTCGGGAGCGGTAATCAGACCTTCGCTGGTCATGGATTCTTTAATCTTCTTGTCAAAATCCGTCTCAAATTTCAAATCGCGGTTCGTAATAATGCCGACTAATTTTCGTCCTTCCGTAATCGGAACGCCTGAAATACGGAATTTGCTCATCAACGCATCCGCATCCGCCAGTGTATGTTCGGGAGTCAATGAAAATGGATCCGTGATAACACCGTTCTCTGAACGTTTTACCTTGTCTACCTCTTCCGCCTGCGCCTCAATAGACATATTCTTATGAATAATACCGATACCGCCCTGTCTCGCCATTGCGATTGCCATACGATGCTCGGTAACAGTGTCCATACCTGCACTCATCATAGGAATGTTCAGCTTAATCTTCTTTGTAAGCCATGTGGTCAAATCCACCTGATTGGGAATTACCTGAGAATAAGCCGGTACTAATAACACATCATCAAAGGTAATGCCTTCACCAATAATCTGTCCCATTTTCTTTCCTCCTGTTTTGTATTCTCTTCTGAATGGTTTTCAAATGAGTGTACCAAAGATTAATTACACTGTCAACATCAAAATTTACAAAAATTTAAGAAATACAAAAAATCATTCGGTAAATATTTTACGCGGTGCCACATTCTTCATTGCCTTGACAAGTTCTTCCGATGGGCTGAGCAGAATCTTCAATCCGCCCTCATAATACATTACATACCGCAAATCAGGCTTTAATTCCTGATGGATACTGTAATCCTTCACTTTAACATCACGATTCTTATAGCTGTCTAAATGATAAGACCTTATCGGAGCCATAATTTCCAATCTGTCTATGGAATAGGTGGCAACTCTTTTTCTTCTGGTCTTTGCCATTACCTTATCCACAATAAGCTCTCTGTCCAGATACAGATATTCATACTCCAAATCCGTAAACAAATTAAGGAAGTATGCTCCCAATCCGCATACAACCGCCAGAAGCAGCGCTGTGATTCCCGCAAACAACATAAAAAGCGCAAAAAACACGGTAAGCACAATCAGGAAGCCTCTGAAGAATTTCGCAATTCCCGGTTGTTTTGCCTTTACAAGGCATTCTACATAAGTATCACTCATTTTTTTATCCTGTCCTTTTTTCTTTTTATCACAAAAACTGTGTAAATTAATGATATAACATCTTTCTATATCTTGCAAACATTTTATCCTTTTTTTAGATTCTGATAACTTCGGTTTTATTGACATTCACAATGCAAACCTTTATGATAGGAATAGCTTAAGAGGAAGGACGGTATTGCCATGCCGGTAATGGACGAATTTAAAGAAGAACGTGAAAAAATTAAAAACGGCAGCTTTCAGGATAAGGCAAAATATTTCTGGTGCTACTATAAGTATCATACCATTGTAGTGATATGCGCTATCGGACTGATTGTACTGCTGATACATGACGTGGTTACCCAAAAGGACACCGCTTTCTTTGCTGCTCTGTTAAACAGCGTTTCTCTGGGCGGTGAAGAAGTTACCACTCCCTTTATGGAGGACTTTGCGGAATACTTCAATATTGATTTAAACGAATATCAGGTCACTTTTGACAGTACGATGGATCTTGGCGCCGATGCGGCAAACGAATTAGCCACAAGCTCGTCGCAGCGCCTGCTGGTTTATACCTCTGCCGGAGAGATTGATGTGATTGTGGGCGGCGAGGATGTTTTTCCCACTCAGGCAAATCAGGGAATGTTCTATGATTTGCGGGAAATTTTAACCGAAGAGCAGATTGCCAGATATGAGCCCTATTTCTATTATGTAGACCAGGCTTATATTGATCTTTTAGACAGCGACGCAAGCTATGATGTAAACTTTGTGGCGCCGGAAGCCCCCGACCCCGACAAGCCCGAAGAGATGGAAGAACCGATTCCTGTGGGCATCTATGTGACGGACTGTGAGAAACTGACAAACGTCTACTACTTTTCCGGAGATTATGCGGCTATCGGTGTTATGATTAATTCCTCCCATGTGGAAACGGCAATACAGTTTATTGAATATTTGTTTGAATAGGAAGAACTCCTGCAAAAAACGATGTGCATGATTTTCTTGTCCGATGCACATCGTTTTTTATATTTTGTTCTGTCCCTATTTTACCCTGTAAAAATTATACCAACTGTCCTTTTCACTGATAAAAACCGCAATCATTTCATCACTACCTTTTGTGTAATGACTTCCCAGCTCTCCGAAATTTGTCTGCCCATTTGAAGTGGGGACTTCATCTTCCCAAACGGTAGAAACGATAATCCCTCCGACACATCCGGAATCTCCCATACAGGTAGCGTTATCTTCACTCAAATTACCTTCGTAAAGCTTATCATACGCCATAATCAGCATTCTTCCATTCGCTTCCTCCTGGTTCCGTGAACAGCCGGACAAGGTAAATGCAATCAGCAGTACCGCACAAATACAATATAGTCTTTTACTCATGATAATCCCTCCACTACATAATTATATAACCTACAGCAGCTCCTTCAACAGCTTATTCACGCTGGCGGGATCCGCCTTGCCCTTCATGGCTTTCATGGTCTGACCCACAAGGAAGCCGATTGCCTTCTCCTTGCCGTTTCGGTAATCCTCTACAGACTGGGGATTGGCAGCAATTACCTCCTCAACGGTCTTTCGCAGCGCGCCCTCATCATTGACAGTCTTTAACCCCTTCTCCTCCACATATTGCTCAGGGTCTATGTCCGTCTCAAATATTTCCTCAAAGACTTCCTTTGCCACCGTGGAGTTAATAACCTTCTGCTCCGTCAAATTGATAAGTCCCGCCAGATGGTCCGGTGAAAAACGGATATCCTCCGGGTCCATATCCTTTTCCTTTAACAGACGCAGGGTCTCACCCATGAGCCAGTTAGACACCTTTTTCGGCTGATTGCAGATTGCCACCGTTGCCTCGAACAGGTCCGCCATATGCTTGGAGCCGGTAATAATATCAATGTCATAATCGGGGATATCATACTCTTCCTTATAGCGCTGCATCTTCTCAGGTCGGAACTCCGGCTGTTTTGCTCTGATTTCCTCCAAAAATTCATCAGTAATCTGCACAGGAACCAAATCAGGGTCAGGGAAATAACGATAGTCCTGAGCATCCTCCTTGGAACGCATGGCATAGGAGTATTCCTTGTTCTCATCCCAGCGTCTCGTCTCCTGAATCACTTTTTGTCCTGCTTCCAGCAAATCAATCTGACGCTCCCGCTCGTTTTCAATGGCATGAGCGATAGAACGGAAAGAATTCAGATTTTTCATTTCTGTTCTGATACCAAACTCTGTCGCCCCCACTTCCCGCACGGACAAATTCACGTCCGCTCTCATGGAGCCTTCATTGAGCTTACAGTCGGATACGCCCAGATACTGAATGGTCATACGCAGCTTCTCAAGGTACGCGATAACCTCCTCGGCGCTGCGCATGTCAGGCTCGGAAACAATCTCGATGAGAGGCACGCCGGAACGGTTGAAATCCACAAGGCTTACATCCTCCCACTCATCATGAATCAGCTTGCCCGCATCCTCCTCCATATGAATCTCATGGATACCGATTGCTTTTACGCCGTCCTTCGTCTCAATATCCACATGACCGTTTCTGCAGATGGGCAGATAAAGCTGGCTAATCTGATAATTCTGAGGGTTATCGGGGTAAAAATAATTTTTTCGGTCAAATTTGCAATATCTTGTAATCTCACAGTTAGTCGCCAGTCCCACGGCAACCGCATATTCCAGCACCTGCTTATTCAATACCGGCAGCGTACCCGGCATACCGGTACAGACAGGACAGGTATGGGTATTCGGCGCACCGCCGAAAGCGGTGGAACAGCCGCAGAATATTTTTGTTTTGGTCGCCAGCTCAACATGCACTTCCAGACCAATCACAGTTTCATATTGTTTTGCCATCGCTATTCTCCCTTCCTGCTTTGCTCAAACGTGTACGCCGTCTGGATCAGTTTTTTCTCACAGAAACAGTCGCCGATTAACTGCAGACCGATGGGAAGTCCCTTGCTGTCTGTTCCGCAGGGGATACTGATACCCGGCAGTCCTGCCAGATTTACGGAAATGGTATAAATATCGCCCAGATACATCTTAATCGGGTCTGACAGACTTTTTCCCAGCCTGGGCGCTGTGGTCGGCGCCACCGGTCCTAAGATGACGTCATATTTGGCAAACGCATCATTAAACGCTTTCTTAATCAACGCCTTCACACGCAGAGCCTTTAAATAATAGGCGTCATAATATCCTGAGCTGAGTACGAAGGAACCCAGCATAATTCTTCTCTTTACCTCCGCTCCAAAGCCCTCGGAGCGCGTCTTTTTGTACATATTGTGAAGCCCTGCAAACTCCTGGGTGCGATAACCATATTTGATACCGTCAAAACGCTCCAGGTTAGAGCTTGCCTCCGCCGCCGCAATCGTGTAATAAGTCGGAATGGCATATTCCACCAGACTTAAATCAAATTCCTCTACAATGGCGCCCTGTTCCTTAAGAACCTTTGCTGCAGAAAGCACCGCATCCTTTACCTCCGGGTCTAAGCCCTCTCCGAAGTAGTCTCTGGGAATCCCGATACGCATACCTTTGACATCCCGTTTCAGGGCGGAAGTAAAGTCCGTATCCTGTCTCTCCACGGAGGTAGAATCCTTGCTGTCATGGGACGCAAGGATCTCCAGCACTGTGGCACAATCTGTCACATCCTTTGTCAGTGGTCCAATCTGATCCAGGGAGGAACCATAGGCAATCAGACCATAACGGGATACCGTTCCATAGGTAGGTTTCATACCAACCACACCGCAGAAGGAAGCAGGCTGTCGGATGGAGCCGCCGGTATCGGAACCCAGTGCAAAAAAGCACTCTTCTGCCGCCACAGCCGCCGCGGAACCGCCCGAAGAGCCGCCCGGTACATGTTCCGTGTTGCGTGGATTCCTTGTCACGCCATAAGCGGAGGTCTCCGTGGTGGAACCCATGGCAAATTCATCCATGTTTGTCTTACCGATGAGAACCGCTCCCGCCTTCTCCAGATTCAGAACCGCTTCCGCCGAAAACGTGGGAATAAAGTTATTCAGGATTTTAGAAGAGCAGGTGGTGAGCATTCCTTCGGTACACATATTGTCCTTAATTGCCACGGGAACGCCAGCCAAAGGTCCGGCAAGCTCCCCCGCCTCTATCTTTTGCTGCACAGCCGCCGCCTTTTTCAGTGCTTTTTCCCTGTCCACCGTCACATAAGCATTGATGGTCTGCTCTTTCTCCTCTATCCGGTCAAGCACTGCCTGCATTGCTTCCACTGCGGTGGTTTTTCCCTCTTTAATCGCTTTCGCAAGCTCCACCGCCGTATATGATAAAATGTCCATACTTATTCTCCTATATTAATTCTTTGGGGAGAATGCTTCTGAAGAAGCATTCTCATGTGTGAAATATGGAATATCTTAGGCGTTGTACTTTGACGCCTTAGATATTCTTTTCACACTATTCACACTGTTTTCGGTACCACAAACATATTGTCCTTCTGCTCCGGTGCATTGCGCAGTGTCTTTTCGCTCTCGTCTCCGTTGGTCACAACATCCTCCCGAAACACATTCTGTACCGGAAACACATGGGACATCGGTTCAATCCCCGTGGTATCCAGCTCGCCAAGCTTATCAATATAGTCAAGCATACTGCCCATATCCTTCTTTGCCTGCTCCTTTTCCTCATCGGAAAGCTCCAGCTTGGCAAGGATGCCTACATACTCTATTGTTGCATCATCTATGATATTTGCCATTTCCTTCCTCCTGTCACATCTTCCTTTTTCCTTACTCTCTAACCTTGATGTGTACCTCCCGGAGCTGCTGCTCTGTCACATCGCCAGGCGCTCCGCACATCAAATCCTGGGCGGAACCGCTCATGGGGAATGCAATGACTTCTCTGATATTTTCCTCATTGCGAAGTAGCATTAACATTCGGTCCACGCCGGGCGCCATTCCAGCATGAGGCGGCGCACCAAACTGGAATGCCTGATACAGGGCGCCGAACTTATTTTTCAAAGTCTCCTCATCGTAACCCGCAATTTCAAATGCCTTTACCATAATTTCCATATCATGATTTCTTACCGCGCCGGAGGAAAGCTCCACACCGTTGCAGACAATATCATACTGGTATGCCAGTATATCCAGCGGATTCTTTGTCTGCAATGCTTCCAATCCGCCCTGAGGCATCGAAAAAGGATTGTGGGTAAAGCCAATCTGTTTTGTCTCGGGGTCAAGCTCATACATGGGGAAATCGTTCACATAGCAGAATCGATATGCCTTCTTCTCGCAGAGGTCAAGCCTGTTGCCGATTTCAATACGAAGCTGTCCCGCATAGTAATTTGCACGCTCCTCCTTGTCTGCGATAAAGAAAATAGTGTCTCCCGCATGCAATCCTGCCTGAGAAGCCAGCTCTCCCTTAAGCTCTTCGGGAATAAACTTGTCAATCGGTCCCTTGTAGGACATATCCTCTTCCACTTCCAGATACCCCAGTCCACCCATACCGAGGGAGGTTGCAAAGCTAAGAAGCTTCTCATGGAAGCCCTTGGACATTTCCGCATGGACCTTGATGGCTCTGACCGTTCTGCCAATGAAGGGCTTGAAGGTACATTTCTGGAAGAAATCCGTCACATCCATAATACGGAGAGGGTTGCGCAAATCCGGCTTATCGGTACCGAATTCCAGCATTGCCCGCCTGTAGCTGATAATAGGGTACGGCGCCTTTGTCACTTCATACCCCTGGGGTGCAAATTTTTCAAAGGTAGCGGATAATACTTCCTCGCCCACCTTAAACACATCCTCCTGTGTGGCAAAGCTCATTTCAAAATCAAGCTGGTAAAACTCTCCCGGGGATCGGTCTGCTCTTGCATCCTCGTCACGGAAACAGGGAGCAATCTGAAAATATTTATCAAAGCCCGATACCATCAGAAGCTGCTTATACTGCTGGGGTGCCTGCGGCAGCGCATAAAATTTCCCCTTATATTTTCTGGAAGGTACGATATAGTCTCTGGCGCCTTCCGGGGAGGAAGCACAGAGAATGGGGGTCTGAATTTCCAAAAATCCCAGCTCCGTCATCTTCTGTCGCAGAAAACTGATAACCTGAGAACGGAAAATGATATTGTCCTTTACTTTACTGTTTCTAAGATCCAGATAACGATATTTCAAACGCACATCCTCTCTGGTCTCCTTAGACGTCATAATTTCAAAGGGAAGCTGCTGATACACCTTGCCCAGCACCGTAATTTCCTTTGCTTCTAACTCAATCGTACCTGTAGGTATCTTAGGGTTGTAGGTCTCCTCATCTCTTTTTTCCACGATTCCTTTAATGGAAAGACACATTTCCTTCGTGATACCTTTCAACAAATCTGTGTCCCGCATTACAATCTGCAGGACGCCATACATATCTCTTAAGTCAATAAAGGATACACCACCATGGTCACGAATATTTTCTACCCAGCCCGCTACCTGTAATGTCTGCCCGATGTGTTGTTCTCCGATTTCTTCCATTGTCATATCCCTGTACATAGTTTACCTCTTTCTGACGCCGTTGCGTCGTGTTTGTTAAAAAGAATGCGCAGCATTCTCTCTGGCGTGTTGTCACCGGACAACACGCATTTTTACGCACTAGAAAGTCCCGAAGCATGACTTTCCATGCTCCGGGACGGATAAACAACCTGTGTTGCACACTATTATCCGCGGTACCACCCGCATTGGCAAACCGCATCTTCCATCAAAGATGAGCCCGGTCTACCCACTCTTACACTTAACGCGTGTTACGTGCTGCCCTACTTGCAAAACTGCTGTATGGTTCTAAAAAGCGTTGAAACCCACAACAAAATCCGGTTCAGACAGCCTGCTCCGGAGTGTTCCCTTCGTCATTTCCCACAAACAGCGCTCTCAGTCGGTGACGCCGTATTCCTGTCGCTTTCCATGACAAGAGTCTCCTTCTCTGCATTTTTCCTTATTTATCATATTGAATTCTCTGCTAATTGTCAATACCTAAAATTATTTTTGCCCCGACTCTAATTCTTTGATACGTTTTTGCAGTGCCTGGATTGCGGCATCCTTTTCGCCAAGCTGCTCCTGCATCTCATTGATAGTACCCTGCTGCTTATTGATGGTCTCCTGCATCTCGTCCATCATGTACTGCACCGTATTTTCATCTAAAATTTGTAATTCCTTTGAAAACAATCCCATAATCTTCTCCGTATTTAAGCACAGCCGGTATATTTCCTCATACAGGGGCTTGAACCGGGGGTAGGCGGTTATCAGCCGGATTACATCCTCCGCCCCGTCCATGCACAGGAATGCCAGCCATGCGTCAGCGTTACTGGTTATATCCTTATTGTGATAAATTTTCTGAAAGATGTCAAGGGGAATAAAGAGATATTTTTGAATTAAATTTAACGAAATCCCGCTGTCCGATTTCGGTTCGACATAATGAAGATAGGTATCGGGAAACTGATGGAATTCCACCGGGCTGCATTCAAACAGGACGATGGTATAGACAGGCTTTATGTCCTTGTAGCTGAACTTCTTTTTCTTCTCATCCCGGATTCTCTTATACTGCCGTAATAGTAAATCCGCCGAGTAGCAGGCTGCCCGCTCCCCCGGAAACCGGTAGCCGATTTTCTGTATCTCGATGTTGGCGAGGCTCCCGTCCGCCAGCTCCACCACCAGGTCCGTTACCAGCAGGCTGTTTTCTACGGCAATCCGCACGGAATCGTTGGGCAGCACCTTCACGATTTTCACCCGCTGCTTTAGCAGCTCCGACAAAAACTCCTCCAGACGCCCCGCGTCGTATTCCGGGTTCATGATTTCCTTGAAAAAGGCGTCATACAAAAGCTTCACGCCCCGCACGCCCGTGCAGAAATCTAAGAATTCCTCCTGCTGTTCTGCCCGCCATCGGTGAAAAATACCGGAGAGTTTCGGATTTTCCTGAATACCGGCAAGCACCTCCCCTCTCTCCCGGATGAGCGGAAAATGCTCCTTTAATGTATTGTGCATACACTGATATCCTCCTTTGTGATTTATGGTAATAAATAAAAATGGGATTTCCCGGCAGAGCTTGCCGGAACGAATGTTATGATGGTTGTAGATTATCACGTTGTAAACAAAAACACAAATAAATTTTTTATAAACTGTCAGTCCGTGGTATTATCGTGAAAAATATATCTGGTCTTTTATTCCCGTGGGTATGATGGAAATCATACTTTCGGAACATCACCTCTCCGGTTATATGCTATATATGTTAATCCTTATGGATTATGAAGAAAAGCAAAAAACAATCTAATAATGGTAGCTACTCATAAAACAGTATCAACCGACAAACTGAAATAGGGTAGCTGCCATACAGGGTGCAGAAAAAGGCGAGTAGGAAACAAAGCGTTTCTTGCCCGCTTTTTTCATGCCCTTTGTTACGTAATAGGGGCTGAAAAAGCACTGCTACAAGCGGCTTTGCGGGCGCATTTCCCACGCTACAAGGGATTTATACCTTTTCCCTCAAAATTGCCTTTCTACTGCGTAACAAAATGGTGGTAATTATCCGAGTGAGCATAGACCACCCATCTTGGATTCCCCTATGTTGGAAAAGCGGCAGAGCCGCCGGAACGGAAAAGAATGGAACAGAAGCGACAGCGCAAAGAAATATCGTTTGCTATGTTACGCAATAGAATACTGTTTTTGAGGGTGGGAGTATAAAACCTTCCCCCCTGTCCTTATCGTCGCTGTAATGCCTCTTAAATCAAGCGAGAGAAGCCCTCCACCACGTATCATTCCATAATGGATTGAGAACGTAAGCGGTTTATCCGATTGCGCTCTCTTAGCCGCCCAACAGCAAAGATGGGGAAAGCCGTCAAGGACACGCAAGCGTGCATTTTATCCTTGACGGCTTTTTCTGGCTTTGCTACTTCCTACCTGTCAAAACGGAATTCTAGGATAGCTTTGATAAGCTGTGCTTTCAGACGGTCTTGAATATCGTCGTTGATATATCCCCGATGGTAGACCGGTATTTGATATGTCCGGCATAGTGCCGCAATACTGCGTCTATGGCTTCCGGTTCTCCGGCGACAGCTTTTTCAATGACTTCAAAGGATATCAGTTTCTTGTTCCTCATGTTCTGTTTTTAACCATTCCTTTCTCAACTGCTTCAATGCCGCATGCTTCCAGTAATTCGCTGTGCTTCTGCTCCGTCCGTACTCGTTCCCGACTTCTGTATCAATGCAACCGAATGCAGAATAAATCCGCACAGGCGTTTGAGTAATACATGATTATCAAGTTTTCAAAACAATTTTGACAATATAAATAGGTGTTATCAAAATAAGTAATATATTCTACATATACTTTTTCATTTTAAGATTTCACCCACTTAACGACATATATTAAATCTGCAATTAGGACAGTAGACCAATGAGCAACAACAAGGAACATCAGCGTTTCAATAGAATACAGCGGATCACTCAAAACTAACAAAAGTGCTATAGGAAATAGAAACACCATGGCTGTCCCCATCACCATAACCCCTTTTCCTAATATGCCGGTTTGATATTCGTCATAGTCTCGTTTCCGAATAAATGAAAGGAGTACAATAGCAAGTGCCACCACGATATAGGTGTAACCAATATATTTCATGTTCCCTTGCTTCAAGAAAGCAGACCATTCAGTCCAAAAGGCACTACTTAATGTGTCTGCATGATTTAATATTCGCTCAAATTCCATATGTCCAGAAATCAGTATAAACACCAGAGCATAGAAGATAGAGACGATTGAAATAATTGCTGCATTTGTCTGCGGTTTTCTCAAGATTTTCATTTTCTTGCGCTCCTTTCAAAATCAAATATTTCTTCAATATTTGAACCGAAATATTTTGCCAGATCATACGCCAGCCAGATAGACGGGTCAAATTTACCTGTTTCGATTGCATTTATGGCTTGACGGGAAACTCCAATCTTTTCACCCAGCTCTTTTTGAGTTAGATTAAATTTTTCTCGAAACTCTTTTACCTTGTTTATCAAAACAACACCTCTACGTGTCAGGTTTACCTTACATATATACTTTACCGAAAAGGCGGCGCTATGTCAAGTCTACCTTACACATAAAAACAAAATTTCTTTTAAGATATTTCCATTTTCTTGTTTCAAAGTTTGGCAAAATCGCTCTGTTCGGTGTTGTAGGGAGTGAAAGAAAAAATATCACAAAGCGGGCAGAAATGCCACCTACAAACGTTTTGTTAGCGAACAGGAACAGGAAGAATAGTGAACAGCAGATTGACATTTCCTATGACCTTGTGGGAATACTCCCCGCGTCTTTACTGAATGACCTGCAAAACGGAGAAACGGCATAGCCTGCAAGCTACGCCGTTTCCCGCATTTTTTTGAAAATTCTTTTTCAGTCAATCGCTTTAATCGCATGCCGACTTGAACTGATTCCAAATCTCCGCATGCAGATCCTCGGCATCCTGAGAAATGTTCTGAATAATTTCACCCTCTGCCACACCCTC
Organism: uncultured Acetatifactor sp.; assembly: GCA_944384205.1. GTDB lineage: Bacteria > Bacillota > Clostridia > Lachnospirales > Lachnospiraceae > Acetatifactor. The sequence continues at coordinate 79,850 of CALWSL010000011.1, read as the reverse complement.
AGGCAGCACAATCATTTCCTTCATTTCCTCGGAAATGAATTCCTCAGCTGCCTTATTCGTACAGTAGTAGCCGATGTATTCAAAACATTTTGCCGCATTTTCAGGGCGATTGATATAATCGATAAAGGCATATGCCGCTTCCGCGTTGGGAGCATCGGAAGGAATAAAGCCCGCCATGATGCCGAAGCCAAGCCCCTCGCTGGGGTACACTACCTCAAGGTCGTCTCTTGCATTCAATGCCGTATACACCTGGGAAGTGTAGAGAAATGCCGCCGCCACCTCACCGCTTACCACATAGTCCTGGGTATTGCTGTCATTAATCACACGGATATTCGGAGCAAGCTCAAGCAGCTTATCCCCTGCCGCCTGAATCACACTCAAATCCTCGGTATTGAAGGATTCACCCATGGTTTTTAAGGCGATGCCATTGATGACGCGATAGTTTGCCGTAATCGCCACGTTATCTTCCAGGGCAGGATTCCACAAATCCTCATATCCTGTAATCTCCACATCTGTCAGTGCAGGGTCATACACAATCAAAGGAATGCCTGCACCGTAGGGAACCGTGTATTCATTGTCAGGGTCATAGAACTGTGACATAAATACCGGATTCAGATTATTATAATTTTCAAGCTTTGCGGTATCCAGCTTCTGTGCCAGTCCTTCCGCAATCACAAGTTCAATAATATAATCGTCCGCAATCACAAAATCATAATCGCCGCCCTGTGTTTCTTCCAGCTTTGCCAGCATATCCTCATCATAGTCAAAATTAGAATAATTGATACGGACGCCGGTCTCTTCCTCAAAGCCGCTCAAAACCTCCTGAGGAAACATACCGTCCCAGGTATAAAGGTTCATTTCTCCGCCGATTTTTCCCTCTTGTTTTTCTGTTTCGCTGCCGCAGCCTGTCAATGCCGCAACTGCCAAAGACAGACAGAGTAATAATGTCATACATTTCTTCATATTTTTCCTCATCTCTTATTTATTTTTCTTTTTGCCAATCAGGTGCGCCCCGATTAAAAGCAAAATTGTTATCGCCAGCATTAACGTTGCCAATGCGTTAATCTCCGGCGTTACTCCCGTTTTCAGCTTCGTATATATTTTTACAGGCAGAGTGTTCACTCTGGGACCTGTGACAAAAATACTGATTACCACATCATCAAAGGACATAGCAAACGCCAGCATTACGCCGGACCAAATCGCAGGCGCAATCAAAGGCAGGGTCACATCAAAAAACACTCTCACCCCGGAAGCTCCCAAATCCAGCGCCGCCTCCTCCAAAGATTTGTCCATCCCTACCAGACGCGCCTTTACCATCGAATAAACATATGGTACACAGAAGGTAGTGTGGGCAATTACCAGCGTTACCATACCAAAGGGCAGACCCATCAGGGAGAATACGGATAAAAATACCATGCCAAGGATAATCTCCGGTATCATAATCGGCAGCATGGATATATATCCCACCGCATCGTTTAAGCGGCTTTTCTTTTTATACATCCCCAATGCGCCTGAAGTTCCGATTATTACGGCAAAAAAACAGGACAATACCGCCAGAATCAGACTGTTTATCAGAGCTTCCCTCAAATCCCTGTCCTGAAAAAGCTCCGCATACCATTTCAGCGAAAAGCCTTCCCAGACAGATGATATCTTCGATTCATTAAAAGAATAAACTACGGTAACCAGTATGGGAATATACGTGATTGCCGTAATCACTCCTACATATACAAAACACCATTTCTTCGTTTTCATGGACACTCCTTTTTTCAGTGTGAAGTTTAGTAGTTCTTGGCGAAACAGCCTCTGCTGTGAGCCTTAGAACTTCTCTTCACACTAGTCCCTCCAGCTCCGAAGTACCTGTTACCTTGCGGTAAATACGAATCATCAGTGTTGTCAGTACCATGAGAACCGCCGACAGCGCCGCTGCGAAAGGCTGGTTCCTGCCCTTCGTAAGCTGCTCCTGTATCACGCTTCCTACCAGCACAATCTTATTGCCGCCTAAAATATCTGCAATAAAGAACAGTCCCATAGACGGAATAAAGGATAAAATCACCCCCGATAACAGTCCCGGCAGGGTCAGCTTAAAGCTTACCGTCCAGAATGCTTTGAAGGAGGAAGCGCCCAAATCTCTTGCTGCCTCCGCCAGAGTGAAGTCCAGTTTTTCCGCACTGGAATACACCGATAAAATCATAAACGGAAGCAGGGAATAAACCATTCCCACAACCACCGCAGGATACGTATACAAAAGCTTAAGGGGCTCCTCCGTAATATGAAGTCCCATCAGCAGCTTATCCAGCACACCGTTTGTACGGAATACGATAATCCAGCCATAAAGACGAATCAACGCACTGGTCCAAAACGGAATCATGATAAGCAGCAGCATCCTCTTTTTCCACACTGCACTCATCCGCGCCATAAAATACCCATAGGGATATCCAATCAGCATGACAAGAAGTGTGGATAAAAATGCCAGCTTCAACGATTCCACAAAGGTATTCAGATACAATGGCTCCCCAATCCTTTTATAATTGTCAAGGGTGAAGGTAAAATCCACGCCCCATACCTCTGCTCTGGTCAGAAAGCTCAATAGAAACATATACAAAATCGGCAACGCCACAAATAAAATTGTAAAAACATACATCGGGGCAAGCAGTGCCCAGTTACTTTTTCTATTTTTCATCATCCAACACCTTTATCGCATGTTCCTGCTTCCAGCCGATGCGGATACTGCCGCCGACCTGTATATCTGCATCAATTCCGTATCTGCTCGCCGTTATAGTCTGACCGTCAGACAGTCTGAACAAAATTCGTAGCTGCCCTCCTGCAAAGCTCTTTTCCAATACCACCGCATCATGAACACAGGGAATCTCTCCGTTTATCAGCACATTCTCAGAACGGATGGCAAAGGTATCGCTTCCATCATGAATAATATTGGCATTTCCCACAAAATCCGCCACATAGCTTGTGCGGGGACGGTAATAGATTTCGTTGGGAGTACCTACCTGCTCCAACACGCCCTGATTCATCACCGCAATGCGGTCAGACATATTGATGGCTTCCTCCTGATCATGGGTAATATAAATAAACGTGATTCCCAACTGCTTCTGCAGGCGCTTCAATTCTAACTGCATCTGCCTGCGCAGCTTCAAATCCAGCGCTCCCAACGGTTCATCCAGAAGAAGCACCTTTGGCTCATTCACCACTGCCCTGGCAATGGCAATGCGCTGACGCTGTCCGCCGGAAAGCTGGTCAGGACGCCGTTTTCCATACTCCTCAAGCTGCACCAGCTTTAGCATTTCGGAAACCTTCCTCGCAATTTCCGCTTTGGGTACCTTTCTGATTTTCAGACCATAACCCACATTTTCCTCCACGCTCATATGAGGGAACAGCGCATAATTCTGGAAAACGGTATTTACATTTCTCTTATTTGGCGCTAATGAAGTAATATCCTGCCCCTCCAAAAGCACGCTGCCAGAGTCAGGCGTTTCCAGTCCGGCTATAATGCGGAGCGTGGTGGTTTTTCCGCAGCCGGAAGATCCTAAAAGGGTAATAAATTCCGCCCGCTCAATCTCTAAGTCGATTCCCTTCAAAACTTCGGTGCCCTCAAAGGATTTCTGTATTTGATTCAGTTGTAAAATGATATCGCTCATCCCGCCGGGTCTCCTTTTTCCTAACACAATCTCCAAATTAATTCATATCATTTTACCATAGATGATATTCCTTTTCCAGTGCTTCTTTGGCTGCCCGGCATATACTACTCCATCTGTACCAAAGCCCGGCAGCGGTTCAATGCCGCATACAGCTCCTGCGGCCTGGGCATGGCAAGATTCCCGGGAATCACACTGCCGCCTCCGCAAAAGGCGACAAAGCCTTTTTCTTCTATTCTGCGGTAAATCTCCTCTACCGCCTGCCCCACGGTCTTCTTTCCGTCAAAGACCTGTAATTTCATGTATTTCAACATATATGACAGTGCTGTCAGTTGTTCAGAATCCACCAATTGCTCCACATACCGCATATCCACCTCCTCACGGTTTATGGAAAATCCATCCAGTCCGTCCGTGCGCATCTTGATGCGGTCATCCCTTGCAAAGGCGGCATCCCTCTTTACAATCCGCCCGAAATCAGGCTCCTTTGCTTTCTCCACGTCTCCCATGGTATATGGGAAATTCTCCGCTTCCTTTTTGGCAAAGGCAGTGATTTCCAAAGGCTGATACTGATTCATCCGGATAATACAGTCCGCTTTGTGGAAGTAGGAGCCGCAGCTACCCGCCACCAGAATTGTGGATATTCCATGCTCATGATACAGCTCCCGCACCCTGTCGATAAAGGGAATAATCGGCTCCACGTCGCGGCTCACCACCCGCTGCATCAGCTCATCGCGAATCATAAAGTTAGTAGCGCTGGTGTCCTCGTCAATCAGAAACACCTTCGCCCCTGCCTCCATGGCTTCCACCGTGTTCGCAGCCTGAGAAGTGCTGCCGCTGGCATCCTCCGTATAGAAATTCTTTGTGTCCCTGCCGTTCGGCAGATTTCGGATAAACATGGAAATATCCGTCTTCTGAATACTCCTACCGTCTTCAGCGCGCAGCTTCATGGCAGTGTCATCCGTGATTACATATTCCCTGCCATCCCCTGCAATATGGTTATAAACGCCCAGCTCCAACGCCTCCAACAAAGTGGATTTTCCATGATAACCGCCGCCCACGATGAGCGTCACACCTTTTTGAATTCCCATACCGGAAAGCCTCCCGTGGTGGGGAAGCTCAAACGTGATTTCCATACTCTCAGGAGACCCAAAAGCCTTTGCGTCCTTCATGGGCAGCGCCGAAATACCTGACTTTCGAGGCAATACCGCGCCGTTTGCCACAAAGCTCACCAATCCCCGCTTTTTCAACTCCTCACGGATATACTGCTGGTCATCCGCCAGAAACAGCACCTTCTCCAGACCCTCCTTGGGACAGGAGGCGGCAAACAATGTCTGGCGCACACAAAGCGGAAGAAAATCAAACAAAATCTTTCCCAGTTCTCCGGCATTGATGGTTCTGCCGTTGGCAGGAAACCCGATTTCCATGCGGATTGTAATATCTCCGTTTTCAGGATTTACCGCACAGGCACTGCGCTCCAAAATTTCCTGTCCGGGGTGGCTGATGCCCAGAAGCCCGCTCTTTCCCGAACCCTTCGCCTTGAAGGAATAGTCCTTTATCTTCGCACTCACACGGCGCAGAAGATAATCCTGAAACGCAATCCTGCGGCACTTATTTTCATAGCAGCTCTTATCAAAGCCTGCTGCCTTTCCCGGCACCAGAATACTGACCTTGGAGGGCGATGCAAAAGGATCTCCCTGCACATGATCGATAGACAGAATATATTGCCGGAACTGGTATTTCCCCTTTGTGTCCTTGTACGCCGGATACCCCTTATGGTCTATCTGCCTAAGCAACGTCTGTAAATCTGCTTCCGTTTTCATATCTGCCTCCTATATGTCATTTGTTATAATCTCGTTTTAACTCATCCTGTATCGTTAAAATCCCTACTTAATCCAACCCCAGCATAACGCCAGATATTCTCCCAGAAAATACATACCTCGCAGCCATATGAGAGCCGCCACCCCGAAAAGCCACGGCGTCAGCTCTTTGCGCTTCTTAAGCACATCCTTTGTCAGCGACAGAATCACACAGATAAGCAGTACCATGGTGCCGAAAGTGGCTCTGTCCGGGTAATGAGGGGACAAAATCATGGCTCCCCAGGAAGCAAACGCGGCAATCAAAAGCAACGCATTTTTCCTGCCAATGGGAATCTGCAGCATGCCTTTGCTGATAAGCAAAAGGAACCCAAGAAGCAGCAGGGTCGGAAACAGATACTCCAACGCCGCCTTACTTTCCGCATAGCAGCGTAAGAATACATTCCACAGCACGCCGTATTCGTTGGATGCCACCTGACTGCTTCGGACAAAGTTGCCGGGCGCCGCAACCACCAGAATGCTTCCGGCGAGGGCAGACAGACTTCCCAGCACCATCCAAAGCTTTACTTTTCGCTTTTCCCTGATACACAGAAAAATTACAACCACACTGATTACCCATGCGGCGGGACCCATGTTTTCATTGCTCCATCCGGTCACAAGTCCCAGCGGAATCATCCAGAGCGTAATGCCGGGAAGCCTCCTTACTTCTCCCGACACCTCCCGCAGATAACAATGCAAAAAAAGAAGAATAAAGACGGTAATATATAAATAATTGGCGGCGCCTGCCTGCCAGAACATACTCATTTTCCAGTTAGCGTTCAGCCCAAGCAACATACCGATTGCCCCAAAGAAAAACGGAAAGCTCATCTTTTTTCCGTCATTTCCTGCCACAATGCAGATAGTTCCCGCCAAAAGAAGCGTCACAGCCACATTCAGAATGTCCGCAGCATGTTCCCCCAGAAGCAGCGTCACCTGCAGCATTCCGTGGGTGATGCTTCTGCCGCCCCAGTTATAATAATGCCAAATCTGGCTTTCGATAATGTCCCCGAAGGATGTAATCGGCGTATCGGAGGACAGCTTGGTGGCATACCACAAATCATCCATCATAAATGGAACCGCCCTATGAACCAGATACATAACCGCCACGGACACCAATACCAGAATGCCCGACAGTCCCCACAGAATTTGTCCTCGCTTCTCTTTCATTTCCTTCTCCAACTCCCTGTAATTCTTTAAAGCCGCCTGTTTCCAGACGGCTTTCTAAAGGAACCTGCAATCAGCATTACAGGTTTGCGTTCTTGATACGGTCAACGGCTTCCACCGTATTTTCATAGCTGCCGAAAGCAGTCAGACGGAAATAGGTCTCGCCGCTTGGTCCAAAGCCTGAACCGGGAGTACCTACCACGTTTACTTTTTCCAGCAGATAGTCAAAAAACTCCCAGCTTGTCATGCCCTTAGGCGCTTTCAGCCAGATATAAGGAGAGTTCACACCGCCGGAAACGGTGTAGCCTGCCTCCTTCAAACCATTGTAAATATAATGGGCATTATTCATATAATAAGCAACCTGCTTTTTGATCTGCTCTTTTCCTGCCTCGGAATAAACCGCTTCGCCTGCGCGCTGCACGATATAGGGCGCACCGTTGTATTTGGTGCCATGACGTCTCGCCCAGAGTGCGTGGAGACTGACATCTCCCACCTTCAATTCCTTCGGAATGACCGTAAAGCCCAGACGTACCCCGGTAAAGCCCGCATTTTTAGAGAAGGAACGAAGCTCAATCGCACAGGTTCTCGCCCCCTCACACTCGTAGATACTGTGGGGCACATCCTCCTCGGAAATATATGCTTCATAAGCGGCATCAAAAATAATAACCGCACCCACTTTATTCGCATAGTCAACCCACTCCTGCAGCTGCGCCTTATTGATGGTGGCACCGGTAGGATTATTGGGGAAACACAGATAAATCAAATCGGGAGTTTCCTTCGGAAGCTCAGGCGCAAAATTATTATCTGCGGTACAGGGCATATAGATAACATCGCTCCATGTCTCGGTAGCAGGATTGTAAGTACCGGTTCTTCCTGCCATCACATTGGAATCTACATACACGGGATAAACCGGGTCGCACACTGCAATTTTGTTATCCAGGCTGAAAATCTCCTGAATATTGCCGGAATCACACTTTGCACCGTCAGACACAAAAATCTCGTCCGCGCTGATATCACATCCGCGAGCCTTGAAATCATTCTCTGCGATGGCATTGCGCAAAAACTCATAGCCCAAATCAGGGGCATAACCGCGGAAGGTCTCTGCCTTTGCCATCTCATCCACCGCGCCGTGCAGCGCATCAATGATGGCAGGCGCCAAGGGCTGTGTCACATCACCGATTCCCAGTCGGATAATCTTCGCTTCGGGATGAGCCTGAGAATAGGCATTCACCTTCTTAGCGATTGTGGAAAACAAATAGCTTCCGGGTAACTTCAAAAAATTATCATTTACTTTAACCATGCCAATCTCCTCTCCGGGGTATCTTCTTATAACTTCTCTATATCGACTTCCCCATCAAACACAGTAGTTGCAGGGCCTGTCATAAAAACAAGATTCGCTTTTTGGTCCCACTCTATCTGTAGTTCACCGCCTAATAGTTTAACAGTAATTTTATCATCCGTCAAACCATTTAACACACAGGCAACCGCTGTCGCACAGCAGCCCGTTCCACAGGCAAGGGTTTCACCCGTTCCGCGTTCCCATACGCGCATAGATACCGTTTGCCTGTCATGCACCTCTACAAATTCCGTATTTATCCTGTTGGGAAAGCGCACGTGATTCTCAAAGGAGGGACCAATCTGTTCCAGCTTCATATCCGCAACGCCCTCCGTAAAAATAACCGCATGGGGATTTCCCACGGACACACAGGTCATACGGTATTCCTTATCATCCACCCAAATGGGTTCGTTTACAACCTGTTCTCCGTCTGCCACCACAGGGATTTGGGAAGGCGTCAGAATCGGGCTTCCCATATTCACACGCACTTTTGTGACGGTTCCACGGTCATCTGCATTCTTTTTTTCCACTGTCAAATCAAGATATTTTATTTTTCCGGCACTGATAACGCTGATTTGCGCAGCATCCGTCATGCCCCTGTCATATACAAACTTTGCAACGCAGCGGATGCCGTTTCCGCACATCTCAGCCCTGCTGCCGTCCGCATTATACATCTCCATCTCAAAATCCGCTTCCTCAGCGGGATTGATAAAAATAACGCCGTCTCCGCCGATTCCGAAATGGCGGTCACTCAAAACGCGCACGATATCCGGCTTTTTCTCCGGCGCGATCTGCTCCTCAAAGCCATTCACATAGATATAATCATTGCCGCAGCCATGCATCTTCGTAAATTTCATATGCTCTCCCTTCTTACGTGTGAGACATAGAAGTTCTTTGCGAAACAGCCACTGCTGTGAGCATTAGAACTTCTTCTCACGCTTTCATCATGGACAGTACCATCTGCGCCGTCTCAACCAGATTCGTTCCGCTGTCCATACTGCTTTTCTGTAAATATCTGTGTGCTTCTTCCTCCGTCATATGGTTTCTTGCCATCAGAAGCTCCTTCGCCTCCTGAATGGAAGCCTCCTCCTCGGCGCTCCTCACCTTGGGCTTTAACCGATTCCTTCGTCTGCGCCGCTCTATTTCTTCCGTCATCATTCCCACGGTACTGATTAAATCATTGACCTTCAATGGCATGGACAGGCACACAATATCATTTCCATAGCATTCGTTTATCAGATGCTGGGATGCCATCAAAAGCATCTCAAACCCGGCGGGCAGATACTCGTGCAGTTCAGAATATACCATATCCATCAGCTTGTAGCTGCAGATTATAATACCGTCATGCAGACCGTCAGCCTGACTAATCGCCTGTGCCCCAGTCGTACAGATACCCGTAACGCGGAAGCCGTTTCGCACCAGAATATTTTTGATGCTCTTAGCGTCCTCCAGCTTCGGTAATACCACTATTATGTTTGTCACTTGCCCACCTCCTTCGTTTCATAAACTATAAGGCAGACCTTAGTATCTATACAGATATTCTCCGATTTCCCATTCTGAAACCTGGGCGCGATACTGAAACCATTCTTCCTTCTTTGCCGCAATGTACTTCTCAGCAATATGCTTTCCAAGCACATCACAGATAAAGGTATCCTTCTCCAGCTCTTCCACTGCTTCTTTTAAGGTTTCAGGAAGCTGGTCAATGTGCATTGCCTTTCTCTCTTCCACACTCATTGCAAAAATATTGGCGTTTACGGCTGCGGGAGGCTCAATTTTGTTAATCATGCCATCCAGACCTGCCATCAGGCATACAGCCAGCGTCAGATAAGGATTGGCAGCCGAATCGGGACTGCGCAGCTCGATTCTGGTACCCCCGCCGTTTGTAGAGGGAATCCGAATCAGAGGACTTCTGTTCGTTGCGCTCCATGCAATATAGACAGGCGCTTCAAATCCCGGCACCAGTCTCTTATAGGAATTGACAAGAGGGTTGGTGATTGCCGCCATTCCCTTGATATGCTTCATAATTCCGCCGATAAAATAATAGGCTTCCTTACTCAGTCCCATAGGGTCGCTCTTGTCCTCAAAAACATTTCTGCCATCCTTGTGCAGAGACATGTTAATGTGCATACCCGAGCCGTTAATCGCCGACTTCGGTTTCGGCATAAACGTAGCGTGCAGACCGTGACGTTTTGCAATGGTTCGCACCGCAAGCTTAAAGGTCATAATATTATCCGCAGTCTTTAATGCCTCGTCGTATTTAAAATCTATCTCATGCTGGGCAGGCGACATCTCATGATGAGAGGCTTCAATGACAAAACCCATATCCTCCAGGGTCATAACCATATCGCGTCTTGCATTTTCGCCAAAATCCAAAGGTCCGATATCAAAATAGCCTGCCTGTTCATGGGTTTCCGTAGTGGGCATGGTATTCTCATCCGTGTTGAACAGGAAAAATTCACACTCCGGTCCCACCTTAAAGATATAGCCAAGCTTTTCCGCCTCTTTGATTGCTTTCTTTAACACATATCTGGGATCCCCCTCAAAAGGCTCTCCGTTGGGGCGATGTACATCACAAATCATTCTGGCAACCTTACCCTGCTGGGGTCTCCATGGAAAAATCTCCATGGTGGAATAATCGGGATACAGATACATGTCGGATTCCTCGATTCTTACAAACCCATCAATGGCTGATCCGTCAAACATACATTTATTGTTCAAAGCTCTCTCTAACTGGCTGGCAGTCACCGCAATATTTTTCAGATTGCCGAACATATCCGTAAACTGCAAACGGATAAACTCCACATCCTCCTCCTCAACCAGTCTGATAATATCCTCTTTTGTGTAATTCGTCATAGTCTTAACCTCCATTCTCTATTATAGATGTCTTGCTCTTTTTTGTTTCCACCGCATGATAAAGCCATGTATCCGTTTACTGAGTTTCGGGCAACATGACAGGATTGTCAGATTCCTTTTTTCTTTTTCCTGCAAAAAGGGATTGGATTTCCACAAAGCCTTACCCTGACGAACCTCGCTTAACACCTTCCGGCAGTAAACATTATGCTTTGTCATCTGTTCCACCGGAATATGCAGCAGATAATCCAATCTCTGCACAAACCAGAAACGCTCCGTCTCTTTCCGAAATTCCGGGAAGTTCTTCTCCATCATGGCAAAAGCCAAATCGCTGTTGTCAATCACCGCTTCATAAAGGTTTGGCTTAAACCCGCTGCGCTGATTGCTCCCCTGCCGGATTAAAATATTATAATGCGCTTCTTCAACGGAATATACACCCTCCACTTTTTCAAGCATTCGTAAAATCAGTTCAAAATCCTCATTCAGACGGTTTTCCGAAAAGCGAAAGCCTTTGGCAAAATCCGCCCGAATCAGCTTGGTGCAGAAAGAGCTGTCCCCCTCATGCAGCATCAGCAGGCGAAACATTTCTTTTTGGGATAAAAAGACCGTCTTTCCTGAGGAGCGGTAAGCATCCTTTAGCAGATTGCCCTCCTCGTCAAAATCCCGGGACATAACCTGAGCGATGGTACCATTTGTCTCTGTCATCGCACGATGCAGAACCTCATACATAGTCTCATCCGCGTAATCATCCGCATCCAGAAAACCGATGTAGTCTCCTGTGGCTGCCTCGATTCCACAGTTACGCGCACTGCTGGAACCGCCGTTTTTCTTGTGGATTACTCTGATGCGGGAATCCTTTTCGGCATATCTGTCACAAATCTGCCCGCTTCCGTCCGTGGAACCGTCGTCCACCAGAATAATTTCCAGATTTCTATAGGTCTGATTGATAATATGTGTAATACTGTTGTCCAGATATTTCTCCACATTATAGACCGGAACAACAATACTTATTTTTGTCTTTTCCATCTTTTATTTCGCTTTCATCCTTCCCATCAGCTTATTCAGAAAAGTATATTGGTTAAAAGGTCTTTTCGCCTTTCTCATGCCAAAAATTTTCATGCACCGCTGTATGGCAGGAAATGCGCTGTGCTTCTGATAATATTGATAAATGCGCAGAAATCCTGTTTCCTTTTCATTGGGAATGTGCCAGATGCACACCGGATTTGATACGGTGACTGTCGAAACAAGGTAAAAATCCCCCGTCCAGAAACGGTAAATATAAGCTCCCGCCTCTGTCACGGTAAGTTTGTCCTTCGCCAGAGCCGCCGCAATGGACCAGATAGTCTCGTCTCCCGCATGAGGCTCCATCTGATATCCGGCTGTCTTTACCTTATCATATACCAACCGGCAGAATTGCAGATATTTCTCTAAACTTGCAGGACTTCCCGCAACAAATTCCCCGCCGTAATGTACAATGTTTTTTTCCTTTGCCGCCTCAGGGAAATAACGCTGAAAATCTCTTCGGATGGTTTCCCTGTCGGAATGCTGAAAGCTGTGTCCAACCGGAAACAGCAGCACCCCAAAGTCAGCCTCCTCCCACAACTCCCGATAGGATCGAGTAGTATAGGTGTCCGCATCCATCAAAAGGATATGGGCATAGTCTTCCCCCTGCGCGACCACTGCCTGCAGCGCGCACAGCTTATAAAAAGCCAGCGCCCACGGGAAACTTCGGGGAACCTCAAAGTCTGTAAAGGGCACCGTTTTTATCATGATGTGCTGCCCCTCAAGACGCTCCACCCACTTTCCGGGTAACTCGCAATTCGTCACAAAACACACATCATCGGAAGGATTATGCAGCTTTGCAGATACCAGTGCCACAAATATATTTTTCAGATACATTTCCGTCGTATCCCGTCCCGCCTGCTTTGCAGTCTGCATGGAGGTCCGGAAGCCGTCTTTATGGGCAAAGGCACAGCAAATCAGGTTTTTCATGAGCAATAATCCTTTCTTCCTTTTCCTGCATTTTCTTACGTCCACATCATAACAATCCAAAATATTGTTGTCAATGTTTTCTTTGTGAATCCAATGCCAAAAGGCGGGGAAATCCCTGTTATATTTTGCCCTTCCGTCGCATATTTTATATAAAAAGTCCCCCTGTGGATTCAAGGAGAATACGGATGAGTGCAAAAACCAAAATTGTCGTACTTCATATGAAGGAATTAATCTATACAGGTATTTTTGTGGCGCTGGGTATCTTATTCGTGGTGCTTTTAATCATGATGTTTTCGCCTGACAAAGAGGAATCCGGCGGGCAGGCTCCTACGGAAACGGAAAGCAGTGGCGATGCGGAGCAGGCCTCCTCAGACGCAGTCTACATACCCGGCATCTATGCCACGGAACTGGTACTTGGCGGGCAGACCGTGGATGTGGAAGTCATTGTAGAAAAGGATGCCATCACTTCCATACGTCTGGTGAACCTAAGCGAAGCTGTCACTACCATGTATCCTCTCCTCCAACCTACCTTTGATTCGATTTGCACACAAATCTATGAAACGCAGTCACTGGAGGGAATTACCTACACATCAGACAGCAAATATACCTCGCTCGTTCTTTTGGAGGCGATTCAGAATTCGTTGGATAAGGCTTCCGCAATAACGGAATTAACGGAAGATATTACGATTGACTGAAAATGAGCGCAGTGCGCTTACGACACACAGCGCACACAAAAACAGCGGTTCCCATCTAAACAGGAATCGCTGTTTTTGTTCTTTACATCCTTCCTTTTTCAAACACAACTGCTTCCGCTTTCCGATAAGTCTCGGTGCAAAAACTCTTATGCCCACATACCGGGCAGGTAAGTTTTCTGGTGCCGGGCGTATGATGCGCCCAAAAACATTCCTTGAAGCTTGGTATAAAAATCTCGTGGCAGTCCGGACAAATGTATGCAACCTTATTGTAGTAATATCTGCTAATCAAAAATCCCAATGCTATCACAATGACCATTCCGACTGCAAAAGAAATCCAGATTCCCGTCCGAATCCACAAAACCAAGGTTCCGATTTCAATGATATCCATAATGATTCCTACTGCTAACATGATTGCATAAACCTGTTTCAGTTTCTTCTTCGCTTCCATAAGATTCGCCATATCGCCTATTAATTGGATGGAATATTCCTTTGAGCCACGAATTCCCTGCAGAATGAAGTCAATCTTTTCCATCTGCTTTTTTTTGTTCTCCAGTTCCTGATTAAGCATCAGCTTCTGTTCTGTCAGAAAGACCTCTATGACCTCACGGGAATTTTGCTCTTTAAAAATTTTGCGGATGATGTCCAGCGTCAGTCCCAAATCCCGCAGCGTACAAATCAGAAGCATTTTCTGTTTGTCCTCTTCCGAATACAGACGTCTTCCGCCCTCAGTCAGTTCGCTGGGATTTAAAAGATTCTGTTTATCGTAATACTGCACAGTCCTTACAGTAACTCCACACGCTTTTGCCAGTTCACCCGTCGTATACATCGACATAGCGTTTCACCTCCTTTCGCCCCGAATATACTACATAACGCTGCGTCACAAGCAATACCTGACCCTGGGTGATTTTTTAATTTTATTTTACACTATTTTTCTCATCTGAAAAGCTTTTGACGAAAACCGATTGACAGAGTAGAATGATTATAGCGTTACAAATTTCAATTTACAGGGAGTAATACCATGTTGGGGAACACGGCAAAAAATATAAATATTTTGGGACAGTTCTGTGGAAAAAGAGATGTGGCAGAATTAACAACAGAACAATTATTCAAAACATATGGAATCACACAGGCAGATGTTATGGTGCTTTTCGGCGGAAGCATCCTGTGCGGTGGAGATGTTCTCGCACAGGCAATGAAAAATCACATTGCCAAAAAATTTGTTATAGTCGGCGGTGCAGGACATACTACCGAAACCTTACGTGCAAAAATGTATGAAGAGTTTCCCGCCATTGAAACGGTCTGTTTATCAGAAGCGGAAATCTTTGCAAAATATTTAAAGCATCAATATGGATTAGAACCGGATTTTGTGGAATGTAAATCTACAAACTGTGGAAATAACATTACCTATCTTTTAGATTTACTTAAAGAAAATGGAATTTCATTCCAGAGCATTATTCTCTCTCAGGATGCAACCATGCAGCATCGAATGGAAGCTGTCTTGAGAAAATATGTAAGTGATGATGTTGAAATCATCAATTATGCCGTCTATTCCGCAAAGGTTATTGCAAAAAATTCTGCCCTGGAGTATGATAAGAAAATTTGGGGAATGTGGGATATCAATAGATATATCAGTCTGCTGATGGGAGAAATTCCAAGATTATCCGACGATGAACATGGGTATGGTCCCAAAGGGAAGAATTTCATTGCTCATGTGGATATTCCCATACAGGTAAAAAATGCTTTTTGCGAATTGTATCATGAGTATCCCGAATTGGTGCGAGAGGCTAATCCTGTCTATTCTTCAAGCAATTAAATTTATAACGTTATTCCTTCTTTTATTTGTTCACTGCCTGAATCAGAAATTCAACAAATACAAAAGGACAGTGTGAGAACCGTTTAAACGCATCCTTATACCGTCCTTTTGCATTTTATTTGTCTTCTAACGCCATATACTATCCCTGACGGATTCCGGTTATTTCATCATAGTAATAAGACCTTCCATCGGGTAACGTTGTCCATCCGTGGTGCATGATACCTGTTATGATATCATAATAATACCAGTATTTATTTGTCCCAATATCATAATAATTCCATTGCTCGCCGTGAAAACTTTCTCCTTTTACCATGTGACCCGCATCGTCATAATAAACCCATTTTCCCTCTGTACGGTCTGCGTTAAAAGGGATAAAAACTTCTTTATTTCTTGCCATAGAACCATCAGCATCAAACCAATACCATTCACCGGTTGCAGGATCACACCACTCCCTATTGGCAAACTTTACACCGTTTTCAAAATAATATCTCCTGCCATTACTGCGAAACCATCCGTTCATCTCCAGCGCTGACGGCTTATCCACATTTGGATTATAAGTATATCCTGCGTTCCTATACATTCTCATAATGATTGCAATAGCATTTGAATCTGTTATTGTTCTGACAGTTCCATGTCTTCCCTCACACAACTTACCTGCTTGGTCATATAATGCTACTTTTTTATTTTCCTTCCATAACTGGTTTGGCGCCAAACTGGTTGCACAGGTCATATGTATTCCGGTTTTCCCATCAGCTCTTCCCGGCGGATAATCTGCCAAGGCGAACCCATTCCGTCCGTACTTCGGGAATCAGCACTCCGGTCACTTCATCAAATACATACTCCTCACCCTCTATCGTGACTCTGCCTTTCGCCATAGTACCATAAGTCTCATCAAAATAATAGCTTCCCTTTTCACTGATATCCCAGCCCTTCACCATATGTCCGTCTTTATCATAACGCACCCATTTTCCGGTTCCCGTCTCCTTGTTCTCCGCCCACTGACCGGCATCGGATTCCTGATAGACATCCTTGCTCACAGTTTTAGCGCCGCCATTTGCGGCATCCAGCCAGAACCATGCTCCTTGACTGGAATCATAAATTTCCTTGCCGCGGTAGTCGGGGTTATCCGGATCAGTTCCCTGTATGACGCCATTTTCAACCCAATACTGAGAATCAATTTTGTATGTGGGAGGGGTATACCATCCTCCTTGCAGGAAATAGACAGGGGGTTTCTCAAGCACACCGGTGGACTCGTTAAAAAAATATCCGTCAAAGCCTATAACCACCCACCCCTTTGCCATGGTGCCATAGGTTTCATCAAAATAATAAATTCCTTTTTCATTGACATCCCAACCCTTCACCATATGTCCGTCTTTATCATATCGCACCCACTTGCCGGTTCCTGTCTCTTTATTTTCCGCCCACTGACCGGCATCGGATTCCTGATAGACATCCTTACTCACAGCCTTGGCTCCTCCTTCCGCATTATCCAGCCAGAACCATGCTCTTTGACTGGAATCATAAATTTCCTTGCCGCGATAGTTGGAGTTCTCTGGGTCATATCCCTGACGCACACCGTCCTCATACCAATAATCCTTACCATTCTCTGTCTGCCATCCATTCAACCCTTCCGCACTTACAGTCAGACAGCCTCCTCCTGCCAGCAATAATAATCCAATCAACAATACTATCCGCTGCATTCCTTTCACCCACATAATGCACTTCTCCCTTCTTACAAACCAATGATAGAATTCCTGTAACAAAATCATCTATCAATTTATCTGCGTGTAATCATCTATAACTATTTTAATATATTATCGAGATAGGAACAAGTAGCATAGCTAAACTTAAAGCTTATACACAAATCCAAGTACGACAACTGTTGAATACTAATAGCAAGTCCCCTGCTCACTCTCTGAACAGGGGACTTCTCTTAACGCTCTATGGTTCTCTTTTCTTCACGGACAATCCGCTGTATGCTTTTCTCGGTATATAAATATTCTGACCGTCAACATACTCCTGAATTAATTCTATCATTTCCATCGGCAGAATCTCTTCTGCTTTTACATAGCCTATGTTTGCCTCCTTGTAATATTGATTCATCAGGAATAGCAAACGGCTATAACAACTAAATAAATTTTACTTGCAATAGCCACTTGCTATGCAAACAAAACATATCTTCTCATAAGAACCTTCCCTCCTTCGTTTATTTTAATTCCTCTATCTGTTCCAGCCACAGCCTTGCGCTGGCGTCGGAGGGCATACGCAAATCCCCTCTCGGCGATACCGCCACGCTTCCCACCTTGGGTCCGTCCGGCAGACAGGAGCGCTTAAACTGCTGCGCGAAAAATCTTCTGTAAAAGGTCTTTAACCACTTTAAAATCGTCGCATCATCGTATTGTCCCACAAACGCAATCTTTGCCACTCGATATATTTTTGCGGGCGGGAAACCGCACCGCAGCATATAATACAGGAAAAAGTCATGCAGCTCATAAGGACCTACCAAATCCTCGGTTTTCTGTGCGATATTTCCTTTCACGGGCGGAAGCAGTTCAGGACTTACCGGCGTGTCCAGTACATCCAGCAGCGTCTCCTGCAACTCCCTATTGTCACAGGTATCCGCATAATATCTTACCAGATGGCGCACTAAGGTTTTGGGAACGCCCACATTGACGCCGTACATGGACATATGATCTCCGTTGTAGGTTGCCCAGCCCAGCGCCAGCTCAGACATATCGCCCGTTCCGATTACCAGACCATTCGCACGGTTGGCAATGTCCATCAGCACCTGGGTACGCTCTCGCGCCTGTCCGTTCTCATATGTCACATCATGATTCTCCATATCCTGTCCGATATCACGGAAATGAACGGTCACAGCCTCCCTGATATCCACCTCTTCCAAAGTAACACCAAGGACACGGGCCAGTCTGCAGGCATTGTCATAGGTGCGGTCCGTCGTGCCAAAGCAGGGCATGGTAACCGCTATAATACCTTTTGGGTCCAAAGAAAGCATATCAAAGGTTCTCACCGTCACAAGCAGGGCAAGGGTGGAATCCAAACCTCCTGAAATACCAAGCACTGCTGTTTTTAAGCCGGTATGCTCATAACGTTTCTTTAGACCGTAGGACTGAATGGACAGGATTTCCTCGCATCGCTTGTTCCTGGTCTCCTCGTCACCGGGGACAAAGGGCATACAGCCGAAGGTCCGGTTCAGCTTCGTCTCCGCTATCTGAATGGTAAACGGTACTCTCACATAGGACTGCTGCGGCTCCTTTCCGAAGGTTCCCATTCTCCGCCTCTCTGTCAAAATTTTCTGTATATCTAAATCTCCATAGATGGTTTCGCCTTTAAAATGTTTTGACTCTGACAATATAACGCCATTCTCGGCAACCAGATTGTGTCCGCCGAAAACAAGGTCCTGTGTGGACTCTCCTTCTCCTGCCGAAGCATAAATATATCCGCAGAGAAGTCTTGCACTGGAGGATTTTACCAGAAGCTCTCTGTATTGGTCTTTCGCCACTGTCACATTCGAGGCAGACAGATTGGCAATTACCGTCGCCCCCATCAGCGCATGATTGGTTGCGGGGGGATTTGCCACCCACAAATCTTCACAGATTTCACAGCCGATAACAAGTCCTTTCAGATTCGTACATTCAAACAACAGATTTGTTCCGAACGGAATTTTCTCGCCCTTGAGATAAAAGCTTACAACCTCTGTATTTCCCTCCGTGAAATGACGTCCCTCATAGAATTCCGCATAGGAAGGAATGTTCGCCTTCGGTACCATCCCCAGGATTTTGCCGTTTTGCAGAATGGCAGCCACATTATAAAGTCTGCCGTCTCTTACAACAGGCAGTCCCACCATAACAACAGCGTCCTGCCCCCTGGTTGCGTCCACAATGTAAAGAAGGGCGTTTTCTGCTTCCTCCAGCAAAAGCTCCTGTATAAACAAATCAGCACAGGTATACCCGGTGATACACAACTCAGGAAAGACAATCACTTTCGCTTCTTTTGCATATACCTCCCGCAGCTTCTCACAGATAACCTTTGCATTATATTTCGGATCCGCCACCTTAATCTTCGGGGTGACTGCCGCCACCTTCACAAATCCCTGTTCCATAGAAATCCTCCATGCTACCGGTAACCTTCAAATTTGAGCGTCAGCACAAATTTGTGTGTGAAAAATCTATTTTTCACACTATCCTCTTTCCTGCTTATTTTGCGCGCCGATACAAATCTTTTAATTCATCCACACTGAATTTATAATGAGAATTGCAGAAATGACAGTTCACTTCTATCTCCTCGCCATCATCTATCATACTTTGCAATTCGGCTTTTCCGATACTAATCAATGCTTTTTCCACTCGCTGTTTATCGCAGTTGCAGCGAAAAGCAGTAGTCATCGTATCTGTTATTTCAGGATTCAGCCCTTCCAGCAAAAGCTCCAGCATCTGCTCCGGTGTATTTCCGGCATCCAAAAGGCTTGTGACCGAACTAACCTTTGACAGATTCTGCTCCAGCTTATCAATCACCGAATCCTCCGCAAAGGGCATCAACTGAATAATAAATCCTCCCGCCTGTTTTACGGTATTATCTTTCTCCATCAGCACACCAAGTCCCACAGAGGACGGCACCTGCTCCGAAGTCGCAAAATAATAGGTCAAATCCTCTGCAATCTCACCTGTCTGCAATACAGTCTGTCCAACATAAGGTTCCTTTAATCCCATATCCTTAATAACACTCAGCACGCCCTGTCCGATGGCGCCTACCACATCCAGTTTTCCAATGGAATTGGCAGGAAGAATCACATCCGGTACATTGGCATACCCCTTTACATTGGCGTTGGAATCTGCCGTAACCGTCAGACCGTTCACAGGTCCGTCACCTTTAATCTGCAAGGTCAGGATGTCCTTTTCTCCTTTTAACATGGTACCCATCATGGCACCCGCGCTCAACAGCCTCCCTAACGCCGCCGTCACCACAGGACTGGTGTTATGCGCCTGTCTTGCCTTTTCCACAAGCTGTCTTGTGGTACAGGCAAAGGCACGTATCTGCGCTTCCGCTGCGGTTGCCCGCACTATATAATCTGTCATAAGCTCCCTCTTTTCTTCATTTCACTCTATCGCTGTTTCTTTTCCCTGTTCGCGGGCAACAATGTACACCCGTTCACTGGTATCGGTCACATTCTCTCTCGTGTCCGCATCCAATATCTCCACAATCGTCATGCCGGCCTGTTCCACAAGACGGCGCATCTGTTCCACGGTATAGCCTCTTTGCAGATGGGTTTCCGTAAATCTGCGGAAACTATCACCTTCCTCCCGGACAAAAATGGTCAGGTTATATTCGTTCAGCTCCTCCTCCGGGTCATAGAAATTTTCCCAGATAAAGCTGCAGTCCTCTCTGTTCTCTGCAATCGTGGTGTCTCCTATGACCTCGCGATATTTATAATCCGTATTAAAGTCAAAAATAAAAATTCCACCGGGATAGAGATAATTATTCACCAGCGAAAACACGGTAAGAAGCTCCTCTTCCTCCAGAATATAGTTTATGGAATCGCAGACACTGACCACCGTTCCCACGGTACTGTACAATTCAAGCTCTCTCATGTCCTGCAACAGATATAGAATTTCAGACCCGCTTTTTTCTTTCTTTTCCATGGCAATATTCAGCATGGACTCGGAAGAATCCACGCCAATCATGTCATATCCCTTCCGGTACAGCAATTCCGTCAGCGTACCTGTGCCGCAGCCCAAATCCACCACCAGATTCCGTTCCGAATCCAACAGTTCTTCCACATCCCGCTCGGGCTTTGACACACCGTATTTTTCTATCAGCTCCGCCAGAAGCTCACACCACTCCCCATAGGGAGTAGCATCCATGAACTCGTCATACACATACGCAAAATCCTGATACGCTTCCATTGTTCCTCTCATTCTGCCGCTTTTGCGGCTTATCAATCTCTCTCTGCCAGATACTTCCGCAGGAAACTTATCAGGCAATCCATCTCGTCGTCCGTTCCTACCGTGATACGCAGATAATTGCCGATACGCGGTTTATCCCAGTGACGCACATAAATGTCTGCCTCCCGAAGCGCCTGAAAAATCTCCCGGGCAGGGACCGTTTTATGGGTTACAAAAATAAAATTGGTCTTGGAATCCGGGAACGTAAATCCAAGCTTGGTCAGCTCTTTTTTTACCCGCTCTCTGGTGGCTACGATTTTAGCCGTTGTAGCCTTAAAGTACACATCATCCTTCACCGCCTCCACACCAAGCACCTGCGAAGGCAGATTCATGGTATAGGAATTAAAGGAAAATTTGGCGTCATTCAAATAGTGAATCAGTTTTTCATTACCGATACCAAAACCGATTCTCAATCCTGCCATGGCACGAGACTTGGAAAACGTCTGCACCACCAGCAGATTATCATACTTTTCAATCAAAGGAAGCGCACTTACACCACCAAAATCCACATACGCCTCATCCACAATCACAACAACATCCCGATTTGCCTGCAGAATCTCTTCTACCAGTTCCAAACTTTCCAATACCCCGGTAGGCGCGTTGGGATTGGGAAAAATCACACCGCCGTTTTGCTGTTTGTAATCCTCGGGACGAATCCGCCAATTCTCATCCAGTGCACAGGTCTTATAGGGAATCCTGTACAAATCAGCCCACACGTCATAAAAAGAATAGGTGATATCCGGGAACAGAATCGGCTTTTCACTGTTAAAAAAGGTCAAAAAAGCCATGGATAGTACATCATCCGAACCCACACCTACAAAAACCTGTGATGGCTTTACACCGTAATATTCTGCCAGGGCATTCACAAGGGGGGCTGCCTCCGCATTGGGATATAAACGCAGGGCGTCCACATTCAGACTCTCTGCCAGCTTCTTTACCCCCGGTGCCGGGGGATAAGGGCATTCATTTGTATTTAATTTAATCATATTTTCTTTGTCCGGCTGCTCACCGGCAACGTAAGGAACCACCCTACGCACATTTTCTTCCCAACTCATAATCCTTCCATTCTGCGCGCTGCGGCACGCTCTTACTTTATTATTGTATTCCGTTTTTTATCCTGCTTATTGTATCACGCATGTATTTTTTCGTCCAGTAGCTTCCTCTTCAAACCGTTCATATTCCTTCTGATAAAACGTTGCCTGCTCTGTAAGTCCCATCTGATTATAACATCTCACCAATCCCCCAAGCGCCTCTGTTCCTCCCGCAGCAATGCTCAACACGGGCGCCGTTTCATAGACTGCATTGTAATACCAGACAGAAGCTTCCTCATAATCCTCTGCCGCTTCATAAAAATGTCCCAACTCGCAGCAGATTTCCGAGCAGCCCTCTCCTGCAATCACTTTAGAAACATATTTGAAAAACATGTAATCGTCCCCCTTAAGCCTTGCCGCCTTCGCAACGACACAACATGCCTCCACCATTTCATCTGCACTTCGCTCCGCATCTGCCACGGATTCCAGAAAAAATTTTTGTGCCTGCGCAAAATCCTCTGCATCTCCTGCCAGATAAAGTTCTCTGGCGTACATATTATGTAATCGTTTAGATAATCTGAAGCCCTTCAAAAGCTGTTTGGCAAAGGTCTGCAAATCCCTCTTTGCATGACTATTCTCCGGCAAATGAGTAATCACAATATCACTGTCATACACCACAGGCTCTAAGCGCACAGTCTCATGAACAGGTTCCACCCATACAAATTCCCGCTGCCTTTTAAACAGCTTTGGACGATATTCTTCATCAAAATTATACACGGTTCCATGCTGCAGTTGATTGCCGTATTTCATTTGGACAATCTCTATCTCCGGAAGCAAAACCTCCTTAAGCTGCCGAAACCTCCCACGATTTTCCTCCGACACCACTTCATCCGCATCCGCGGAATAAATATATTCACAAGCTGCCTTTGAGAATGCAAAATTGCGGGCTGCGCTAAAATCATCAATCCATGTAAAATCATAGATTTTATCCGTATATCGGGCGGCAATTTCCTTTGTCGCATCCGTGGAACCCGTGTCCACAATAATGATTTCGTCCATCAAATCCGCAACACTGTCCAGACAGCGGGCCAGTATTTTCTCTTCGTTTTTTACAATCATACAGAGCGAAATGGTAATCACAGCATATCCTCCAAACAAACCGTTATTATAAAAGCAGACTGTCACAGATATCTCCTCCGCAACAGCCTGTCTGTTTTTTTCTATAATACCTTGGACAAAAATTCCTGTAACCTTGGACTTTGCGGATTGGTGAAAAATTCCCGGGGAGTATTCTCCTCCATAATATTGCCTCCATCCATAAAGAGCACTTTTGTTCCTACCTCTCTTGCAAATCCCATCTCATGTGTTACCACCACCATGGTCATGCCGCTGTCAGCCAGCTCCTTCATAACCTCAAGTACCTCGCCAACCATCTCAGGATCCAATGCGGAGGTAGGCTCGTCAAAGAGCATCACTCTCGGATTCATGGCAAGAGAACGCACAATGGCAATCCGCTGCTTCTGACCGCCGCTGAGGGAAGCCGGATAAGCGTCCGCCTTATCCGCAAGTCCCACACGCTTCAAAAGCTTCAGGGCATTCTCTTTTGCCTCCTCCTCTTTCATCAGCTTTAGTTTGGTGGGCGCCAATGTGATATTATCCATAATCGTCAGATTGTTGAACAGATTAAAATGCTGGAAAACCATCCCCATATGCTCTCTGACTTTGTTAATATTAGTCTTTTTATCCGTAATCAGTTGTCCGTCAAACCAGATTTCTCCGCTGGTAGGTATCTCCAACAGATTCAGACAGCGTAAAAAAGTACTTTTCCCGGAACCGGAAGGTCCCACTATTACAATCTTTTCGCCGGGATGAATATGATAGTTCACGCCGCGCAGGACATGATTTCCCTCAAATTCCTTATGTAAATCCTTAACGATTATCACTCTTACGCAGCCTCCTCTCCAGCTTCTGTAACAATACAGTAAGTATTTTTATAATTATAAAATAAATAACTGCCGCGCCAATCAGCGGAGTAAACGCATCATAAATCGTGGAAGTCATCTGATTTGCCACGCGGGTCAGATCACTCAAACTTACATAACCTACGATAGCCGTCTCCTTAATCAACACAATAAACTCATTTCCCAGAGGAGGGAGTATATTTTTAAATGCCTGAGGAATGACAATATAACGCATGGTCTGAAATTTATTCAATCCCAAAGATCGTCCTGCTTCCGTCTGTCCCTTATCCACAGCCAGAATACCCGCGCGCACAATCTCTGCCACATAGGCGCCGGAATTAATGCCAAAGGTAATGACTGCTACAAGGATTCCGTTGTGGCAGCTTTTTAATACCACAAACCACATAATGAGGAGCTGCAGTACAGAAGGCGTACCACGAATAATATCGATATAAATATTGGCGATGCGGGAAAGAATCGTCTTTTTCCCGTCTCGTCTGACCGACAATTTCATAAACGCAATAATTGTACCTATCAGCACACCCAACAAAGCGGCAAATACCGCCACCTCCATTGTTACGCCAAGTCCCTTTATGTAAAGCCTCCATCTGTCTTTTTCAATAAATGCAGTATAGATATGCCCCCATATTGAATCAAACCATTCCACTGCGCGTTCCTCACTCTCTGATTGTTAATGTATTTCTGCTGAACAGTTACATCATATCAAAAAGAGGATAAAGGCACAAGCCATTATCCTCCTGATTTTGTAAAAAATAAATAATTATTCCCCTTCAATATACTGTGCAACTAACGCATCATAGGTTCCGTCTTCCTTCAACTCAGCAAGCGCCGTATTTACTTTCTCTACAAGGTCGCTTCCGTTGGGAAGTGCAATCGCATAATTTTCTACCTCAAAGCCGAACTGGTCCCCCTCAAGCGCTACAATCTGTCCCTCATATTTATCTGCAAATACTTTTGCAGGATTTCTGTCGATAATAACTGCATCAACTCTGCCGTTGATTAAGTCATTCACTGCATCAACACCTTTATTGTATGCCTGAACCGTTACACCTGCAATCTCCTCTGCCGTATACTGACCTGTAGTACCCATCTGTACACCGATTGTCTTATTTTCTAAATCCGCTGCAGAAGCAATGGATGAATCTGCCAAAACAATTACGTTCTGTACTGCTTCATAGTAGGAGTCGGAAAAATCAACCGCATCCTCACGATCCGGCATAACTGACATACCTGCAATAGCTACATCAATTTTATTACCAATAGCAGCTACCAAAGAAGCAAACTCCATATTTTCAATCCTTACTTCCATGCCAAGCTTCTCTCCAATCGCTTTAATCAATGCGATATCAAAGCCATCCGGTTCACCATCGTCTCCAATGTACTCGAAGGGAGGGAATTCTGCGTTTGTACCTACAACTAATACGCCCTCTTCCGTGTTCTCTGCCACTTCGGCAGATACGCTCTCTTCGCCTTCTGTTGTAGATGCCGAAGTACTCTCTTCACTCTCTGTTACTGTTGTAGCCGTGCTCTCTTCGCCACTTGTAGCTGTCGTGGTATCACCACAGGCAGTTAATGCAGCTACACAAAGAACCGATGCCATCAATATTGCCAATAATTTCTTCATAACGATATCCTCCTGTTATTTCTTTTCTGAAATTTGATTTACTATATCATTTTTTCGGGCAAAAATCAAGAATGTACGCATAAATATACAATATTCTTGTAACAGTTTAGCCATGCACAATCATTTCTGCATGGCTGAACTGTTATATATTCAGGATTGTTATGATTCCATTTTGAGCACTGTAAACCGCATAGAGCAGCGCCCAGAAAGAAATTGTGATATAAGGAAGAAATGCAACCGGCTGCTTTAAATTTCCTTTCTGATTAATATTATGACGAAAAGCCTGCGTAATGGCAAGACCACTGAATGCCAAAATCATATGGATAAGATATCCCAGAAAATTCATGCCAAACGCGCTCCCTACCAAAGCGCAAACCACAAAGGCATGACAGTCCGCCCTTCCATATGCGTTGCAAAAAATAACCTCCTGCAGAACGATATAAAAAAGCAACGACAACAAGCGCTGTTCTTGTGGGAAATCCGTCGTCCATAATGCTGTACAGTCTGTTGTATAACTCCGGTATAACAGACCGCCTCCCACAGCACCTGCAACCCACCATGTAAACTGAAACACCACGCAAGCCCTGCCATCCGTTATACAGGCAAAAAGCAGACATCCTGCCAAAACGGAAAGCATAAACGCGGCTACACCTTCCATGCGGGAAACGTGACAAACCAAGAAACTATTGATCCCGCTACAGCCAAACAAAATCACTCTTTCTTTCCGTTTTATTGTCCAATCTTCTTCATCCATATTCTGTATCAGGAATATTCCCGCAGACACTACTCCATAGATAACCCCCCAGCAGAAAAATACGATTGCCATTACCTCAGCCTCGTCCGAATTTCTTCCAAAACGGAACCATCTGTTACCACCGGCAACGTAACCGTTTTTTCCCGTCCATTTTTGAAGGCATGAACAATAATGCTGTACTCACGATTCTCAGCATACAGGGGTATGGAAAACAAATCCGTTTCGTTCCTTTCCTTTATCTGATTTCCCATGTAATCATAGATACGCCTCTCCAGGGTATCGTCTAAAGTAATCCATGCTGCCGGATATTCGATAGACACAGAATCAGCATAGGATGCTGCGTATATATGTACATTTCCGGATTCACCACAGCTCCACCGGCTTGCAGGACCAAGACAGCGCTCCACATATCCTTTCACCGTAAAAGCAGGCACGGTTTCTTCCCCTACAGCAGGCAGATAATTTCCGGCATTGTCTTTTACAAAAGCATTCACCCGAATAAAATCAGCTTCATAATTAAAGCCATCACTCAGTTCAAACTCTCCCTCGTAGGAAGCTCCCGTATAAATATTTTCCGGTGTCATAAGGATAAGAGGCAACTTATCCTCATACAGGATATTTCCGCTCCCGTCCAGTCCTTTTATGTCAATCCACGCCTCCCTGCAACCGGACGCTTTATTTCCAGTGCATTCCTCTATGATATTGTCAACAGAAACGGTCAGCTTATATCCGTCATAGTCCAGTGAAAAATCACCTTTTGGTGTCACATGGTCTATCCTTGTAGTAATATAGAGCGTTTCTGTATTTCCTGAATAATCCGTGGCAACCACGGTATATTTTTGAATGCCTTCTTTGGAAACGAGGTACTGCACATCATCTGTCCTGTTTTGCAAAACTGTCCCTGTTGTTCCGTATCCTTCGTAAAGAATCAGGGATTTCATACCGCTTCCGTTGTCAGCAGCCGTAAATTTCAACAGAATTTTCTGATTTGTCCAGTCATAAATAATACCATCGGATGTGGAGGAAGGCTCCGGTTCACTCTCAGTTTCATTTTTGACAGAGGGCGGCGTAGTATCCCTCCACTGTGCATACAAGGTTACTGTTGCATCGTTGGTTTTTGTCAGATTACTGAAGCTTTCTCCATCATCTATGGTTTTACCTTTTCCATCTGCCATGGTGTTCCAACCTGTAAAGGAATATCCTGTTCTTGCAAAACCGTTGAAAGGCGGGGTGTTTACAGACAGGGGATAAGTCTGTCCATACTTTAATGCTGACATGGCTGGCTTAGAACCGGCGCCGCCGTTGGCGTCAAATTTGACGTTATAAGTACTGCGGCTCCAGTGGGCGAAGGCAACCACGTTGCCGCCGTCATAACTCCAAGTGCCATTGCTCCAGAATCCAGTACCCCCCACTGCCTTTCCATCCGCCCCCCATACCATGACGCCTCCGTTACGTCCCACATCCTTCCCTTCGGAATTGTCCGGGTCTTCCGGATCCACGTACCATCCTTGGAACACAAACCCGTCCCTGACAGGATACAGTCTGCCGATATCGTCATAGTAATCCTGTCCATACTCCGTAAAAAAGCCGGTGATGTTGATGCTGCCGGCACCGCCTATGTAGTCGGTAATGGTTCCCCAGTTGGCATCCAACTGCACATAGCTGCTGGGAATCCAGTAGGCATAGACGGTCAGGTTGCCCGGGTGTTTCCAGCGACCGGAAGAACTCCAGCAAATTCCGTTTCTTTTTGCCAAACCATCTTTATCCCAGACTTGCACGCCTTTCCCATTTTTCTCCGTATACCACCCCCCGAAGACATATCCGTCCTTTCGGGGCGCCAGTCCGCCGATGTTGTCATAATCTACACAGCCATATTTTACCGGGAAGCTTGCGGTTACCTGCCTGCCCCTGTCGTTGGGGTAATCGGTTACCGTTCCGCCGTCCGCATCCGCAGTCACGGTGTACTCATTTGGTTCCAGATGAAAAATATACTCCGCCACATCATTTTCAATGGCTATCTTTCCCGTATCACCCGCATAATGGACAGTGCTGCTCATCTGGTAAAGATGGCTGTTTAAGGTGAAAGTCCCCGCTTCCTCCAAATAACTTAATCTGTCCGTTATCCGACGGATATTTGATATCACAAATAAATCATAATGCCGGCTTGCCTGATACATGGAACACCCCCCTATGGGGTCAGGGTAGTCCGTGTAGGATTCCTGTTTCTGCCCTTTAAAAAGAACGGCATTCATTGGCGACGTTAAGGAATTAAAGTTGTTTGCAATCGGATTGCGGGTCTTGGGGCTTTCATGGAATATAAATCCTGCGTCCGTCAGTTCTGTATAATCATGACTGTATGCCGGCTGTGTCGATCCTGCCGCTTCATATCTGTATGCCGTGGAAGCCGGGGCATAATAATACCCCGTTTGCGGAGACCCCACGCCGTCAAATTTAATGCTCACTCCATAAAACGCATTGCCGTTATCTGCCCCATTCAGTCTGTTGTGTGCCGCGTTTTCCTGCCGGTAATAAATGTCCCGGGGTTCGATTGTGACATCGTTCCACGGACTTAACAGACTTTGGGATCGGATTAATTTCACTTCATCACGATTCAGAGCCTCCTCATATACCCATGCGATATGCCTTACAGTTACGTCCGTCAGATAAAGGGATATGCTATTGTCTGTTCTGCCGTCTTCTGTTTCTTTTTTCACTATGGCAGGCTTAAACTTATTTTTATCTGAGCTGACAAGTTCGGTTCTGTTAATGGTAAGCTCTTCCGCCATCACAGCATTGCCGTTGACATTCGACGCCTCTTTTCCCTGCATCCCGAAAATTTCAAACTTATATCTGCCTGTCTGCGGGGTGTTGGAAACATAGAAGGTCACTGCGCCACATCCGTTCCCATGCTGTATAATCCATGCGGAGACCGCCATTTTCCCTTTTTTCCGTAAATAGGCGTTTATGGCATAATCCGTAAAAGGATGCGCCTCTTTCTTTTGTGTGACGTATTCTCCCGTTTCCCTGTCATAAGTGACTGTCAATGATGTAATGATGCTGTCTAAAATGGTGCATTTATCCTTAAGCCGGGAGAATTCCTCTTCCGTCAAAGAACATAAAAACATGCCCACGTATTCGCTGTCGGTCTCTCCCAAATATGCCGTCAGTTCCTCTCCGTCCATGTTTTCCCAGTCCAGACTGCAAAGGTCAGCTCCGATGTTCTTTTCCGTTTTCGTGGTCCCTCCCAGGTACAGGGTGCCGGTGGTTTCCATTATTTCTGCAGTCTCTGTTTTTGCATAATCTACCCAAAGATACCCCTGTCCGCAACCACAATCCCCGCTTTTTTCATAGGATGCCGCATATTTACGGAATATTTCTTCCGCATCCTCTTTCCCGTATGCCTTCAGCTCCGCCACAAGGGAAACCACATATGCCGCTGCAAAGGAGGTCCCCCACTCGCCGTTAAATTTCCCGTATGCACAGAAATCCACGGTATCGCCGTAATTGGAAAAATCACAGGCGGCATAATCCCCATTTGCCGCACCGATGACCATGGCGGATTCCACGTTTGCCGGGAACAGGCTTTTGACATTCATCCTGTCATTGCCGGCAGATACGATAACGGGAACCCCCGCCTGTGTAATCTCATTTATCAGAAAGGTTAACCGGTCCTCCTCCCCGCTGAGAATGGCATTCAGGGACAGGCTGATAACATCCGCCCCGTTTTCATAGGCATAAGAAAGCGCCTCCGCCACATCCGCCGTCTCTGCAACCCCACTCCCGTCCATAACCTTCAGGGGCATGATTCGCACACTCTCCGGGGTATTGGCAAGAATCAGGGACGCCATTTGAGAACCATGTCCGTATTCATCGGTTCCATCTGTTCCCGCAAAACTCCTTGCTTTGTCACTGATGCGGTCTGCATATGCTTCCTCCACGCTGCATCCGGAATCAATGACTGCCACTGTTACCGCTTCCAATGTTTCCACATGTTCCTTTAACCCCTCCATGTATCCGGTGAGGGCATGTTTTTTCCATTCCGTGTGGCATCTGCTTCCGATGAACACCGCACACAGCAGAACAAGGAAGAGTCCTGCTGCTGTTATAATTATTTTTTTCTTTTGCATTCTGTTTTTCCTTTCTCACAATGCTGTTTCTTAAAGAACCAGACATAAAAAATCCGGGCATTTTCTGCTCGGACTTAAGTTACCGCCTATTTTATTGTTGATTTGTATATCAATATATTATAGTTTACTGAAGTTTTTTACGTTTTTAAGCACTTTTTGTTTACTCCAGCCGGATGGCGCTTCCCGCTTCCCTGTCCCCAGTATAAGGCACCCTATTGGATATATATTCGATAAGATGCCCATCCTCCTCATCAAACAGTACTATGGTCTCGTAAAGTGAATCATAAAACATTTCAATGACGGATACCATTCCCTTTGCCATGGCTCCGGTTTCTAAGTCAAAGTAGAAATCTCTCCTTCCACCGGCGGCATCATATTCATATACTGTATCCCAACCTTTCACCATGTGCCCTTTTTCGTCATAACGTACCCATTTGCCATACTCGCCGTTATCCCCAAAGCTGCCTGCCCAGGATTCCTGATACACGTCCTTGCTGACTGCTTTCGCGCCCTGCCGGACGTTATCCAGCCAGTACCAGGCATCCGTGTCAGGGTCATAAATCTCCTTGCCCCTGCCTTCCGTTCCCTGACGGATACCGCCTTCATACCAGTAAGTTATACCGTCTATCTCATAAAAACCAGTGTGCAGACCGGAATCGGATTCTCTTGTAAAAAGATAAGTCTGTCCCGTTTCAAAATTCCAGTTCTGCTTCACACTGTCCTTTACGGTACTGTACCATGTCATTTCATCCGGCATCCGGTATTCTCCGCAATACCTGTCGCCATCTATATAAAGAGACAGATATTTCTCACTTCCGATAAATCCGGTAAACCAGAGTCCTTTGTCAAAATATTTGCCGCAGTCCGGAGTATCCTTCACCTGTCCATAAAGGGTGTTGTCTATCATGGTTGCTCCATTCTCCTCCTTGTAGATACCCGCATAGCCGCTGAACAGATCGCCTTGATGATAAAACCGTCTGTAATTTTCGGGACCATACCAGCCGGTTGGAGAAGCATCTTCTTCATCGGCATAACATAAATAATATGCCTCATACACATTTCCATATTTATCAGTGCAGGATTCAAGATGTCCCGGCAAGACAAAGGCATCCTTAAAATAGGTGTAAGGACCATACAGGGGCTTTCCATTATAATAAATGCAATCCTCACTTCCGTCACCGTCTATATCATGCCAGCCATTCAGCGCGGTACCGTTCTCAAACTTCCACTCCTCACCATCCACGATGGCGATGCCGGTATAGCCGATGCCGTTATGATAATACTGAAGTTCGTAACGAT
This sequence comes from uncultured Acetatifactor sp., assembly GCA_944384205.1. Lineage (GTDB taxonomy): Bacteria > Bacillota > Clostridia > Lachnospirales > Lachnospiraceae > Acetatifactor. Next base: position 47,723 of record CALWSL010000011.1, on the reverse strand, counting down.
AATTTTCAAAAAATCCTTCCAGAAGAATGTCTGTAAAATTTCCGTATTTATCATATAGATACCAGTTTATACCATCCCTAGTATTACAGTCTGGAAAATCTTCTACATCTTCCGTATAAATTACCGGATATTCCTCTGCGAAAGCCGTCATCGTAAGTGTCAAGCTGCCTACAAGAGCTGCCGTTACTGTAATGAACACTGCAAGCATTTTTTGTTTCATTGTATTTCTTCCCCCTCGGAGTGCTTTTTATCAAAAACAGCCTATGATATATCCTCATTAACAACCAGCCTGTATTGTTAGAAAAGATTTAATAGGAATATCATATTTTGTTTTTGTTTATGATAACCATTTCGATTCATTGTAACACAGCTTAGTAATTTATACAATTTTGCATTTTATATTCTTCAAAAATAGTTTCTCTTTTCTTTCCACTTCTCGTCCGATTCTTTATGAATTTGTCAAGGTTCCGGTTTCATCTGCTAATTGCATACCTTCACTACACGAAGGGATCCTGTTGCCAATTCTGAATAAAATTCCTCTACATCCGTCTCATTCAAATAAATATTGATGCGCTGTGCCGCAGTCTGCTTATCGCCGTTTGCAATACTGTTCCCCGCATTGTCAAATACTTGCTGTATAAACACGTTTCGCCAGTTTAAAACAGTTTTCCCTTCTTCCGTAACATAATAGATATGTATTTTGTCTCCTGTACGAAGAACGCCGCTTACTACCTGAAATAAATCTTCTGCCTTAAAACCTGCAATTACGGGATTCTTCATATCCTTGGTAATATCGTCAAACGTTTCAAACATCCCTTTCGTAAGGAGGGTTCCTTCATCAATATTTGCTGCCGCCACCATGTCCTGAAGTTGTTCCACGGAGGTCAGCGCCGTGGCAGGGATACACTTTTTATCTAATTCGGCTTCTTTGAAATAAGTTGCGCAATTCTCCAATGTAATCAACTGTCCTTTCGGTATGTTTCCGGCGGCAAGCAATATACTGCCCTTTTCATATTGTGTAAGCATATTTTTTTCCATCTGCATCATTACGGCAAATAGAACTGCTGCCGCCACCAGCGCTGCAATAATGCTTCCTGTCCAAATTCGGCTTTTTCCCGTATGTATTACCGTATTTTTCCGCATTTTTTCATTCTCCTTTTCATATGTTATTTCCTTTACCCTTTTTTTTTTTTTTTTATAGCGCCTTGCTTCCCGCTACAATATCCACTAATTTTCCTTTGTGTGCCTGCACTGCACTTCCCCAAAACACTTCAATCGGAAAAGAAATTTCGCTGTAAATTCCCGTTCGTTCAATCAAAGTGCCGTCGGGAGCACTGACACTACCCAGCACTCCCTGTTCTTCGTTAATTTGCCCATTCTCTGCAACCTGCGAGATATAAACCACATTTTCTTCCACGTTATAAACAATATATCTCTCGATTGTCACCCTTCCGGATATCAGTTTCCTGTTGGAACACTCCCAGTCCTCATTCAACTGCAAATTTTCCCTAATCGCTGCCACATACCGTTCATAAGCTTCTGCAGAATTACTGATACGCACAGTATGGGTAATTCCGTATTCTCTGAAGTCGATGACAGCCGACGCCAGATTAGAAGCTGCCAGTGCATCCTCCAGATAAAGGCTTGTTGATTGAAATGCAGCCAGTTGAATTTCTGCACATATCAAAATTGCCAAAAACAAAAGATAAAATAAACCTACAGTCCCTTCTATACTTCCCGTTTTTTTAGTCTTTTTTTCAATTCTTGGCAGTTGACGTTCTCTTTTCTTCAAATAAGTATTCTCCCTTCAGTTTTCCACTTATCTGCAAGGTGATAGGGACTCCATAAGACACTTCGCTTTGGGTGGTGCCGCTTAAGTTAATCTCTGTCACACCCGCTGCTGACAACTCCTGACAAAGCGACGTATTATCCTCCGTTGTCAAATAACCCACCGTCTCCATCCGGAGAATATATTTTCTGGCAAGCTGGCTTATCTCTGTTTTTTGGTGAATCAGCGCTATGTTTTCCATATAAGAGAGCATCACAACCGTCATAGCCAGAATGCACAACCCCGCCGTCAAAAGACTTCCCACATTTCCTTTCTGCCGTTTCATAAAATACTTCCGCCTGCTACTCCCGTTAAAATTTTCTGCGCTTCATTTGTCAGAGAATTAACGATTGTTTGGATGAAAGTTGTCATACTGTCCTTCATCACCACACATAACACCAGCGCGATAATACACAAGCCCACAGTGACAAGAATCCCGTCAATTCCAGGTTCTTTTTTCATTCCCTTTCTGGCAAGCGCCCTCATTCCTGCCTTGAAAACATCTGCCAGCTTCTCGTTTTTTATTTTGTTACTCATATTGCTCATCCTTTTTTATTTCCTTTCTTTTTTATAAATTCTTCCAGTGCTCTGTCTTAAGCGCTTCTGTTTTTAAAACCTGACCGCCGCAGAATACATATGGGTAATGCAGGCATAAAGCACCACTCCCAGCACTGCTGCCAGCACACCCAGCTGATAGAGGGTGATGCTCCTGTCCAGTGCGCCTTTCTTCCGCTCCATTACCGTCGTCTCCATATCCTTTATCTGTTCCGAGATATCCCCCAATAGCTCCACCGCCTGCCCTGATTCCAACGCCTGCAATATAGTAATACAGAGGGAATCAATATATCGGTTATCAAACTTCTCCTGAAATCGCTCCAATGCCTCATAAATATCAGCTTTCATCACAATATCACCCGCCAAATCCAAAAGCGCCTGCCGGAGCCTTTTGTTCCGCACACTTCCATAACATTCCGCCAAAGCATCCGTCACATAGACTCCCGCCCTGATTTGAATTTCAAGGGCATGATATACCAGCTTAATCTCCGGCAAAAGCTTCAGATTGTCCTTTCTGTTCAGATGCACAAGCATCCATCCCGGCAGAAAAAACAAAATCACCCCAAGCAATATGCCATATCCCACAGACACCCTTGATAAAGCGAGCAGTCCTGCCAGCGACAAGATAATGCGCAATGCCAGAAAAACCGTTGGGTTCATCCACGTCCCATAGTGAAAGGAAGCACCGTTTTTCATAAGCCACTCTTCTGTCCGTTGATACCATTCGCTCTTCCTGCTTCGCTCACGCAGAAGTCCGGCAAATTCCTCGTATGCCTGCAATATTATCCGGGGCGGGTGCTGAACGGACAAAATAACCAGCAGCAAAAACAAGAGCGCCGCCATCACAAAGGGTAATACCTCCAAACACTGTAAAATCTCTCTTTCTTCCACGGTCTTCAACTCCTCCCACTCATTTATTAATTTTATAAATCTGCCTTATAAAGAGAAGAAAAATAAACAAAAGCACGCCCATTGCCATCCTCCCCGGCAGTGTAGACAGCAGAATATGCCATATGGAAATTTCTATCAGTCTGTCTACGGTAAGCAAAATGAACCACGACAGCGCCACCAATAGCAGCATATTGATTGCCGCTTCCCTGAGCATATTTTTCCGCTCCCCGCCCATGCGCAGATATTCCCGCACCGACCTTCTGCTGCTATGTACCAGCGCTGTAAAATCAGCACAATACCGGATACTGATTTCCATATTTCGCACCAGCTCTTTAAACTTTGGATGTTCTATCTTCTCTGCCATGGACAAAAGCGCCATACCCGCATCTCCCGTGGTCTGCGCCTCGAAGTAACATTCGTCCAGTACACTCTTTAAGGGCTCCTCCATATATCTGCTTACCTGATTGAAAATGCCGGTGACTTCTCCGGCTGTGACACTGTAATTCCCCAGAAAATCAAGAAATTTTAAAAGATTGCGATCCACACTCCGCATGGCTCTCGCCTTGGCTGCGGCAAACAAAAGCATTTCGGTTCCCACCAGCAACAACGTCACCCCAAACGCTATCCACCAGCCTGGCAGAATCAACTGCAACACCGACAGCACTATCGTTGCACAAACCATATTTCCCAACACCCAGTTTTCTGCTGTCAGAAAAGGAAATTTATTCTTTAATCCGCTGTATTGCAGCTCTCTTTCCACAAACAGCCATACAGATTGTTCCCTTTGCAGGGTCAGCAGCGTTTCTCTGCTCTGCAGCATTCTCTGTCTCGCCGCTTCATCCATACTCTCCTTTGTCTGCTTCATCAACTGTCTGACTGCCTCAAGCCACCTGATACGACGGAAAGCAAGCAGAAATCCTGCAAACAGACACCCAAAAATAATACTTTTTCCCACCATAGATCACACTATCCTCTCAAACTCCAATTTTTTCTCCTTCTCACTCCACCCATTACAGGCATAAATTTCCTTCACCTTGTAATGCTCCATAAAAATCAAGGTCTGAAAGCAATCCATCATCCGCATCAGTTCATCCCTTGAATACCGGCTCTCATACATGGCATAGTCCACCAGCTTATCCGGCGCCTTATATGCCGCAGGCGCATGAATGGTCGCCGCACAAATCTGACCTGTATATGCGGCATTCAGCAGATACAAGGCCTCCGCTCCTTTTACCTCACCAATGATAAAGAAATCCACGTCCATCGTAAGTCCCGCAATACTGATATGCCGTAAATCATAGCTCACCTGGCTTTCCGCTGTCCCCGGCAGCGAATGCAGAAACATGGTGTCCGGATGAAATCTGGTGGTCAATTCATCCGCCTGCTGGGTAATCAGAATCGCCACATCATCCGGCAGAGTCTCCTTTAACGCATTCAAAAGCGTAGTTTTCCCTGAGGAATTACCGCCGCAGATAAGCGTGGAACCCTGACGGAATCTCTGAATTAACAGCTCCGCCGTCTCCTGTGTTAACATTTCTTTCTGAATCAGCTCTTTTATCAGGGGAAACATCTTTGGAACCTTGCGAATGCAAAGATATGGCTCACTGTAGGTATTGACTAACGGCATAGAAAGTGTGAATCGTAAAATAAAATCCGGATGGCTCTCCGTATCGGTAAATCGCTGAATGGCATTGAGATTGGAAATATTCACCTGATTTCTGGTCGCCACATAATCAATAAACTGCCGGTATTCCTTTTCGGATGCAAACGCAACTCCTGCGTCCATACGCTGTCCTCCCCGCTTCACACGAATATTGTCATAACTGATTACTCTGATATCCGATATGGATTCATCATCAATCAGCGGTGATAGTCTGGAATAGCCAAAAACATACTGTTCAAAGCGTTTCAAAAGCTCCTCCGCCTGCCTCTCACTTTTGTAATAATAGACGGCTATCTGGCTTCTCACCTCCGCAAGAAAATCCTCTTTGCTAAGAATACCTCGCTTCATCTGCATCAGTGACGTCTGCTTTTGTGTAAGGTAATCATTTACAAGATTTTGCAAATCATCTGCTGTCTCAGTGTTTGTCAATACATTTTCCGTCTCTGTTTTCATCATCCCTCCTAAACTCTCCGGTTCCCCACAACGAAAGAGCAAAAATAAGCCCCGACAGGCATAAAAGGGTACCGGTCTGAAAAAATAACTGGTAACATTGGCTGAATCAGCCGGATACAAAGATTTGCAGCTACAAAAATTATTTCTAGAATAATCAATAAGTTACAACTAATTTTCTAATTTGTCAACCCCAAAATCAAAAATATTTTGCGTATTTCGATTGTACTTTTGGGAAAATATGATATACTTAAATCTAAGAGTAAAATCCTTCACAGAAAATGATTCATATGATGATACAGCCGCCAGACGGCAGATTGAGAGGTAGTTATGTTTATCGTATTAGCAGGTGGATTACTTGTCATTATTTTTGCAGTTATCGTTGCAGTGGTCGCATCCGTTGTATCCGCAGTCGCAGCAGATCAGGATGTAGAAAGTTAGGGAGAACCAGCCTTCGACTGTCTCTCCCCTGTAAATTTCTCCGTTTTTTCTTTTTTGATTTCCCTATCAGGCATGAAATATTATAACGGATTTTTTACCGAACTTCCGGTACTGTTTTCCGCTTCCATCCGTTTCTGCAGCGCTTTCTTCACATGGAAATATGCCGGAATTAAGAAAGCATCCGCAAAAATCCATGCTGTCGGGTCGCCGAGACAGGTTCCGATAAAGCCGATTTTCGGTACAAGGGCAAAGGCAACCAGACTTCTTGCAATCATTTCCAGCACTCCCGCCAAAATAGCAAATTTAGAGAATCCCATTCCCTGTATCAGAAAACGGATAATATTTACCAACGCAAGAAGGCTATAGCCGCAGGTATTGATAATCAGATAAAACCGTACGTTAGCAATAATCTCTGTTTCATCCCCATCCACAAAAAGAAGCGCCAGCGGACGTCCAAAGCATATGCTGACCAAAAGGGCAATGACTGCATAAGAGATTCCCAGCTTGATACAATCCTTTAAACCAACTCCGATACGATCCAGCTTTCCGGCTCCTACATTCTGCCCGCCATAAGTCGCCATGGTATTTCCCAATGCCTCAAACGGGGAGCCGAGAAAATTGCCGATACGTGACGCCGCAGTTACGGCAGCCACCGCAGTGGAACCAAGGGTATTGGTAGCGCTTTGCAGAATAACGCTTCCGACTGCTGTAATAGAATACTGCAGCCCCATGGGAAGTCCCATACCGCAGAGAGTACCCATCATATGTAAGTCAGGCTTCCATTCTTCATTCCTGATATGTAAGATTTCAAATTTCTTTACCATGTAAATAAGGCACGCCGCTCCGGAAATAGCTTCCGATAACACAGTCGCCCACGCTGCTCCCGCTACTCCCATCTTCAGATTGATAATGAAGAAAAGGTCCAGAATAATATTCAGGAAGGAAGACAGTACCAAAAAAACCACAGGTGTTTTGCTGTCTCCCAGAGAACGAATGATTGCTGCCACCATATTATACAAAAGCACAGCCGGTATTCCCCAGAAAATTGCAATCAGATAATCGTACGCTTCCTCAATAATATTTTCCGGCGTCTGCATCAGCACCAGTATATTACGGCAGAACAATACCGTAAGAACCGTCATAATAAATGCAAAACCGACAGTAAGCCATACGCAGTTTGCAGTATATTTGCGCAGTCCCGCATAATCTCCCGCGCCAAATTTATGGGAAAGCGGTATCGCAAAGCCACTGCAGATGCCTACGCAAAAACCGATTGTCAAAAAAGTTACGGAGCCGGTAGCCCCCACCGCCGCCAGACTGTCCACTCCAAGGAACCTGCCCACAATCACCGTGTCCACAATGTTATAGCACTGCTGAAAAAGCGTTCCGAATAAAATCGGGATAGAGAATCCCAAAATCAATTTCATCGGAGAACCCTGTGTCAAATCTTTTGTCATATTCTTTGCCATCGTATACAGCCTCCGCAATAAAGACATTAACCATTTTGCACTGAGTATAAGCGAAGCCTTTTTAAAGTTCAATGTATTATTTTGTACTTTTTTGCTGCCCGGTCAAACTGTTGCAAAAAAACCTTAAAATTCGAGCGACACTATTGTCATTTACAACATATAGTATTATAATGGAGTAAGCTACAACGATATCTGGTTTTGGGGAGATTCATCGACAAACCTCTCATGGGGAGAGTGAAAGATACTTATGAATAAATTTGATTCGGACAGAAATGCTTATATGCTATGTGGTTCTCTTGCGAAAAAGGGATATATGCGCTGGTGGCATTCCTTTGTGGGAATACAGCCGGACACCGGAGAGGCGCGCACTTTTTTTGTAGAATACTTTATTATCAATCCAGCCTCTGGAGCGGACCAGCCCATTTTGGGGCAGCACCCCTATTACAAAAACAGAGGAATAAAGCCCTCCTATGCTTTGGTTAAGGCGGGAGTATTTCCCGATACATGCGGCAATCCCGGCAAGCAGCTCCATGCCTTCTATCCGATTACCGCACTGCGGGTAGCGCAGATGCCGCTATACATGGAAATCGGAGACTGTCTCTACAGCGAAAATCATATTGCGGGCATTGTAGACGTAAGCAAGGCGGAAGCAAGACACCGTTCCTTTATGACGGATGCGGGAAGTATAAAATGGGATTTAGAGGTACTCAAGACCATTTCCTGTCATACCGGCGTCATTGCCAATCGTTTTTTCAGCGCATTGAATGCACTGGAAAGCTTCTGGCATGGTGAAGGCATCCGTACAATGTTTCGCGGCACCGTGATTCTTGACGGCGTTACCTATGAGGTAGCACCGGAAAACTGCTGGGGGTATGCGGACAAGCATTGGGGAAGAAGCTTTAACAAACCCTGGCTCCAGCTTGCCTCCTGCAATCTGATAAGCAAACGCACCGGAAGAGAGCTAAAGCATTCCGCCCTTGCCATTGACGGCTGCTGTCCCAGGCTTTTGTGTTTCCCTCTGCGGCGCAGGCTTATGATTCAACTCACCTATACGGGAGAAGATTTTGAATATAATTTTGCCAGACCGGGAACCTTTTCCCGCTGTAAATGGAAGATAAAAGAAACCAACAAACGGTTTATCTGGCGTATTATGGCACAAAATAAAACCTCCGTTATTAAAATATCGGGCTGCTGTACCAAGGAACAGATGATGAAACTACATTACGAAGCTCCCGACGGTACAAAATCAAAAGCGCCTCTGCTGGCGGGAGGTATGGGAATCGGAACTATAGAAATATACCGCCGTATTCCCGGCGGCAGACAATGGATTGATACTCTGACAATAAATAATGCGCTTTGGGAGTATCAAAAAGACAAATCATTTAAAAACAGCCGGTGAATACTTCGCCGGCTGTTTTTAAATGGAATAATCCAGATTTTCCAAACGCTTCTGACGCTTCTTAACAAGCTCTGCAATGGTAACGTTATCCACCACGCCGTTTACAGCTTTGTAAATATCTCTCCACACCTCCAAGGTCTCACAGGTATCACAGCGCTCACATTCTTCCGCCCCGTCTTCCAGACAGGCTACAGGCGCCAAAGACCCCTCCGTCAAACGTAAAATCATACCCACTGTGTAGTTTTCCGGTTCCTTGGCTATACGATAACCTCCCTGAGCGCCGCGGACACTTTTCACATATCCCGCCTTATTCAGGATTGCAATAATCTGTTCCAGATATTTCTCTGAAATTCCCTGACGTCTTGCAATTTCCTTTACCTTAATACATTCCCCTGTATTATTCAGTGCCAAGTCCAGCATGACACGCACTGCATATCTGCCTTTTGTTGAGATTTTCATAAACTCTGCCCTTCCTGCTTATAAGAAATTGCTCCTCCGTTATAAGTCTCATTAATAAAATTTTGGATTGCATCCGATTTTAATACGTCCACTAACGCCATAATCTTCTCCGAATTTTCGTTTCCCTCTTTGGCAGCAATCACATTTACATAAGCTTCTGTTGCCTCCGATTGCTCGTTTTCACGAAGAATGGCGTCCTCTGCGACGGTAAATCCAGCCTTCATGGCATAATTACCGTTCATGATTCCGAAGGAAACTTCGGGAAGCGTTCTGGGAATCTGCGCCGCCTCAAGCTCTACAAACTTAATATTGAAGGGATTATCCACGATATCGTTAATCGTTGCGGTGATACCTGCGCCTTCTCTCAGCGTAATGTAACCATTTTCCTGTAACAGCAGCAATGCACGGGCTTCATTCGTAGTATCATTGGGTATTGCAATCGTCGCGCCGTCAATATTTGCCAGATCCGACTCTTTTCCGGGATAAAGCCCGAACGGCTCATAGTGAATGCTGCCGACGTTTACGAGCCGGGTTCCCTTCTCCTCGTTAAAGCTGTTCAGATAGGAGATATGTTGAAAGAAATTGGCATCAAACTCGCCGGATTCAACTACCTCATTTGGCTGCACATAATCATCAAATATCTTAATATCCAGCGTATATCCCTGTTCTTCCAAAATCGGCTTCGCCTGTTCCAAAATCTCTGCATGAGGTATCGCAGACACCGCAACCTTAATTGTATTCTCGTCCGCCTCTTTGCCGCCGCACCCGGCCAGAACCCCCGCCGAGAATACTGCCGCGGCAATCAGTGCCCACACTTTCCTTTTCATCATTTTTCTCCTCAAAAATTCATATCCTCAATTTCACATTCCCTTATTTTCCACGCCTGTCCAGCTTTTTGGAAAGTCCGGTGCCTATAAGCTGTAATATCTGTACCAGCAATACCAAAAGTATCACTGTCACAATCATAATATCTGTCTGATAACGATAATAACCATACCGGATAGCAATATCACCCAGACCGCCGCCGCCAACGGCTCCTGCCATAGCCGAGTAACCCAAAATCGTACTAAGCGCAATGGTAGCGCCCACAATCAGAGAAGTGCGGGATTCCGCCAGCATCACTTTCCAGATAATTGTCCAAAGGCTTGCTCCCATACTCTGCGCTGCTTCAATTACGCCATAATCCACCTCCAGTAAAGAGGATTCCACCATTCGGGCAATAAAAGGCGCTGCCGCCAACGTCAGAGGAACAATCGTTGCCGTGGGTCCATAGCTTTGTCCCACAATCACACGGGTCAACGGAATCACCAGAATCAACAAAATTAAAAAAGGAATGCTCCGCACAATATTGACGATTGTATCTAATATTTTATGGATTATTTTATTGGGACGAAGTCCGTCCTTTGCCGTAACCACCAGCGCAACTCCCATGGGAAGTCCCAGCAGATATGCCGCAAAAGTGGATACCAGAGTCATATACAGGGTTACGAAAACACCTTCTGCCAGCATCATAATTGTCGCGCTATTCCACATTTGAATTTATTTCCTCCCCTGTAAATTTTCCTTCCTCCATAAAAATCAGCTCCTTTGCCGCCGTACTCTTAGGATTGAAAAAAATCTCCTCCACGGTTCCATGCTCTGCCAGCCCGCCGTTATCCAGAATCGCCACATGGGAACAAATTTCCCGTACCACAGCCATCTCATGGGTAATAATGACAATCGTAATACCGTATTGCTGATTGATGTCCTGCAAAAGCTTCAAAATGGATTTCGTCGTAGCAGGATCCAGTGCGCTGGTTGCCTCATCGCAAAGCAATATTCCGGGATTATTTGCCAACGCTCTTGCAATCGCCACCCTCTGCTTCTGTCCGCCGGACAACTGTGAAGGATAGCTTTTTGCCTTTTCCTCCAGACCAACAATCTCCAAAAGCTCCGTTGCCCGCTTTCTTGCATCGTGTCTGCTGATGCCTGCAATTTCCATCGGAAAACATACATTGTCCAGCACATTTCTCTGCATCAGCAAATTAAAATGCTGAAAAATCATAGCTATATTGGTACGAACCTTTCTGAGCTGCTTCTCCGTCAACTGCGAAAGGTCCTGTTTTTCAATCAAAATCGTGCCCTTCGTCGGTCTTTCCAAAAAATTCAGGCATCGGACTAATGTGGATTTTCCGGCGCCGCTCATACCGATAATACCATAGATATCTCCTTTATTGATATCCAGACTGATTCCTTTCAGAGCTTCTACCTGATTATCTTTCGTCATAAACGTCTTGGCGACATTCTGAATCTGAATAATGGTTTCCATTCACTCCATACCTTTCAAATGTATTTCCGCAGCCTTCCCATCCCTGATTCCTACTGCTTTACAATACATTCCGCCACAGAGTTTACTCCTCCGTAAACATCGGTGTAGAAAGATATCTGTCTCCGGAATCGGGTAATAATGCCACGATTGTTTTTCCTGCATTTTCAGGACGTTTCGCCAGTTCTGTCGCCGCATAGAGCGCCGCACCTGAAGTAATGCCTACCATTACGCCTTCTCTGTGGGCAATCAGACGACCTGTGGAAAACGCCTGCTCAGTAGTAACCGGGATTATTTCATCATAAATTTCGGTATCCAGCACCTTCGGAATAAAGCCTGCTCCGATACCCTGCAGTTTGTGAGGTCCCGGCTGTCCTCCTGACAAAACGGCAGAATCCTTCGGTTCAACCGCCACAATTTTAATATTGGGATTTTTTGATTTCAAATAGGCTCCCACACCGGTAATCGTTCCGCCGGTACCTACGCCCGCTATAAAAATATCAACCTTGCCGTCCGTATCCTCCCAGATTTCAGGACCCGTTGTTGCCATATGCGCCGCAGAATTTGCGGGATTGTCAAATTGTCCGAGAACCACTGCGCCCGGAATGCTCTTTTCCAACTCCTCAGCCTTTTCGATGGCGCCCCTCATTCCTTTGTCGCCATCTGTCAATACCAGTTCGGCGCCATACGCCTTTAACAGATTTCTGCGCTCTACACTCATGGTTTCCGGGAGCGTTAAAACTGCGCGATAACCCTTTGCCGCCGCTACGCTGGCAAGACCGATGCCGGTATTGCCGGAGGTGGGTTCAATAATGGTACAGCCCTTCTTTAAAATGCCTTTTTCCTCTGCATCCTCTATCATCGCCAGCGCAATTCTGTCCTTTACGCTTCCTGCGGGATTCAGATATTCAAGCTTTACCAGAAGCTGCACGCCCTCTATCCCCTGATCTTTTGCATAATTTTCTACCTTCATCAAAGGGGTATGTCCTATTAATTGCGAAGAATTTTCATATATTTTCCCCATACTTTCCTCCGTAACGCACTTGTCTGTTTTTTGATTACCGTTTCCTAGTATTTTTCTAGGGATTTATGGCTTCATGATACTACCACTATTCCTATCTGTCAAGTAGGAAAATATTTTTTTTGACAAATAACGGACCCCTGTCATATACTAGACGTACAAATTCAGACATCAAAGAGGATATTATCAAATGGACCATAAAACCTATCAAGTTCCATGTATTAAAACAGGACACCGCCAACTGGTTGCGGACGTACCCGGCTCTAAGAGTATCACGAACCGCGCCCTGCTTCTCGCCACACTGGCAGAAGGTACCTCTACGCTGCGGGGGGTATTATTCAGCGACGACTCGCGCAATTTTCTGAAATGTGTACAGGACCTTGGCTTTGAAACCACCGTGAATGAGGAAAGTAAAACAATAACTGTCTGCGGGCACGGCGGCGCCGTACCCAAAAAAGAAGCTTTTCAATATGTCGGAAGCGCCGGAACCGCCGCCCGTTTTCTCACAGCATATTTGGGAGTTTCCCACGGTATTTACCATATGGATGCCTCTGAGCAGATGCGAAAACGCCCCATGGCGCCTCTGCTGCATTCTCTGGAAGAATTGGGATGTGAGATTATTTACCCTGAAATCTCCGGCGGTTCCCCGTCGCAGAAAGGATACTTCCCTTTTACCCTGAGAAGCAACGGCTTCTGCAAAAACAAGATTTCCGTGGACATTAATCACAGCAGCCAGTTTTTAAGCGCATTGCTGATTTCCTCCTGCCTTGCGGATGATGATTTTACAATTAAAATAGAGGGAACGCATGGTATGGCATATATCGATATGACCTGTAAAATGATGGAACAGTTCGGTGTGACTGCCAAAAAAACCGATGCCTCCACCTTTGTCACAAAAAAGGGACAGGTCTACCATTCCTTAGACTATCTTGTCGAGCCTGATGTGTCGGCAGCCTGCTATTTCTATGCAATGGCTCCGCTGCTGCATATTCCCGTAATAGTGCGCAATGTGCATTTTACATCCCTGCAGGGCGATGTGGCGTTTTTACATATTTTGGAACAAATGGGATGTACTGCGGCAGAGACAAAAGACGGCGTTCTCGTAACGCCCCCCGCCACAGACGCTTTCCATGGCGTTACTGTAGATATGTCCGCCTGCTCTGATCAGGCGATTACTTTGGCGGCAATCGCGCCTTTTGCGGACAGCCCCACCACGATTACAGGCATTGGACACATCCGTTTTCAGGAGAGCAACCGTATTGCCGCGATTGTGACGGAACTCGGCAAAATGGGAATCCGCTGTGAAGAGAGCGAAAGCTCTATTACCATTTATCCCGGCGCTCCAAAGCCCTCGCTGGTTGAAACCTATGACGATCACCGCATGGCTATGGGCTTTTCCTTAATCGGACTGCGCAGCGAAGGCATCGTTATCGACAATCCCGACTGCTGCCGCAAAACCTTCGAGAACTATTTTGATGTGCTTGACAGGGCGGTAAAAACATTGTCGTGACAGGATTCCGCATTTTTTTGTATACACCATTATGAAAATGTGCTATATTTAAAATATCATTGAAAGGCAGGATAATTCATATGAGCAAAAAGAAAGCAGTTGTTTCCCTCGGACATAATGCTCTCGGTTATACTACCACGGAGCAGTGGGATGCAGTAAAAATAACAGCCAGAGCATTGGCAGATTTGATAGAAGAAGATTATCAGCTGACTATCACACACAGTAACGGCCCACAGGTCAGCATGATTCATAAGGCTATGACCGAACTTCGCCGTGTGTACATAGACTACACTCCCGCCCCCATGTGCGTCTGCTCCGCTATGAGTCAGGGCTATGTAGGTTATGATATTCAAAATGCCTTGCGTGCGGAACTGCTTGACCGGGGCATTTCTAAAGCTGTCAGCACGATTCTGACACAGGTAACAGTCGACCCTTACGACGAAGCATTCTATGCGCCAACCAAGGTAATCGGCAGATATATGTCCAAAGACGACGCCGAAATCGAAATCAAAAAGGGCAATTATGTGAAAGAGTATCCCGGTAAGGGCTTCCGCCGTGTGGTTGCCGCACCCAAGCCGATTGATATCGTTGAAATTGACGCAATCCGCACTCTTGCAGACGCGGATCAGGTTGTCATCGCCTGCGGCGGCGGCGGCATACCCGTTATTGAGCAGAAGCATGCCCTGAAAGGCGCCTCCGCCGTCATCGAAAAGGATGCTATCGCAGGTAAGCTTGCCGCTGATTTGCAGACGGATGAATTAATCATTCTCACCAGTGTAGATTGTGTCTACAAGAATTTTGGCACTGATGCACAGGAAGCAATCTCTTCCATGACCGTCTCCGAAGCAAAGGCTTACATTGCAGAGAACCAGTTTGAGGCAGGCACCATGCTTCCCAAAATCGAAGCTGCCATCGTTTATTTAGAAAAGGTTCCCTCTGGGAAAGTATTGATTACTTCCATGGAACAAATCAGGGACGCCGTGAAAGGCAAGACCGGCACCGTGATTACCGCATAATTTCCTATGCCGCCAAAAAAGGCGCGTTACCGCGCAACTCCCAATGCTGTCAGTAACGCGCCTATTATAATGCAGAAATCCGAGAGATTGAAAATAATGCGGCGAAGCCACTTCCATTTCACTCCGAAGCTGACATAATCCACCACATACTTTCTGCAAAGTCTGTCATAAGTATTGCTGAACGCGCCGCCAAGCAACAAAGACAGTCCAATGCGCAGCAAATGATTGCCCCGCTGTCCTAAACTGAACAGAAACAGCACAAATGCGGCAAGGGTCATTGCCGCTGAAATTGCCGCCACAACAGGACGTCTGTTCTGCCCGAAGTTCAGCACTGCGCCCCTGTTGTGATGCTTGCCGATAAGGAGTCTGCCGCCAAAGATTATTCTGACAGCGCCCTCCACACCGGTTCGCTCAATATGATTTTTTATCCACATTTCTCCGAAAAAAATACCTGCTATTATTCCCAGACAAATCACAATCAACATACAAATCCCCGCTTTTTACACTAAAGATGCTGCACCGTATGCCGCGTCTTTTTCCTTCTCTGCCAGATACACGGGAAGCTGCTTTTCCTCTAAAAGTCTGCGGAAAATACAGTTGACCTCCCGATTCTTTAAAATCAATCCGCCTTCTAAAAAAAGCGGAATCCTCTCCCCGGCGCCTGATGTTACTTTCTGCAGAACGGCTTCTACCAGCAGCGCCAGCTCCCCCGCCGCCTTGCGGGCAATCTCCGCTGCTGCCGCATCCGTCCGAATCAGTTCTTCCGACAGGCAGGACGCCACTGCCGCAATGTCTTTTTTCGTCCGCGCCGTATCATAGATGTAAGCAATCAACTGTCCGCTGTTTTCCACGCCAAGCATTTGAAAAACCGGTTCTCTTAATGCGGTGGCTTGTCCCCTGCCATCCTCGGCTCTCACGATTGCCGTTAAGATATCTCTTCCAACCGCATACGCGCTTCCCGCATCATCAATGATATGTCCAAAACCGCCCGTCCGATACTTTCCGCCTGCACCATCCTGTGCCATACAGACGGAGCCCGTTCCTGCAATCAGCAAAATTCCGGCGCGTTTTCCTACCGCTCCTGCCAGAGCTGCCTCCTGATCCCCCACTATCACAATAGGACAGGTAAAACCCAGCTTGCGCAACACCTCCGTCAAAAACGGCGACGCCTTGGGGTTGCTGACTCCCGCAGCCCCAATACCGATACCCTCGCAGTCCTTTGGAAGAAAACCTTTTTCTTTTACATCATCTATCGCTTTTGCCAGACTTTCCCGAATCTCCTCTTGGGGAAAGCTGTTGTAATTGATTCCTCCCGTCTCACAGCGAAACCGTTCCTGTTCCTGCTCAATCACAGCCAGCCTCGTTCTGGTTCCGCCGCCATCCATGCCAATACGATACATACCCTTCCTCGCCTCTTTATGATAATCTCTGTTAGTGATAAATGCGAATATCCTTCACATAATCCTCGAAAGCACGGGCATCCTCCCTCCACGCCTCCTGCATCTCTTTCATGCTGATTTCCTCCCGCATAAACGCATCCGCCAGTTCGTTTCCTGACAAAATCGCAAGACGGCTATGGGGCGCATCCTCTTCCAGATGGAAAAACTCCACCTGTTCGGGATACCTTCTCACAATCGCCCGCATCAGAATCAGCGCAAGGGGAAGGAAATCACAGGTTTCATCTACCGGGAAAAATTCCAAACCATAACACACCTGTCCCTGATGCTTGCTAAAGCCCGGTACAAAGCTTCTTTTGCGGAAGACAATGGAATCCTCCTTCCACTCCTTCCGCACATCATCATACAGCAAATCCATATCGATAAAGGGGGCGCCGTACATCAAAAAAGGCTTGGAGCTTCCGCGACCTTCACTGATATTTGTCGCCTCAAAGAGACAGCCGCCCATATAACACAACGTTGCTTCATAAGTTGCCAGAGAAGGAGACGGTACATTCCACAACAGTCCCGTCTGTGAAAACATCATATCCCTTGTATAATTCTGTGCCGGAACCACGGTCACACAAGCCGCCTTTCCGGTATATTTCAGATAATAGCCTGTCATTTCTCCGGCAGTCAGACCATAGCGCATGGGTAGCTCATAATCTCCCACAAAGCTGTGATACTGCGGCGCCATCCTTGGTCCCGCAATCACATTGTTGCCCAGAGGATTGGGGCGGTCCAGTACTACAAAGGGAATGCCCTTTTCCGCCGCCTTGTCCAGACAGTAACACATGGTATAAATATAGGTGTAATAGCGGAGTCCCACATCCTGAATGTCATATACCAGAATATCCAACCCTTCCACATCCTCATCCGTAGGTTTCTTATGCTCCCCATAGAGGGAAATCACGGGAATGTGATAGCGGGGATGTTCGCAGTCCTCCACCTTTTCCCCCGCACCGGCACCGTACAGACCATGCTCCGGCGTAAAAATCTTTTCCACCCGGAAACCATTGTCCCAAAAAACATCTACTGTATCCTTTGACAAATCAGGCAGAATACCCGTAAAATTCGTAATCAGACCAATTCTTTTTCCGGAAAAGATTTTCTTGTATTCCAAAATCCGTTCCAAACCGATAATCGTTCTCATATGCAGCCTCCATCCGACCACAGTGTAGTCATACTTTTTGCAAACACCCTCTACATCACAAAAATATTATCGCTGTCCTGCTTCCTCCAGCGCGCCGCGCAGGAAGCCGTCATGCTGTGCAATCAGCGCTGCCGCCTGATCCTTATCCATTCCTGAAGAATACATCATAATTGCCAGCTTCGTGTCCATATCCGCCAGCTTCAGATATTCATGAGCAGTATTTTCGTCCGCCTTGGTAATTGTGCAGAAAATCCGCACTGCACGGTTCCTTAATTTATCATTCGTAGCGCGCAAATCTACCATCTGATTGCTGTATACCTTGCCCAGCTTAATCATGGTTGCGGTGGAAAGCATATTCAGAATCAGTTTTTGCGCCGTACCGGATTTCATGCGGGTAGAACCGGTGATTACCTCATTTCCCACCTCCGGGGCAATGCAGGTATCCACATGCCGCGCCAGGATACTGTTTCCGTTAGTCACGACACCGATGGTATAGGCACCCCTTTCCTTTGCGCGGTCCACTACTCCAACCACATAGGGCGCTCTGCCGCTGGCTGTAATACCCACAACCACGTCATTTTCACCGATACCGTGTTCGTCCGCTTCTCTTCTGCCCTGCTCTTCATCATCCTCACAGCCCTCCGCAGGGGTTCTGAGCGCACTGTCTCCGCCTGCAATATAAGCCTGTACCAGTTCGGGGTCCGTGCCATAAGTAGGCGGGCATTCGGAGGCATCCAGCACTCCCAGTCTGCCGGAAGTACCGGCGCCAAAATAAAAGAGATGACCGCCTGCCTTCAAACGCTTCGCAATCTCATCCACCGCCTCAGCAATGCGGGGAATCTCCTTCTGTACCGCCAAAGGCACCTGCATATCCTCCTGATTGATGACCCGCAGCATTTCCTCCGTGCTGCACAAGTCGATGTTTTCGGAGTTCTGATTGGGATTCTCCGTAGAAAGATGCAATAAATATTCGTCCATTTTGTCCCTCTTCCTTCTCTGCATTTTATAGCCTTTACTGCTTCAAATTATACCACTTTGAAAAAAGGCTTACAATCCTCTGCACTTCAAATCACTCACCAACTGCACATAAAATTCCCGGACATCAAATTCCTCAAAATTTTCCCTGTTTAAATCAATCATATCTCCGTGGGAAATTCCTCGTTTGCCTTTGACCGTCAGAAACTGATAGCGTTCTCCCCAGGGAAAGGACTGCTCACCCACCAGACCGTCATTTTTCCCGTCAAAATAATGTACAAGCTTATAAGAAAAGTTCAACGGGAAACGCCCACCGGAAGCAACGTTTAATTTGGAACCCACACTCTGATAATAGATACCCTCCACATCCTCAACGGTTTCATTTCTTTTTCGACATGCGGCAGCTGTCAGGTCATAAACCGCTTTCAGAAAATCAGGATTTGCATCGCCGAATTTCCGCAGTGCAGCATTGTAGGCTTTCGCCACTGCCGCCTGCTGCTTCCTGGGAATTTTGCCCAATAAATAATCCGCAAATTCACATCCTCTATGGGGTGTGTTGATAGTTGTCAGGCTTGCCACATAGGGCGCCGCATCCAATTGGGAAACTGCATAGCGGCAGTCCAGACCGCCTTTGGAATGGGCGATAATATTTACTTTTTCACAGCCTGTGGTGCGGACGATTTCCTTGATACGCTCCGCCAGCTCCTGGGCGGAATCCTCCACCGACGCGGCAGACTGATGATTTCCGTAAAATATTCCGGCGCCGTTGCGAGAAAGTGCATCAGGAATCCGTCCCCAATAGTTGAAATAGTTGGAATCGCGGAAAAATACGCCGTGCACCATGAGAATGGGATATTTTGTCCCGCAAATCCGCTCTGCCCTACGCTTGTCGTCTAAGATTAGCTTTTGATTTTCCGTGCGAACCTCCCTTTCCACAATGCGAAGCATCATGCCAAGCACCACCAGATGTACAATCGGAATCATACCGCATAAGGCACCGAGCACGCGGAAACGGATTCCTAACTGCTCTGAGGTCAGATAAATCCGAAGCATACCATTCCAGAATACCACCAGCTCCACAAGGAAAATCAGCAGGGTGTTTACAATCCACAGAACCGGAGCCTCCAGCAGATTGGGAAGGGGTAATTTTCCCATCCAGCCCACAAGGGAATAGACAATGGATGCCGCCGTGGAAAGTAGAAACAGCCGCAGCAATTCACAGCCGTCCGCACAATTTTGCAGCCGCAGGGTTTTTAATTTTCTGTTGGAAACGGACGGTATAATATTGATGACGATAAGAAGCGGCACGCACAGCAGCAGATACCCTTTGTGCTCCGTTAATTTTGCAAGGGTAATGCTATTCGATGCAAGAAACAGAACTCCTGCACAGAAAATATGCAGAAGGAAATTTAAAAGTTTTTTCATTTGTACTCCCCATTCTATCGTTTCGGTACTTCCGGCTTCTTATATGAATACAGTCACTTGAAGTCATAGCGCCTGATTTCACAATTATCCACACCAAACGCGGCATATTCCTCGTTGGTCATATCAAAAAAGTAGGAGTTGACTACTCTGGCGATGCCGTTGTGTGCCACCAGCATGTAAGTCTTGTGGTCTGCTTCTTCCCTGATTTCGTCGAGCAGGTTATAAATCCGCTGTGCCACACGAAGCATGGATTCGCCACCCTCATAATGGTCGATAAAGTGTGTCTTTGCCTCCCTGATTGTCTCGCCTCTTTGGGCTTCATATTTGCCGAAATTCTGCTCTTTCAGCCTGGGTTCCATGCGGGTGGGAATGCCTGTTATCTCCGAAATATGCTTTGCGGTGTCTGCGGCACGGACAAGGGGAGAGTATAGAATTTCGTCTATCTGCAAGCCTTGTTTTCGTACTTCTCTGCCAAGCTGTATCGCCTGTTCATGACCAAGCTCGGTCAGCGGAATGTCTGTCGCTCCGCAAATTTTGTATTCGATGTTCCAGGTTGTCTGTCCGTGACGGACGAAATAGATATGTGCCATCGTTATTCTCCTGTTTCTTTTTTCTCACTAATCTCTATCACATGCCTGTCCGGGTCGTAGATGCGAATTACTCGCCGTCCCCAGGCGTTCTCATTACAGTTGTTGATATATTCGATGGGAAAGGAACTGTTTTCCAGCCGCTCCAGGAAGGTATCCATATCATTTTCCTCGAAATATAGTTCCGCATCGTGACCGCTGAAATGGACATCCCGCTCCATGCATTTTTCCCATAGCTTACGTTCCTGCAGCACAAGTCCTTCGGTGAGGATTACGTTTTCGCCGAAATCGGTGACAATGCTCAGACCAAATAGTTCTTTATAAAAGGCTTTGGAGGTCTCTATGTCACGGACGACGAGTAGTATGTTTTTTAGTTTCATGGGGGTGCTCCTTTTCTTATTATGCTAATTTACACTTGAGTCTTTCAATTAGTCCCTTATCCGCAGGAAGCCAGTCAACGCTATCCAGTGTCTCTTTTGTCAGCCACTTCGCCGCCTCATGCTCTTTTAAGACCAAATCTCCTGATTTTACCGTGCACCAAAAACAGTGCATAGTAAGATGAAACTGCGGGTAATCATACTCCACTGTCTCGACCAGTTCCCCCACTTCTATTTCTGTGTTCAATTCTTCCCTTATTTCACGAATTAACGCCTGTCCAGGTGTTTCACCCTGTTCCATTTTGCCGCCGGGGAATTCCCAGCCGTCTTTGAATTCTCCATAGCCTCGCTGAGTTGCAAAAATTCGCTCTCCGTCTCTTATGATTGCTGCAACGACTTCGATTGTTTTCATGGCTTTGTTTTACCTTTCGTTTTTTCGCAGATACTTTAACAAATCATCAAACAAATAGTCTTCACTTATAAGTTGTTTTCCTTGCATAACTTTATCTTAATATAATATTTTATCATGAAATGTATTTCTAAGCAATCATCCCTATCTCCGTGCCTTTATTGCTCTGGTAAATCTACACCCTGTCTTACTATAATTACTGCATCCCCAGAAGGTGCCATATTTTCCTTCCTTCTTCAATAATGCAGCTCCGCATAACGGACAAGAATAATTACAACGTTTTATCTCCGCAGCATACTTATCCTTTAATTCCTGTGCAAATATTGAAATATCATCACCCAAAGTCAATAAGTATACCCGTTTTCTCGCCCTGGTTAATGCTACATAAAAGAGCCGCCGCTCCTCTGCATAGGGATATTGGTCAGCCTGTTCTAATAATAATTCAACCAATAATGGATTTTCCAGCTTACTGGGAAACCCCATTCCCTTTTTCCTATTATTGATGATAAAAACATAGTCTGCCTGTAAGCCTTTAGAACCATGAGCTGTATAGAATCTCATATCTAAATCCGGTCTGCCTGCCAACTTCACTACCGTAGTTTCTCTTGTGTTGTCATAAAATACACTCAGTTTCTCTTCTTTCGCCAACATATCTTTATCAAACCGATATCTGCCAATAAAAAATACCGAACTGTCTTGTGGTAATTCCTGCAACCGTTCAATCATATAATAAATTGCATTTTGTGGATACCCGTTAATTTCACCAAGCACCAATGCTTCCGTATTATTTTCCGATTTTATTCTCTTTTCTATCTGATTGGGATTTTGCATCACAAAATCACCTGAGATATCAATTAACCGCTGTGAAAAACGATAGGTTGTTTTAATATAACTAATCTCACTTTCTCCCCAAAAATCACTGAAATTTATGATATAGCCAATGTCACTGCCATTAAATCTATAAATACTCTGCCAGTCATCTCCGACACAAAATAATGTATAATCTTTATCCTCTCGCAGTGTTTTGAGTAATCGAAATTGCCCGGCTGACAAATCCTGATACTCATCCACAATCACATATTGATATTTGTGATGGAATGTTCCCTCCTTCACATAATCCTCTGCCATATTCAGCATATCGGCAAAATCAATATGACCACTTTCCCGTAAATAATTTTCATAATCAGACATCACCGGAGCAATAAGCTGCGCCAACGGTCTTTGACTGATATGCCCGTTACACAAATCAATCAGTTCTTCCGGTTTTATTCTCTTTCCTTTTGCGAGAGAAATCACTGTCTGCATAACCTTACCTACACTATCAATACACTCGCTTCTGTTTGTATTTTCACTTTGAAAAAGCTGCTCTAAGGTCACTTCTTTTAAAGCAACACCATGTTGTTTCATCCTTTCTTCCAGTCTTGCTAATAAAACGCCTTCAAATTTTTCATACGCATAACACTCAACCAACGTAGTATTATTTTCCCGGTGAATTTTTCTCTTCCATTCCATTCCTTCCATATACACTTCACTTGCAGATTTCCCGCCTTTACCATGAAAATAGCCGGGCACTTCATTTTTTCTATTGATACCAAAGTATTCAACATAAATACCATAATCCGGTAAATAAAAATCGGGACGATACTGTCCATACTCTTCTGTTCGAGTATCTACTGCATATTCTGCCTCATACTCATATTGAATGCCATATTGTGAAAACCAATTTGCAATTTCCATCTCGCCATAGCTTTTTACCTGTTCACCTAAAATGGTTGTGGGCGGATTCAACTTCAGATATTCCTCATATGTCTTTTGGTCTTTAAAATCAAACTCCGATTTTTCACTTGCCTGATTAAAAAGCAAATAAGTCATCATCAGTCTTGCATACTCCGGCTCCTTCAGATGCTCTTCAATCCTCGTAAGAATATAGTCATGTATATTCCCACTATAAATATTAGGTTTTCTGTGGTCTGCCTGCCGCAGAATATCCATTCCCAAGCTATGAAAAGTAGACACATGAATCTCTTCCTGTGTTTCTGCATAAAGCCTGTTTTTCATTTCAGCAGCCGCCGCATTTGTAAAAGAAAGCACACATATTTCTTCCGGTTTGCAAAAATTATTTCCTAACAGGTACTTTACTTTTCCAATAATTGTAGTCGTCTTACCCGTCCCTGCACCGGCAATCACTAACTGATTATGGGGATTTTTTATGATACTTTCCATCTGTTGACGATCCAGCAATCTGCCCTCCACCTTCCCCACAATTTCATATGACTTTGTAACCTCCCGATCCATATATACCTTATTATGCCCTATGACCTGTTGCTCAAACTCAGAAAGCGCTTTCGTACAATCAACATATTTTCTGTCATACTGCCTTTTTAGACTGCTCAAACCATAGATAACTCTTCTCAAAAAAGAAACAGGATTGGACATATGACCATTCACTTCATTTGCCCGTTTTCTCCATTGATTATATCGGGGACTATAATCAAACTCATAAAGATATATATCCTGTTCCAAATACGCTTTCATTTCTTGAAGTATTAAATCTAAAACTGCAATGCTTTCATTATAAAATGCTGTCTGTTTCTTTTTTTCTTCTATAAAATGATTCTGTAACTCTCCCATAGCAGCCACTCCAATTCATTATTTCGCATAAATATTTTGAAACATGATGTTTACAAATTGCGTTTTACAATCTCATTATACAAGCACGCCTTTAAAGATTCAATTAAAAAAGCCGAGTTCCACACTCAGCTTTTTCCCTCCTTGAGGCTGTTATTCATCGCTGCCCGCCACCCCTTTCAACTTTTCCATCTATCTTTTTATCCATATCCTCATCGGGCAGCTTGCGATACAGCGTCGCCCACATCGTCAGAAAACACGCAAGCCCGCCAATGGCATTAGAAATCGGTTCCGCAAGAAATACTCCGTTTACCCCAAAGCCCAACCGGGGTAACAGTATTGTCAACGGCACCACGATAATTGCCTTGCGCAGCAGCGAAAAGAAAACTGCGTGCTTTGCATCCTTTAATGCCGTAAAGGCAGACTGTCCCGTAAACTGGAACGCCATAAAAAAGAAGCCGAAGAAATAAATTTTCAAAGCATCCGCGCCTTTCTCTATCATGGCAGGGTCACTGGTGAAAACAGAAATCAGAAATCCCGGACTTTCAATCACGAATATCCACGCCACAATCGTGTAAATAATTCCAATCACTGCCGTGAAACGAATACCCTGCTTCACACGGCGGTACTTTTTTGCCCCGTAATTGTAACCGATAACAGGCTGTGCACCGTTGCTCAGACCATTGACAGGCAACACCAATATCTCTCTGACAGAAGTAATCACCGTCATAATGCCGACATACAAATCGCCGCCGTAGCTGCGAAGGGTTGCATTACATACCACCTGCACCAGACAGTTGGTTCCCTGCATAATAAAGCCTGCTAATCCCAGACTTGTAATCTCCCGCACCAGTCCCCCGTCGATTCTCATACACTGCCGTCTGATATGCAGCAATGTCTTTTTCCCGGTCAGGAAACGCAATACCCACACGGCAGACACAATCTGGCTGATAACCGTTGCCAAGGCAGCTCCGCCGACGCCCATATCAAAGCCAAAGATAAATAAAGGATCAAGAACCAGATTTAATGCGGCGCCAATGACGGTTGTCAGCATTCCGGTTCGCGGAAAGCCTTCGGCATTGATAAAGCCGTTTAGTCCGGTAGACAGCATGACAAAAGGCGTTCCCCATAGATAAATTCTTAAGTATTCGTCCGCATAAATATAAGAAGCGTCACTGGCGCCAAAAAGATAGAGCACAGGACGTCGGAATCCATAACACAATACAAATATTACCACAGAACATCCTAATAAAAGAGCAAACGTATTGCCCAGAATCTTCTCCGCTTTTTCCTCGTCTCCAGCGCCCCGGGCAATGGCAAACAACGGCGCGCCGCCTGTTCCAAACAGGTTTGTAAATGCTGCAATCAATGTAGTCAGCGGAAATGCCAGTCCGATGCCGGTCAACGCCATACTGTCAACTCCCGGCATATGTCCGATATAAATGCGATCCACCACATTATATAGCAGTAATACCAACTGCGCCATTACTAATGGAACTGACTGTTCAACAATATTCCGCCAGACCTTTCCCTGCGAAAAATCATGTTTCATTTTGCCACACTTCCTTTTGAATTGTTTTTTTGGCAATCTAAGGGAATGTTGCGGTAACAGGTTTATACAGACCTTATAGACGTTTTTTAATATCCTTCACAACATCTGCAATGGTATATTTTTTCATCTCATTCTCCATTGCTCCCTGAATGCGTAATAGCTTATCATCCAATGCGGTATGAATATTTTTGCCTACCGGACAGGCGGGATTAGGATTTTCATGGAAGTGAAACAGCTCTCCTTCCTCCAATAAATCGACTGCCAGATATACATCATAAAATGTAATCTCCTCTATAGGCCTGGCAGCCTTAGTTCCTCCCGTTCCCCTTGCCACCTCAATCAGTCCTGCATTCTTTAGCTGTGACAGGATTTTTCGTATGATAACCGGATTCACATTAATACTGGCTGCAAGAAAATCACTGGTAATCTTATGGTCGTTGCCAAAAATTTCCATACAGGCAAATACATGAATGCCAATCGTAAATCTGCTGGATATTTGCACAAAAACACCTCCTCTGTTTCCATCTATTTTACATTTTTCAAGATGTAATGTCAATGATTACATTTCTAACAGAGAAAGTGTCTTGCAAGTATCCTGCAAAACACTTCCCGTTTTCTTTTAGTATGCTTTAAAATTTACCGTTATCATTCTGCCATTCAGATTTATCGGCAATGGTTTCCATTACATCCCAATGCTCCGCAATCTTACCGTTTTCTACTCTCCATAAATCATAATAGCTGGTAGGCACTCCGCCGAAAGTGCCTTCACTGACTGCCAGCACATAATTTCCCTGTGCAAGTACCTGATGTACCGTTGTATAAATCATCTGAATATTCTGCTTGCCAAGCGCCTCCAGCGCTGCCCCCAAACCGGACAGTCCATCCGCAATGCCCGTATTGTGCTGGATATAAATATCGCCGTCAAAGTAATCCGGCGTCTTCTCGGAATGATTTCCCTGCATTACATCATACAGAAAATCCTTAACAAGCTGACGATTGCTTTCTGTTTTCTCCAAATCCTTAACAGGCGCCACATTATCAATCTGTGTATGTCCGGAGGGATTCGGAGCCGCCAGCGCTGCCAGATTATCCCAATGCTCCGCTATTTTGCCTTCATCGTCAAATCGGAAAATATCAAATGCAACCTGCTCTCCTGCTCCGGCAAAATTGTAAACCGTCTGAAGAAAGACCTTGTCTCCGTCCTCATAGGCACGAATATTTTTCACTGTGGTTTTTATCGGAGCAGATGCAAGATACTGCACACTTCCGACGAAAGCATCACGTCCCGTACCGTATGCAAGGTTATGCTGAATGTAGCCTTCTGCCAAAAGAGAAGCCGCCTTATCGGCATCACCTGTTGCAAATGTGTTAATCAGTTCCTTTGCCTTTTCGATCTGTGTCATTGTGTTATCCTCCTTATAATTTGAAAATAATTTTGAGAAAATACTCATTTGAGCATCTCCTGCTTTCGTTTTTGTTGTAATGTCAATAGTCACAACAAAATATTTTAAAAAATTTAGCGGCAGTCCATTTCTGAACTACCGCCGCACTCAAGTTATTTTTTATTAATCTCTATTTTACCACTTCCGTTACAATCTCGGAATCTCTTCTTCCTGTCTCACCCAGCGGTGTATAGCCAAACATATAAGATACATTTGTGCCGCTGCTAACCTGCTCGGCAGTCGTATAGGTAAAGTACCCTTCTTTATCGCCGGTTTTCTCCATAACAGCACCGCTTAACTCCCATAACTGAGGATTTGTTTTATTCAGTCCCCAGAATACTAACGGAGTGGCTTCATTTTCATTCGCATATACATAGAAGGTCACAGTTCCGTCCGCATTTTTCTTCATGCCATATGCGCCGTCTTCCTCTTCCTCTTCTTCAACGGGAGCAGTCATTTCCGACACTGCTTTGCTCATAATCGCGCTGTCTATTCTGCCTGCTGCTCCTACAGGAGTGTAGCTGAACATATAGGAGATTACATCAGAGGAAGCAAATGTCTCTGCTGTGGTATAGCTGAAATAATTCTCTCCCAGCGACGTATTCTTCTCAAAAACTGCTCCGCCTAAATCTGACAATACAGGATTGGTTTTGTTTACTCCCCAGAACAGCATCGGAGCAAATGCGGTATCCTCTGCCTTCACATAGAACGTCAAGGTTCCGTCCGTATTCTGCATTACACCGTACTCATCATTTACCGTCACAGTATCGTCACCGGTATTATCTCCGGTCTCACTTCCTGTTTCGCTTCCGGTATTGCCTCCGGTATTGCCTCCGGTCTCGCCGCCTGTTTCGCTTCCGGTATTGCCTTCATTTCCGCCCTCACTCGCACTTCCGTCACCGAGCTCAGCAACAGTCTTGCTTATAATTGCGGTATCCATTCTTCCCGCACCGTCTATCGGTGTATAGCTGAACAGATAGGAAACCGTATCGGTATCAGCAAATGTCTGTGTTGTAGTATAGCTGAAATAACTCTCTCCCAACGCTGTATTCTTTTCAAAGATTACACCGCCTAAATCTGACAGCGCCGGATTGGTTTTATTTACACCCCAGTATAACATCGGTGCAAAAGCAGTATCCTGTGCCTTTACATAGAAGGTCAGGGTTCCGTCTGCATGTTTTACCACGCCATACTCATCACTGGCAACAAAATCCTTATCTACAACATCGCCGGTATTACCACCGGTTTCGCCGCCAGTCTCTCCACCGGTTTCACCTCCGGTCTCTCCACCGGTTTCGCCTGCATCATCCTTCTTCTCTACCGTTACAACACAGGTCGCCGTGATTGCAGGGTTCACAGCAGATGCTGCCGTAATGACTGCTGTTCCCTCTCCTACTGCTGTAATCTGTCCTGCGCTTACCGTTGCAACTGCCTCATTAGAAGAAGTCCAGTTTACATTTCGCTGTGTTGTGTTGCTGGGCGTAAATACTTTGTTCACGTTGGCAGTCTGACCAACCTTTAAAGTTACCTCAGACCGGTCTAATGCTAATCCCTCAACAGGCACTACCTGTACGTCCGTACTGCCTTCTTCTTTATAAACACGCACATAGTCAACTAACATTTCAGCGGAGGTAAAATCTGAACCGGGTAAAATTCCACCATCAAACCATCCTCCTACTGCAAGGTTCATAATAATATAGAAATCCTGATCAAAAGGCGCTGTATCAGAACTGGAGTTTGCGGAATACCACTGCTCCTTGGGAATGTACTGGAAGAAGTTTCCGTCTACATACCAGGTCAGGTTGTCTTCTTCCCAAATCAGACTATATACATGGTAACCGTCATCAAAAGTGGAACCCTCCGGGAAAATATAATCAGTTCCTGTATACCTGTTATTAGGCCATGTTCCGCCATAGTGAATGGTTCCGCTGGTAGAGTTTGGCACTCTTCCCCTTGCCTCCATTACATCAATCTCACCGGATGCTGCCCAGGTTCCATAGGTATCATCATTGGGAAGCAGCCACAATGCAGGCCAGATTCCGTTTCCGGAAGGAAGCTTTGCTCTGAAATCAATACGTCCATAGGTAAAGGAAACCTTGTCCTTGGAAATAATCTTTCCGGAGGAATAATCCGCTGTCACCTGGGTCTGTGCCGCATCGGTACAGGTGAAGGTATAGGGATCATATTTTGCAACTAAATGCAGGGAACCGTCGCTGACAAAAATATTCTCTTCGTCATCTGTATAATACTCAGCCTCATTGTTGCCCCACCCAAAGGTGTTAGGGTCAGAAGGATCAAGGAAGTATCCTGTGTTATAGCTCCAACTGCTCATATCGAGTGAATCGCCGTTAAATTCATCATTATAGTACAGCACCCAGCCATCCAGTGCATTGGGATCGCTTCCCTCGCCGCCTACTGTAATATTTTCGATATCAACATCTTCCGGTCTGTAAGCATCAGGCGCTCCGATGAACTGATATTCAATGTAGTTGCCGTTCACGGCATCGCCCTTCACACCGCTTTCAGGATAACCGATGCGAAGCTTAAAATTCTCTGTAATAGGCTGGAACCAGAGACCGTATACATAATCGTCGAAATAACCCCACTGATTCTTGGAAGAATAGTTTACATAGCCATTTCCCTGATAATACCAGCCGCTTACTGCACTGTTTGCAAATTCTACCCAGGAGCCGGAATTTTCATCATAGAATTCAATTACAAAATTGTCCAGCTCTTTATTGGTAGGAAGGTTATCTGTAGTCGTTCCACCCAGATAAGGGAATACAACGCCTGCGGCGCCTGTCTCAGAATCTGCGGTAATGGTAGTCGCGCCATTTGCATATACCGTATAATCGGTTCTCGCTTCACTGGAATAGGTAATTTCATATACCAGGGAAACATTCTCATTATCCTTCAATGCAAGCTTTACATTGATGGAACCGGTATCTTCCACCTTAAACCAGTAGCCGTACTGCTCAATACCGAAATTGGTGTTATAAATCCATCCGCTCTCGGCATTATTGTCAATATTTACATAGGCACTGTCAGGTTCTCCCGTTTTCTTTACATAGGCAACCAGATTGTCAGCGCCTGTAGGATAGCTGCCGCCACCCGCAATCGCATTGGGGAATGCAATAAAACCGCTTCCGGTACGATTTGCGGAAATCGTAGTTCCTGCCGTTGCAGATAATGCTGTTACCGCGGAGGTATCCGCTGTATTCAAAATCAGATTATATTCCAAAGTAACGCTTGGATTGCTTTTGGAAAATAATTGAACATAAGTGCTTTCCGTCACCTTAAACCAATAGCCGTTAAAGCCGCTGTCTGACCAATGCCCCCAGTTGCTGTTGTAAACAAATTTATCCACAGAATCAATGTCTTTCCATTCGCCGTCCACTTTGACATTGACACCTAAATCTGCAACAACATCTCCCCAGGCATTCGCGCCGCCGTTAAAGAACGGCATACGGAAACCGAAACTGCCCTCTGACAAACCGGACACCGTGAATGTCGGTCCGTCATCATACGCCATAGACGTTATGACTGTACTTGTGCTTTGCTCTGCTGCGGATGCCGTCAGGACCGCAGCCGGCGCTACATCTGTTACGCACAGCGCAGCAGCCATCATAATGCCCAAACCGCATCTCAACCATTTGCTCTTTCTTTTCATTTTTGTTCTCCTTCCATATACATCAGTTTGCATCCCCATTTGTTCAAACCTGTATTTAGTTTACTGAGTTTTCCAATCTCTGGGAAGTAAGCATTTTACCATGGAAGTATCATTTTTTTAGAATTGCAATAGGTAAATAGTACAAAAATATATGCGACAGTTTGTTTATTTTCGTCATAAACACATATAGCATTAAATTGTATTCAATTTCTGTATCTTAATCCATTGCAATTTGCACTCAACCAATTATTTTTTTCTCACAATTTTCCTTCTTTGTGTATAAACAACATCTGTTTATATCCAGTTTAGTAAATTATATCTTTTTTGAGAAGCAACCACTTTATCGTCAAGTATTTTTTAACCGGAAACATAAGCATATTTTCCGCATTTTGTCAAAAACTTGTGTATTTTGGAAAAAAATGGTAAACTCTTGTTACAGTAGGATGGTGATTACGAATGAAACGAAAATATACCGGTCAAAACGTATACGATGCGCTGCAGGACAGACTTCACTATATTTTTAATGAATTTGATAATATCTTTGTGTCTTTTTCCGGCGGAAAGGACAGCGGACTGCTGTTAAATCTGACGCTGGACTTTCAAAAGAAATATTATCCCGACAGGAAAATCGGCGTGTTTCATCAGGACTTTGAAGCGCAGTATACAGTGACTACCGAATATATCGAAAGAACCTTTGCCCGAATCTGGCAGGACGTGGAGCCATATTGGGTGTGTCTGCCCATGGCAACCAGAACAGCCCTAAGCAATTATGAAATGTCTGGTATCCCTGGGACGATACCAAAGAAGATATCTGGGTGCGTCCTATGCCAAACCACCCTTATGTCATCAATCTGAAAAACAACCCAATGACAACCTATCGCTACCGTATGCACCAGGAAGATTTGGCAAAACAGTTCGGACGCTGGTACCGCATTTCCCACGGAAACAAAAAAACGGTTTGTCTTCTGGGCATCCGTGCAGAGGAATCCCTGCAGCGCTATTGCGGCTTTTTAAACCGCAAATACGGCTATGATAACACCTGTTGGATCAGCAAACAGTTTAAAAATATGTGGTGTGCCTCTCCCCTCTACGACTGGACCTTGAGCGATGTGTGGCACGCAATCTATCATTTTTCTTATGATTACAATCGTTTATACGATCTCTATTATATGGCAGGATTGAAACCGGAGCAGATGCGTGTGGCTTCACCCTTTAACGATTACGCAAAGGACAGTCTGAATTTGTACCGCGTCATCGACCCGGAGATATGGACAAAGCTTGTCGGTCGCGTCAGAGGTGCAAACTTCGGTGCCATCTACGGAAGAACAAAAGCTCTCGGCTACCGCAATCTTACACTTCCGGAAGGACACACATGGGAGTCCTATACCAAGTTTCTGCTTGCCACACTGCCCGCCAGACTGCGGAACAATTATATTACCAAATTCAAATCATCCATTCATTTCTGGCATACAGTGGGAGGCGGTCTGGAAGAAAACACGATACAGGAACTGCTTGACCATGGCTACAACATACGCCGCAACGGTATTTCCAACTACACCGTTATGAAAAGCACCCGGATTATTTTTGTAGGAAAGCTGCCAGATCATACTGACGACATTAAGTCTACCAAGGACATCCCAAGCTGGAAGCGTATGTGCTACTGCATTTTGAAAAACGATCACATTTGCCGGTTTATGGGATTTGGACTGACAAGACAGCAACAGGCAAATATTAATTTGCTAAAAGAAAAATATCAGAATTTAGGTGATTTATTATGACATATAAAAGCCCTGTATATCAGGTTATTTCTGTTCCCATTGAGAAGGTTAAGCCAAATACATATAACCCCAACAGCGTGGCGCCCCCTGAGCTTAAGTTGCTGTATGACAGCATCAAGGAGGACGGCTATACCATGCCCGTCGTCTGCTACTATGATAAGCCTTCTGACACCTATATCATTGTCGACGGCTTTCACCGCTACCGCATCATGCTGGATTATCCCGATATCTATGAAAGGGAAGGCGGCATGCTGCCTGTCTCCGTGATTGACAAGCCTCTGGATCACCGCATGGCGAGCACTATACGCCATAACCGCGCCAGAGGTTCGCACGATGTGGACCTGATGAGCAATATCATCAAAGAACTCCACGAATTGGGACGTTCTGATGCCTGGATCTCCAAGCATCTCGGCATGGATAAGGATGAAATTCTGCGTCTGAAGCAGATTACCGGTCTCGCCGAGCTATTCAGGGATATTGACTTCGGAAAAGCCTGGCTGCCTGCGGAGGACGCGGAAGCAGACAGCGATACAGACTTTACAGGATAGCGGATGGTCCGCGCTGAACCATCCGCCCGTAATACAATGGAAACCTTCGTTACGGTTCCGTCATCTCACTTATTACCTTCACCATAAACAGACAGGGATTTTCTTCATCCCAAACGCACGTAAACACTTCCAGTGGATAAAATCCCTCTTTCCTATAAAATGCTCTCGTACCATTATATGGTTCATATACTGCCGATTCATCTAAGGTCTTGACCGTTAAAAATTTATAATTATTTTCTTTACAATATTGAACACACACTTCCATAAGTCGATGTCCAATTCCCATTCTGTGATATTCTCTTAGAACACCAAAATTATAAATATCCGCCGTATATTCATTATGGATTTTCAATGCAGCAAAGCCTACCGTCTTGTCTCCATCGAAAGCCGCAATAAACGGATATTCTCTATGTATAACCGATTTATTCACTATATCTTCCGGCGGTGAGAACCACTCCGGTAACGCATTCATGACCTCTAATGTAATTCTTGTTTTTTCATCTAAGTTTTCCACTTTCTCAATTGTTATCATTTTTCCTCCTGTTTCTGACAAGGCGCTGCGCTACACGCGCAAAAAAAGCTACAGATATCACTCTGTAGCCAAACATTGAACTATATACAGAGCAATATATTAAAAGTTATACTGCATAAAATTCCCGTTCTTTTTAAAGCCAAAATCCGTGTATAGGTACACTCCCATATCAGATGCTGTAATCTGCACACCCCCACAACCATATTCTTTTGCTTCCTGCACTACCCTTGACAAAAGTTCTTTTGCAATGCCCTGTCTGCGATACTGCCTTGATGTAAACATACTGGAGAGAATTCCAATTCTACCATTGGGACAGCTAAAATAAGGAGGCTTTTCCACAAATGATATTCCGCTTGTGCCAATAATCTTATCGCCATCCAGCGCAAGCCAAGATACAAAGGTTCCGTCTGCCATATGACGATTATAATAACCCTTCAACGCAGGGCGCAAATCTATATCTTCTGTTGCTCCCTCTTCTCGAAGCTGATTTATTCTCATTTCAATAAATACGTCCAATTCTTTTTCGGTCAGCTTTTAAACTTAATGGTCATCCGCAGTCCTCCCTTACTAACTCATTTTTACAAATAAAGGTCTTGCCATTCATACCATAATTAGACATAAAAACCACTTAGTACTTTATACGCCAAAATACAAATGTTTTCTTCCATGAAAGGATATTTCTTTGATAAGGATAAAAACAAAACTTAAAAAGGGCTCTCCGATTTCTCGGAAATCCCCATAAAATCTAGCTTTTTAGAGACACTATCAAAGATTACTCGATGATAGTAGCAACTCTACCAGAACCTACTGTTCTACCACCTTCACGGTCGGATTTTGCTTATTTAGAAACTTAATTGTTACGGTTTTTGCCGTTTTTTGACTCATATTATGGGTATTTTACCTATTATTTATGCTTTTTCCGGGGGAAAGTATCAAAAACGTATCACGCTTTTTCGTCCACCATAGCCATAATATAACATGGGCGAAAAACAATGTAAATCGGCATTTTTTACAAAAATTTAGATATGATACACATTCCGCAGATTGTGATACTCGTTTTAGTGGGCATGATACGCATTTTTATGTATCAGAGAGCGTTGTGTTCCGGTTTTTAATGTGACACAGATACCGTGACGCTATGGCGTGATACACATTCAAGTAAAAGTACACACAAAAGGTCATTGTGTGTATCTTTACTCAAATCATTCACACTTCTTCATACATGCATGAACTTGCATGTAGCTTGCACGTCAGCTTGCATGTGCGTATGCAAGTCTACATACAAGTTGTTGGTATAACCATACTTTTGCTCACTTAATATCTTTAAATTTAACTATTTCTATATCCGGATACTTTTCTTTGTAATACTCTTTATGATTTTCTGTAAAATCTTTGTCATAGAAAAACTCATACTTATACTCAGCTTCTGTATTACCTGCAAGACGCTTTAAATCTGCAGTAAGTTTTCCATTGCTTTTATAACTTGTCGCTGCAAAGCATTCAGCAATAATTGTTCCATCCACCGATTCAATATCGTATCCGGGGATATTTCCCCAGTTAATAATAAATGCTTGTGCAGGATGTAACTTGTACAAATACTCAACAGCCATAATAGATATCAAATATGTATGTGCCTGATTAATCACTTCAATAAGATTTTCCGGGTTACCAGAAAGTGGTTCTGCTGCCATCTTCTCAAACTTGAATATTTTAAATGCATCCAATGCATCATTATTACTCAACACTTTCTGTAGCATATTAGCGCTACTATTCAGATTATCCAGAATAGTATTCTTGTAGTTATTCAGTTCGTCCGTATTATGTACGACTATTTGCTTTGACATATTTTACTTCCTTACTGTAATATCATTTCTTTTTCAGTGCACTATTTAGAAATATCTAAAAGTTTAATAATGCATTCCTTCAGTTTGTGTTCAACCTTATCCGAAGATTGCTCACAAATCTCTCTATACAATTTTGCTATTGTATACTTATTTTCTGAACTCTCAGCAAAATCCACTATTTGACTTTTTTGTGAAATAACTTTACAATCTATTGCTCGAATACAAGAATCGTCTCCTCGTAATACTGAAACTTTGGCATCTTCCACAAAAGAATATTTTTTCGAAAGAGACTTTAATTTACTATTCCCACTATTATGAATAGCTTTCATAACAGCTTCATAATAACATCTGGGATTTAAGCAATCTTCCATTTCCGTTTGACTATATATATTGGGATTACATGGATCCAGTAGTTTTATTTCACCTTTATCAATCTGTAGTCTTCGCAAAAATATTGAACTACTATTGGAACTAAATTCAAGTGGTTTGTTTATGGATTTATATAATAAATCTGTATCCATTAAAAACAAAGCCTTCCCATCTTTTCCTTCTGTTTTTTCGGTTAATGGACTATACAATAACTGATACAGTTTAACAACGTTACCGCATCCGCCAACTGGAAGTATTGAAATCGAATTATAGTCTTTTAGTATATATTCCAAATATACTTTATCGTCGCTTCCTTCACATATAATCCAACTTGTTTCAGGTTTTGCACGCATGTATGTAATAATGCTTGTAGCCAAATCATACATACTTTTCAACTCTATTACATCAGGAAAACTTCTTCTTTCTTCAAGTACATTATACAAAGAAAATGTATCTACTTTTGCCGTATTTCCAGTTGATAATATATGATGCAATCTTCCATTCTGCGCAATAGGCAAAAAGCCATACCAATGTGTTGTAATCATTACCTGTCTTTGATGTGTTCTTGCTAATTCCTCCAACATTAAAAACTGATTAAAACAATTTGAAATATGCATTGAAGTTTCTGGCTCATCTATAGCCAAAATAATATCTCTCTCTGTTTCCTTATCTCCATTTGCTAACAGAATCGAATACGCGACATCAATAATAGCTTTTCTTTGCTCACCAGAACTCAATTGTTCAATTCGATGATTATTTGCTTTAAGCGTCCTTAAAGGAAAATATGCTTCCAGAATCTTTTCACGAATGTCTTTCGCTGTTAAATTCTTTTTATTTCCCGCTTCACTCATGAAACTATATTTACTATCTATTCTTGAAATTATAGTATTCACATCATTAATAAATTCATCCAGATTATCGTTGATTAAAGTAACAATAGACTTGCCATTTGTCTTTTTATTTAATATCTTCTCAATCTCCGACAAAATATTTTTATTGAGCAGTTGTTGCATTGTTGTATTCTGCAATTTCAACAATTCATTAGGTGCCTCTTCAACTGGTATATATAGATAGCTATACAATCCATGTATTATCTTCTTTACATCCATTAAAGCATCCTTAGCTTGTGTGGAATCCTTTAATAATTTATTTTCCAACTCCTTTTCAATTGCCCCTTTAAAAGTTGCACAATGCACCCCTTTAGGATTATCATAACTTGTCCCAATCAAAATAAGATAATGCGTATCTTTATACGTTTCTTTTAATGCATCTTTGTATCGTATAAACTCTTTTAGTTCCTTATTGCTTTTTACGTTTGCATTTGTTGCTTCATCTGTATTCCAAAAAAAGTCACTAACTACCTCAAATAATCCCTGTCTACTTGTTGGTATTTTCTTTTTTCAATGAGAAAGAGCGGACAAATGAACGCTTCCGACTTCTTCATATTAAATGTTACATTCCAAAATCTACCATTTAATTCAACATCCAACGCTTCCAGTATTGCACTTTTTCCCACTCCATTGTTACCAACATAGACAGAATATCTATAGTTTGGATTATCACAAATTGGCACAAATTTTACATTGCCATAGTTCTTATAATGTCTTAACAGTACTGCTGCAATCATTTTTTCACCTCTGTATTTTTCAATCACAATCCGCTCATTATTCAATCATAATTCGCTCATTATCCGCTCAAAATGATGAGCGAATTACATTTTTTTAATGTATACATTTCCCTTGGTAGTCTTTGTACTTTGTATAATGCCTACATTACACAAGCTTTTCAAATATCTTCTTACCTGTGCTTCTGATTTACCCGTTATTTCTACACCTTTAGCTGTTGTAATTTCATTATTCTGTTCCAAATATTCCATGATTTTTACAATTGGCTCACTCTTTATTTCGCTTATTTTTTTATCTAATAATTTGACTTCTTCCTTCTCTTTTTTCACAAAAGAAAGCGACAGTACCGTTCTATCCGGGTCAAATCTCTCCTCAATTATCGGTTCTTCCCAACCTTCATCTGCCCAAACATTAAAGATATTCGGCACACCACTTCCAGCACGTTCACCGATATTGATGAGATTAAACATCTTCATAAGAGCCTTGTTTCGAGGATCAGATTCGCCACCAAGACGCATTTGCTTTTTACCCGTTCTAACATAACCGGGATTTGCTAAAACCAACTTGTCCGGTTCCTTACGGATAACAACACCACGCAAGCCATGATAATCTGCATTAATCAGGCAGTTTGCCAAAGCCTCACGAAGTGCCTTGTGCACCGGAGTATCGTCAACACGTTCGCCACCGTTCATTTTGAAAGGCACTTTAATGTCTTTGATAATCTTGTTATAAACTCTAAAATAAAAGTCACACACGTTTCCGGACCATTCACCGGAACTTGACTGCAATCTATCACTCCAACGGGTGGTAGGATCCAACTCTTCTCTGTAATCCAAGAAATACTCCGGGAAGTGACGCACAATGTTGTACTCATCACCAAACATCAACATACCTGCTGCCGTCGGATGCAACTTTCCATCTTCATCGGAAATAGCAGCCGCACCAATGCTTCTCAGATATTCATGGTCGCTTAGGCGCTCAAAAGGATGTCCTTCTTTTAAAGAACGATGGCTGTTACGATATCCATGAATGGTATCATAATTCAAATCTTCCATCGGAACCTTATCAAGCACTTCCATATCCATCGTACGCTCGGTCTGGTCACGAAGCATGGTCTTTATCTGCAATCTGGTACAATGGTAATCGCCCTCGTAATTGCGACGAAAAGTGCCATTGAAAATATCATTATTGATGTACACCGGCTTCTGCTCACGCTTTGCCATAGGCACATAAATAACCATGATGACATCCTTATTATCACCAACTTCATAAGTCTGCACATCATCTTCTGACAAAAGATTAATATTTACCTTCTTGGGATTATTCATATTATCCCAAAATTCCTTACGAAGCTTAGATGCATTCTGAAGACCGGTAGTTCTCCAACTACCGTCTTTGTTTTCCTTAACACCAAGAATAATAACTCCACCATAGCAGTTCGCAAAGGAAGAATAGGTGTCCCACAACGAAACCGGCAAACCACCGTCTGCTTTTTTCACTTCTCTTCTGTTGTCTTCTCTGTATTCATCAAATTGTGAAAGGTCAAAAGTTTTTTCCAAAATACTCATCTCACTTTCTACCATAATCAAATTTATCATATTTTTTTGCTTGCCTTGTAATAATAATACATAACATTTTTTTGAATTTCGTTTTTCTTCTCTTTTACCTCTTTATTAGATTGATTTAACAAATCTGCTGTTTTTAAAAATGCTGTTACAGTTGCTCCTGTTAATCCAATTTTAGAACCCATGTGAATCAAGTTCTCCAATATTCCTAATGCACTTGCAATATTCGAGCCTGTCGTTATAGTTGTAATAAGCCCTGCTCCAACATATCCTAATTTCCTTCGTTCCTCTTCATCTGCTAAAACCCGACTACCAAAATTCTTCAACACACTTGTTTCGCTTGATAGCTCATTTATTTCATTTACTTTTGGAACAACTTCCGTATCATATAACTTAAGACATTCATATTGAAAATCATCATCCCAAGGCATTGAAGTTATCTTTTGAGAAAAATCATATATTGCAATTCTAAAATTATCCAAAGGAACCTTCATTTCTTTTTTAAAATCCAATATTTCATCTATACTTGCTTTTTCTAATGTTGGTAATGTCGATAATATATTATTTGCTATACCTGCATGTCGGATAATTTCTTTATCTGTTTTTCCAAAATCTATTATCTTATTATTTATTACCGCCCTGACTATATCAGTACTTATATTATCAAACAAAGGAAATGATGTTCCGTGTTTTATAGTTCCAAGTAAATTGGCAAAATATCCCCCTGTCAACTCTTCAACACCAAAATTGTTATAGGAATAATCATAAACAGAAATAATCTTTCTATCCACAAGCTTTTGAATATCCTTTGCACCGCTTTGTTCAATCAAAGAATTTATCATTACATCAAATGATTCTCTGCATTCTTTTTCTACTTGTCCCATTTTAATTTGTGCAAGAATTTCCTGTTTATTTCTTTTCTTCTGTTTTTTGAGATATGGCATATACGGAGAAATTTGTTGTTTCAAATTTCTTAACTGCTCAACCATTTCATTTGCCTCTTTATTATCAAACGCACCAAGAAATGGTATAAACGCACTCAATATTCCATCTATGTCGTTTGCCTTTGCTATACATTTCGGTAAGTAATTATATATAGCATACTCTGCCATTCCTATTAATTCAATTTCGTCTGCATAGAGCAAAGAACTTTTTATTAACTTCATATCTTCTGCAAATTCCATACTACTAGAAGCTGTCCCTATTGTAAATTTCATAAACCCTCATTCCTTAATTCTACATATATACTAAGATTTCGTGTAACAATGCAACTAAAAATACTTCAAGCAATTTTTACTCAATTTTTTCGCGAATAGACAACTTACCATTTTCCTTAAAACCAAACTTCTTCCAAAATGTTTTACCATCTTCTATAGGTTCCAACATATAAGTCTTATCATCTTGCAATATTTTATTTACGACTTTTGTACCTATCCCTTTGTGTCTACATGTCACCGACATTCTCATATCATTAATAATAATCCCCTTGTATTTTTTCGGTACTCCCAATAGACTTACCATTTTCTTTTCATTATTACTTAACCGTTTACAATCTATCATCGAAACAAAACCAATATTGTTGCTTAATATCCCTAAAAAACGCTTGTAAATAAGAACCACCTCAATTCCCGGATTCCATATTTCTTTAATTGCAAAATAATTAGCTTCTTGAGACCGTTTACATACTTGGGTAAATGCTTCGATATCCTCATACTCGAACACTTGTAGAAATATCTTTTTATCAATTTCAATATACTCCATTTTTCACCTTCTTAAATGTCTATTCTCTGATGTACTTAACCTCTGTTATTGTTTCTTTGATTGTCGGAAATACAACCTCAGCTTCTTGACCTCGAACTACACCAAAAGCCTCTAAATCAATTCCGTAATATGGTTCATCTATTTTACAAGTCAACAAGGTCATTGTGCCATATAGCTTACTTTCAATGTAATGATTTTTAGGTTGTTTACTCCATGAAACATAAATATTATTGTATTGTGGTTCTACTCTTTT
Source organism: uncultured Acetatifactor sp. (assembly GCA_944384205.1). Taxonomy (GTDB): domain Bacteria; phylum Bacillota; class Clostridia; order Lachnospirales; family Lachnospiraceae; genus Acetatifactor. Next base: position 6,787 of record CALWSL010000011.1, on the reverse strand, counting down.
ATCAGCATTCTTTTCCACGAATCCATATCCTAAATATCTATATAACAAACCACGATACAATGCTTCGTCCGCAAAAGACTTAAGCACAGGATTACCAAGTTCTCTGCAAACAAAAAGGAAATCATACAACGCTTCAAAAAAAGTTTGATATGCTTTCTGAATATCTTTCTTCTTGTGCTGTCCGATGTAAGTATGTCCAGTCCAATATTTTAATGTTTCATATACATTATTCAATAACACTGAAAATTCCTCATCGGAAATATCATTAGTCTTCAATCTTACACCTACACTTTGAATCTGACTTTTTACTCGATAAACCTCTGTAATCGCTTTTTCAACCTCATCATCCCAGAAAGGAAAATTAACTTTATTCATCGAAATTACTCCATAAAATAAAAAATAGATAATACCGTCTTATGAAAACAACTTATGAATTTCTTCATTAAGTGCATTCTCTAACTGCATAATATTTGCTTTTCCAGATGTTTCTCTCATCTTATCATGAATATTTTTAGAGATTTCTGCAATCTTTCTATGCACTTGATTTGTCTCATCATATTTAGCAATAGCAATATACTTCAAGACATCAACTCCCCTATTAGTCGAAATTGCATAACCATCAACGACCTCTATCACACTAGGAGAATTAATAATTCCACATATATAATAGGCTTCCATTTCATCATAAACATCTAGCATAAGAACTTTTGAATCAACAACAACCGGCTTATCTTCTGAAAAAAGATCAATATCCGCATTCGGAACAGATTTTAAGTAAGTAGAAACTACAACTGCAGCCATACTTCCCGTCTGCTCTTTCCACAAAACCTTATATGGAGAATATGTATATGTTCCCACATTGTCTAATCTATAAAACGGCTGTGTTTCTGGATTGAAAAATTTACCATTCTGTATTCTCGTATCCAAAAGTTCATCATGATAAAACGATAACCACTGAAATGTCTCTGGTGCTTCTCTCGCTAATTTTACCTCGGGTATACCATACTTATATTCTGATGAATGCGGTACAATCATATATTCATTAGACTTAACCATCCAACGAGCAATATTACGCCCCCCTAGCATCGGATAAATATATTTTTCTTCAACGACTCCTTTATGAATACCTTTATCAATAATATCCTTTCTTCTTTGTCTCGACATATCATTGATTATTTCCAAATATCCGTTTCTCACTTTTTTAGGTTTAAGCAAAATGTAAACACCTTTGGCTCCTGCTGGTTCAATCCCCTTTCTGCCCTTATATATACGTTCTATTTCAGGGTTTACAACATTATTAGCAAATGTCATATCTTCAAGGGTTAGCCATGCAGACTGTATATCATCCTTGTCTACGGGCTGCGCTAAACAATCTGAATACTCCACCATTTCAGACACTTGCTTCCAATCAGCATGTGAATCTATTTTACTTTTTCTCCCCTTTTGAGTATAAAATCTATATTGTTGCATAGGATATTGCATAGCAGTTCCTTTTCCAAACTTTATGGCAACAGTAGGTATCGTAAACAAACTCACGCTAGAAAAATCATGCACCTTTTCTACATTAAATGGAACGCTTTGATTATTTCTTATAATTTCAAATTTTCTAAAACCTTCTCCCCCCTTTGTTGATTTCAAAAAAGAAGCCGGAAGAAGAAACACCATACTTCCTCCTATTTTTAAGTACTGATCTACAGAAACATATGTAACCGCCATTCCAAAATCATCATGTGTGGTTTTTTTATCATAAGCATTTTTTTCAAATATTCCATAGCTCTGCCATATTGTAAGTGTACCCGCGCGATAGCTTTTACTCATTGCTTTCCATGCAATCCAAGGCGGATTTCCTACAACAAAATCAAACTTATCTCTTATCATAACAGGAGCAAAGCTATTTCTGAAAATAATAGGCCAAAAAGAATCTTTACTTGCACGATGTAATACACTCAGTTTTGAAAATAATGCCTTTACAATATCCACATCATTTTCGGTAATCAACCCTTTCCCAAGCGCCAAACTCTCAAATATCTCATACGAACCCCTATCGTCTATAGATTGACTTAAAAGTTTTAAAAATTCATTTCCTTTTGAGAATGAATCGAACTTTGGAATTTCAATCTCTCCAACTGTAGTTTCCAATTTTAGAGTATCATCGTTCTCCTCCGTATATACCACCGGAGCCAGTATTGAATCAGCTATAAAAACAGGTATCCCTACAGAATCTCCAAATTCTTCATCACAGTTATCAAAAAACGCAGAAAACATTATAAGAATATAATTTGCTTTTGCTGACACAACTGAAATAGGATTAATATCGAATCCAACAATATTTTGTGTAATATTTACAATATCAGCTTTCGTTAAAACGCCGCCTTTTTGATTGATAATACGCTTAATTGCCTGCGTCAAAAAAGAACCTGATCCTGCGGTTGGATCAATCAAAGTTTTACTAATATCGCCTGCATATCCTGCCATATCAAGAGCATGCTCTACGATCCAATCCGGCGAAAAATACTCCCCCATCAAATGTCGCATTTCCTGTGGGATTAACCCCATATACACTTCCTGTAAAATATCCTGTACATTTTCAGGTCTCAAGACAAATGTACTTAAATCAAACTTATTAACAACTGTCAGTGTTTCGTTAACAAGTTTTACATCAAAACTTGATTCGGGATCATTTATATTAGCTGTAAATGTAAACCACTCTAAAAAATGAGATTCAAAGAAATTATTTACCAATTTACAACTATCATCTGTATTACCGTCAAAGAGTCTATTAATTTCATCCTTGGAGAGTTCCTGTTGTGTAGTAAACATTGGATCTACTAACTGCGCCAAGAAAGAATAAACTAATAACTTCAGAAAAATATTGAAAAAAGTTTGCATCGAAAAAAGATATCTTTTACTATCAATTTCGTGAATATCACTAATTCCATACATATCTCTTATCTTAGAAGACACCTCTGTAAAATCTGTTGCATCTTCATCATCACCGTACATTACTCCAAATACGCGGTTCCACTCATCATATAAAGTTTTAACTCTATTATTAAATGTGTCCTTAGTTGTATCCAGATTTTCACCGAGACTATTATAAATTTTTAATATACTTCCCCGCACATAATCACTTTTAGGATTTATTACAGCACATAACATCTGCTTCGAAAGCGAAATCTTATCTGTCTGCTTCAAAAGCAAAGCAAGCCTTTTAATTCCCTTTGAGAAATCTTTCACCTCATATACAAATTCGATATTTACAGCCTCATTTATATCTATCTTTACTTTACTCGTATCAAGTAATGTTTTTTGAGTAGACGGAATAAATCTTGCAAAAATAAATTGTTTTCCATCAAATCCAACACCAATACCCGATAAAATCTTTTTTATAATGACATCCATCTTATCATTGACACTTATACCTGCATTGCTTAAAATATAATCATGCAGACCATGATCTGCATGATCTCTTCCGTACACCGCTTCCTTTATTCCTGAAGTTTTATCAAAATACCCTTCTTTCTTAAATTCAAACGAAATATTCTGGAAAGTCGCATCCGTTCTTCCGCCTGCTTTCAAAACATCCTCACTGCGATATTGTCCAGCCATCTCAGGGTTCAATTCTTCTAATAATGGCTTTATTATGTCCGAATGAAAATGAATCTTTATATCATCTTCATTATTAAATGTATTCTTTTTAAATTTAGCTTCTATCTCTCTTAAGTTCATAATACACCTCCACTATTTTCTTTATTATACATACAAAAAAGTCATTGGTCAATAATGTTTTTGACTGTTTTTTCTGGATTTTATACCCCAAAAAAGTTATTGGTCAATAGAAAGGAGGACTTATCGAAAATAGAGTAGTATTAAAAAACATGTCAGACGCAATATTAAAAACCATTCCAAATTGCTCTGACATAACTATGATTAAACACATATCAAATAATAAATTTTCTTATACTACCAACACAGGTATCACACATTACTATCTTGTCTTCAAATCATATAAAGCCTATAAAATAGGCATTGCGGATATCCCACACAAATTAATCAAATCAAATAGTTTTTACATTGTAAAAATAGAACCAAACAAAGAAATGTAATTTTCAGCAGACTTGCTGCTAACCATTAAATACCTAATTCTACAATTCACTTGATATTGCAAAATTAGGTTGATTTCATTTAAATTCAACGTGGACCTCAATATAGCTACTACTAAAATCCCACAAGGAAGAGGTGCTTTCGCACCCCTTCCCATTTGCTTACCTTTTCTACCTACTCATCCCAGCCACCTTCTGCTGTACCCATTCACCGATACTCCGCAGGAAGTGTTCCAGCATACTCATTCCATTGATGGTAAACTGCTTCATGAATTCATACGCTTTATTAAGTTTCTCCTTAAGCGTCCGATTCTCAGCTTTCAGCTCCTGATTCTCTCGCTTCAGACACTCATTCTCGTATTTAAGGTCCAGCATCTTTTCAAAGTATGCCTTCTCCCGTTCACCGGAATTAGTATTCTTAAAGTATTCAATAAGTTCTTCTGCAAACTTCGCTTTCTGAATCGTCTCATCTGCATCTTCCTTGATAAGTGACAACTTCCGCTCCTGCTCCAGAACCTCACTCTTTTTATCCGTCAGGTCCTGCTTCACTTCATCCAGCTCGGTGCTTTTCTCTGCCAGGTTTTGCATTACCTCATTCAGCTCGGCACTTTTATCAGTAATCCTAACTGACAGCTGCCGCTCTGCTTCGACTCCCTTATCCAAGGACTCCAGTATTTCTTCCATCTGCTCCGCCTGTGCCTGAATGGTAGCCTGTCCGGCTGTAACCTTATCCTTAATATCCTCAAGTTTCCGCTCCTCTTCTTTTGCCATCTCTGCCGCTTTCTCCCTGCGGTAGTCCGACAAGGTAAGATTTCCTCTCGGATTGGATCCTTTGTAAAAACGCTCCCAACCAAACTCCTTTAGCATCATCTCCTGAAGCACCGCCTTCTGGGTTTCCACCCAATCAGCGCCACCGTAACGGTCACGCTTCATTTGTGGCTTCAGGTTGCCATCCTCGTCTTTCTGCCAGACCAAATCGCCGGTCTCGGTCACCGCCTGCTTCATGGTTGTGGGATACCCTAAGTCCTTGAAGGTCTGTGCAAATGCATTCTGGACCGGCGCACCTTTTGAGGAGTTGGTTGTATATGGAATATAGGTCATATGAATGTGGGGAGAATTTTCATCCCCGTGATAAACCATGTGGTGAACAATCAGCCCTGCCTCAAATGGTGGCTTCCAATTCGGATCATTCAGTTCCTTCTCCGTTACCACACATACCTCCGGCAGCTCCAGCAGATACTTTGCAAATTCATCCAGCAAGTCCTGTGCCCGGTTCGCATCCTCCGGCGTATACACGAAACCCGTGTCCCGCATATCCCCTATCTGCCAGATAATCTCGTAGCAAAGGTGCTTCTGTTTATCCTGCTCAATCTTCTCATAATAGGTCGGGGGAAATCTTTTTCCGCGCCCTTTCTTGATTTCCCTCTCCCTCCACACTCGGTAATGCTCGGCAAATAACTTCTCATATACCTGCTGTAGGGTAATCCCCCAATCATCTGTATATACCATGTTTAAATGCCGCCTCTCCTCTACGGAGTTTGGCGGAATGTGGGTTCTAAGATTGTGTTCCAGATTCGGTGCGCTGTACATTGCACCACTGATGGTCTTTTCTTTCTTACCTGTCATCAAATCCCTCTCTTCTTATCTGTATTTAGTTTTATCAAAAGCTTCCTTAAGAAATCTCCGCTCATGGTCGTCTTCCTCCTTTCTTTGGGTTCCCCCCATACTCTTCGCTTCCCCTAAAGTAATGTCCCCTTATTGGTTTGGGGGTACCCCAAACACAAACGGGGCAAGCGTTCCGTCGCTTGACCTCGAATACATCTGCTCCTACCGGCATTTGGCGAAATCTACTGCCAGTAGCCGGTATTCACAGCTGTATGTTGGCGCCATTCCTTAGGGATATTTTTATTCTTAGCACCAACCGGAAATCCTCTATCCACAGGTGTGCCACTTTCGTCTCCCTTTTTGAAAAACGGCTCCACTTTTTGGCGTCACTTTTCAATTATGGCTCCATTTTGTGACTCACCTTTTTATATTGGAAAATCCTCTCCTCTGAAAAGGTGCTCCACTTTTTGACGCCACTTTTCGATTTTGGCTCCACTTTTTGGAGCACCTTTCGTGAAATGGCTCCACTTTCGTCCTACCATACACTCAAGTCATCTAATGCATCCAGCCACACCTGCATCTCTCCGTTAAGCATCATTCTCACATACTCCACCGGGTCCTCGATAGCCAGTGCATCCATCTTCCCTTGAGAGTTGGGAGTGGTCCGAAGACCCTGCTCCCATTTCCCACAATCAAGACTGATAACACAATTGGTATCGTAGTGAACCACATTCACCGTATTATTCTGCTCGTTGTAAAATCCTCTTACCATTCTCATTACCATCCACCTGCCTTTCGGAACCGCATCTCCGTTGCCATATCCACCAGATTGTTTTCCAGCTCCCCGGTAGCCTCGGCATTGAGCAGATCTGCCACTTCCTTCTGCTTGTTGGGATACAGGTGTCCGTAAATGTTCATGGTAGTATTTACGGAGTCGTGTCCAACTCTCTGTGCGATAACCAGTGGCTGCAGCCCCTTCTCGATTAACAAAGCGATGTGCGAGTGCCCTTACGGTATAATAAAGACAAACGGAAAAACCCAGTGTTTTCAAGGGTTTCAGCGTTTGTCGTTGCCTATTC
>CALWSL010000010.1 GCA_944384205.1 uncultured Acetatifactor sp. | reverse complement strand
TGATCAATGGTGGATCACTTATGTGTACTGGTGGATCTCAAAAGCGTATCGATGGCCCTCATAGCGTGAAATATTCATTTTATCAGTATTTCTGCGGTGTCGGAATCGTTCAAGTCCGGCCACCAGCAGTTTTATTTAAAGGAGAAATACAGCAGAAATGCCGTATTTCTCTCTTTTTTGATGCATTTGTAGAATCATTAAATACACATTTCAAAGGTGAAGGAGCATATACTGCAAAAATTGCCTTTTTATGACATCTATGGTAGTATGGTCTCATAAAGGGCGGGCAAACGCTTATAGGAAGTTTTGCCAAGAATGCTTTACCCATGATGAGGGGCAGCGCACCCGGGGAAATTTGATTGGCTTACGCAGAAGGGCAGGAAACGGTATTATGAAAATATATGAAACGCTTCATTTAGTAAAGGGAGAGGATTTAAACCATCACGGGACGCTCTTTGCCGCCAGGGCTGCGGCATGGCTGGTGGAGGCAGGCTTTGCGGCTGCCGCCTGCGAGCACGGGGTTACGGATGAGATTGTACTTCGCAGCCTGCGGGAAATGTCATTTTCCAGACCCGTGAAAAAGGGCGCAGTTGTGAAATTTGAGAGCAGAGTGGTTCACGCGGGGAATACCAGTCTGACTGTGGCTGTGACGGCAAAGGACGCCATGACCGGGGAACAGGTGATTGAGGGTTATATCACCTTTGTGACCATAGACGCGGAAACCGGACAAAAGAAACGGCATCAGGTTGTGCTGGACGAAGCCTTGGGAGAAGAAGAGAGACGGCAGCGTGAGAGGGCGGTACAGCTGAAAAAGTGAGGTTGCACAAATATGACATACCTGTTACATTTTGAATTTCCGAGCAGAGAACAGGAATACGATTTTACCATGGGGCAGAAGAAGACCTGCTATGACAGCTTTTATCCTTTTCTGGTCCTTTCAGAGCATGGCTTGAGAATGCTGGATTTTGAGCCGGTGACCATATTGTATGGAGGAAATGGCTCCGGGAAAACCACGGCGCTGAATGTGATAGCGGAAAAGCTGGAGCTGGAGCGCGACACGCTGTACAATCGTTCCAATTTTTTTGAGGACTATGTGGGTATGTGCAGCTATGAAACGGAAAAGGCGATCCCGGAGGGCAGCAGGATCATCACAAGCGACGATGTATTTGATTTTATGCTGAATCTGAGGAGCCTCAATAACGGTATCGACAGAAAAAGAGACGAGCTGTTTCAGGACTATCTGGATACAAAATATTCCCATTTTCAAATGAAGTCGCTGGATGATTACGAGCAGCTGAAAAAAGTTGCCATGGCGAGAGGAAACACCCAGTCCCAATATGTGCGCAAGAAGCTGATGAACAATGTGCGGGAGCACTCCAACGGAGAGAGCGCCTTTCTGTATTTTGCAGATAAGATCAAGGAAAACGCGCTGTATTTGCTGGACGAGCCGGAGAACAGTCTTTCGCCGGAGCGGCAGCAGGAACTGATGCGATTTATAGAAAATTCTGCCCGCTTTTTTGGATGCCAGTTCATCATTGCCACCCATTCCCCGTTCCTGCTCTCGATGAAGGGCGCCAAGATCTATGATATGGACGAGGAAACCGTTGATGTAAAGCGGTGGAGCCAGCTGGCAAATGTAAGAGCCTATTATGATTTTTTTAAAAAGCACGAAGGGGAGTTTTGCTAACATTTCATCTATCGATAATAAGTCAGTTAAGACAAAGGGTTAGATCCTATCTGGAATCTAACCCTTTTTTAAATCAATAGGAGGATCAAAATGTGAGGTCGCTTTCGTACCCCATATCTGCGTCTGTTCTGTACTTCCCAGGTTCAACTTTTCATGCAACAGAAGATTTCCGGCATACCTGCTCCTGCAGTTCCCTGCTGCGCGGGATTTTCCTCCACCATAGTTGATCTGCATGATTTTTCTGGTTGGTCCATCTGCATTTCATCTCTTCCGTCTACTGCCAACAGTGCGCCAGGCTCGGTCTGATATCCTAAAAGAGGTGTTTGATGTGTTTAACAAACAATGTCCCTTAACTAAACGGATGTCTGAGCTTTTGTATAATTGATATATCTGCTTTGTTTTTTGCCCATTTAGAAAAGATGGCACACATGTGAACTACAAAAAATACGAGTGAAGTGCTATAATAAAGTTGTAACGGGAGTGGCTAATAAGATATAATCAATCTTACAAAGAAAAGAGGTACACATTATGCCACAAAGTTACACACCCGAATTCAAGAAAAAGATTGTCCGTCTTCATTTAGAGGAAGGACGCACCTACAAAAGCATTACTGCGGAATACGGCGTATCGAAAGCCAGTATCTCCAAGTGGTGCAGCGAATTCAGCAAAGAATGCCAGACAGACCCTCAAGCCAAAGAAGATTATGATTCTATGAAGGAGAATCTCCGGTTAAAACGGGAGAATGAAGAATTACGGAAGGAGATCGCATTCCTAAAAAAAGCGGCGGCATTCTTTGCGAAGGAAACCGGTTAGAGGCTTACCGGTTCATCGATCAACACCATGAAGAATTCGGCATCCGCTGGCTGTTGAAACAGCTGGGGTTCTGCCCAAATGCTTACTACAACTACCGGAAACACCGGAAGGCAGATTATTATGCCCAAAAAGCAAAAGTGCAAAAGGAAATTGAAGAAATCTACCACCGGCACAACGGTGTTGACGGCTATCGCAGTATGACAGTCTATTTGGAGCGCAAAGGATACAACTATAGCACCACTACCATCCATAAATATATGAACACAGAGATGGGCCTGCATTCCATCGTCCGCCTCCAAAAGCCAGGTACAAAGCCCGGGAAGCCACATAAAATATTTGAGAACAAACTCAAGCAGGACTTCCATGCGGACGAGCCGAATCAGAAGTGGTGCACGGATTTTACGTACCTGTTTCTGAAGAACGGGGATGTCCGGTATAATTGTGCTATTATAGATCTCTATGACCGAAGCGTGGTTGCAAGTGTAACAGACCGACATATTACCAGCGATCTGGCAATCCGCACACTGCAAAAGGCGTTAGAATCACAGCGCGTTTCAACAACTGGTCTGATCCTGCACAGCGACCAGGGAAGCCAGTATACCTCAAAGGCATTCATAGAGTTCTGCGAATCCGTCCATGTGACCCAAAGCATGAGCAAGGCCGGATATCCATACGACAATGCACCAATGGAGAGATACTTCAACACTCTTAAAAATGAATGCACCAACCTGTATGAATTTCAGACGGAGGAGGAGCTGTACCGGATTGTGGAGGAATTCGCTTATGCCACCTACAACCATGTACGCCCGCACAGTTATAACGGCTACCGCACGCCCTACCAGGCGCGAACGGCAGCATGAGGACAGGCGGCAGCATGCTTCCTGATTGGATTGCTTGATCACACAACATCGGGGATGGCTGGTTTTGTCAATAGCATAGCCGCGTAGCGGTACAAAACACCATTGACAAAAGCAGCTAGCCCCGATAGACTCCCAACAACAATCCGATAAATTTTTAGCCACAAATGTTACAAAAAAGCTTGACCACTACAAATTATTAGTACATAATTATTATATGATTCGCGGTTTCAAGACAGTGTACCTCAAGTGTGAACAAGCAGCAGATTATTCAGGGATGGAGAGTCACTTAGACCACGAAGATTGACAGGGAGGAAGCATATTATGAAAAACAAAAGACATCAAAATAGCAAAAGGACGGCAGCCTTTTTGGCAGTAATGACAGCAGTCATATGCTTAGGAGCCTGCTCGGGGGAGAAGGAAACAAAGGAAATCACAATCTACACAGCAGTGGATCAGGTGTATTCAGAAGAAATCTTTAAGGATTTTGAGGCGGAAACTGGTATCAAGGTAAACGCAGTCTATGATGTGGAATCCAATAAAACTACAGGCTTGACCAACAAGATCATTGCGGAGTCAGAGAATCCTGTGTGCGATGTATTCTGGAACAATGAATTTGTTCAGACCATAGAGCTGCAGAACGCAGGATTGTTGCAGCCCTATGTTTCTGACGAGGCGGCGGATATCCCTGACGCTTATAAGGATGCGGAGGGGTATTGGACTGCTTTCGGCGGAAGAGCCAGAACGCTTCTGGTCAATACGGAGCTTCTTGAGGAAGCGGATTATCCCGCATCTGTCTTTGATTTGATCTCAGATAAATATGAGGGAAAAGATATTGCCATCGCGTATCCTATGTTTGGCACCACAAGAACACAGGCGGCAGCTCTATATGCAGCGTTAGGACAGGAAAAAGGCAGGGAATTTTTCCAGGCAATTTCTGACAAGGGCATCCAGATCGTCGACGGCAATTCTGTAACAAAGGATATGGCGGCAAGCGGGCAGGTGGCGATCGGCTATACCGATACGGATGACGCCAAGGTAGCGATCGAGGACGGCAGCCCGGTTACCATGATATTTACGGATCAGGAAGAAGGCGGACTGGGAAATTTGATCACCCCCAATACGGTATGCATCATAAAGGATTGTGAACATTTGGATGCCGCCAAGACCTTTGTGGATTATATCATTTCTCTTGAGATGGAGAAAAAATTAATCGAGATGGGCTTCTTTGACCTGTCCATCCGCCCGGACGCAGAAGTAGACGGCATCTCTGTAAAAGGTATGAATGTGAATTTAAAAGACGTCTATGATATGCTGGAGGTATCCAGCGAGGATATGCAGGAGATTTTTGCCCGCTGAATAAATGAGGGGGGAAAAAGATGAGTAAACAGGAAAAACGAGGGAAACAGGAAAAACAGGAAAATACTTCCAAATTCAATTATGCTGACCTGGACTATGATATGGTGATGGAAGCAATGCCTGATCTGCCCAAGTCAAAGATAAAATATTTCTTTTGGAAGTGGAAAATGTTTTTTAAAAGACTGAAGCCTTCCAAGACGCTCTTTAAGAACCTGTTAAAGTTTATTGTTTTTATAATTGTGTTTTCGGTCATTAAATATTATTTTAACATTTTCTTCTGGGCATGGATCAATGACAGCATGTGGATTGGATGGGGAAGAGGCTTTGGATATGCCGCCGGATACATGATCGCCGGCGGTGCATTTACTACCGGTGATACTGTAAGAGGAATCGAACCTATAGCGGCATTGATCGAATGGTTGTCAGGCACCTATACCTGTTCGATCCCAAACGGATATCTGGTGTTTCCTTTTTCTTTAATGGTCAATATGCTGGGCGGCTATGTCATCATGCAGATTTTGTCAAAGGGCCCCATATCCATTTTTAAAGATCTGGCCGGAGTTTTGGTTAATCTAAAGAAATATAGAAAAAAGGGAAGCCGGAAATTCTGGAAATTTTTGGTGGACGGACTGTTTTATGCCATTGTGCTCGGATTTTTGGTCGTGAATCCTTTTGCGGTGTTCCTGCTGGCTATTTATATCCTGCTCTGCTTTGGGCAGGGGAGCAGTAATGCCAGGCTCCTGAACCTGTTTCTGAAAAGATGCTGTCTCTACAAGGAGACGAAGGACGGGAAAAATGAGAAACCGTCGTTTGCGGATGTGATGCTGCAGGCGTTTAGTCTGGGCGCTGGTCTTTTGTTGTATTCTCTTCTCAATCTTATGGTTTGGGAGGTATTTAACTATCACTTTTTTGCGCGTTTGCTGTTCAGCGCACTTTTGGGCGCCATGTGCATTGCGCTTTCCGGAAAGGGTTTCCGCAGGCAGATGGCAAAAGCGGCAAGTATATGTTTTACCGCCATTGGCGTGATGGCATTTTATAAGCTGACAGCACTGGCCCATGACGGAGGGGCGTCGGAATCCGGCGGCACCTGGGACGGGCTGAAACAAAATGCAGGATTTTCTGATATGGATCAGAGCAGCAAAGTAGATGCGCTTAGCAACAGCGCTTATTTTTCAATATTGTCAGACTATCTCGATACCCTCAGAGACGGCAGATGGAGGGATACTGAGTTTACGGATACAGAAAGATTCATTCGGGATAAAATAAATGAGTTAAGGAATAAATATGTGGAGGGAGAAAAGATCACTCCCGAAGAGTTTAATGCGATCCGTAATATGCTGCTGAAATATCAAAACGGTCAGCTTTCTGATGACGTGAATTACCAGCGCGGATTTTGGGAAGGCGTATGGGAGGACTTTAAAGTTGCCGGAGCCAATACCATTGAAGAACTGTGCAGAGGGCAGACTCCCGCATCAGTACTGTGCAGGATACCATTGGCTATAGCAACAAACGGCGTTTCGGAGTATGTTTTTACAGGGGGCGCGCTAGCTTATGACTGTTATGACCGTGTCAATGCGGGAGATCCCCATGCCTATGGGAATGTGGTATTTTCCAATGCCTTGAATTATGCAATAGGAGGAGTCGTAGGTGAAGCAACATCCGGCGCCACCTCGGCAGCCTTTCGCGGTATGTCAAATGCAAGTAATGCGCTGCAAGGAGCACAGAATCAGATATCAAACTGGGCAAGCAACTCCAGTGGAACAGTCTCCAGGACAGTGACCAATTTTCTGCAATCGATGGCACGTAGTATGGAAGGCTCAGCTTCCTACATTTCCCAAATGGGAGCTTACGCCACTGCCTCCAACTCACAGAGCATCAGATCATTGTCCAGAAGGATATCGGGACATTCAAACATGTCTGTTGAAAACGCTCGTTTAGGGAACACGGAACGGGCTGCGGGACATGCTGCCTGGTCTCGGTTCTATGCGGATCGTGCGGCTACTGCAGTTATGACAGAGACTGCAAACAGTCTGGCAAGTACTGAGGGTTCAACCGCCATTGGAAATGCCCTTGCACCATATTCGGATGTCGGAACGGCATTGAACAGCGGAGGAGCAAGCAGTGCAGGAGCAAGCGGAGGTACCTCCGGGGGTAATTCGGGGACATTGTGGGGTGCAAGGCAGCAGTTTGCAGACGAATTTGGATTCTGACATAGCGGGAGGAAAAAAGTATGGCAGAACAGACAATGGATCAATGGAGCGATATGTATCGGTTTTTTCTTGCGCCGATCAGCGGAAGCGTTATAAGGATCGTTTGCATGAAAAAGGACGGTAAATTTTACACGATCAAAGAGGATGAGGAAGATGCAGAAGTACAATATGAAATTATTGTGCCTATGGAAGAGTTTGTGATGCCGCTTCTTGATCTGGAAGGGGAATTGGAATACGAGACCGTTTCTTTGAAGGTGAGCGAGGATGCAGGCTGGGTATTATTTGCATTGGTGGATCTGATAAAGCGTACCCGGTGCAAAAGTCTTATGGAAGGAACCCCTGTAGTAGATGTGACAATAAATCCCATGGAGATCGTGGAGACCCTGGAAAAGGAGCTGTTTCCAGGAGTGGACGATATGCGTTTCCTCAGCGCATTTTTATCCGTATCTATGGGAATAAGGGCAAAACCGGATTTAAAGAAGGCAAAAAAGGATCTGACGGATGCAGAATTTTTGGACGCGGATGGCGTTATGACGCCATCGGGCCGAACGCTCGTGAATACTTTTGCGGAAATTTATAATATGCTGGGTTTGTATGGACGTAAAAGGGATAATGATAAAATATATTACGAAGCGGTATTTTTGAATTGCTATCATTCCCTGTGGAGCATTTCTTTTGATCAAGCGGAGAAAGCTTTTTATCTGACGTCGATGAGCCGTAAAAGACTGCAAGAAGTACTGAAAAGTATTTTTTCATAAAGAACAAAGTAAAAAAGTATAAGAAAAGGAGAAAACGATCATGGCATTTTTTGAAGGTCTCTCTAAGATCATTTCTGAAACTGGAACAACCGCAGTGAATAAAACAAAGGAGGTTACAGAAATCGCAAGGCTGAACGGCGCTATCGCAACGGAGGAAAAGGTAATAAAGGAAGCGTATGCGGAAATCGGCAGACGATATGCGGAAAAATATGCATCTGAGCCAGAGGAGGCGTTTGCGGATCAGATAGCAATTATATTGGAAGCCAATGAAAAAATCGAGAATTACCGCAGGAATATCGAAGATGTTAAGGGAACCACAATATGTCCCAATTGCGGAAGAGAAGTCGAAAGGAACAAGTCCTTCTGCGGTAACTGCGGCGCAAAGCTTCCGCAGGCAAACAGGGAGAGCAGTGTTCCTGAAAACACGGAAGAGTAAATGAAATAATCACAAACTATGGCATTACAATGACACAAAACAGAAAATCCTTTCTATATGGTACAATAGTATATTTCATAATGTGCTTTGCTCCCGTCAGTTATCTGGCTTCCAAGATACAGGCGGGAGAGAGCGCTCTGTTGTCTTCACGCAGGCTGGAGCTAATGGGAAATACCCTGCTTATCGGCATATTGACAGCGGTTCTGTGTATGCTGATCGGTATGGCGGCGGCTCAGGGTATCCGATGCAGCAGAATCGCCGATAAGATATGCCGCTGGTTTTTTTTGCTGTTTGCAGCGGTTCCGCCCTATATTTATTCCCTGTCGTATATGACCGTGGCAAGAATCTGGAGGTGGAACCCTGTAGGGATGTTTCCCTGCATTGTGGTGGAAGTGCTGGCATATCTTCCTGTTTGTACGGGTATTTCCCTGCTTGCTCTGGAGCGTCTCCCCAGGGAGAACATTGAGCTTGGTCTGTTGATGAATGAAGAAAAAAAGGTATTTTGGGATATCATCCTTCCTTCGGTCTTTCCTCAGACGCTGGCGTCCGGGGGATTGGTTTTTATACTGTCCATAACTGATTTTTCCATTCCCTCCCTGTTTCAGGTAAATGTTTATTCCATGGAAATTTTTTCGGATTATTCCGCAGCAGGACAAATCTATCATTCCTTTTTGCTTTCGCTCCCCTTAATGGCAGCGGCTGCAGTTATCATGCTGGTTTGCGTGAACCCCATGAAGAGAATTCTGATGCCTGCGCCATCGGAAAGGGCGCCAAAGGTGAAAGGGGGAACAGGCGTCCGTATTTTTTCGGTAATCGGATTGCTGACCAGTATACTGCAGGTGCTGTTCCCATTGGTTGCCTTATCCCCTTATCTGCCGTCTGTCTGGGAGGCGATCTGTTTGTCGGGAGAGGAACTGGCAGTGTCCTGTGTAATCGGCATCCTTGCCGGCATGATGGCTATTGTGCCGTCATCACTGACAGCGGAGTTCCTTTTATCGGGCGGCAGTCAAAAAAAGGGGATTTGGTATCTGCTTTTATTCCCTATTGCGCTTCCGGGCTCTATCACCGGATTGGGACTTTTGGAAATCGTTAATAAAAGTCCCATACACCGGCTGGGAAGAACTGTCTGGATGCCGGCTCTTGGATTGGCGATACATTATCTTCCTTATCTGATGCTGTTGTTAGCGGGCGCTTTTGCCAAAATGGACAGAAAGAAAATGGAAATGGGTGAAATATTGGCGTCCTGTAAAGTAAGCTATTTTTTCCGTGTGCGTCTGCCTATGCTGAGTTCCGGGCTGACTGCGGCATTTGCAGTGGCCTTCATGCTCAGCATAGCAGACGTGGGAACAGTGTTAATGCTGATGCCGGCAGGCAAGGAACCATTGTCAGTAAAGATTTATAATTATCTTCATTATGGCTCCTCAGAGCTGGTGGCAGGTTTTTGTTATTTTCAGGTACTTTTGTGTATGGCGGTGATGATTATTACGGGACTGTTTCTCTCGGCCAGAAAGGGAAGGCGTCAGCGCAGGCTCTGATCAAACGGCCAGCGGAATACACATGGGAGGAATAAAGGTTGATCGAAGCTGTAAATATCGAAAAAAAATTTGGTGAGGTAACGGTATTGGACTCGCTTTCACTAAAAGTGGAAGAAGAGGAGTTTGTTGCCATTCTGGGAGAAAGCGGCAGCGGGAAAACCACACTTTTAAGAGTGATTGCCGGGTTGGAATCGATGGATGGGGGACAGCTTTTTCTGCATGGCAGAAAGCCGGAGCCCAATCCCATGAAACGGGGAGTGTCAATGACATTTCAAGAGCCTGCTTTATGGAATCATATGACCGTGCGTGACAATATCTTGTATGGATATCCGCAGAGGGATAGGGACAGGAGACGGAAAAAGGCGGAGGAGTTATCAGAGCACTTGGGGATAGCCGACTTATTGAGGCGTTATCCTTATGAAATATCCGGGGGACAGGCTAAGCGGGTGGCGCTTGCCAGGGCTCTGGCATGTGAAAAGAGCATTCTTCTTCTGGATGAGCCCTTTTCCAATCTGGATGAGAAAATAAGGATTATGGCAATGGAGACCGTAAAAAAGTATTGTCAGGGACGTATGACCGTACTTCTGGTAACTCACAGAAAAGAAGAGGCGGATTATTTGTGTACAAGGCAGTATCATATGGAGACGGGAAAACTGTATGGATAAGAGAAAAATAGTTATTGTAGTGTTTTTTTTAATTTTAATGGTAGCAGCGGGGATGGGCATGAAATTCTACCAGGTACAAAGCACACCGGTGTATGAGGTTCTGGATAACCTGCATGTTCTATATGACGGGGAGGAAATATCTGCCCTGTATGATGACGGAGAAAAGCTTTGGGTAGGTTTAAAGACGGGAATCGTAACGATTGACCGCAGTACGGGAGAATTGCTGGAGGTAATTGATGAAGATATTACTCTGATCTATGCGTCTGAAATAGCAGAGTCCTCTGACGGGCTGATCTGGTGCGGACATAATGACGGCGTGAGCGCATACACCAAAAACGGAGAAAAGAAAATCACATTGGCGGCTCCGCAGATTCCTGAGGGAAGAGTCAATACCATTCTTGCCGTGGAGGATGGTATCTGGATTGGCTGCATGAAAGGAGCGGCTTTTCTGATCAACGATAATGGGGAGTGGAAGGTGGAGAAAATTTTAACCCCCGAAAACGGACTGCGGGAGGAGTGCGTCAGCATCATCAGGCAGAACGGTACGGAAATTTGGTTCGGCATGTATCTCTGCCAGGATAAAGGCGGATTGTGTATTCTGGATGGGGAAGAGTGGAGTTATATTGGTATGGACGAGGGTTTGGCACACAGATATATCAACTCCCTGGTATTTTCTGACGAGAATACCTGCCTGGCAGGGGTGGGGCATACCATGTATGGCGGTTTAAACCTGCTGAAAAAGACAGAAGAAGGCTGGCGCGTGGTAAAGACCTGGACTGCCGAGACGGGACTGCCCGGGAATAAAGTGAGATATTTATATCAGACAAGCGGGGGAAGTATGTTTATTACTACGGAGATGGACGGTCTGGTCATCTGCGGCAAAGCGCCGGATGAGACAACGGATACCATTACAGGGCAGTATCTGGTTGAGGAAAACGGTCTGTCCGACAATGAAGTCAAGTGTATGTTAGAGAGTGATTCCTGCTATTGGCTGGGAGGGAAAATGGGACTGACAAGAATGGACAAACAGCCATAGGTTATCTGAAGCTCGACCGGCGGAATTCTGCGGGGTCAAAACTTATTCTGATGTTGTATCATAAAAATTGACACCCTATTCTCAAGGATTTTGATATATAATCATAATCAATACGAGAACAGGAGAAGCAACCTATGGCACAGAACCAAAAATCTTATGACAACGAATTTAAAGCACAGGCGGTAAAGCTTGCACAGGAAATTGGCGGGCATAAAGCAGCTAACGAATTAGGTATCCCTAAAGGTACTATGTACACATGGATTAAAGCATTTAAGGAAGGCCGCCTCAGTGCAAATGAAGCAGTTCACACCCCCAAGAATGCCTTATCCCTTAATGATGAACTTATCGAACTTAGGAAGCGTGTGAAAGAGCAGGATAAGGAAATACGCCGTTTAAAGGAAGAAAACGAATTTCTTGAGGAAGCAAGTGCTTTTTTCGCAGCCAGCCGTCGGAAGTCAGCAAAAAACAGAGATTAATGTTTATTGCAATTAAAACGGATGACGGCAGGATTAAGGGAAAAATTTCTTTTTATTGTAAAGTGCTTCATGTTTCCAGACAGGCATTTAACAAATACCTAAAAACAAAAGATGCTCCTTGGAAATATCAGGCACTGGCAGATGCAATGATTGATATTTGCAGCGAAGATGAATGCAATGACACATATGGAAGGATACGTATGTATCAAGCATTGCAGCTTAAACAGCCGGAGGGAGTACATATTCCCGGTGAACGAACTGTTTATCGTGTCATGGATGAAATTGGCCTTAATCATAAGCCGAAACGCAAGCCCAATGGCATTACAAAAGCTGATAAAGAAGCCCGTAAATCAGATGATTTAATCAAACGAGATTTGATTCAAAAATGCAGCAATGCAATTGTGTTGGACGGCTTCCGGGAGGGAGCCGCCCCAGTCATTTGGCGAAAGCAGAGGCTCTTTGACAAGCTGAAAGGATCAGCCCGCCGCGTGGCAGGCTGATCCTTTTTGAAATTCTTTTCCGGAATTTCCGTGATGCGATTGCTCATATCACGAATAGGATTGGAGCAGTTCAAGCAGTTCAAGGTTAAAATGCGGATAGTCTTCGTAGGGGGCGCTGGGACAACCGGCGATCAGTTTGGTTTGTGTGTACTCCGAAGTGATGGCCGAATAATCATTGCTCATCCAGCTGAAGCCCTTCTCCTCAAATGCGGAGAGCAGGTCGGTGTAATAAGCTTTCATATCTTCCCATTCCACGCCGCTGAAGCATCCGGACTCAAACCGGATGAGGCAGTTGCCTTCAAAGCTCTCGATGGCATCGCACCACGCGGCGATGGTATCGGCAGAGGATTCCGCATACACGGAGGGCGTGGTGTAGGTCAGGTTCGGATGGATGGTAGCTGTTAGGCACGGGGAATCGCCTGCCGGCCAGAGCATCACGCGGGCGTCGCGGATCTGCTTCACGCCGGACTCTTCTTCCAGCCCCAGAAATACATCGTACTCCGAAGCGTAATACCAACGATCCTGCGCATAGGATTCGGGCAGCAGTACGTCTATACCGCACCAGTTCAATCCTCCGGCGGTGCAGCGGACGTAGACCGTTTGTGCATCCTCGGTCAGTGTAATGCGAATCATTTTGTCGCTCGTTCGATAGAGCATGTACCGGGACAGAGGCGCACTGACTGAATAGGCCTCTTCCCCCAGGGCTTCCTGATACAGCTGGACTCCGTCGGCGTCGATCGAAAGCTGCGCGTCAAAGCTTTCAGCCACATACAGCTCGATGGTCGTACCTGCCGGCAAGCAGCCGTCCAAAGTCAGGGTGTGCGTATCGTCCAAATAACCGCTCAGAGAATAGTATGCAGTCGGATAGGAGGGAGTCTGCATGCTGTGGTTATTGTTGTCGATGTGCTGCCCTTCCTCCGCTGTCATGTGCGCATAGACAAAAGGCTGTTCGCAGAAATTGAAGGAAATCAGCATATTTCCCTTTTCTGCGGCCAGGGTGTGACAGGCATCTGCTTGCGTTGCTACACTCAGATCGTTGTCGGGACTCGGCTCGTAGACGATGAGACGGTCAGGGGATTCGGCGCGAATCACATCGACCACTTTGCCCAGATACTGTGCCACATCCTGCGGGCCGTAATCCGGCCCGGACAGACCGGTGCTGAGGTTTTTGTTCAGTGCCTCGTAGAAGGGGGTGAAGGACAGATTGTAGTTGGAAACACCGGAATAACGCCTGGCGATCGTCTGCCAGATGGTATTGGCGTCCGCCTGCTTCTCCTCGTTGATGAACAGGTCAAAACTGCCCTCGGAAGTAAAGGTGCTGGCCTCCGGGGTGACCTCCCGCCCAGGGAGAAAGGTGAAGCAGATGTCAATGTGGATTCCCTGCCGAATGCCCGCCGCCACAAATTCGTCCAGCCGGCGCAGCCCGGCGGCAGAACTCTTCGAGACATCTTCTGGGTCAAAGAAGTTTCGGTAATCCGTCATAATTCGGACAAAATTAAACCCCCAGCTGGCGATGTCCTCAATCGCAGCCACACTGGCCGTGTTGCCAGCATGAAAGTCCCAGGCCAGCGTCATGCCGCGCCATAGCGGATGATCTTCGGCGGTGACGGCGGGATTGCTTTGAGAAAGTTCCAGCAATTCCGGCGTCAGGATGGTTTCGTCTGCCGTGTCGGCCGGTGAGGAGCCCATCAGGTTCTCGTCCGCGGAGCACATCAGGCGGATGACGGCACACAAGGCCTCCGCATAGGTGCATGGATCCTTGACCCGCAGGGAATTGGACTCCGGATCCACCGAGAACAGATATTCTCCGCTGAACGGGGAGCTGCGCCCCAGTACATAGTAATAGCTGGCCCCGTCCAGAGGGGCTGGGCCGGCACCGTTGTCGAGGGAATCGACCGCCTCAAAGCCGCTGTACAGGTCCCAGTTCAGGTAATCTTCATCCCAGCTGTGATTCAAAGTCTCTGCGTTGGACATCCCATCGGACTGCATCAAAGCATATTCACCGCCTACATAGTTGGCAGCAAGAAACAGGCTGGCCATGGCGTCAAACCGGATCATCGGTTCAGTGCTTGCCCGCAGGGCGGGATACATTTCCTTCCAGCCCTCCAGCTTTTCGGGCGCTGTGATTGAAACAAAATGATCCAGAATTTCAGACAATTCGGCACCGCTGATGGATTCCTGTGTCAAATCCCCACTCGGGAATCCCAGCTCCTTGGCTTTGTCCAGTTCCAGTTGTTCCGATGCCGAAAAAGGTGAAGTGCTTGTGTCTGGCGCTGCGGCAGATGCGGGAACGGATGTCGGTACAGACTCCGCACCGCCGCAAGCTGTGCAGTTGAGTATCATGAAACAAGCGAGGATCGCGCAAAAAAACTTCTTTATCATAATAATTCCTTTCGAGTATCAAGCAAGCGAACCAATGACAACACATCCTTGCTCTGCAAGGAACGGTCTTGCGCTCACATCGAGGGGTGGGGTGAAAAAGATTTCTGCGAGAGTAAAAATATGGATGGGAATGGTTCCCCAAAAAGCACTCAAATCATGGCAGGAAACCTCCTGATGTTTTGATTTTCCCGAATTGCGGCGTGGCGTTCCGGAATGCGTATAATGAATTCATATTCATTATACACAAAGAAAAAAGAGAAAACAATACCATTCCATCTCAATTTTTAAGAAATCAAAATAATTCCGCTGACTTCTTATAGGACACGGCCATGTTTTGCACCTCTTCTTTAATACTACATGGTTGCAGATGTACAGCTTTGTCGTCGTATCTCTCTGTGAGAAAAGCAGTGAATTCATGCGAACGCACAATATTTTCCAGAAGAAAAACAGAGTTTTGCCGCATGCACACGCTCAGCAAAACCCTATTATGCTCATTCGCACTGAGCGTCTTTGGTTTTTTGTATCTCCTGTTCCGGAGACAAGTTAGCGATCACAAAACGCTTTCATATACCTGCCGCCGTTCTCTGAAAACAGCCCGATTTTTTGCTCATTCCCATTCGCAAAAATTCAGCCTGTTTTCCTGCCGGAGCAACGGGGCGCATGGAGCACCGCACCCCGTTTTCCCCGTCAGCCACGCCAACAGGTATAACACACTACACTTTGCAAGCAAAGTCGTGTGCCAAAGGGGACACCCCTTTGGAAACCCCAGACAACAAAACAGGCGGTATGCTGCCCTCTCCGGGAGCATACCGCCTTTTCTTGTTATCCAGCCCTCCGGCTGTATCGGTTGAGCAAAAGTCAGCGTGAGATTAGTGTGGTCTCTTTATCTAGGTGATACCCCGCATTCCCACTTGGATATTGTTTTGTTGCTGACACCGATTGCATCGGCGAGCTGCTGCTGCGTCATACCTTGGTCCTTCCGCAAATCGGAAATGAATTTTCCTATTTTTACCTGATTCATAACTTATGCCTCCTTGTTTTCCTTGTTTCAAGCTAAAGATAACAGAATTCTCTTATTCTGAGAACTTTTTAACCGTAGAATGAGCTCTACGATTCGTGGAAAATTGTTTGAAGAACGTTACAGAAAAGCAAAAAGGGCAAATCCGGAGATTTACCCTTTAAATGACAAATGATAAAAATTTAAAGTTTTCCGAGAGACTGTATTGCATTTTCGGAAATCAGTGTTTCATAGTGTTCTTTCAGGAAATGAATACCCGCGGGCATAGTGCGCTGCGGGGAACCATATTCGGATATGATATTGCAGGTCTTGTCAAAGGACTCACGGGAGCTTTCGCCCTGCGTCAAAAGCAAAAGATATCTGCCGGTCTGCTCCTCTTTGTAAAGGGAACTTAAGCCTTCGTAATGGTCTGCCGTCACTGCAGCGGCGTTCATAACCTGCTGCAGCGAGTTTAAAGCGAATACGCGGGTGCGTCTGCTTTCGTCAGTTTCCGCAGCGGTTTCCTGTGAGGCAGGAGCGTGTGTCTCTTGAATTTTGCGAAATAAATCCAGCATTTCAGCGGGGGAAGCATCCTCATCAAAATCATCGCCGTCCCCGTTTTCCTCCATGACAGAAGGGGCAAACCGGGAAAAGCGGGTATCCAGCTCTTCCGGATCCTCCACTTTTGTTACAATCAATACAATACATTCCGCATTCAGCGGGACGGCTTCTATCATAAGAGGAATATCCTCGGCTTCAAATCCAAATTCAAAATTCGCCTGCCGCATCATATCACGGAATAAGTTCTTGGCTTTTTCCGTGCCATATGCAAGCTCGCTTATTTTCAGTTCCCGGCTGGCAAGGTCTTCTTTCGTCAGAGTACAACGAATTTGATTTTCATTTAATTTCTCTATCTTCATACGACGATCCTCCCTTTTTTGTATCGTCACAAAACAATACGTTTTTGATTAAAAGTATATTATACTTTTGGATGGGTTTAGTCAATAGAACGAACTATAGTTTAAAGTTTTTTAATAATTATTTGGAAAAAAATGCTTGTAAATCGGATGCACATCCTTTATAATCCAATACAGAAATACCTTCGGTACTCTGTACGGAGAGGAGGCAGGCAGTCTTGATTTCAGGTTGATCAGTTACTGAAACAGTTCGTTTCATTTTCATCCTTTGTTGTTAATTATATTATACTATAGTTTATGGCAATGCTGCAATTATGATATATAAAAATTAAGGATGTCTTACAAGCGTTTACGTGCTTTGGTCTGGTGGTTCAACTAATACTTTTCACGATTATAATTCATTTTAAACATTTTTTTTTTAACATATTTTGTTAATTTATGTACTGCCGAAGGTATTTTTATTTATCCCAATTTTATAACAAAAGGCTTCGGGAAATTACTATGTCACGATAGTTAGCTCACTTTTGGTCTGGAAGCCTATGGACAGGAGGAGGATTCCTTGCAGGACGAAAAAAGTAAAAGAAGGGATACCGCTGGGGAACGGATACTTCCGGCATGGAAACGTATGTACCGGGAGGGCGCGGAATTTTTCATTGACGGAGAGGTTGTGCGCGTGACGGATGCAGTGTCCAAAGCGGTGAAGGAGGACAGCGTTTACATGGCTGATTATGTCTGGGGAGAAGAGGGTAAGATAGAACAGGTGCGTCTGGATAAGGTGCATCCTGAATAGCCGTTTGTCAGTGCCCCCCCGAAATTCTGCTCGTGATCTGTAAACGGGTTGCCTCTCGTGCTGAAAAATGAGTAGAATTTTGTCAAAATTGGTAATGACGTGATATCTTTCCTGTGTTAGAATGTAACTGTCCGGTGTTTCTTCTTATATATATAAAGAAGTAATTTAAGAAAGAGGTGCCGGGCAGTAGCACATTAAATGAAGAAATATAGCTGCATACAAAGAATACTGCGGCGGAATGGGATTAAGTATATGAAGAAAAAAATGATACCGGTTTTAGTTGCTCTGTTTTTTATTCTGGTAATTGGAGCAGCTGCTTTGGGAAAAGTTTTGATAGATAAATATTCTTATAGTAAAGAGCTGGCAGATTGGAATGAATTTTATCAGGTGTCGGGGGAACAGAGTGCGATCATTCTGCAGGATGAAATGGTGGAAGAGAAAGCCATTATCAGGGAAGGAATCTGCTATCTGGACTTGTCAACCGTTCATAAATATTTGAATGAGATTTTTTATGCGGATCTGGGGGAAAACCTTTTGCTGTATACCACGGCGACAGAGATTGTCAGAGTGAATCTGGGAGAGAGCAGTTATACTACGGATGCCGGCAGTATGGATATGGGACATACGATTGCATATGCGGAAGGGGATGTAGTGTATGTGGCTGCGGATTTCGTGAAGTGCTACACTAATTTTTCCTATGATATCTATGACCGTCATGTACAGATTTATACGGAGTGGGGAAGCAAGGAGACTGCTGATATTACGAAAGCTACCGCAGTCCGCGAAAGGGGCGGTGTGAAAAGTCCGATTCTGCGTGAACTGGCAGAGGGAGAAACTGTGGAGATTCTGGAGGAAATGGAGACTTGGAGCAGGATTAAGACCTCCGATTCCATTATCGGATATGTGGAAAATAAACGCCTGTCTGAGAAAACTACCGTAACTGAGATGCCTGTGACAGATTATGAGGCGCCGGAATATACTTCGATTGCTCTGGAGGGCAAGGTAAGTCTTGGGTGGCATGCCATCTATAGTGTGAGTGGCAACGATACGCTGGACAGTGTGGTATCCGGCACCAAGGGAATGAATGTTATTGCGCCTACATGGTTCAGCCTGAATGATAATGAGGGTAATTTCCGCAGCTATGCGTCAGCGGATTATGTGAAGAGAGCACACGAAAAGGGCTTGCAGGTGTGGGGAGTGCTGGATGATTTTAATTACAACAATGAAGAGGGTGCCGGAATTGACGTTTACAGTATCTTGTCTTCGACCACAAAGCGTCAGAGACTGGCACAGAATATCGCTGATTCGGCAGTGAGCCTTGGAATGGACGGAATTAATCTGGATTTTGAGAGAGTAAATTCAGACAGCGGGATCCATTATGTGCAGTTTTTGAGGGAGCTTTCCATTTTGTGCAGAAAATACGGATTGGTTCTTTCCATAGATAATTATGTGCCGTTTCACTTCAATGATTATTACCGTCTTGATATTCAGGGACAGGTGGCGGATTATGTGATTATTATGGGGTATGACGAGCACTGGCATGGCAGCGGAGAGCCCGGAAGTGTGGCAAGTATTGACTATGTTTCCAACGGACTTGATAAGACATTGGAGGAGGTTCCGGCAGAGAAGGTAATTAATGCGCTGCCATTCTATACAATTTTGTGGAAGACAGACGGAGGGGCGGTGACAGATTCTTACCTCACAATTAACAATACGGCTGAATTTATGAGCCATGTGAATGCGGAAATCGTGTGGGATGAAACTACCTGTCAGAATTATGCGGAATGGGCAGAAGGAACGGCAACCTATCAGATATGGCTGGAGGATGCAGAGTCCATTGCGGTGAAGCTGAATGTGATGAGAGCGAAGAATATCGCCGGCGTGGCAGTATGGAGGCTTGGGTATGAGACCGGTGAGATATGGGAGCTTTTGAGTGCGTATAGCGGGTCGTAAATAACAAAAAAGGAATGGCAGCCGCCATTCCTTTAACGTTTTTTCTAAGCAGTTTTCTTCAAAACATATCTTCCTGCAAAGCAGACTGCGGAGACGCCGAGCAGCCAGAACACCGGACTGCTTTCACCGGTCTTGGGAACATCATCGTACTCATCTGAGGAGGTTTGAGATGCGGAAGACTGGGAGGTATTGGTGGTCTGCGTTGTACCTGCGGAAGCGGAGGTGCTGTAGTAGGCGGCATCAGTTTTGACATCGCCATCGGTAATGGATAATGTGCCTGCTGCAAAATTGTAAAACTCATAGTGCGTTTTATCATTATCTTTTCCGATTAAGTGGTTTACGGTTCCGCCTACAGAAACAGTACCGCGCAGGAGTGTGTCATTTCTTGCAGGGTCGTTTAAAACCTGAAGGGTACCGACATTATTGTTGAAAGTACAGCGTGCGTTGTCGTATACGTAAGCATTGGTTACGTCGCCATTGACAGCGGCAACACTGTCGCGGAGTACATAGCACTCGTCAATGGACTTTGCGGTAACAACGGCGGCGGAGCCGTGAAGGAATGTCACATTGCTTAAACGCACGGAAACCTCAAGGATAAAGCCGGGGTTTGCGCCTTCAATAATAACGGAATCCCCGTCCTTGATATCCTGATACAAATAGTACAACTCTCTGTGCTGTACGGTGTCGCTCCATGTGGAGCCTGTCTGAAAGCGCCATTGATTGTCATCCGACAGATATTTGACATAGTAGGTGACAGGTTCCTCCGCAGATGCGGTCAACGTATTTGCGCCCGGCATGAGAACCAGTAAGGCGGCAGCAATTAACAGGGTAAGGATTTTTTTGATTTTTTTCATGGGTGTACCCTCCTCAATAAATTTTTTCCCTCTATTTTTCCACCGGCCAGTAAAATTCGCCGCTTTCTACTTCCTTTGCAACCACTACAAAACGTCCCTGTTCCACATGATATACGCAGGTGGATAAGGTGATAAAGTGGTCGCCGAATTCGGCGGTGACACCGGTGTCATATAGAGACAGTTCCTTGATATTTTGATAAAAGTCATCAAATTCTTCCTGCGTGTTCGCCTGAAAAAATTTGTAGTACTTAAATACCGTATCTTTTTTCTTATATACCTGGGAGCGGAAAACTGCAATGACTTCGTAATTGCGCCGGCATTCTTCCGTGTACAGAATAATCTGCCTGTGATTTTCACAATAATCCTGACTTTCGTAATCCGTAAGATTTCCAAACATGGCGCCGGAACGCATATTGTGCCCGTGGATAATAAGATTGGTAGTCAGCGGATTCAGGCAGCTGTCCGTATCGAGAATCAGACTGCCGTTCTTGTCATCATTTCCTTCCGCATCGCGGTAGAGATAATAATTTTCATCCTCCGGGGTCCACATGACAGGGTAGTCGATTGTGGTGTCGGGAATCACCAGCCATGCGGCAATATCCTCATTGGAAGCAAAGATGTCGCCGTAAGGATTCGGTACTGCGGAAGAGGCAGATTCTCCGGCAGCAGTCTCTGCGTTTGCGCCGGAATCATCGGAAGTATTTGTTCCATCCATGTTCTCTGCCGGATGACCGCCTGTATTTTCAGATTCCGTCTGTTCATTGGAGTGAGATTCGTGGGATGTTTCCGTACCCATGGTTTCCGTTTCTGCATTAGCGTCTGTGTTCACAGAGGCGCGCAGAGCTTCCATATTTTTCTCTGACTGCCCATCCTGTATGATTCGGCTGATAAGGAAACAACCTGCTGCAACAAGACATATAACCCCGAGAATCGTTAAAATTATAATTCCTGTTTTTTTATATTTATCCATAATTACATTATACGCTATTCAGTGTGTTTGATGCAACTGAAAATCGAGAAAGAAACAGCAAGCGTCAGTTTTGCGCATTTACAGGTTCATGGAAAATGCTTTGACTGCATATATATGGAACAAAGTGTGTAACGGTAAATGGATATGGATGCAGCAGATTATAAACATTATAAAATTCTATCTATTATTATGGGAGGACTTTTTCTCGTATCCATGCTGGTGGTGGGAAGGGAAACAGCCAGATATGTGACAAGCATGCAGGCAACGGTGAAAGAGGAGACGCCCTGCGTGGTAATCGATGCGGGGCACGGGGGCATAGACCCCGGCAAGGTCGGAATCAACGGTGCGGAAGAAAAGGACATCAATCTGCAGATAGCACTTTTGGTAAAACAATTCCTTGAGGCAAATGATGTCCGGGTAGTCATGACAAGAGAGACGGAGGAGGGTTTGTATGATGCGGATGCCTCTAACAAAAAGGTACAGGATATGAAACGGAGAATCGAAAAAATTGATGAGGTAAACCCTGTGCTGACCGTCAGCATTCATCAAAACAGCTATCCCGAAGAATATGTTCACGGAGCACAGGTATTCTACCATAACGGGAGCGTGGAGGGACAGCGGTTGGCAGAGATAATCCAGACCCGGCTTGTTGAGAAGGTGGACCCGGATAACAAACGTCAGGTAAAAGCTAATGACAGCTATTATCTGCTCAAAAAGACAGGAATTCCCATTGTGATTGTAGAATGTGGCTTTCTGTCCAATACGGAAGAGGCGGAAAAGCTTTGCAGCCAGGAATATCAGGAAAAGATAGCGTGGGCAGTACATATGGGAATTTTACAGTATTTGAATGGGGCGAAGTAAAAATTTGCCCCTTTCCTTTTACTTTTCATTAAGATATGTTATACTATTTATACGTATGCGTATTTTGCAGATGCGTGTAGAGAATTGGCAGTTTAGCGACGAAAGTGCAAAAAAAATGAAAACAGAAGTAATTCGGATACAACAGGAAAATTTGACGCAGGAAGAGGAAGAAGCCCTGCGGCAGGCAGGCGAGGTTCTGAAGAACGGAGGACTGGTAGCATTTCCCACGGAGACTGTTTACGGTCTGGGCGGAGATGCGCTGAACAGGGAATCCTCCAGAAAAATTTATGCGGCAAAGGGAAGACCTTCGGATAATCCGCTGATTATACACATCAGCCGTTTTGAAGATATTTACCCCATTGTAACAGAGGTGCCCGAAGCAGCCAAAAAGCTGGCGCAAAGTTTCTGGCCCGGTCCGCTTACGATGATTCTGCCCAAATCAGAGCGTGTACCTTATGAGACAACGGGCGGACTTGATACGGTGGCGGTTCGCATGCCCTCTCATCCGGTAGCCCGGAAGCTGATTGCATACGGCGGCGGTTACGTGGCGGCGCCCAGCGCAAATACCTCCGGAAAACCAAGCCCCACGGTGGCAAGGTATGTGCAGGAGGATATGGCGGGCAGGATAGACGTTATTATAGACGGCGGCGAGGTTGGTATCGGTCTGGAATCCACAATTATTGATTTGACGGTGAATCCGCCTCAGATATTACGTCCGGGATATATCACAAGGGAAATGTTACAGCAGGTGTTGGACAAAGTTGACACAGATGTCACAATTCTTTCCGGCGAAAGCGGACAGGCGCCTAAGGCGCCGGGCATGAAGTACAGACATTATGCACCCCAGGGGGAACTCACCATAGTGATGGGAACACCGGAAGCGGTAGTGGAATATATCAACAGACATGCCGCAGAGGATAAGGCAAACGGTGAAAAAACAGGTATCATAGGAACGGAAGAGGTTTTGGGCAGATACCGGGCAGATGTGATAAAAAGCGTGGGAAGCAGAAATGACGAAGAGAGTATAGGAAGGCATCTATACACTATACTGAGGGAATTTGATGACGAGAATGTCACAAAGATTTATTCGGAGGGCTTTACCACGGAGGGCTATGGACAGGCTATAATGAACCGTCTTTTAAAGGCGGCAGGACATAAGGTTGTAACCTTGTAAGAAAAGATAAAGGAGGCAGTATGATAGCATTAGGAAGTGACCACGGTGGTTATGATTTAAAACAGGTAGTGATTGGATATCTGGAAGAGAAGGGAATTGCTTACAGGGATTTTGGCTGTACGGACAAAAATTCCTGCGATTATCCTGTCTTTGGACGGGCGGCGGCAGAAGCGGTTGCGTCGGGAGAATGTGAGAAGGGAATTGTTATCTGCACAACGGGAATTGGTATTTCCATGGTGGCAAACAGGGTGCCGGGCGTGCGCTGCGCGCTTTGTCAGGACAGCTTTTCGGCAAAAATGACCAGACTGCACAATGATGCGAATATGCTGGCAATGGGTGGAGGTATTGTGGGTCCCAATCTGGCGCTGGATATTGTGGAAACCTTTTTGAATACGGAATTTTCGGAAGAAGAAAAGCACAAACGCCGTATTGGTCTGTTTGATTTCTAAGACGGATAACTGAAAAAAAGGAGGAATAAAATGGCGAAAGTAGTAGTAATGGATCATCCGTTAATTCAGCATAAAATTGGTTTTATCCGCAGAAAGGAAACCGGAACCAAGGATTTCAGACAAGCTATCAGCGAGATTGCCATGTTAATCTGTTATGAGGCAACCAGAGATCTGAAGCTGGACGAGGTGGAGATTGAAACTCCGATTTGTGCTGCAAAGGTAAAAGAGCTGAAGGGTAAAAAAATGGCAATTGTTCCTATCTTAAGAGCGGGACTTGGCATGGTGGATGGTGTGCTGGAGCTGATTCCGGCTGCAAAGGTAGGTCATATCGGTTTATACAGGGACCCGGAGACCTTAAAGCCTGTGGAGTATTATTGCAAGCTGCCTGCCGACTGTGCGGAACGCGAGGTGTTTGTGGTAGATCCCATGCTTGCGACAGGCGGTTCTTCCGTGGCGGCGATTCAGATGCTGAAGGACAAGGGCTGCAAAAATATTCATTTCATGTGCATTATTGCCGCGCCGGAGGGAGTGGCTGCCATGAAGGCGGCACATCCCGATGTGGATATGTATATCGGCGCTTTGGATGAGAAGCTTAACAACCACGGATATATTGTTCCCGGTCTTGGTGATGCGGGAGATCGGATTTTTGGAACCAAATAACAGCATGAAAAGAAAATGTCTCTGGAGAGCCATTCTTCCGAATATTGAGAGGATAAGAGTATGAGCGCAAAACGAACGGATTACATCACTTGGGATGAGTATTTTATGGGGGTGGCGCACTTATCAGGGATGCGCTCCAAGGATCCCAATACGCAGGTGGGCGCCTGTATTGTCAGTAAAGACAATAAAATATTGTCCATGGGATATAACGGATTTCCGTGCGGATGCTCGGATGATGAGTTCCCGTGGGAACGGGAGGGCGATGAGCTGGATACCAAGTATCCCTTTGTCACCCACAGCGAGTTAAACGCCATATTGAATTACAGGGGCGGTTCTTTGGAAGGAACAAAGCTGTATGTTTCCCTTTTTCCCTGCAATGAATGTGCGAAAGCGATTATACAGGCAGGAATCCGCACTGTGGTTTATGACAGCGACAAGTATCAGGGAAGCCCTTCTAACAGAGCTTCCAGAAAAATGTTTGCCGCAGCGGGGGTCGAGTGTATTCCCTACAGCAGAACGGGCAGACAGATATCTATACAGGTTTAGAAAGAAGAGGAAACAGATCGTGAAATGCCGTAACAGAGTGGCGGCCCTGCTGGTTATGACCATATTGGCAGGAGTGCTTACCGCTGCAACCGATGAAACAGTAGTCGAGGCTACCAGTACTCAACAGAAGATAGACCAGACTGAGCAGGAAAAGGATGAACTGGAAGGCAAGCTGGATGAGACCAATGATAATCTGGAGGGGTTGCGGGAAACCCACAGCTCTCTGAAAAGCGAATTGAACAATCTGAATACACAGCTTTCCCAGGTCAGCGAGAATCTGGAGCAGTTGGAAGTACAGATAGAGGACAAGGAACAGGAGATTGCCCGGACGCAGGAGGCGCTTGAGGAGGCAAAGGAGACGGAAAACTGGCAGTATGAATGTATGGTGATTCGTGTCAGGGAAATGTATGAGCAGAATGATACCAGCTATCTGAATGCCATTATCAATGCGGGAAGTCTCTCGGAAATGCTCAATATTGCAGATTATTTTGAGAAAATCGCTGCTTATGACAGAAAGAAGCTGGCGGATTACAAGGAAAACAGGGAATTAATTGAAGCGCAGGAAGCCCTTCTGCAGTCTGACCGTGCGGAGCTGGAAAATCTGAAGGTGGCGGCAGAGGCTGAACGGAATAAGGTTTCGGGATTAATCAGTCAGACGTCGAGCTCTATTACCCAATATGCGGATCAGATATCAGATGAGGAGGAGAAAGCTCTGGCGTATGAGGCGGAGATTAAGAAAAAGGAAGAAGACCTTACTTATCTGAAGCAAAAGCTGGCTGAGGAAATTGCAATGTCCCAGACGGCAGCGAATTCCTCCTGGAGAGATATTTCAGAGGTGACCTTTGCCGAGGGGGACCGGTATCTTTTGGCAAATCTGATTTACTGCGAAGCGGGAGGCGAACCCTATGAAGGAAAACTGGCTGTGGGCAGTGTGGTAGTAAACAGAATTTTAAGCTCTGTTTACCCTGATACCATGGTGGGTGTTATTTATCAGAAAAGCCAGTTTTCCCCAGTGGCAAGCGGAAGACTTGATCTGGCGCTTGCCTCCAACAAGGCGACGGAGGACTGTTACAGGGCGGCGGATGCGGCGATGTCAGGCGTGACGAATGTGGGGAACTGTGTTTATTTCAGAACGCCCATAGAGGGATTGACGGGTATTCAGATTGGCGGACATATTTTCTATTAAAAATTGGGGCTGTAAGAAATTACAGTCCCAATTTATTTAATCGGTTCTGGAGCCGGTCAAACTTATCCCGGTCAATCAAAGAGAGAAGATAGTGCAGTCTTCGCAGACAGACGCTCATCAATTCGGTGGTGATGATATCACGTTCCAGCGCCTCTGCCAGTTCATCCAAATCCATCACTCTGACTCTGCCGTCGGGAAGAATCACCACATCAGCCAGCAGGTCTGTAACCGTTAAGCTGTTTTGCGCGGAATCATAGCTGTAATCCACAATATCGCAGTACCAGTACAGAAGCGTATTGTCAGCGCGGTAAAACTTGCTGACTTTGATGCCCTCCTTCAGAAAATAGCAGGAGGAACCGTGGCTGAAGGTGGTCTTGGGATTTAAGGTATTCCATTTTGTGACAATGACCTCGTCATTTGCCTCCATAATCACATCGTCCCTCAGCAGGATACATTCATCGGGAATCAGTCGTTTTCTGTAAATCTGCAAAGTATTCATAACGGGTATTCCTTTCCGGCTGCGTCATTCATTATAGGCTTAAATCAGAAATGGGAATAAAAGGTTTTGGCGGGACTGTGTGCGGACACAGTTCTTTTTCCATCCAGATCATGTCCCACCAGACATTATTTTTGTAGCCTGAAGAATGAAAGTGTGCAACGGTATGATAACCGAAGCTTACATGAAACGCTATGCTGTCGGGGTTGGGGTAAGTAATACAGGCACAGAGATTGCAGACATTCTGCCTGAAAAGCAAAGCTTCCAGCTCCGTATACAATGCCCTGCCGATTCCCCGGCGGTGGGCATCCTGCCTGATATAAATGGAGGTTTCCGCTGACCAGTCGTAGGCGGCACGGGTTTTAAAGGCGGAAGCATAGGCATAGCCCAGCAGTTCGCCGTCTGTTTCTGCCACAAGATACGGATACTTTTTAAAAGTGCGGCATATCCGTTTTTCAAACTCCGAAAGGGTCGGAACCTCATATTCAAAGGTAACGGGGGTATGTTCCACATAGGGCGCGTATATTTCCAGCAGTCCCTGCGCATCCTGCGCCGTGGCAAGTCGTATTTTCATAATGGAAATCCTCTTATCTGGTAAAATATTGTTATGTAAAATACTACTGCCTGAAAGGGCAATCGTCAATGGGGACTTCAATGCAGTTTATATTTTTTTAGATATAAAAGGTCTTTCCCTAGACAAAATTTAAAAATTTGGTTATAATTTAGCATAGATTTATTTACAGAATGATAAAAAATGTTATTGCATTATGAACGCCGGAGGACGTGTGTATATGAAGCGGAAAAAACGCTATGACAAAAATGTATATCGTTCTTTGGCTCTGGTGACACAGTTTGGGATTAATATGCTGGTACCCATCTGTATGATGACGGCGTTGGGGGTTTTTCTGGATAATAAGCTGGGGACTTCCTTTTGGACAATCGTGCTGTTTTTTTTAGGTGCTGTAGCGGGCGGTCAGAATATATATAAGATGGCGAAGCGGATATTTGAGGAACCGTCCGAGAGGGACAGACAAAGGGAGCAGGGAAGCAGGAATGCAGATCATCGAGACATTAAAAAAGAAAAATAGAACGCTTTTGGAGATGTTTACGGGTATCCTGTTCTGGGGAATTGTTTGTCAGCTTGTGGGAATGATATTTGTTCAAGACAGAATTTATTATGCGGTAAGTCTTTGGTTCGGCATACTGCTTGCCCTGATAAGTACCATTCATATGTATCGTTCCTTTGACCGGGCGCTGGATTACGGTGAGGCGGGCGCCGGTAAAAGGATTTTTGGCGGATATATGATACGTTATGTATCTTTTGCGGTGATTTTGTTTATCACTATGGTAACGGAAGTGATGAATCCGCTTGTCGTATTTCTGGCATATATGGGATTGAAAGTAACGGCTCTGATACAGCCGATTACCCATAAATTATATAACAAAATGTTCCATGAGACTGACCCGATTCCGGAACCCCTTCCGGAAGAAGTCTCAGGCGAGGATGAGAATCCTTGTGAAAAATAAGCAAAAGGGAGGTGAAAATATGGGACATGGAATTTTGTTATCCGCAGCAGATATTGATTTCATGATTCACGGAGTGTTCAAATATTCCTTTTTCGGTCATGAAGTGTGGATAACAACAACACATGTGTGTATCCTGATTGTCCTGTTAATTCTCATTGGGTTTGCCGTCGCCGCCAACAGATGTATCGCAAAGGCAAGCGAAGTTCCCACCGGCTTTCAGAATGCAGTCGAGATGATTGTAGAGAAGCTGGATGGCATGATTGACGGAACCATGGGAAAAAGCGCTCCGAAATTTTACAATTATATCGGAACGGTTTTTATCTTCATTCTGGTCAGCAACATCTCAGGTTTGTTGGGATTGCGGCCACCGACGGCAGATTATGGCGTAACATTACCGCTTGGTCTGTTGACCTTTACAATCGTATGGTTCAATAAGTTTAAGCATAATACGCCGAAGGCGCTCTGGGTAGACATGTGTTCTCCTCTGCCGCCATGGCTTCCAATCTGGTTCCCGGTCAGCTTAATCGGTGAGATTGCGGTACCGATATCATTATCTTTGCGTTTGTTTGCGAACATACTGTCCGGTACGGTTATGATGGCGCTGATTTACGGATTGCTGGGATGGATAGCGACGATATGGCCTGCAGTGCTGCATGTATACTTTGATTTGTTCTCAGGAGCAATTCAGACCTATGTATTCTGTATGCTGACAATGACCTATATTGCAAGCGCAATCGGAGACACCGAATAGGTGGCGGAGATTGCGCTTGCGATTGGAGACGCCGAATAAGAGATAACTAAATAATAACAATTAAATAACAATATGGTCTGCAGAGCAGACGACAATAGGAGGAAAGAATATGGAATTTAATGAAAACTTTATTTTGGGATGTTCCGCAATCGGTGCGGGATTGGCATTAATCGCAGGTATCGGACCCGGTGTCGGTCAGGGTATTGCAGCAGGACATGCGGCAGCGGCAGTCGGACGTAATCCCGGTGCAAAATCATCTATTACAACAACCATGTTGCTTGGACAGGCAGTTGCAGAGACAACCGGTTTGTACGGTTTGCTGGTTGCCATGCTGTTACTGTTCGTAAAACCTCTGTTGCCATAACTTATCCGAAAGAATTCTGGATAAAAATTTATCCCAAAGGCGTGGATAAATATGGAAAGGAGACAAAGAATGATACTTTTAACAGGGGGCGAGTCCATGGAAAGACTGTTTGATCTGGACTGGCAGCTGATAGCAGATTCCTGTCTCACAATCATTGCGGTTTTTGTACTTTTCCTTGCTTTCAGTTTTTTTCTGTTTAATCCGGCAAGAAAAATGTTAAACAGCCGTACCGAAAAAATTCGGGACGAGCTGAATGATGCAAAGGAAAATATGGAGCAGGCGCAGGCGTTAAAAGCTGATTATGAAGAAAAGCTGAAAAACGCGGATAAGGAAGCGGAGGCTATCTTAAGTGAGGCGCGCAAAAAAGCATTAGCCAATGAAAATCAGATTATTGCACAGGCAAAAGAGGAAGCTGCGCGTATTTTAGAGAGAGCACGCGTAGAGATTGAGCTGGAAAAGCAGAAGATGGCAGATGATGTGAAGAAGGAAATGATTTCTATCGCATCCATGATGGCAGGCAAGGTGGTGTCTGCATCTATCGATACGACAGTTCAGAACCGGCTGATTGACGAAACTCTGAAAGAGATGGGTGAAAACACATGGCTAAAATAGTTTCCAGGACATACGGAGAAGCTCTGTTTGAGATTGCGATGGAACAGAATAAACCTGTGGAGCTAATGGAGGAAATCCAGGGGATTCGGGAAGTGCTTGCACAGAATCCTGAGCTTGACAAGATGCTGAAGCATCCGGGCATTCCGAAGCAGGAGAAGGTCAAAGTCGTGGAAAATGTCTTCAAGGGACGTGTGAGCGATGAGTTGACCGGTTTTTTGGAAATTGTAATTTCTAAGGAGCGTTATGGAGCGCTGCAGTCGATTTTCGACTACTTTATCGATAAGGTAAAGGAGGAGCAGAAAATCGGCGTGGCTTATGTGACCACGGCAGTGGAGCTTAATGAAGTCCGAAAGGAAGAAGTGAAGAAGAGGCTGCTTGAGACCACATCCTATTTAAGCATGGAAATGAATTACAGTGTGGATGCTTCTCTGATTGCAGGTATGGTAATCCGTATCGGAGACAGAGTTGTGGACAGCAGTGTTCGGACGAAAATTGATGAGTTAACAAAACAATTATTACAAATCCAGTTGGGATAACAACTGGAAGAAAGGTGCTACAGAACAATGAATTTGAAACCAGAAGAAATAAGTTCTGTAATCAAGGAGCAGATTAAAAGATATGCGTCCCAGTTGGATGTATCCGATGTGGGTACTGTGATTCAGGTGGCAGACGGTATCGCCCGCGTACATGGTCTGGAAAATGCAATGCAGGGCGAGCTGCTGGAATTTCCGGGCGATGTTTACGGCATGGTGCTTAACCTGGAAGAAGACAATGTTGGTGTAGTACTGCTGGGCAGCGGCAAAAACATTAATGAAGGCGATACCGTAAAGACCACGGGACGAGTGGTAGAGGTTCCTGTCGGAGACGCAATGCTTGGCAGAGTTGTCAATTCACTGGGTCAGCCGATTGACGGAAAAGGTCCGGTTCAGACAACAAAATTCCGTAAAATTGAGCGCGTCGCAAGCGGCGTTATTACCAGAAAAGCGGTGGATACTCCGCTGCAGACCGGTATTAAGGCGATTGACTCCATGGTGCCTATCGGAAGAGGGCAGCGTGAGTTGATTATCGGCGACCGTCAGACAGGTAAAACTGCAATTGCGATTGATACCATTATCAATCAAAAAGGACAGAACGTAAAATGTATTTATGTTGCAATCGGTCAGAAGGCATCTACCGTTGCAAATATTGTAAAAACGTTGGAGGAGTTCGGAGCTATGGCTTATACCACAGTGGTGGTATCTACTGCCAGTGATTTGGCTCCCCTGCAGTATATTGCTCCTTATTCCGGTTGTGCAATCGGAGAGGAGTGGATGGAGAACGGAGAGGACGTGCTGGTAGTATATGACGACTTAAGTAAGCATGCTACCGCATACCGTACACTCTCCCTGCTGCTTCGCCGTCCGCCCGGACGAGAAGCATATCCCGGTGATGTATTCTATCTGCATTCCAGACTGTTGGAGCGTGCAGCAAGAATGAATGACGAGTATGGCGGAGGTTCTCTGACGGCGCTTCCGATTATTGAGACACAGGCAGGCGATGTATCTGCTTATATTCCTACCAATGTTATCTCTATTACCGACGGACAGATTTATCTTGAAACGGAGATGTTCAATGCAGGCTTCCGTCCTGCGGTAAATGCAGGACTTTCCGTTTCCAGAGTCGGAGGTGCTGCGCAGATAAAGGCGATGAAGAGTATTGCGGCGCCTATCCGTACAGAGCTGGCACAGTACCGCGAGCTGGCTGCTTTTGCGCAGTTCGGTTCCGAACTGGATGCGGATACCAAGGAAAAGCTGGCTCAGGGGGAACGAATCAAGGAAGTATTGAAGCAGCCTCAGTATCAACCTATGCCGGTACAGTATCAGGTTATCATTATTTATGCCGTAACCCGTAAATATCTTTTGGATGTGCCAGTAGGAGAGATTACAACCTTTGAAAAGGAATTTTTTGAATTTCTGGATACCAAGTATCCTGAGATTCCCGGTAATATCGCTTCTGAGCAGGTTATTTCCGATGAAACGGAAAAAGCGCTGAAAAAGGCACTGGAAGAGTTCAAAGCAACGATGAAATATTAGGAAGAAATGAGGGCGAACTATGGCATCAATGCGTGATATAAAACGCCGTAGGAGCAGTATACAGGGCACACAGCAGATTACAAAGGCTATGAAGCTTGTATCCACGGTAAAGTTACAGCGCGCCAAAGCCGGTGCGGAACGCTCCAGAGCATATTTCAACTGCATGTACGAGACGGTAGGCAATATTTTGTCAAAAGTAGGCAGTGTGGAACATAAATTTCTGGTTCCGGGAGAGTCCACGAAAAAGGCGGTGATAGTAATCACCTCCAACCGGGGACTGGCGGGAGGCTACAACTCAAACGTTACCAAGCTGATTACGAGGCATGAGAGCTGGAATAAGGACGATATTCTTGTCTATGCCATTGGAAACAAGGGCAGGGAGACGCTCAGGCGTGCAGGCTACCATATTCAGGAAGAACTGCCTGAGGTGATTGACGAGCCGGCTTATATGGATGCCCTGCTTCTGACAAACAGACTGCTTGAGGCGTTTGCAAAGGGTGAGATTGGTGAAATCTACCTTGCGTACACTGCTTTTAAAAATACTGTCAGTCATGAACCGAAGCTGATGCGTCTGCTTCCTGTAGACCGTGAAATAGAGCAGGAGGACGTATCGTCAGGGCAGAAGGTAATTATGAATTTTGAGCCTGAGGATGAGGAAGCACTGGATTTGATTATTCCGAAATATATTACAAGCCTGATATATGGAGCGTTAATGGAAGCAGTGGCAAGCGAAAATGGGGCGCGTATGCAGGCAATGGACAATGCAACCAGCAACGCGGAAGAAATGATTAACGATTTGGCATTGAAATATAACAGGGCAAGACAGGGCTCCATTACACAGGAGCTGACAGAAATTATTGCGGGTGCGGAGGCACTGGGGTGAAAAGAATATCCGAGGCAAAAGTACGCTGCCTAAGATATTCTATGGTTTCACATCACACAATGAATGAAATGTTTATGCCCGCTCCGGCGGGCAGGAAAGAGGTAAAAATGACAGGAGAGAATAAAGGAAGGGTTACCCAGGTCATCGGTGCGGTATTGGATGTACGCTTTGATGAGGGGAAGCTTCCTGAGATTAACGAAGCGATTCGTATTCCTACCAGAGACGGAGGCGAGCTTGTCGCAGAGGTTTCCCAGCATTTAGGCGACGATACTGTCAGATGTATCGCGATGGGTACCACCGACGGACTTGTCAGAGGTATGGATGCGATTGCCACAGGAGCGCCCATTTCCGTTCCGGTAGGTGAAAATACGCTTGGAAGAATCTTTAATGTTTTGGGTCAGCCGATAGATAATAAACCTGCTCCTGAAGGAGTGACCTATGAACCGATTCATAAAGCGGCTCCCACCTTTGAAGAACAGTCTACAGAGACGGAGCTTTTGGAGACAGGTATTAAGGTCGTTGATCTCCTGTGTCCTTATCAGAAGGGTGGAAAAATCGGTCTGTTCGGCGGCGCCGGTGTAGGAAAGACCGTTTTGATTCAGGAGCTGATACGTAATATTGCGACAGAGCACGGCGGTTATTCCGTATTTACCGGTGTGGGCGAGCGTACCCGTGAGGGAAATGACTTATACCACGAGATGACGGAATCGGGCGTTATTGATAAGACCACCATGGTATTCGGACAGATGAACGAGCCTCCCGGAGCGAGAATGCGTGTAGGGTTAACAGGACTTACGATGGCAGAGTACTTCCGTGATAAAGGCGGTAAGGATGTTCTGCTTTTCATCGATAATATTTTCCGTTTTACGCAGGCAGGCAGTGAGGTGTCCGCACTGTTGGGACGTATGCCCTCTGCGGTAGGCTATCAGCCCACCCTGCAGACGGAGATGGGCGCCCTTCAGGAGAGAATCACTTCCACCAAGAACGGTTCCATTACATCGGTACAGGCTGTTTACGTTCCTGCGGACGATTTGACAGACCCTGCGCCTGCAACCACATTTGCACATCTGGATGCAACCACTGTATTGTCCCGTTCTATCGTAGAGCTGGGTATCTACCCTGCGGTTGACCCGCTTGAGTCTACCTCCCGTATCCTGGATCCCAGAATCGTGGGTGAGGAGCATTACAGAACCGCCCGCGGTGTGCAGGAGATTTTGCAGAGATATAAGGAGCTGCAGGATATCATTGCCATTCTTGGTATGGACGAACTGTCCGAGGAAGATAAACTGGTGGTATCCCGTGCCCGTAAGGTACAGAGATTCTTATCCCAGCCGTTCTTTGTGGCAGGACAGTTTACCGGTCTGGAAGGAAAGTATGTACCCGTAGGTGAGACCATCCGCGGCTTCAAGGAGATACTGGAAGGTAAACATGATGGCATTCCTGAAAGCTATTTCTTAAATGTAGGAGGCATAGACGAGGTGGTAGCCAGGTATGAGAATCGCGATTAGGTTTTGCAACCGGGAATTTACCGGCAACCAGCGTTAGGAAAGGCATGGTACAGGTATGGCAGATAGCAGAGACTTTCAGTTGCGAATCATTACGCCGGATAGAATATTCTACGAAGGAAGCGTGGAAATGGTAGAATTCAACACCACGGAAGGCGAGATTGGAATTCTGCCCGGACATATTCCCATGACGGTTATCGTGAAACCGGGAATCCTGTATATTCACGAGGAAGAAGGAGAGAAGGAAGCTGCTCTCCATGCCGGTTTTGCGGAGATACTTCCGGAGAGTGTGACGATTTTGGCTGAAATTATTGAATGGCCCAATGAAATTGATGAAGAACGTGCGGAGGCTGCACGCCATCGTGCGGAAGAGCGGCTCCGCAGCAAAACGCCGGAAACGGATATTGCGCGGGCAGAGACGGCTTTGCAGCGTGCAATGGCTCGTATTCAGGTATTAAAGTAAAGATATGAACAGAAGATACGCAGTGCGCATATGTTATAATAAAATAACTATGAGGCACTGCGTATGGATTTTAAACCAGGAATGAAGCAAAGTTTTCCGGGCAATATTCCGCTTCCTTTTTATATGACTTATCCCGGCTATCTGAGACAGGAGCAGGAGAACAATGTTTTAAAGGATTTGGAGTATTTACAGCAGACTTATCCGAATGAAGTAAAACGCTATCAGCGAAAGGTAGCTGAAATATTGGACAAATTAGATTATGAAGGCAGCATGATATACGATGAGTATCCCGATCGTTACAGTATAGGATATTTGGCGAGGACAATTGCCGATATGATGAAAAAAGAAGAGGAAGCACACTCGCTGTCAGCGGCAGATTCTGAGAAATGGATGTGGATGGAAAATATGATGCAGGTTTTGTTGTGCAATGAAATATATAAGAGAAGGCACGGCGGCAGAAGAGGTTTCCTAAAATTTTAGTTGTGTAATGAATGGAAAGTTATTACAATATAGTCATGACTGTAAGCATCTATATTGTAGTAACTTTCGTTATGTGCGGCAGAAACGAGGATTTGAATGGATGAATTGAAAAAAATGTTACATCTCATGCTGAATAAGGAACTTATATGGGCTGTGCTTAGCAATACAAGGGATTCGGAGCAGGGGAGCAAGGTGAAGCTCAGACCGGTACTGATAAAAGGAGAGCTCCATTTTCAGGAGACTTTGTACTGTGGTACCAAAGTGTACCATCAAAATTTCAGGGAACAGGAAATGTCTGACAGAATTCTGGATTATATGACGAATCTCTTTAAACAGGGAGAGTTTAAGTCGCAGGACAAGGAAGCCCTTGTACTTGTCAGCAAAAAGGGAAAAGTCACGGTCAGATATAAACAGAAACAGAGTGAGAGTTCTGTGAATGAGGAGGCGTTGTCTCATAACCGAAGAAAACACTACATCTTACAGGAGGGTTCGCCGGTGGATTTTCTCGTGGGGCTTGGTGTGCAGACACCGGATGGCAGAATTGCCAAAGCAAAATATGACAAATTCCGCCAGATAAACAGATATTTGGAATTTATTGAGGATGTTTTGGACGAGCTTCCCAGAGACAGAAAACTGCGGATTATCGATTTCGGGTGCGGCAAATCCTATCTGACCTTTGCGATGTATTACTATTTACATGAATTGCAGCATAGAGATATAGAGGTTACGGGGCTGGACTTAAAGACGGATGTAATAGATCACTGCAATCAGCTTGCGGAGAAGCTGCAATATAAAGGACTATATTTTGAGAGAGGGGATATCAGTACCTATGAGGGCGCGGATGCGGTAGATATGGTGGTGTCACTGCATGCCTGTGATACTGCCACGGATTATGCGCTTGAAAAAGCGATAAAGTGGGGGGCAGGCGTCATTATGGCTGTGCCCTGTTGTCAGCATGAGCTGAACCGGCAGATAAATTGTGATACCCTGAAACCCGTTTTAAAATACGGTGTGATTAAAGAAAGAATGTCTGCGCTGATTACGGACGCTCTGCGGGCGAATCTGTTGGAGCAATTCGGCTATGACACGCAGATACTGGAATTTATTGATATGGAGCATACGCCCAAGAATCTGTTAATCCGTGGGGTGCGCAGGAAGGGAATGCGACCCGGAGGCAGAAGAAATAATATTGGTGACGTCATGAATTTTTTACAGGTGTCACCTACTCTTGAGCGTCTTTTAAGGAATTGATGAAGGATATGAAAAGAACAATA
Organism: uncultured Acetatifactor sp.; assembly: GCA_944384205.1. Classification (GTDB taxonomy): domain Bacteria; phylum Bacillota; class Clostridia; order Lachnospirales; family Lachnospiraceae; genus Acetatifactor. The sequence continues at coordinate 87,645 of CALWSL010000010.1, read as the reverse complement.
ATCAAGCTGTCCGTTTTCCTGCTGACCTTTGTCGTAGCATTGGTAGCAGGGAGCAAAATCATGAATAAGGGGCACAATAACATGACCATGGAAATGGCGGCGGCAACGCTCCCCGTTATTACGATGAAGGCGGACGATTCAAATTATAATACATTATTTGGCTATAAGGAAACAAGCGATACGGCTTTTCAGCGGGATACGGTCACAGTGCTGGGGGAGAACCGCGATACGGAGTTTGTAATTGATACTTATGGAAGAGAGATTACGGAAATTTCCATTGAAGTGAGAAGTATAGACGGTTCCCGTCTGATTGAGGATACCCCGGTAACAGATTACAGTGTTTTGGGGAATGAAATTTATGCAGGCATAGCGTTAAAGGATTTGATAGAGAGAGATACTGAATATTCCCTTGCCATCGTGCTTGTGCTGGATGAGGAAGAAGAAATTCGTTATTATACCAGAGTGGTGTGGAGCGAAAATCTGTATATAGCGGAAAAACTTGACTTTGTTGTTGATTTTCATGAAAGATTGTATGATAAGGAGGCAGCCGGAGAGCTTACAAAGTATCTGGAGACGAACTCCCGGTTAGAGGATAATAAATCCTTCCATAAGGTTAATATACATTCCAGCTTTCAGCAGATTACCTGGGGCGATTTGGAGGTGACGGAGCTTTCGGAACCTATAGTGCAGTTGACTGAGATTGCCAGCCAGACAGCTTCTTTTCTGTTAGATTATACGGTATCCACCAGAGAGGGAAAGCAGAGTACCTATTATCGTGTAAAGGAACATTACCGTGTCCGCTATACCTCCGACAGAATGTATCTGCTTAATTATGAGAGGACAATGACGCAGATTCCGGATGCAGAACATATGTATGCCAATGATAAAATTCTGCTTGGCATCACAGATGAGGACGTTCCCATGGTGGAGAGTGAGGATGGAAATATTGTAGTATTTGAGCAGGAAAACCAGCTTTTCAGTTATAATGTCAGCACAAATAAGCTGACGGTTATCTTTAGCTTTTATGACAGTGAAAACTGTGATGTGCGTGCCATGAACGACAGTCATTCCATTACGATTCTCGATGTGGATGAAGGGGGAAGCGTCCGGTTTGCGGTATACGGCTATATGAATCGCGGCAGGCATGAAGGGGAAGTGGGCATTCAGATATATGCCTATGACAGTACGTTAAACACCATTGAAGAGCTTGTATATATTCCTTATGATAAGGCATATGCCGTGCTTGCAGAGGAAATGGAGCAGCTTCTGTATCTGAACAGGGAGCAAAAGCTGTATCTGTTTTTGGAGAATGCCGTATACGGTATTGATTTGACGGAAAAGACTTATCAGAGGATGGTCAATATTACTCAGGATGACAGTCTGCAGGTGTCGGAAAACCATAAGATTATTGTCTGGCAGGAGGGCGATGATATTTATGATTGTCAGCAATTGAAGGTCAGGAACCTGAGCGGAGATACGGAGTGGGAGATATCTGTAGACAGCGGGGAAGCTATCCGCCCGCTGGGCTTTATGGGTGAGGATATCGTTTATGGTGTTGCCAGAACGGCGGATATAGTCAATGAAAGCTCCGGCAGAGTATTTTTCCCTATGTATAAGGTGTGCATCAGTGATTCCGGCGGAAATATCTTAAAGGAATACAGGCAGGACGGCATTTACGTTATCGACTGTACTATGACGGATAATCAAATAACGCTGGAACGCATGATAAAGATGGAGAATGGTTCTTATGAGCAGACCACGGACGATCACATTATGGATAACACCGAAGAGATTGTGGGCAAAAACATAATTGTCACTGCGGATATTGACAAGTACAAGCGATATGTGCAGATTCAGACCAAAAAGAGTATTGACAGCAAGACGATTAAGATTCTTACGCCGAAGGAAGTTGTTTTTGAGGGCGGGCGCGAGCTTCGATTGGATTTGGATAGTGATGCGGTCAGATATTATGTATATGGGGCATATGGAGTAGACGGAATTTACAGTGCGCCTGCGGGGGCGGTAAAACGGGCATATGAGATTGCAGGTGTGGTTGTCAATGAAAGCGGTAACTGTGTATGGCTTAGGGGCAACCGTGTTACCAGAAATCAGATTATGGCAATCAAGAAAGCGGATATCACGGAGGAGAAAAACAGTCTTGCCGTTTGTCTGGATACCATACTCGGTTTTGAGGGTATTGTCCGCAATTCTGCAGATTTGTTGTCGCAAGGACAGACTGTGATGGAGATTTTGGAGAATAATCTGGAAGATGTGCAGATACTGGATTTGACGGGCTGCAATCTGGACTCCGTGCTGTATTATGTGAATCAGGATATTCCGGTGCTTGCCATGCTGGAGAGTGGAGAGGCGGTTCTGGTAACGGGCTTTAACGAATTTAATGTGGTGATTATGGACCCTGTTGCCGGAACACTTGAGAAGAGAGGAATGAATGACTCGGCAGAGTGGTTTGAGGAAAACGGAAATCAGTTTGTGACGTATATCCGGATGGAGTAAAGACAGAAAGGAAAGGCGGATACCGGTGTAAGGTATCCGCCTTCAGGTTATGCGGGAAAAATATGTTTCTTATATTTCAGCAGTACATTCAGCAAAATCATTCCCAGAACGCCGCAGGAAAGCAGTTCGCCCAGTCCAACCGTTACCATAAAATAAGGGATAGAGCCCTCAAAGCGGTATACATAGGCAAGCACAAACGGAACAATTAAGGTGTTGGCTATAATGGGGCATACGGGAGCCAGCCACTTGCTGAATTTGCGAAGACCGTAGGTTCCCAATGCACCAATAAGGGTTGCAAGACTGCCGAAGATGACATCTAAGGGCATACAGCCTGTCAGCAGGTTGCTTAAAATACATCCTGCGAATAATCCCGGTATGGCAGCAGGGGTGAAATAGGGAAGGACGGTCAGTGCTTCCGAGAAGCGTACCTGGATGGCATAATTTGCCAGTCCCAGAGCGTTGGCTATCAGTGTGAGCACAACGTAAAGAGCAGCGATGACCGCTGCGTGGACGATAAATAGTACTTTCTTGTTCATTTATTCTTCTCCTTTAGTTTTGTTTTTTAGCCGTCCGCAGGACGGGTTGGTGAGGAAGGTCTCGAACTCACCGTATCTGAACGCTGCCAAGCTGTTTTGCAGAACTTTGCAGCCATATTAGAATAGCATAGGAAACAATAAAAATCAATTGCTGCATAATTGACAAATTAACCAAAAAAATTACTTGTTTATTACTCATATTGTGTATATTATATAAGTATAGGTTTAAAGTATCAGAGAGCAAAATACTATTTTGAGAGAGGTAACTATATGGAAAAAACACAAATCAATGAAAAAAAACCAATTTCAAAGAAAACTATTTTCAGAATAATGCTGTATGCAACGTATATTGTGGCGGGTGCTATGTTTATCAAAAATATTATTGCGGGAAGCGTTCAGGGGATGCTCGTAATCGGGATTGCACTTCTCGTTTTTACGTTAATGCTGCTTGTTATGAAGGGACGGGACATTGCAGTGGAAAAACAGCAGATGGCAGTTTCTATGAGTCTTGTTTTTCTCGTATTTATTATCTCTTTGTTTAGCGGGGAGTCCTATAGTGATGATTTTTGTTTGTATTTAGCTGTTATGGGGTTGACCGGTATGTATCTGCGTCCGAAATATACGGCAATTCAAGCGGTTCTTTGCGCTGTGCTTTTGGTAATCCAATATCTTCTGCACCCGGAAAAGGCAGAATCCCCGGGACAGTTTATATTGTGCTGCGTCATGTTTATACTGGCTGCCTTTATGTTTTATCAGGCAATTAAAAGAGGGCGCGGCTTTATCCAGATTAGCGAGAGAAGAGCGGAAGAGGCGGAACGTCTGCTGGATTCTCTGAAACAGATGGGAGTAGAGCTGGAGAAAAGTGTGGAAAGTTCTACGGAGGGTATTGCGGGACTAAAAAAAGCAAGCAGCGAGCTGAACAGCAATGCGGACGAGCTTAAGCAAGGCTCCGTGAGTATTTCGCAAGGTACACAGGCGGTTTCTGATACCTGTGAGGATGTACATTTGAAAATTCAGGAGACAGAGAAGCAGGTTGATGCTTTGACGGATGGAGTACATAGCTTTGAGGATTCTTTAAGACAGAATCGAAACAATATGGATGAAATGAGCCGGCAGATGGAGACCGTCCAGATGACGATGCAGCAGGCGGATACAGTATTTCATTTATTGGAAGAGAAGATGCAGGAAATCGTTGCCGTGACAAAACAGTTGAACGGTATTTCTTCCAGTACCACAATGCTGGCGCTAAATGCCTCCATCGAGGCGGCAAGAGCCGGTCAGAGCGGCGCGGGCTTTGCGGTAGTGGCAAATAAGGTACAGCAGCTTGCTGTGGACAGCAATCAGTGTTCGGGTCAGGTGGCAGATGTGGTTGCGCAGATGCAGAGACAGATTCAGGATACTACAGAGCAGATGGCGGAAAGCAGTCATGCAATCAATGAATCTCTGAATGCACTGCAGGGACTGCAGAATGGCTTTGACCGGCTGACAGAGCAGTTTGATGCGCTGTATCAAAACATTGAAATGCAGAACAATAATATTAATCGGATGGATGATATTTTTGACAGACTTAAGGGAAAGGTTGCAGAGATGAATCAATATTCGTCTGATAATCAGGGAGCGGTAGAAGCGATTGCAGAGGCGATGGTTGTTTATCAGAATAGTATGAAACGGATGATTGATGATACGAATCATGTAAATGAACTATCTGCATCTATGCTGAACTTTTCGGGACAACAGATTTAAAGACATATTTAAGAGCGGATAAAATGATTTTAAGCTTTTTTGGAAACGGCGTAGCTTCAGCTATGCCGTTTTTCTGTTCCCAGCTGCATTTTCTTAATTAAAACGAATTTCAATTATGTACTCTCTCTTTTTTTATAGATATATTCTTGACAATCATCCGAAATTAGATTATAGTGAATCCGAAATCGGATTATGGGGGGTGTATGAATTGGAACTGAAACCAGGGCATGAGATAAAGGAATTTAATTCTTTGTATAAGGAATTAGATGAATTATATCACAAAATAGCGTTAGCAATAGGGTTATCCGACAGTGCTTTCTTTATCATGTATTCTATTGCAGAATTTGGGGACGGCTGTTTACAAAAGGATATTGCAGAACACTATTTTATTAGCAAAAAAACAATAAATTCTTCGATTAAAAATTTAGAAGCGCAGGGGTATATCACGTTAAAAAAAGGAAATCGGCGGGATATGCACTTATATCTCACGCAAACCGGGCAGGAGTTTGTAGACAAAAAAATTGCCCCTGTATTTGAGTTAGAAAATAGCGTTTTTGATGAATTTCCAAAAGAAGAATGTCGGCAACTAATTCAACTAACAAAGAAATATGTTATGCTGTGTCAGCAAAAAATGAAAGAAAAGTTTGAATTGTCATCGGAGGACTTGTAGCCGCAGCTATAAGCCCGATTAGAAGATAAAAATTAAAGTCTTGTCTAAATGGGCAAGCAGGAGGGAACTCAAATGTCTAATTTAAGAACCAAAAAAGTAATACAGTATGTTCTGCCTACTATGTTAAGTAATGTATGTTTTTTCTATTTACGGTGGTAGACGGAATATTTGTTGGTCGAGGTGTCGGAACAAACGGACTTGGCGCCGTAAATCTTGTATTACCCTTTACGATGATTGTGGCTGCCCTTTTTATGCTAATCAATATTGGCGGTGTTACTATTTTTGCAGTTTGTCTTGGCCGTGGAGATGTAGAGAACGCAAATAAAGTATTCAGGCATGGAATGATTTTACTCGGTTGTGCTGCCGCAATTCTGAGTGCGATTGGGCTATTTTTTGCAAATCCGGTATGTACTTTACTTGGAGCAAATGAAACATTCCATCAACTATCTGTTGATTATTTGTTTTGGTACTCTCTTTTTATTATTCCGTCGGGATTTTCTATGGGATTGCAAAATTATTGTAGAAATGATGGTGCTCCCGGATTAGTCGGCATTGCTGTAATTATCTCTACTATTCTTAACATTTTTGGAGATTGGCTGCTTATTTTCCCTTTTTCCATGGGTACTAAAGGCGCAGCCATTGCAACAGGAGTATCGCAGGTAGCGGCTCTTTTGATTATGCTGATACACTTTATCCGTAAAAACGGAATTCTGCGTTTTGGAAAAATAAAGATAGAAGGTAGCGTGTTCAAAAATATTTTAATACACGGATTACCGGAGGGGATTGGACAACTGGCAACCCCTATTATGACACTTTGCATGAATCTTGTTCTTGTAGATATGATTGGTGATATTGGTGTAAATGCGTTTTCCGTTATCTCTTATGTTGCATCCTTTACTGTTGCAGTTTTCTTTGGCACCAGCGAGGGATTACAGCCACTGTTTGGGCAAAGTTACGGTGCAAAAAAAGAAAAAGATTTGAAGTTCTACTTTAAGACCGGTATTCTGACGAACTTCTTTGGAAGCATTATTGTTACTACACTGATAATTCTATTTAGCAGACCTATTTGCAATCTGTTTGGAGCTGACGCTATAACATTGGAATACGTTTTGAAAGTTATGCCGATGTATTCATGGGGCTTTATCATCATGGCTTTTAATGTGATGATTTCAGCTTATCTGTACTCAACTGAACGATCTACGCAGGCGGTTATTATCAATTTCCTGCGAAGTATGGTTATAAATGCAGGTGTTATTTTGATATTTCCTAAGATTGTTGGTGCAGATATTATCTGGTTTACTTTCGGCATTTATGAAGCAATCGTACTGGTTATAGCGGTAATTTTACTGAGACATTCAGAGCGTAATGGAATTGTGTTCAAATAAAACTGTAAGGATTTGCGGTATGGGAGAGGAGGGGGATTATACTACCATATAAAAACGACGAGTAAAAGCAGCAATCGCTTTTCCCTCGTCGTTTTTCGTAACCTGTATGGCATCTATCCTGATTCGGTTTACTGCGCAATATTCCGGATAGAAAAAAATTTATAATTCGCCCGCTTTATATCTTGCAACAATATTCTGGATTCTTTCATTGGGATTCAGTAAATCGCTGATGGAAGAATCGTGATTCAGAGTATCAATGATATATGCAATGTATTTGCTCATGTCACAGTTGATATACCAGTCACGCTTTAAAAGTTCAGGCGTCTGGTAAATCAGATTGGTAGTAAGTACTTTATCAATAATGCCGTCCTTGTATGCTTTGTCGAATTTTTCAAGACCGCTGGTAAACAAGCCGAAGGTTGCAAAGACAAAAATTTTATTTGCTTTTCGTTTCTTTAATTCTGCAGCAACCTCTAATACGCTTTCACCGGAGGAAATCATATCGTCAATAATAATCATATCCTTACCCTCTACACTGGTTCCGAGGAACTCGTGTGCAATAATGGGGTTGCGTCCGTTTACAATCCGGGTATAGTCCCGTCTCTTATAGAACATACCCATATCCAGACCGAGAACATTGGCTATATAGATAGCGCGCCCCATGCCGCCTTCATCGGGGCTGATAACCATCATGTGATTGGAATCAATCTGCAAATCCTTTACATTGTGAAGCAGTCCCTTGATAAACTGATATGCCGGCTGTATGGTTTCAAAACCATGAAGAGGAATTGCATTCTGTACCCGGGGGTCGTGTGCATCAAATGTAATAATGTTATCGACGCCCATAGCAACCAGTTCCTGTAGTGCCAGTGCACAGTCAAGGGATTCCCTTGCGGTTCTCTTGTGCTGACGGCTCTCATAAAGGAAAGGCATGATAACGGTGATACGGCGCGCTTTACCTCCAAGTGCGGCGATAATGCGCTTTAAATCCTGATAATGGTCATCGGGAGACATATGATTCTCATGCCCGCACAGGGAATATGTCATGGAATAATTCAGGACATCTACCAACAGATAGAGATCACAGCCGCGGACTGATTCTAAAATCATGCCCTTAGCCTCGCCGGAACCAAAGCGGGGAACCTTTGTCTGTATCAGATAGGAATCTCTCTGGTAGCCTGAAAAAGCAAGAGAGTCTTTGTGCTCGCTTTCGCGCTCTGCTCTCCATTTCACAAGATACTTGTCTACTTTTTCGCCTAACAGCTTGCATCCCTCCAGAGAAATAATGCCTAAGGATCCAACGGGGATGGTCTCCAAATTTCGTTTTTCTTCGCGGTTGCCCATGAAAATATCCTCACTTTCTATCATTCAATGAATTGCATTGCGTTTTTTCAGCATCCTGATGTCAGGACCTGTCAGCTTGCACAGTGTATAGTTACTGGTAATTCTGGAAAATACCCTGTCCGAGTAACGGTCGCGCAGCTCCTCCAGACTTAAGTTGGTGGAAATAATTGTGGCGTTCTTGCGCAAATGACGTTCATTTAGACAGGAAAACAACTGGGAAGCTACAAATGAATTTGTCATTTCGGTTCCCAGGTCATCAATGATTACCAGATCACATTTATATAAGTCATCGTAAAAATCGTAAAGGGCTTCCTTTAAATGATTGTTGAAGGAATAGTGTGCCAGCGTTTCAAACAATCTGCAAGCACTGAAATAGATAACGGAATATCCTTTTTGCAGGAGTTCATTAGCGATACAACCCGACAGGAAGCTTTTCCCCGTTCCTACTGTACCATAAAAAAACAGATTGTGGTAGTCCTGTTTGAAGTTTTGTACAAAATCCTTGCAGATATTCACAGCTTTCTGAAAACGGTCAAGGTCTTCGCCGTGGTAAAATGCGTAAGAAAGTGTAGAAAAATTCTCCGTGCCGATAATTTCACGGATGTTGGACTGGTCATACAGCAGAGTAATTTCCTGATTGCGGAAGCAGTGACATTTCTTTTTCAGACCGCTTTCGTCTGTAACAAAGCCGGTATCCCGGCAATCGGTGCAGTCATAGATTGGTTCAAGGTAATCCGCAGGGTATCCAGCGTCGGTCAGAAGCCTTTTTTTGTGTATGGAAATTTCACGCAGGGAAGAGTGAACCTTTTGCATGGCGTCTTCTTCTCCATCGATAACGAGCCTTGTGAGAGAAGCGGAAATGTCTGCCACGGATTCCTCCAATTCCCGGTATCCGGGTACCCGTGCGTAGACCATGCTGCGCCGCTCCTCTGTGAGATGCCGGTTGCGGTCCCGTGTCTGTTCATAGCCTTTTATGATGGATTCATACTGCATTTTATTCAATGCCACAATGTGCCTCCTTTTTTGACATGAAGTGTATGATGGTATACGTAAAGGTGAGCTTAATTGCTGAGAAGCTCTTTCTCCAGTTCATCAAAATTATAATTATTCTGGGTAAACTGATTAAATTTATTTGCGGAAGCAGTTTGCTTTGCACCTGTGTTCTGGCGGCGTTTCTGATAGATATCATCTATTTTGCGGATATCTGCCTTGTGGTGGACATTTTCGCGTTTCCAGCTGCTTAAGATACCTTCCGCATACTCGAAACGATGGCGGTCCGTTGCCATAACAGTGCGTTCACATGCTTCTATAATAATATCTGTCGAAAAGCCATACTCCTTTGTCCAGCGGTTGATGTATTCCATTTCCTTTGGGGTGGGAGTACCGTTTTTACCCAGTTGATTCATAATCGTATAGACATTCTTGTCATATTTGGCAGAATATTTCTGTGCCTGTTTTGGGGTGGAGATGCCTTCCTCCGCCCAGTTGACTGCCACCTTTTCTATGTATTTAAAATCCTTTTTGCCGCGGTCTACGCAGTATTGAAGCAGATAATCAATCAGGTCGTCAGAGAAATGAAGCACATCTGTAAAAAACAGAATGGATTTCATCTCGGAGGGAGTCAGCGGTTTGCCGATATACGATTCTGCAATAAATAAAAGCTGTGAAGTCTGTTCGCGACTTTTGAATTCCCGAAGCTGGTCGGGAGAGTAGGCAGGCTTCACAAAGGCGGGAGCTGTGGGCTCAGAGGAATCTTCCGGTACGGCTGTCATGGCGGTACGCGGAGATGACACAACGCGCGGTACGGCAGGAGCAGCGGTTAACGCTACATTTTTCCGGGCAGCGGTATCTGCGGCAGCGTTCAAATCGCGAAGATGAATGCCAACAAGATTTTTATCCTCATCATAGTCCAAATTGAGCAGTTCTTTTTTTTCCCAATATTTTAATGCACGGTTAACATCCTTTTCCGTATGATTAAACTTGTCCGCGATATCAGACACACTAATCGTCTGATTGGCATTCAGCATACGAATCAGATACAGATAGATTTTTAGCTGAGCGTCGTTTGCGTCCTTCATATATTCATCAATGAAACGGTTGGACACAACAGTGGAGTCTACATAGTTGTCCCTATAAATAGTTAAGCGTGCCATAAGTTCCCCAATCCTTTCAAAAACCTTGCTTTTTGCGAGCAAATCAAAGTATAGCATAAGGATTAAAAAAAAGAAATAGTAAAATTTCCGAAACCATTGAAAACACTGGATTTGTATAAAAATGTGGATAGTGTGGAAAATGTGGATAAATAGTGTATGCCTGATGCCGATGCAGAAAATAAAAGGTTTATGTAATAGGCAAAAACAAAAAATATCCACAGACAGAAGCAGAGAGCCGCACTTTTTTTGTCTGTGGATAATGTGGACAACTAAATTCCGAGAAGATTTTCTCCGATTTTATGCACATCTCCGGCACCCATAGTTATCAACAGGTCGCCGTTTATGCAATTTTTCAGTAGAAAATTTTCAATCTCATCAAAAGTCGGAAAATAAAATGCTTCATGCCCCAGAGCCTCTATTTCCTGTTTCAGGGTTTCGGAACTGATTCCAAGATTGTCTGTTTCTCTTGCGGCATAAATGTCAGCCAGAACTATTTTATCCGCCAGGGACAGAGCTTTTGCAAAGTCTTTCAGAAAAGCTTTGGTCCGGGTGTAGGTGTGAGGCTGGAAAACACACCAGAGAGTTTTGTGGGGATAATTTGCAGCCGCGGACAAAGTTGCAGTAATTTCTGTCGGGTGATGTGCATAATCATCTATTATAGTCAAGCCTCCGATGGAGCCTTTGTACTCAAAACGCCTGTTTGTTCCGCTGAAGGAGTGAAGCGCTTTGGCAGTAATCGCGTGGTCTATTCCGAGTAAATCAGCCAGAGCAATCGCAGCAATCGCGTTGCTGATATTGTGCTCCCCCGGAACACGCAGACAAAAACTGCGGACAGGTTTCTCCCCATTATAAAGCAGAAAGGAGGGATGACCGTATTCGTCATGTACGACATTTGCAGGGTAGTAATCGGCGGGAGCTCCTTCGCTGGTTTTGGGCAGACTGCAGTAAGTAATTACTTTACAGGAAATCCCCCCGGTGATTTCACTGTAATTCGGAATGTCGCCATTAATAATAAGATATCCATCGGAAGGAATCAGCTTTGCAAATTCATGAAAGGAGTGACGGATATCATTTAAATCCTTAAAGAAGTCCAAGTGGTCTTCTTCTATATTAAGTATCATTCCGATTTTCGGAAAAAGGCTTAAAAAGCTGTTGGTATATTCGCATGCCTCGGTAACAAAGTAGCCGGATTTCCCCACGCGGATATTGCCGCCGATGGAATTTAAGATACCGCCGATAGATAATGTGGGATCGGTATCTGCCAGCAGCAGGATTTCGCTGACCATGGAGGTTGTTGTCGTTTTTCCGTGGGTGCCGCTGATCGCAATGGATGTATTATAATTCTTCATAATCTGCCCAAGAAGCTCTGCGCGTGACAGGCAGGGAATGTTTCTCTCACGGAGCGCCCTGTATTCCAGATTGCTTTCGCGTACAGCGCTGGTAAGTACGGCACAGTCAATATCGTTCGGGATGTGGTCGCTGCTTTCGCCGTATTTGACCGGAATTCCCTTTTCTTCCAGAGCTTTGGTGATGGGGGAGACGTGCCAGTCGGAACCGGACACCCGAAATCCCGCCTGATGAAGAATTTCTGCGAGTCCGCTCATGCTGATACCGCCGATGCCTACAAAATAGATGGATGAGGGATTGTTAAAGTCTATTTTATACATATTCACACTTCCTTGTATAGTGATTGGCTGCCCCGAACCGGACTCGTTAATAAAGGAATTACCCATGTTCTGAGCGGCTATATAATATTATATACACATCGGAGGTAAAAAACAAATGATAAATGAAAATGTTGAAAGTGACGAAGGCAAAGCGCATAAATAGATTGAAAATTGGAGAAAAAATACAAAAAAATTTAAAAAAAAAGTAAAAAAATGTAAAATATCAATACGAAAATATTTATGTCGGCAAAATAATTGTCAATAAATATTCACTTTCATTATCTTATGTGTTATAATAAAAACATCATAAATTGGTAAAAGGCTAGATAGAGGTGAGGACATGATTAAAAAAGAAATGATTGCCATGTTGTTAGCCGGTGGTCAGGGCAGCCGTCTGGGAGTTTTAACCTCCAAGGTAGCAAAGCCCGCCGTCGCATTCGGAGGGAAATACCGTATTATTGATTTTCCCCTCTCAAATTGTATTAATTCCGGAGTGGACACTGTCGGAGTGCTGACACAATACCAGCCTCTGCGATTAAATACTCATATCGGTATCGGTATTCCGTGGGATCTGGACCGCAATATTGGCGGTGTGACGGTATTGCCGCCCTATGAGAAGAGCGGAGAGAGTGAGTGGTATACCGGTACGGCGAATGCTATTTATCAGAATTTGGAATACATGGAAAGCTTTAATCCGGAATACGTGTTGATTCTTTCCGGTGATCATATCTATAAGATGGATTATGAGGTTATGCTGGACTTTCATAAGGCGAACGGCGCGGAGGTGACGATTGCCGTTATGCCCGTTCCCATTGAAGAGGCGAGCAGATTCGGAATTATGATTGCGGATGAGAATAAGCGTATCACAGAGTTTGAGGAGAAGCCTGAGCATCCCAGAAGTAATCTTGCCAGTATGGGTATTTACATATTTAACTGGAAGACTTTGCGGGAGGCATTGATTGCAATGGCAGATCAGCCGGCGCTTGACTTCGGCAAGCATGTCATTCCCTATTGTCATGACAAGGGCGCGCCTCTGTATGCGTACGAGTTTACCGGGTACTGGAAGGATGTGGGTACGTTAAACTCCTATTGGGAAGCAAACATGGAGCTGATTGATATCGTTCCTGAATTTAATCTGTACGAGGAATACTGGAAAATTTATACCAAGAGCGAGATTCAGCCGCCTCAGTATATTGCGGATAACAGCAAGGTGGAACGCAGTATTATCGGCGAGGGTTCTGATATTTACGGCGAGGTATATAATTCCGTTATCGGTTGCGGCGTTACGATCGGAAGAGGCACGGTAGTACGTGATTCCATTATCATGAATCAGACGCAGATTGGAGAAAACTGCGAGTTGAATAAAGCGATTGTGGCAGAGAATGTAGAAATTGCCGATAATGTCAGACTGGGTACAGGTGAGGAAGCGGAAAACGAAACGGCTCCTCATATCTATAATCATGGACTTGTAACGATAGGTGAGAAGAGTGTAATTCCCAAGGGCATTACTGTGGGTAAGAATTCGGTAATCTTTGGCGTTACCTCAGATGCCGATTATGAAGATTCCCATCTTGCAAGCGGCAAAACATTGATTAAGGCAGGTGAATAGTAGTGAGAGCGATTGGAATTATTTTAGCAGGCGGCAATAATCACAGAATGAAGGAATTGTCACAGAAGAGAGCTATTTGTGCAATGCCCATCGCAGGCAGCTATCGAAGCATTGATTTCACTTTGAGCAATATGTCCAATTCACATATTCAGAAGGTTGCTGTGTTTACACAGTACAATGCAAAAAGTCTGAATGAACATTTGAACTCCTCTAAATGGTGGGATTTCGGACGCAAGCAGGGAGGACTTTATGTATTTACTCCTGCTGTGACTGCTGAGAACAGCAATTGGTACAGAGGAACGGCGGACGCCATCTATCAGAATTTAAGTTTTTTGAAAAACAGTCATGAACCGTATGTGGTAATCGCATCCGGGGACTGTATATACAAGCTGGATTTTAACAGGGTGCTGGAATATCATATAGAGAAAAAGGCAGACGTCACTGTGGTATGCCGTGATATGCCCCGCGGAACCAATGTAGAGCGTTTCGGAACTATCCGCATGAATGAAGAGAGCCGGATTGAGGAATTTGAGGAAAAGCCCCTGCAGGCTAAAACCAATACCATTTCCTGCGGAATCTATGTACTCCGCCGTCGTCAGCTGATTGAGATGATTGAGAAGGCTGCGGAGGAAGACAGGTATGATTTTGTAACGGATATCCTGATTCGCTACAAGGAACTGAAGCGTATCTATGGATATAAGATTAGTGAATACTGGAGCAATATTGCATCGGTTGAGGATTATTATAAAACGAACATGGATTTCCTGAAACCTGATGTAAGAAATTATTTCTTCAAACAGTATCCTGACATATATTCTAAAGTGGATGACCTTCCTCCTGCAAAATATAATGTAGGCGCCAATATTAATAACAGTCTGATATCCAGCGGATGTATTATTAACGGTACGGTTGAAAATTCCGTTATATTTAAAAAGAGCTATATCGGCAATAACTGTGTTATTAAGAATTCTATTATCCTGAATGATGTATACATTGGAGATAATACTTATATTGAGAATTGTATTGTGGAAAGTCGGGATACCATTCGTGCGAATTCCCGGTTTGTCGGCGAGGATGGCATCAGGATTGTAATAGAGCGCAATGCAAGATATGTGATTTAAGCGGGCGTTTCAGCAGAAAACTATAAATTAAGGGGGCTATACATATGCAGATTACAGATGTACGTGTTCGTAAAATTGCCAAGGAAGGTAAAATGAAAGCCATTGTTTCCATAACGTTGGATGATGAATTTGTAGTGCATGATATCAAAGTGATTGAGGGTGAGAAGGGGTTATTTATTGCTATGCCCAGCAAAAAAGCAACGGACGGTGAGTATCGGGATATAGCTCATCCCATTAATTCTGCAGCAAGAGAGAATATTCAGAGAATAATTCTGGAAAGCTATGAAAAGGCGCTGGAAGAGCCGGAGGAGGCAGAGTAGTATTTTAAGGTGTTGAGAGGTATGTATGGGAATGGGAGTCACACGAAGGTGTGACTCCTTCTTAGTTTTCTGGAGTAAAAAGTAAATTGTATTTTGAGATTCCCGCTTGTTTGGAAAAATCGGGTGTGATACAATGTATCTGCTCAATAATCAGATTTTTTGAGGTGGCATATGTACATTATAGTAGGTTTGGGAAATCCGGGAAGGGATTATACAAATACACGGCATAATATTGGATTTGACGTAATAGATAAACTGGCAGAGCAGGAAAATATCTCAGTGCTGGAGAAGAAACACAAGGCAATTATCGGAAAAGGCTATGTGGCAGGGCAGAAATGTATTCTGGCGAAGCCCCAGACTTTTATGAATCTCAGCGGGGAAAGCGTGCGGGAGCTGATTGATTATTATAAGGCAGACGAGAAGGAAGAGCTGATTGTGATATCTGATGATATCAGCCTTGATGTGGGACAGCTCCGCATCCGCAAAAAAGGCAGCGCGGGCGGTCATAACGGTCTGAAAAATATTATTTCCCATTTAGGGCACGATACCTTTATGCGTGTGAAGATGGGGGTGGGTGAGAAGCCGAAGGGCTATGATTTGGCGGATTATGTGCTGGGACATTTTTCTGCCAAAGAGCGTGCTGTCATGGACGAGGCAGCAGGCAGGGCGGCAGATGCAATCCGCATGATGATTACCGGGGATGCGGATGCGGCAATGAATGAATATAATCGAAAAGTAAGCGATAAATAAGTAGGAGGCGTTACATGCAGGCGTTACTTGCTCCCCTGAAGGAACTGGCAGAATACGAACAGATGCGGGAGACTTTACAAAAAGGCACGGGACCGATTGCACTGACGGGCTGTGTGGATTCCCAAAAGCTTCATATGATATACGGACTGAGCGATGGCTTGAAATACAAAGTCATCGTTACTTATAGTGACTTAAAAGCAAAGGAACTGTACGAGGAATACAAATTTTATGACAGAAATGTCATGCTGTATCCTGCCAAGGATTTGATTTTCTTTCAGGCGGATATTCACGGGAATCAGTTGGTAAAGGAGCGTATCCGCACATTGCGTCGTCTGACGGAACAAAAGCCCGTTACAATTATCACCACCTATGCCGCCCTGATGACGCCGCAGGTAATGTGGGAGAAGGAAAAGGACGTCATTCATGTGCAAAAGGGCGGAGCTTTAAACGAGGCATCCCTTGCAGAGAAGCTGGTAGCGATGGGGTATGAGAGGAGCTATCAGGTAGAGAATCCGGGACAGTTTTCCATCCGCGGCGGCATTGTGGATGTGTTTGATTTGACGGAGGAAAATCCATACCGTATGGAGCTGTGGGGCGATGAGGTGGATTCTATCCGCAGCTTTGATATTTTAAGCCAGCGTTCCATTGAAAAACTGGAAAGCGTCAGCATCTATCCGGCAACGGAATTTGTGCTGGAGCAGGAGCGGATTCACAGGGGGCTTAAGAAGCTGGAGCAGGAAGCGGCGAAACAGGAGAAGATTTTCCGGGATGCTCATCAGCCGGAGGAGGCGCAAAAAATTGTCACGCAGGTAAAGGATTTGAAGGAACAGCTTCTGGAGTTTCAGAGCAAGATGAATCTGGAGGGATATATCCGGTATTTTTACGAGGATACGGTAACGTTGCCGGAGTTAATCTGTAACATTGCGGCGGGTACGGCAGGCGGCGCGGCTGCCGGCGGAAAAACAGTGGGCAGTGTTGCATTCTTCGTGGATGAACCTGCCCGCGTGAAGGAAGAAGCGGACGCAGTAGAGCTGGAATTTCGGGAGAGTATGGAGCAGCGTGCAAGGAAGGGCTATATTCTGCCGGGGCAGATGAACATTCTCTACAGCGGCGAACAGGTTGCCGCCAAACTGTTAAAAGGAAATGTAGTGACTCTTGCCACCATGGATATCAGAGGCGGGTTCTTTAAGCCTGATAAAAAATATGACATTAGTGCCAGAAATATTGCACCCTACAACAACAGCTTTGAATCCCTCGTAAAGGATTTGAAGCAGTACCGCAAAAAAGGCTATCGTGTGCTGCTGTTATCGGGTTCCCGCACCAGAGCGAAGCGTCTGGCGGAGGATTTGAGAGACCAGGAGCTTACGGCAGTATACACGGAAGACCCTATGAGAGAGGTTCAGGTTGGAGAAGTCCTGACTTATTACGGACATGTGGGAAAAGGCTTTGAGTATCCGTTATTGAAGTTTGTGGTGCTTTCGGAGACTGATATATTTGGCGCCGAAAAAAAGAAAAAGAAAAAGAAAAAAATCTATCAGGGTCAGAAAATCAATGATTTCAATGAGCTTAAGGTGGGCGATTATGTGGTGCATGAAACCCATGGTCTCGGAATTTATAAGGGCATTGAAAAGGTAGAGATGGACAATATCGTCAAGGATTACATCAAAATTGAGTATCGTGACGGAGGAAATCTTTATATTCTGGCGACGGGACTGGATGTCATTCAGAAATATGCTTCTGCGGATGCCAAAAAGCCGAAGCTGAATAAGCTTGGCACGAAGGAGTGGGAGCGGACAAAGACCAAGGTGCGCACTGCGGTAAATGAGGTGGCAAAGGATTTGGTGGAACTATATGCCATCCGACAGCAGAGCGAGGGCTATCGCTTTGGAAAGGATACCGTGTGGCAGCGGGAGTTTGAGGAAATGTTTCCCTTTGAGGAGACGGAGGACCAGCTGAATGCCATCGCGGACACCAAAGCAGACATGGAGAGCAGCAAGATTATGGATCGTCTTGTCTGCGGTGACGTGGGATACGGGAAAACGGAAATTGCCATCCGCGCGGCGTTTAAGGCAGTGCAGGAGGGAAAACAGGTGGTATATCTGGTGCCGACCACCATTCTCGCCCAGCAGCATTACAATACCTTTGTGCAGAGGATGAAGGATTTCCCAATCCGCATTGATTTGATGAGCCGTTTCCGCACGCCTGCCGAGTTGAAAAAGACTGTAACGGATTTACAGAAAGGCTTTGTGGACATTGTTATCGGAACACACAGGGTTTTGTCAGCGGATGTGAAATTCAAGGATTTGGGACTGCTGATTATTGACGAGGAACAGCGTTTCGGCGTTGCCCACAAGGAGAAAATCAAGAAATTGAAGGAAAATGTGGATGTGCTGACGCTGACGGCAACCCCCATTCCCCGCACCCTGCATATGAGCTTAATCGGTATCCGCGACATGAGTGTGCTGGAGGAGGCACCGGGTGACAGGCTTCCCATTCAGACCTTTGTCTGTGAATATAATGACGAGATGGTGCGTGAGGCGATAGTGCGAGAGCTGGCAAGAGGCGGTCAGGTTTATTATGTGTACAACCGTGTCAATAATATTGAAGATATCGCGGCGCAGGTTGCCAGGCTGGTGCCTGAGGCAAGCGTGGCGTATGCTCATGGACAGATGAGGGAGCATGAGCTTGAGCGCATCATGTTTGATTTTATCAATGGTGACATTGATGTGTTGGTGTCCACTACGATTATTGAGACGGGACTGGATATTTCCAATGCGAATACCATGATTATCCATGATTCCGATAATCTGGGACTCTCCCAGCTTTATCAGCTCAGAGGGCGCGTGGGGCGTTCCAATCGTACCGCCTATGCGTTCCTGATGTATAAGCGTGACAAGATGTTAAAGGAAGTGGCGGAGAAGAGGCTTTCGGCAATCAAAGAATTTACGGATTTGGGAAGCGGCTTTAAGATTGCCATGCGGGATCTGGAAATCCGGGGAGCGGGCAATCTGTTAGGGGTGAAGCAGCACGGACACATGGAAGCGGTGGGCTATGATTTGTACTGCAAGATGCTGAATGAGGCAGTGCAGGGATTGAAGGGAATTCAGACAGTTGCGGATTTCACTACGGTAATCGACCTGGATGTGGATGCCTTTATCCCGCCTGTCTATATTGTCAATGAGACGCAGAAGCTGGATATCTATAAGCGGATTGCGGGCATTGAGAGTATGAAGGAGCGGGATGATATGAAGGATGAGCTGCTGGACCGCTTTGGAGAAATCCCTAAGTCTGTGGATAATCTGCTGCGGATTGCATTGATTCGCGTGGCTGCCCACAGTTTATATCTGACAGAGATTAAAGGCAAGAATGAGCGAATCACATTTACCTTCCGTACCGATGCGGGAATTAATCCGGCTGGTATCCCCGATTTGCTGAAAAAGTATGGACAAAGCCTTGCTTTTACGGCGTATGGTAATCCCTTCTTTACTTATAAATATAAGAAAACGGGATTGGTGGAGAAGGATGCGGAGCTGCTTCTTGGCATGACTGAGGAGCTGCTGGAAGAGATGAAAATGCTTCTGCCCTAGAAGAATACCATAAAAAACCCATAGAGCTTCCTGTCTTATGTTTTCGAAATAAGACAGGAAGTTTTTTGGAATTTAGTAAATTCCGGAGTGACTGTAATTTTTTCCTGTGCTATATTTGTCCAAAGCATAAATTTCAAATCAAGTTATCTGTTTTAAATGCAGTCGGGAAGGACTTGTTTATTTCTTAAATTTAACTGTTTCTGATCCATGCTTTTACAATTCACAATATTACAATTGAAAAGCGGGAGACAGGGGCAGAACTGCAAAGAATTTGCCTGTACGAAGGAGTAAACGGTGGAAAAACTGATGGATAAGTGCAAACTGGACAGGGAAACTGCGGAAACGCAGGTGAAGAAATTATGGGATTAAGGGAGTTTTATAGGACATAAAATATGTTACCTTCTTTTTAGAACAAAGGTTTTGAAAAGGAGGTATTTTGATGAAAGGATATTTTACGGCAGCCGGTTATATGGGATATGTGAATGGAGGATATATTTTGTTTGCCAGCGAAGAAGACTACAGGGAATATTTGGAAGGATAAAAAGCCTATAATAAATACGTTTTTAATGCTAATTTCCTATCTTTTTGCAGTAAGAATCTTGTTTTTGCAATTTCTAAATGGTATACTATAACAAAAATCGACAAAAATTTTTGTGCGTTTTTTATATGAGGGTGTTTGGATTTTTCTGACGAGTAAAAAGGAAAATTTGAAAACAGAGAGAATCCCGGAAGGATAGAAAATGATTGTTTCGGATAGAAGTCTGGTTAAGAATTCGAGAAGAAGTACATATCCTGATATAAAATGCCTTTATGGTAATATTTCTCACGATATGCGTATACATATGTATGGGGTATCGCAGTATGCCCAGATGCTTTTTGAAGCGGCAAAAGAACAAGGGGTCTGGGATGCCTCTCTGTCGGAGGATATACACACAATGTATACCCTCCAGGTGAAAAAGAGCGTTTTTTGCTTTTTCCTGAGAGAATTATGACATATTTCCGTGGCGTTGCATTGATGTATCACGGGCACTTTGACGGAAACGGATATCCCTATGGTAAGAGGGGAAAAGAGATTCCCTTCATGGCAAGAGTATGTGCAATAGCGGATTCTTATGATGGTATGGTGAGCAGGAAGTCTTACCGGGAGGGTATAACAGGCAGTCAGGCTTTTGATATAATCAAAAATGAGACGGGCAGACAATTTCAACCGGAACTGGTGGAGTGTTTTATAAGATGCAGGAGAGAAATCGAACGAATCGATCTGATGATGAATGGGAAAGAAAAAAGCGGCGGTTTTTTATAAAGAAAGACGGCAAAATACGGTTTGACTGGCTGAGACGTTTCCATTACTGGTGGCTGGGAGGCAGAAGCCTTACCCGCAGTATTTTCAGAATTACGGCAGCGTGGCAGGGCGTTCTGCTGATTGGAGGCATTTTGTTATTCTGTTATATTATGGCGGCTTTTTATACTCAGTCCGGAGAATTTATCATTCGTGTAGACCATTCGGGAGAGAAGAGGCTTGTCATCAGCGACACCACAGATTTTTCGGAAGAGCTGATTTCCCTTAACGGTACGGCGATTCCTGATGCGGATAATATCAGCATCTTTAATATAGATACTCAGGTGGCGGAAATAGACGGAGATCACAATGGTCCCGATTATGTGGCGTACACTTTTTATGTAAAGAACATCTCATACGATCCGATTACTTATACATATACTTTGTCCATACAGCATTCCACAAAAGGAATTGATGAGGCGACATGGGTGCTTTTATATCACAATGGACAACAACAGATATTAGCAAAGGAAAGCCGGTCCGGCGGCAGTGAGAGCCAATCTTCGGAATATGAGTTCCCTTTTCGGGAAGACGCAGGGAATGCAGAGCAATACAGCTACAATGAAGAGACAGGGATTTATACGCTGACTGCAAAACCTTTTACTTCTTCCAAGATAGTGACGACGGCGGAGAGAGAGGAGCTGCAGCCGCAGGAATATGATAAGTTTACCGTCGTTATCTGGCTGGAGGGGGAAGATCCAGAATGTGTCAACGATATCCTGGGGGGCAGTATTGAAATGATGATGAAACTGAGGTATTAATTGCCGAAGGCAACTAATATAGAACCAAAAAATCCAAAATACAAGGAGATGGAGAAAATGAAAAAGAAAAAATGGAGAGACGTCAAAAACGCACTTGTAATGGTCATTGTAATGGCTGCGATGCTGAGTACGGCAACCTACGCATGGTTTACCCTGACCAACAATGCAACAGTAACCGGTATGCAGATGACAGCGGGCGGTTCCTCAGGATTAAAGGTTAGTAAAACCGGTAACGATGGGGACTGGCATGATGCGATTGATCTGACGCAGACGGATGAGAACGGTGATGTGGTAACACAGCAGATTAATCAGGTTACCGTACAGGAATCAGGCGGCAGTTTTGTGCCTACATTCTATGCGCCGGTATATTCTGAAATCGGCGGCAGCGATACCGGCGTTACCGATATTACGCAAATTGCTGAAGCTGATATCACAGACTATGTTGCAAAATACGTGTATTATTTGAAAACTGAGGCGGAGGAAAGCGCAAATGTAGGTATTGTTGTAGGCGCTATGCCTAATGCAGATGCAGTTACCGGACTTGACAGCAATGACGAGCCTCTGATTGACGGTTCCTTTGTAAAGGCATCCGATACCAGTGATACCGATTCTGCAGCTTATGCCGTAAGAATCGGACTTGTGGTTGATGGAACGATGTACATCTATGAGCCCAACTCTGACGGAACAATTAGTGGCGGTACTCAGGCACAGACCAGCGGCACTGCAGCAAGTCTTGGTTATACGTCCACTGTTATCTCCAATATGGCAGGAGAAGTAACAACCGGCGGTTCAGACAGCACATCTGATGGATTATTTACAGTAGGCAACACAGAAGGTAAAGAAGTTACCATGTATGTCTGGATTGAGGGTACGGATGCTCAGTGTGTAGACCAGATCAAGGCAGACGATATCGAAGCTCAGATTCAGTTTACCATCGTTCAGTAAATCACTTTAAGGAGTAAGACATGAACGCCTTTTTTTACTATTTTTATACAATGATGGAGCATATCGTCGGATTATTTATGGAGGTCGTATATGCCATATGGAATCTGCTGGTAGCGCTGGTGGACATTCCTTATTATATTGATGTGTTTAAAACGTACAGGGGTGAACTCACAACAGCAGGCTGGATATGCGTAATTCTGGTACATATTTTAATCCTTGCCCTCATTGTATTAGTACTTTACCTGATTTACCGCGGACTGCGGATTGCTTTCCGGTTTAAGGTGCCTGTAGTAGAATACGAGAGAATGAAGGACGAAGTAGTCCGGCTCAACAGGGAGGTATTAAAGACCCAGTATGAGAAGGACAAAATTCTCGCTATGAAGGTTTCGGAAATCGGGATGCAGGTAAATGCAGATATCTTAGAAGGCGTAAATGAGGACTCCTCGGAAAAGGAAACGGAACATGCGGAAAGCGGTGTTGCTACCGTAGAGGTAGGCGAGCTTCGCTTTCCGAGGCTTTCCGGAGTGGACGAGTATTTCAAAAAGGAATATGCGGCGCCGGAATATGACAATACCTTCAGTCTGGAGGAATTATGCCAGAAAATGCGTAATTTTGCAGCGTCCAGACTTGGATTATATTATGATTTGGAAATTATGAAGCGTCTGATTGCTTCCTTTGGGGCGGCAAAGATGGTAATTTTGCAGGGTATTTCCGGTACCGGAAAAACATCCCTGCCCTATGCTTTCGGTCAGTTTATCCAGTATCCTTCGGTAATCTGTTCCGTACAGCCTTCCTGGCGCGACAGGACGGAGCTGGTAGGATATTACAATGAATTTACAAAGAAGTATACGGAGCCGGATTTTTTGAAGGCGCTTTATGAAGCACAGTTTGTAGAGGATGTCCGGTTGGTAATTCTGGACGAAATGAATATTGCCCGGGTAGAGTATTATTTTGCGGAGATGCTGTCCATTCTCGAAATGCCCAGAGAAGACGAGCGTTTCATCAGTCTGGTATCCTCCAAAGCAGCTTCTGACCCTGAGAAAATGAGAGAAGGAAAAATATGGATTCCTTCCAATATCTGGTATGTAGGAACCATTAATAACGATGATTCCACTTTTGCAGTATCCGATAAGGTATATGACCGTGCGATTCCGATTGATTTGGATGAAAAAGCGGAATATTTTGAAGCGCCGGATCAGGAACCGATACATCTTAATTATAAATATTTGATGATGCTTTTTGAGGAAGCGAAGAAAAAGTATCCGATTTCACAGGAAGTTCTGATAGAGCTCGACAAGCTTGACAGCTATCTGATTAAACATTTTCGTCTCACCTTCGGCAACCGAATTATGAGACAGATTAAGGATTTTGTACCATGCTATGTGGCATGCGGCGGTACGGAAATTGACGGAATAGATTTTATCTTTTCCTGCAAGATTCTGCGTAAATTTGAATCTCTGGGCATGGGATTTATCAGGGATGAAATCGACGGGTTGATTAAGTATCTGGATTCCGTTTTTGGAGAAGAAAATATGCAGATTAGTAAGAATTATCTGCTTCGCTTGAAAAAAATGGGTGTAAGTTAGGTGAAGATAAATGTCGTTTGAGGATAACAAAGATGCTGTAGAAAGCGTATATGAAAAAATGATTGGCAATTTGCCGCCGGAGCTTTCCGGGGATAAGTACTATCAATATTTTTACAATCTGCTGGAAACGGGCGTTAACTACTGTAAATTTTACAGTTCAAAGCTGGTAAAGAGTATTGATGAGGAGTGGGTGAATGCGATTGAAGAAGCCATGCCCGCACTTCAAAAGGTAGTATTAAATCCAAGAAAATTTATTGAAGAAGAACGGGAAGTTGTAAATGCCGCAATGGCGCGGAATACCACGCCGGAGTCTATACGGCATCTGATGCAGCACAGCAATTTGATTGACAAGGTGAACCCGGACGGAACGGTAATTCCAAACCGGATTTTGAATGTATTCAGGGAAGAAAGCTGGAATACCTATGAGAATCGGTTTGTTTATACGTTGATTCTGGAATTGCAGCGTTTTATTAACAAACGATTTGATATTATATTTGATGACAGTAAGGATGAAAGAGGAACCTTTTTTGAAATGGAATCTCTGGTTGACAATTATACAGAGGTGATTGATTACAAGCTGGAGATTAAAATCAGGGAGAAACAGACAGAGATAGATAATGAGGAAGAAAATGCAGGGATTTTTACACGGATATCCAAGCTGCACAGACAGATTAACGATCTGGCGTCCAGTGGTTTTGCAACGATTATGCAGCGGTATCCAGTAGTCAGACATCCCATTGTCAAGACGAATGCTATCGGTAAAAACATAAATTATATGGCGTGTCATAAATTGTGGAATTATATCCACACATATGACAGAGTTGGGTATAAGGTTGATATGGTGAAGAGAGAACCGGTGATTACCCGTGAATTTGAGAGAGATATTTACAATTCTTTTCTTTGGGACTATTTTATGCTCCGCAATTTCATGGAGGAGACGGAGGAACTTTACACAGACCGTCCCAAACGGCAGAAGGAAATTACCGTGAAATATATCAGACAGGTGTTGGATGAGATAATCCGGGGTTTGGATATGTCCGATGCCGATGTCAGAAAATTAATTATGAACGAATTGTCCAATCTTCAGTTGAAATATAGGGCGGACAGATTATATGAGAAGGCGCTTGAACGCCGGAATCAGGAACGCAAAAATAAAAAGAGCGCAGGGAAATTGAGAAAGAGAAAGCTGAGAAAATGAAGCGGTTAGCAAATGTAGTGGAAATTATATTTTTGGTGATAATGCTTCTGATGTGCGCTGTGATAATTATGGCGGGACGCGGAAATGTCCCCTTTATTTTCGGCTATCGTGTTTTACAGGTGGTTACGGATAGTATGATGCCCACAATCTCAGGTGAAACCTGTATTATTATTGAGCAAGTGGAGCAGGAGGACATTCAGGTAGGAGATATTATTACTTTTGTATCGGAATCGCCGCAAATAAAGGGATTTCTGAATACCCACAGAGTGTATGAGATTACAGAGGATGCAGAAAGTGGAGAAACGCTTTATATCACAATAGGCGATGCTTCAAACAAACCGGATCCGTATCCGGTTGCATATGATCAGATAGTAGGAAGATATGTAAGAGAACTGCCCTATGGCGAGTGGCTTTATCGTGCAATTCGTTTTTTGGCGGATCAGGTCAATTATTTTATTATAGTAATTCTGCCGTTGCTTTTATGCTGTCTTTCCTATGTAAGACAATTCTTTAAGGCGTTGTTTGGCAAGGAGGAAGAGCCTGTGGCAGAGGATATTCAGATAGTGGATCTTGAGGAAGAGGATGCCAATGAGGAAGGAAGATGTTGTTAGCGCTGCCGTAATGACGATAGTCAGTATTCTGGTGCTTATCGGCTTTACTGTGGCATGGTATAGCGGTGTGTTTCATTTTGCATTGATTACCGGTATGAGAATGCAGGCTGCGGAACTGAATAGCATTATTATTGCGCTGGAGCCCGGCGGGGAGGATATTTCGGTTTTGGAAAAAAATCAGATTGAAGATGATGAGTATGCTGATATCGGGCTGCAGGAAATGACTAATATCGAAGCGGGCAAGCTTGCGCCCGGACAATTCGGAAAGGTGACCTTTTATGTAACGCCTTCCGACAAGGATATTGAGTACTGTAATATTATGCCTACCGTCTGGATTTGTCAGGGGGATGAGAAATGGTACCCCGGAGAGGAGGACGCGGCGGATGACAGTGAGGACACTGCCGGATTAGAGGAGCTGTACGAGATTACCCAGAGACATATTGATTTTTTTTCCGATGCGGAGATGACGCAGAAGATAGATGAAAATAATCCGTTGCAGATTACATGGTCGGAAGCGGACGGCGATACGGAAAAGGAAATCATAATCTACTGGAAATGGTATTATGAATATCCCTTTACTGATGCGGAACGGGCTAAATTGGATGAGGAAGGTGAACAGCTTAAAATTGATAAGTATGATGAAGAGGATACAAAGATAGGAAACAATATAACCGCTATGAAATTTCATTTTACATTTATTGCAAAGTAACAGAATGGGAGTAACGAAAGCGTGAGACGGCGGCCTGAAAGAAATAGTAAGAAAAAGTTCATAGGAAAAGGTCTTCGGATGCAGATTTTGGCATGGTGCAGCATTGTGGCAGTTTTTATGTTTTTCGGCGTCAGCTTTGCATGGTTCACATCGGTGGAGAGAACGGCGGAGAGTAAGACGACAAACGTTATGGCGCCGTATTATCTGACGCTGTTAAATCCCAGTGAAACGGATGTCCTGCAGCTTTCGGTAGGAAGTTTAATGCCGGGCAGAACCAAGCAGATTGTTTTCTGCGTAAGCAATCAGCAAAATGAAGAAAATGAACTGATAAATATGGGTGGTTCTGACTTTGATTATTCCATGGAACTGATTCATACCAATAATCTGGCTTTAAATTATACGATTTATGAGTTGGAAGAGACGGAAGAGGCGAGCGCTGAAATTGTAGCGGAGGATACCGTAAGTGTTGACGGTGTTGAAACTACGATGCTTACTTACTGGAAAACAAAGTCGCCGGATACCCCTCTTAGCGGCACGGATGTGTCAGATATACGTCATGAGCAGGTGGAATTAACCGGTGAAGAAATTAACAGCGGAACTTACATAGAATATGCGAAAAGCGATACAAATGATCTTCATTTGTCGGACAATGGGGAAGGGTATGATTCGCAGTATTTTCTTATGGAAATTGAGTGGGATGATGCTGCGCTGAGCAGCTTTGAAAAATATGATAAGGAAACAGATATGATTTATATATTGGTGAAGGCGCTGCTGCCGGAACCGGAATAAAAGGGTGAATATTGTAGCAATGAGTGAAACAAGAGCAGGCAGAACACGGAAAACTGAAAAAAGAGTAAGATTGACAGCGATTCTTATTTTATTGCTTTTGTTTTTTATGTCGGGAGGCGGTTACGTATATGCCAAATATTATTCTCAGAGTGTAAAAAACGGAATTGCCATTGCGTCCGGCGTTTATTTTACCGCGAACTATGCAGTTGAATCCGATTCGGAGGAGGATTTTTTTGAAAGTATTGTAAAGACAGGATATCAGGGTACGGATACAGATTTTATTTTTGAAGTAAGAAATTATGAAAATAATATGTTGTTTAATGAAAGCACCGTTGTCATTCCGTATTCTATATCTTTCTGGCTGGGCGGTACACCGGAATCTGCAGTTTATACAGTGGAATATGACGGCGAAAGCAAGGAGATTAATGCCGGAGAAACGGGGAAGGCGACCTTTTCGATGCACAGCATTGAAGGAGGACGGGCAGCAGCGAATAAGTATACGATTAGAGTAGATGTGGAAGACGGTGCGAAGCATACGGCTGTTCCGGTTTATGCAGAGGTGCGAACCGAAGCGGGGGCTATTATAAACAGCGTGCTGAGAGGGAAAATGATATTGAGTACTGCAACACAGTCCGGGAGTTATATTGAGTCCCAGATGTTTGTAGTGTCCGGGGATGTTACAACAGATGAAGAAAAATTTACGGAAATACAGAAATTATCAGAATTTACTTATGAAATCAGAACAGTCGGAGAGCTGGCGGGAAACGAAGTGACGGAGGAATTAAAGCTGTCATGGGATCCGACGGTATTGGAAATAAATTTGTTTGATGATGCTTTTCAAGCATGGAGGAGCGCAGAGGGAAAGGACATTCCGGATGTAGATACAAATGGCTGGTATTACATTACGGTAAGGGTTATGCCTTATTCTGCGGAGACAGTGGGTTTCTTCCGAGGCAATGAGTTCGCAGTGAAGGCGGTTGATTGGTCGACACTGCACAATTACATCAAAGCCGAAAAGTACCTGGAGAGCAGTGAGGAAACAGAATAATGAGCAAAAAATGGATACGCAGAGTGGTGGCACTTTTGGTGCTTTGTCTGTTATTGAATAGTGATGTGACAGGTATGTTCCTGAGAACATTCGCTGTGGATGCGGAAACGATATCTTCCGATGCGGCGTATGGCGATGTGTCCGACGGTGATGTGTCGGACGGGGATTTATCCTCCGGTTTGCCGGATGCAGGCATAACCGGACAGCTCGACGGGATACAGCGGGCGGATGATGTTGTATTCGGGATAGCCGCCCTTTCGGAACAAAACGGTATTATGCCTTTTTCCGAAGGCGGAACACAGTATACGTTGCCGGAAACCGTTGAAGACTACCTTGCAGCCGCCGTTACACAGAATGAATTTTATATTGCTACAGAGGCGGATTTTATCCTTGCACAAACTCTTTGTGCGGATTCGCGGGTAGACGGATTTGCCGGTAAGACTTTGATTATTACCAGTCCAACGGAAGGCGGAACCTGGAATATCGGAAGCATAGAAGGTTTTACGGGTATCGGTACGACAGAAAATCCTTTTAAGGGAACGTTGAAATGCTACTATGTAAACGGCGACGGTATTCAGTTTCGGACGGATAAGCCGCTGATTGCCAATATGGGAAACGGAGCGGAAATTTCACAGATGGATATCATTTGTGAGGGAAGCTGCAGCGGTGTTGCAGAAAATATCAGCGGAAATGTAACGATATCCAATCTCTGGCTGCGGGGAACCATCGGAAGCGGCAGCGGAAATGTGGGTGTTCTTGCATCGAATATTGCGGCGGGAAGTACCGTTTCCGTCAGTGACGTTAAGATTGCGGACGGCAGTACTCTTTCTGTTTCCGGTACGGTTGCCGGAGGAATTGCGGGAACCGCAGGAAGCAATGTCACAATCGCTTTGGCAGACAGTGCGGCTTTAGGAGTATGGACGAATCAGATTAAGGTAACGGGAAGCGAAGCGGCAGGCGGATATTTCGGTGTGGCAACCGGTAATCATATTTGGGATTTGTCGAACCAGAGTAAGCTTTATACACAAATAGTGGGAAACGGCGCAGGTTATCAGGGACAGTATGCAGGAAAGCTCCTGAGTGAAAGCGGAGAGGGGACGCTTACCGTTACCGGAGGCAGCAGTGTGGAAGTAAATGTGTCCGGCACCGGAAACAGCGGCGGATTGTCAGGCTTTTGCGGAGAAGGTACAAATATTGTGATTCCCGACGGAACCTTTACGATTTCAGGTGCGGTTGATGCAAATGACGGAAGCAGCGGCGGAGTGGCGGGCGTCATGGTGAATCCCTCCATGAAGCTTTCAAATTATCGGATCAGCGCTTCTGTCAGCGGTAAAAATGCCGGCGGAATGGTAGGACAGATAAATGGCGGAAAGTGTATTATCGGCGATGTAGAAATAACGCAGGCTGTCAGGGCAACCTATGTATCCGGGGGTGTAATCGGAAGGGTAACGGATTCTGCCGCTGTGGAACTGCAGGGAACGATTGCGGTTGATGCGGCTCCTACCGGCAATGGAATCAAGGGCGTTGTAGTCGGGACGCAGGAGCGGAGCCTGATTTATCTGGCGGAGACAGAGGGCGTCTTAAACGGCGCTAATCAGCTTGCGTATGAATTTACAGGCATAGAGGAAATCGGAACTTATGGCGGCGTTTACCGGAATCAGGATGTGGCCGGAGGAAAGCTGATTGGAAACGGCACGCTGGAACAAATCGGTGTCATTCACAATACGGTGGCAAAGTCAGGAGACTGGTATCAGTTGACCTCCGCTGCTGATTTTGAAAGTCTGGCTATCGTTTTGGGTACGGACGGCGTTTTCGGAAACAATGTATTTGACGGTGCAGCTTATACGGATTTACTGAAAGCATATTATACCGTTACTGCAAATGTGGATATCTCCTATGACAAGACAGGAATCATCACCTTGAACCGAAATGACACAGAGGAGGAAGGCTATGCTTTTTCCGGTCAGATGAGGGGTGCGGACGGTTCCGTTACAATTACGCAAAACAGTTCGGTGAGCCAAAGCAGAGTGGGTCTGTTCTCAACGATGACGGGAGACGTGGCATTTTCTGACCTTGTGTTTGCGGGAAAAGTGGAAAATGCTGCAGGTGCAGGCGGTATTGCCTATCAGACTATAGGGACAGGTCTTGCCCTTACTAATATTACGATGCAGAAGGAATTTGTAAACAATACGGATTACATCGGCGGCGTTATAGCGAAGGAAAATTGCGGAAATGCGTTTACATTAACGGCTCAGAATATTGTACTGGCGTCCCGCATTACGGCGGGGAATAATAACCAGTTCAGCGGATTTGTTACGGATATGAGCAACGCGTCTGTTTCCGTAACGGGAGTTACCGTCGGCGGAAGTCTGTTAAGCACCACGAGCAGTACGGGAGGATTTCTTGGAAAAGACTGGACGCAAATCGGTGGAAAAATAGATGACGTGTCAGTAGAAGAGGGAACCGTATATCAGTCAAACGGTTCTTATGGCGTTATGCTGCATACAGTAACCAACCGCTCGGAGAACGGAGACCGTCTGATTTTAGATACCGTAAAATTAGACGGACTTACAGTGCATGGTAATCCTTATGATAATAACAGTGCGCTGTTAATCCAAGACGCCACCGAATTAGTGGCAGAGATAATAGATTATGACAGTACGGGATGCGTAGTGTATAACCCGGGAACAAATTTTGATGAAGTGGCAGGACTGACAGGATGGTCCGCATACGATACCGGAATCATTTCTCTGCACAGTACGGAAAAGAACTTTCCGGAGTATCATTATGACAATAAGGCAACTTATTATGAAAACGGTACAGCAGCTTCCAACGTACGTACCAATCGGTATACCAGATACTATTATGATGTATTTCAGCATCTGGAGAATGCGAACGGTACAGTAAATACGGCGAATCAGATTGGCGCCGATAAGGTGCTTGACAATCCGTCTAAGGTATTGCTTTGGAACATTGTAATGACGGCTTCATCCAGTGTAAGAAGTACCTTCAGCAAATATTATCAGAATCATACGGTTCCGTCTGTAGGAGGAACCCAAAGCTATACCTTTAAGGGAGAACTGGATTTATCGCAGATTAGTTATTATCCCGTGTCCAGACCGCATAATGGGGTTTATACCGGAGAGGATAATGCCACGATTATCTTTGGTTCCAAGACGGACACGGCAGATATGGGAATCTGGCAGCTTGGCAACGAGGTGACGGGAAGTCAGCACTATGGACTGCAGGGAGGGCTGTTTACCAATGCTTCCGGCAGCATGAATCTGAAAGTAAGTGATATTACCCTGTCAGGAACGATTGCGAATCTGGGAGATGGCAGCGGCGCCCTTCTTGGCGGCATGACAGGTCTTTCCGGAGGAGGAAGTTTTACCAATATTACTTTGGATAACTTGTGGATTGCGGACTACAATAACGAGACGGCAGTGGGATTACTGATTTCCAAAATCCCGGCGCTGGATGCCTCTTTTGATAAGATTCAAATGATAAATTATCCGCAGAACAGTGACACGAAAGCGGCGGCGGCATTAATCGGTTCGGCAGGCGGTACGGCTGTTACCAATCTGGTGCTGCGGTTTACCGATATGGTCATCGCCGATGATGTGGACGGCGATACTGCGAACAATCATAACGGCGATGTGCTGGCATATGCCTCGTTCCTGTATTCCTATGACTATACGGACAATGCGGAGATCAATACGGGTTCCGGTATCTATCTGTTTTCGGAGGAAGACGCCGGAACCGGTAATGTAACCTATGGTGCGGAGCTGGATGAAAGTACGGAATTTTCGGATACCTCAAATCAGGTGCTTGCCACCATGAATATAGCGGCAGAAGATTACAAACCATATGTATATATGGTTGAAAAAATTGAAGTGAACCCCAAGACGGGGGATATCTTAAAGGGGTGCGGTACTTATGAGGACCCTTATATTATTGAAGATGTGAGACAGTTCCTGACCCTGTATCGTTACATAAATGAGAAGGGAACCGAAGGGAATTATCAGTATGCAACTTTTTATGGATTAGGCGACGGCTGGAAGGTGAATAATCCGGGAACGGACAGTGATGCCGATTTCTGTGAGACGAAGCATAACGTAACATGGGATTCGGCGACAGGAACCTTTAGCGGTACGGGCGCTGAGGATGCGGTAGCATTCGGACAGGAAGGGTTCCCAACGCCGGAAGAGCTTAGTCACGCTTATTACAGACTGGAGGCGGATATTGATTTAACGGCTATCCAGAATGAAACCTATAAAATGATTGCCGATGAGTTTGCAGGTTTCGGCACCGCTGTAAGACCCTTTGCGGGGGTGTGGTACGGAAAAGGTTCGGATGGTACGGTACATACGGTTACATTGCCGGAAAAGGAAAGCAGCACGTATTCTAACTATGGTTTTATCCAGTATGCGCAGGGCGCGGTGGTTAAGGACATTATCATCCGGTCGAATCAGAACGATACCATTTATGTCAGCAATGCCCCCTATGTTACTTCCGCAGGAGGAAGTGTCATTGCAACGATACTGGGAGGAGACAATATCATTGACAACGTAACGGTTGCGGTGGATATCAGGTCGCAGAATCAGTATGCCGCGATTGGCGGCTATGTCGGAATTGTGAAAAAGGGCGGTTTAATCCTGAGAAATGTGGAAACAGCCGATTTGACGCAATTTCGCATTGACCGGCAATACAGCGAGGATGTATTTTGCGTTCTGGGTGGTATTGTCGGCAAAGCGGAAGACGGTTATGTACTTTATGAGGGAAGCGGCGGGGATTCCTATGTCTGGGATGAAATAACGGAAATCAATGGATATCCCGCAGTTCCTGATTATGCTGTTTTGAACGGTGACAAATTAAAGTCAAGTGGTCTGAAGGTGGAAGATATTACATCTGGCGACGGAACGAATTTTGAGATTACCGTTGATATACCGGATGCCGCAGGTCTTCAGATTATGTCCATGGCATTAAATGCGGATGCGCTGAATGTCATGCCGTCCGATGCTGCGAACTATACAGCGAGCGGGTATACGGAAAGCGCAAGGAGCCGGAAAGCGGACTATAGTGATATCGGCTGTGATGTGCAGACCGATGATTATTTGGCTGCGGCAAAATATGATAATGTCATGGGATACAGTGAGGATGCCGATAAGGCTTATGCGTACCCTTATCTGTATGACTATATGGGAATTACCGGGGAGGATTATCTGAAGTTTTTGGCAGAGGACAGTACCGGAGGCGGCTATACCGTTTTAAATCCGTCTAAGCCTTTTGTCACCTCTGATGGAACAAAGTATTACCGGATTACATGGGAACTGGCGGCGTCCGGAGATTATGATATGACGCAGTTTGCAAAAAGCTTCAGAGGTATCGGTGCGGTATATCAGACAGGAAACGGTTCCGGTGGAACGTTCCATGGAAATTTCCACGGAAATGACAGTACCATTACGCTGGAAATGACAAGAAGAGTGCTGTCTACTGAAATTAACAGTGAGACCGTTTCCAGAGTGGGTCTGTTCAACACTATCTACGGAAGCGATGCCTCCATGTATCATATTCCGGCTGATTTCAGCAATACGGCAGATTCCGGCAGTGCCACGGAACCCGGCGGTTCGACAGACCCAGGCGGTGATACCGGCACTTCCGACATACCGGAATGGGATGCTTCCACTTTTTATAATACAGGAGATAAAGTACTGTATAATGGAGCAATCTATGAGTGTTTAACCAATAATGTGTGGTATTGGCCACCTACCGACACAAGATATTGGCAGTTGGCGATGAATACAGCGTCGGCGGCAAGTGTGTTCGCAGCATCGGAAGAACTCACGGTGCTTGCGGAGCCGGATGCAGCGGAAAACCTGATTAACTGTTATGCAATCAAGGATTTCAGGCTTGCCGGAACGATTGATGGGGCAGGAACAAATCCTGTTCTGGCAGGAGGCGTTGCTGCATGTATCTATTCAGGTAATTATATTTTGTCAAATATTTCATTTGACAGTGCAAATCCGTTGTCGATAGGCAATGAAAATCAAAAGGTCGGTAATGTTGGCGGACTGATAGGGGATATCAGCTCGGACGGAACCACGGCTTCCAATGTACTTATCCGTGATTGTCAAATTGTGGGAACGGAAGAGAACCCAATTGTTTTGCGAGGAAGCGGATACGGGGGCGGACTTGTCGGCTATCTGTCTGCAACCGGAAGCAGTATTTTGAAAATAGAAAATTCGCATGCAGCGTATATAGAGATGTATGCAGGTCAAACGGCGGGCGGACTGGTGGGAAGGGCGAACAGTACTCTTTCTATTACGAATGCTTCTTGCAATAACAGTAATATCGGTATGATGGATAGTACAGAAAGTGCAGGCGGACTGGTCGGAATTGCATCAGGGAACTTATTTTTGACAGACACCGAATGTGGAAGTCTTACGCTTGCCGCGTTTAACAATATGGGAGGAATGGCAGGAAAAACAGAAGGCGGTAAAAACAGTAAAATCAGTGATGCAACGGTTACCGGCATTACAACAGACGAGAGGTATAATTATAACGGTTATGCAAGCGGTATAGGAGGTATTGTCGGAAGGAATGAACATACGCTGACGATTCAGAATGCGTCGGTTGTGGGAACAGAGGAAAGCGGCGTTTATAGTATCCGTTTGGAATCTGCAAAGAATAAAACGAGAAATGCGGTACATGGCGTAGGAGGCGTGGTAGGGTGCCATGCAGCCAATACTTTAACGTTGGAAGATTGCACTGTTGATACCATTCTGTTGTCCACTCATACTGCTGCTTCCTCAGGAAATATTATCAGTGTTGGCGGAATTGCGGGTTATGTAGGCGCTGCCGTGGAGCTTTCAGGTGAAATTTCAGCGAAGAATCTGAGTATTACTGCACCCGAAGCCGGAGAAATATCCAGTGAAATTATGACGGCAGGCGGCTGCTTTGGATATGTGAGCGGAAAGATTTCCGGAAAGGCGGACGCCGTATATTATAATGGTCTCAGTGCAGATTCCAACACTGTTACCGGAAAACAGGCAGGCGGACTGATTGGTTATGTGAATCTTGGGGAGATTAGACTGAGCGGTGCAACAGTTCAAAACGGAAGTGTCCTGTCAGATGAGATTGCCGGCGGTATAGCGGGCTATCTGTCAGCGGGAACCGCCGGACTGGCATTCAATGACTATGGTCAGGTGACGGAGGAAACCGTCAATTTTGTTTCGGGAATGGAGATTTCAGGAAGAATTGCAGGCGGCGCTTTTGGATATGTCTATGGAAGCGGCGATATGCGCGCTGAAAATGTCACGATACAGAATTGTACTGTGACAGGCAGTATTTTGGGAGAAAGTGCTTCCAGTGCTGGCGGAGTTATCGGTGCCTGTGAATTTCCAGCAGCCCGGTCTGTTAAATTGTATGATGTAAGCCTGAATAACAATATTATTGTGAGCGAGGTGACAGGCAGTACATTTCTAACAACTACTTCTCTGGCGGATACAGAGATAGATAAGCTGGCGGTAGGCGGTGTAATCGGTAAGCTTGCGGCAAACAGCGGGTCGGCTGCCGGAGAAATTTTCCTCGACAGAATTACCGTCGGAGAGGAAAACAGTATAGGGGTTCGGAAGGCGGAAACCACAGAGGTGAAGCTTGTCAAAAAAGTTGGGAATTCGTACCGGCTTTCTGATTTGGACCTGCCGGCTGCGGGAGATGACCTTGCAGCGGACTATGCCGCACTTGATAGCCTGGAACAGGATTACGGTTATTATGTGGGTTCCGTTGTGGGTGTGACAGAATCTACCAATATTCAGCTTTATATGCTGTTGTCAGGTGAGAACGGAGAGCTTGTTACGCCGGTTATGGCAAGCAATCCTCCTGTAGTGGATGTGGCAAGGCTTTCCGGTCAGGGCGTGGATGATTACCGCAGTTATTGTCATATTATTTATGGTGCGGAGAATAGTCTGGCAGCGCTTGCGGATAAGAATGTAACGGATATGAAGGCGGAAGCCGATAAAACCGGTTCGGCTTATACAGGTGAAGAAACGAAAGAAGCGCTGCTGTCGGAAATCCGTCTTTCCGGGGAGAGTCTGGAGCTGTTTGGATTGACCTATCAGGATAATTATGTATTTCCGGAAACGGATTTGACGATTGATTTTCCGATATTGGTTTATCGTGTACAGGACGGAACCTTACAGGAGGTAATGGAATGTATTACCGATGTTATGACGAATGCAGCGGGAGTTTCATCTTCCGATATGAATTATCTGGAAATCACCTGTGAACCGAAGCTGTGCAGCGGTACTGCCGTTACAGCGGGAAGCGCAGGGACGCAGAGTATTTCTGTAAGCGTTGAGCAGGGAGAGGCAATTTATTCCTTCAGTCAGTATGACGGCGTCAAAGACGGCATGTTATCTTATACAGAGATTACCTACCTATATGGATGGACGGACGAAGGAGGATCGCACACAAAGACATTCCGGCTTCCTGTATTCGTGGAGGAACCGATTTTGTACAGCGTTCATTCAAAGATTATGGAAGGCAAGGTGGCGGATGCTGCCGCCCTGAAAACGAATGGCACTGCGGAAACCAATAATAACATTATTATGGCGAATGACAGTGATTACACGCTGCTGCTGGAATACACCTATGGAAAAGCCAGACAACAGATGGCGGACGGCGTCACGGCTGACAAGGTATTTTATCTGGAGGCAAATGATGAGGCGAAAGCCCTGCCTGTGGGAACAAGGCTTTTGCTGATTGATGTAACCGGCGGAAATAAGGCATATTACTATACGGTGGAGTCTGATAATGTCACACAGATTAAATTTACCGATTTTAAGGACAGCAGTGGAGAGAATTCGTATGTGAACCGTTCCATTAACCGGCTTACGGATGAGACAGATAATGACGATGTGGATTACTATACGGATTTAGGCGGACATGAGTTGACGGAAACAGGAGTGGAGAGATTCCTGTTGACGGTATTCAGTAATGATAATGATATTAACAGTAAGGTATATTCCATCCATTTGGGAATTCAGATAGAGGATGAAAATCTGGCGTCCCGTTTTCAACTGGAAACGGATCATGCCGGGGAGTCTGTGTGGAATATTACGGCAATTCCCGGTCTTACGGTAGCTTTTACCGGGAAGGGAACGGAAACGGATGTAAGCGGGGCTATCAGCAAAACAGAAGAGGTTACTGTTAAGGCGGCTTTCGTTCTGCAGGCGCAAAGCATTTATTGGGTTGAGAGGAACAAGGCGGGAAGCTCTCTTATTGACAGTTCCAATGCTGAAAAATATCTGGAGCTTGCATTTTATCTGAGGGACAGCGAGGGAAATCGTGTCAGGCTGCCGGAGGGAACCAATTTTTCCTACAGGCTGGATAACGGCAGTTACAGTGAGAATAAAGTCATACCGGATGATTCGCTGATTTATTATTATAAGGATATCAGAAATCAGTTTGAGGTTGGGGATTTCGAGTATCTGATTAGTGATATTACCGATAATACCACTGTTTCGGTAGAATTTACATTAGATTTTGGCGGCGCAGACCTGTCGTTGATTCTGGATGATACTTATGTTGCATGGCTTGAATTATTGAGAACGGGAAACAGGGATTATCCTATGGGAAACGGAAATAAGGTGGATGAGTATCAGGAATCCATTAATGCCAGTGCAATGCAGGAGCTTGGTTTTGCGCTGAGAGCGGATTCTCTGGAGGAATTGGCGATTAATACCTATCCGGAGCCGGCTGAGGCGGATGAGATTTCAGGTCATGTGATGCTGGACTTCAGTGAAATAGTAAAGGCGGCTGGTACGGGCGCCGGAAAGAATCTGGTACTGGAAAAGTGGTCCGGCTTTGATTATGAAGTGACTTATCAGATATACCGGAAAACGGAAAACGGCGATACGGTTACTTATGAAGCATACACAGGTGATGCTATTGTAATCAGCGCCGCGGATGATACGGGACTGGAACAGTCCGGAACCGGAAATCTGCAGGTGGTTTATCATGTTACGGCGGATGAGATTGAACAGGGAAATGGAGAAGAGCCTGTGGAAGGGGTTTTGTCTTTCCCCTGTGTGATTACGCAGAATACAGAGGCTTTGACAAAAGATGCGGACAATCTCACAAATTATATGTTAGAGGCAACACTGTCGATTAAAGAAAACGGAGTTTCAGGGGAAGCTTCGGAGAAAACGACGGATTTCTTCATTTATACAGTCACAAAGTTAAAGACTGACTTGTAAGAAATCAGAAAGGGAAACGGACTTATATGGAAATCATCTTTATACTGCTTTTTTTAGTGTTAATAGGGGTAATTATTTTTCTTGCAGCACGTTTAAAACAGGAAAAGGCTTATTACGCATATAAGTCCGATAAGCTGGAACATGTTGAGAAGGACGCCTCCCAAAGAATCAGTGAGCTGGAGGATTCCGTGAAATATTGGAGCAAGGTTGCTTATACGGATATTACCACAAAGATAGGCAACAGGGATTATTTTATCAAAAAGACCCTTGATAAGCTGGAACGGGACAGAGGCAGAGAATACACGCTGATTGGCTTCAGTATCTCTAATATTGCAAAGATAAATCAGACATATGGTCCCACAGAGGGAGACAGACTTATTAATTATGTGGCGGGTTTGTTGAAATACCATGTCAGAACAGGAGGCGTTTACGCTCTGGTTCAGTCTAATTTATTTGCTATTCTGCTGCACAGCCAGCGGGAAGAGGATATTATGAGGGTGGTGCAGGGTATTACCAGTGATGTGAAAAACTGTTCCGATATTTTTAATGTGGAGGTGGAGTTCGGTATTTATCGGATTGCGGACAAGGATGAGAAAATATCGGAAATGTTGAGCAGGATGGTATTGGCGAAGCGTTCCGTGCCGAAGGGCGGGGATTGCAATTATGTTTATTTTGATGAAGAGCTGAACCGCAAGTATGAGGAAAATCGAAAGATGTGTGCGGAAATGGAAAAGGCTCTTGATGAAAAGAAGTTTGTAATGTATTTACAGCCCATGGTAGATTTGCACACTTATAGAATTTACGGTGCGGAGGCGCTGGTGCGGTGGGAACATGAAGAAAAAGGATTATTGTCCCCCTATGAGTTCCTGCCTTTGTTTGAGAATACGAATCTGATGATGAAGCTTGACTATTATATGTGGGAAGAAGCCTGCAAAACTCTGCGCCGGTGGATTGATAATAAGATGGAACAGCTTCCGTTAATGTTGAATATCTCTCCGATACATTTAAGCCGTGACAGCTTTATGCAGGTATTGTCGGGGCTTCTAAGGAGCTATAAGCTGGAGAAGGATATGCTGGTTCTGGAGCTGCCTGAGAGAGCGCTTATCGGCGGGGAATCCAAGATACTGGATACGGTAAAGGAGCTTGCTGAGAATGGGTTTAAGCTTTCGATAGATAATTTTGGAGGTCTGCACTCGCCGGTCAACCTGCTCCGTGATTTACCGTTTTCAATGGTGAAGCTGGATCGGAATTTCCTTACGGAAAACAGTAAAAACGAGGAGGGGCAGACGATTCTGAGATATCTGATTGCCATGGCGAAGGAACTGGATTTGACTGTGGTGACAGAGGGTGTGGAAACGGTTGAGCAGGTTAATTTCCTGACAGAAATAGGCTGTGATATCGCGCAGGGGTATTATTTTGCCAAACCCATTAGTATCCGGGAGTTTGACAGACTGAATAAACGGATAAAGCGTCAGGGTTTCCGCCCGAACGAATATTATCCAACGTTTCGGGATTTGGATGAAGGCGTGGACATAATGCAGAAAATGCTGGAGGAAGCGGGCGTAAAGCTGACGGATACGGACAGGAAATCGGACAGGAAATGAAGTCAGTCCCTGATATTCTTTTCATTTGCAGACAAATCTTCCCAGTTGTTTCTAAAGTGTCGGTTCCTGTATTTGTGCGGGGTCATGCCGACATGCTTTTGGAACACCTGAATAAAGTGGCTCTGTGAGGAAAAAGCCAGATAGTTTGCGATGTCGGCAAGCGGGTAATCCGAGTAAGACAGCAGATTTTTGGCTTTTTCAATTTTTTGCAGGGTAATATAGGTGCTGACAGGCATTCCGATTTCCCTGCAAAATAGTTTGGAAAGATAGCTTTCGGATAAATTCGTGTACT
Organism: uncultured Acetatifactor sp.; assembly: GCA_944384205.1. Lineage (GTDB taxonomy): Bacteria > Bacillota > Clostridia > Lachnospirales > Lachnospiraceae > Acetatifactor. The sequence goes on along the minus strand of CALWSL010000010.1, from coordinate 47,105 downwards.
CCGCAAGCTGCTTTATCGTAATTCTGGAATGAATATGACCGTAAATATAGTCCATACATAGTACCACTGGTTTGGAAAGGATTTCGCTTTTTTTCAAAGCGTTCATTTTATGGCAATAATCAAAGCACATCGTATCGTGCAGGTCTGCAATCTCAGAGATGGTGCTGCATTTGTCCATTTTCTGTATATAAAAATCACTCAGATTATAAGCTTTCTCAAGTTCCATTCCGTTCATTACACAGTACCTTGTAATCATTGCCGTTGATACCACAAAGTGATATCTCATATTTTGCAGTTTATTTTCAGAGAGGATTCCTTTTCCGACAGGATTTTGAAAGGAATCTTTCAGGTGATTTTTTTTAATGTATTCCAGATTTCCCTCTGCAATCGCCAGATATTCATTGAACTCTGTTTCCACAGGCGTGTGAGGAAGCGGAGATTCGTGCCTGATAAATTCGCTTCGGTACCATTCTTTTGAAATATCCATTTTTCGACCTCCCAATCGATTTTCTTTCAGTATAACATTTTTTTGTTGAAGAGACAATGAATTTGATATTTTTGACACCAAAATGATATTTATATACAGGAATTTAAGGTAAGATACGGTTGAAAAAAGATTTTTCAGGAGGAAATGCAATGGAACATACATTAAATATGGAAAAATATGCAGAGATTGCCAGACAGTCGGCTGCGGAGGGCTGTGTTTTACTGAGAAATGAAAATAACACGCTGCCGCTCAGAAAAGGAGATAAGGTAGCTGTGTTTGGACGCTGTGCCCTCCATTATTATAAAAGCGGTCTCGGTTCCGGCGGGCTGGTGAATACGAGGTATGTAGTCAGCATTCTGGACGCTCTGAAGGAATGCGGGGATATTTCACTGGAGGAATCCCTGCTGGATATTTATGAGGCTTGGAGCGCTGAAAATCCCATAGATGAAGGTCACGGATGGGGAACGGTGCCCTGGTCCCAGAAGGAGATGCCCTTGACGGATGAGATTGTGCAGAAGGCAAAGTCTGCTGATGTGGCGCTTGTAATTGTGGGCAGGACCGCAGGGGAGGATCAGGATAATGACAACAAAGAGGGAAGTTATCTTCTGACGAAGACTGAGCGGGATATGATTTCCAGGGTAAGCCGCGCATTTAAGCGCACGGCGGTACTATTGAACGTGGGTAATATTATTGATATGAGCTGGGTTTATGAATACCAGCCGTCTGCGGTCATGTATGTCTGGCAGGGAGGTCAGGAAGGCGGGAACGGTGTTGTGGATGTGCTGACGGGAAAAGTAAATCCCTGTGGAAAACTGACAGACACGATTGCACGCAGCATCGAGGACTATCCAAGCACCCGTAATTTTGGTAATCAGTATAAAAATTACTATCAGGAAGACATTTACGTGGGCTACCGTTATTTTGAAACCTTTGCAAAAGAAAAGGTGCAGTATCCCTTTGGCTTTGGACTTTCCTATACAGAATTTGCTGTGGAAGCAAAGTTGAAGGAGGTTACAGCGGATACGGTGCGTGTCTGCGCAAGCGTAAAGAATATCGGAAACACGGCAGGAAAAGAAACGGTTCAGGTGTATGTCAAAGCGCCTCAGGGCAAGCTGGGAAAACCTGCGAGGGTATTGATTGGCTTTCGGAAAACCGCCCTGCTTCATCCGGCAAAGACGGAAACGTTTGTCATTGAGTGTCCCAAAGCCTATTTTGCGTCCTACGACGATGGGGGCATTACCGGAAATAGATCCTGCTATGTTTTGGAGGAGGGAAGATATGAGATTTATACGGGAACGGATGTAAGAAGCGCAGCATATTGCGGCGGCTGGCAGCAGGAGCAGGAGGTTTTGGAGCATCTGCAGGAGGCATGTGCACCCGTGGAGGTATTTGAAAGATGGAAGGCGGCAGAAGCTGCGGACGGAACGTATCTGCTGCAGACGGAGCAGGCGCCGCTCGGCTCGGTGAAGCAAAACGATAGAATAAATGCGTTCAGAGAAGCTGAAATTCCATATACAGGGGATAAGGGATATCGTTTGGGAGATGTCTATGATGGAAAAGTAACTTTGGACGCATTTACGGCACAATTGTCGGATGAGGATTTAATATGTCTTTTCCGGGGGGAAGGTATGTGCAGCCCCAAAGTAACGCCGGGAACGGCAGGTGCATTCGGCGGTCTGACGGATGGCTTACGTCATTTTGGCATTCCTGCAATGTGTTGTGCGGACGGACCTTCGGGAATCCGTATGGACTGCGGAACCAAGGCATTTTCCCTTCCCAATGGAACGGCGCTGGGTTGTACCTTCAATCCGGATTTGGTGCAGGAACTTTTTCAAATGGTGGGAAAAGAGCTTCGCAAAAATAAAGTGGACGCCCTGCTTGGACCGGGTATCAATATTCACCGCAGTCCTTTAAATGGAAGAAATTTTGAATATATTTCAGAGGACCCGCTGCTAACAGGAAAAATGGGCGCGGTTCAGCTTCTGGGAATGAATGAGAGCAGCGTTACAGGCACCATTAAACATTTTGCGGCAAATAATCAGGAGCACTATCGAACCACGGTAGAAGCCGTTGTGTCCGAGAGAGCTCTTCGCGAAATTTATTTAAAGGGTTTTGAAATTGCTGTGAAAGAGGGAAAAGCAAGGTCTGTTATGACTACCTATGGACCCATTAACGGAATCTGGACGGCAGGCAGCTTTGATTTGTGTACCGTGATTCTGCGGAAAGAATGGGGATTTGAGGGCATTGTTATGACTGACTGGTGGGCGACGGCTAACTGGGAAGGGGAAGCTGCAAAAAAGACCAACCGCGCGCCCATGGTGCGTGCGCAGAATGATTTATATATGTGCTGCGCCGATTCCGAAGAAGAGATGGAAAATGACAATGTAAGAGAAACCTTGCAGAGCGGCGGAATTACCCGCTATGAATTGCAGAGAAATGCCAAAAATATTTTCCGGTTTATTATGGAATCTCCTGCGATGCTTCGTGAACTGGGACGAATCGATGAAGGAGATGCGGATGATACGCCGAACGAATCTGACGCTCCGGCAGATGTGGATTATCTCTATGTGGACAGTGAAACCGGAAGGGCAGTGATTGAGAAGGACGATATAAAAATTGTTGACGGAGAGCTGCAGTTTTGCGCAATTTTTCCCCGGGATGGGAATTATTCCCTTTCGCTGCAGGTAAAATCTGAGCTTGGCGAGCTGGCGCAGCTTCCGGTATCCCTCTATACGGATAATCTCTATCGAAGCACCTGTTCCTTCCGGGGTACAAACGGTAAATTGTCAGAGCGGATGATAAGCCTTGGAGAAGTCAGGGGAAGAAATCATTTTATTAAGCTGGTACTGCAGGGCAATGGTTTGGAGATTCAGCGTATTGCGATTGTAAAAGAAACAGTTGAAAGTGTTGACACTCCGCTTTAGAATCAATAAAATGGAAGAAGATTATTTTAAAACGGAGGAAATGAGAATGAATCAAATTCCATACAAAATCTATCTGGAAGAGCATGAAATGCCAAAACAGTGGTATAATGTTCGTGCAGATATGAAAAAGAAGCCTGCTCCGATATTGAATCCGCAGACATTGAAGCCTGTGACGGAAGAAGAGTTGTCTGCAATTTTCTGTAAGGAGCTTGCCAGACAGGAGCTGGATGATACGACTGCTTATTTTGACATCCCAGAGGACATTCGCAATTTTTACAAAATGTACAGACCTTCGCCTTTGGTTCGTGCCTACTGTCTGGAGAAAAAGCTGGATACTCCTGCACATATTTATTACAAATTTGAGGGCAACAACACGTCGGGAAGCCATAAATTAAACTCTGCCATTGCACAGGCTTATTATGCAAAGCAGCAGGGATTAAAGGGTGTTACGACGGAGACCGGTGCAGGTCAGTGGGGCACCGCGCTTTCCATGGCATGTTCTTACTTTGATTTGGATTGTCAGGTATATATGGTAAAATGTTCCTATGAACAGAAGCCGTTCAGACGTGAGGTGATGCGTACTTATGGGGCGAAGGTTACGCCGTCCCCTTCCATGAATACAAATGTGGGACGTAAGATTAATGCGGAATTTCCGGGAACGACGGGAAGCCTGGGCTGTGCAATCTCTGAGGCTGTCGAGGCGGCTACCAGTCAGGAAGGATATCGTTATGTATTAGGTTCCGTACTGACACAGGTACTCCTTCATCAATCCATTATCGGTTTGGAGACGAAGGCGGCGCTGGACAAATACGGCGTCAAAGCGGATATGCTTATCGGTTGTGCGGGCGGCGGTTCCAATCTGGGCGGTTTGATCTCCCCGTTTGTGGGAGAGATGCTGAGAGGTGAGGCGGATTATGAGATAATTGCAGTAGAGCCGGCTTCCTGTCCCAGTATGACACGAGGAAAATACGCATACGATTATTGCGATACGGGTAAGGTTTGTCCACTGGCAAAAATGTATACCCTTGGCAGCGGCTATATCCCTTCTCCCAATCATGCGGGCGGTCTTCGGTATCACGGAATGAGTTCTGTGGTATCCGAGCTGTATGACCAGGGACTTCTCACTGCAAGAAGTGTCGAGCAGACAGAGGTATTCAGGGCTGCTCAGGAGTTCGCGAGAGTGGAAGGCATTCTCCCGGCGCCGGAAAGCAGTCATGCAATTAAGGTTGCGATTGACGAGGCTTTGAAGTGCAAGGAAACCGGTGAAGAGAAAAATATCGTATTTGGCTTGACGGGTACGGGATATTTTGATATGGTTGCTTATCAGAAATATAATGACGGCGAAATGACCGATTATATCCCAACGGATGCGGAAATTGAGCGTAGTCTTGCAGAGCTGCCGAATGTAAAATAAATGATTGGTTTTTAAATTTATATAAGGTATAAAATTCCTCCATTTACAGATACTAGGTTACACAAATCAGATTGTAAATGGAGGAGTTTTTTATATGAAAGCAACAGGAATTGTTAGAAGAATAGATGATCTTGGCAGAATCGTAATTCCAAAAGAAATCCGCAGAACGCTGCATATCAGGGAGAGTGATCCGCTGGAAATTTATACCGACAGGGAAGGACAGATTATCCTCAAAAAATATTCGCCCATCGGTGAAATGACAACCTTCGCAAAACAGTACGCAGAGAGCCTTGCGCAGGTGTCGGGGCATGTGGCGCTGATTGCGGACAGAGACCAGTTTATCGCATCCGCAGGCGGATGCAGGCAGCTTGTGAATCAGTCTGTCAGCAAGCAGTTAGAGGAAAAAATCAACAACCGTGAGACGATACTGGCAACCAAAGGAGACCGCAATTTCATTAATATCTGTGATGTGGCGGGCGTGGAATACCAGCATCAGGCAATCGCGCCGATTATCTGCGAAGGGGATATCATAGGAAGTGTGGTTCTTCTTGAGAATAATGCCCGCGGAAAAATGGGCGAAGTGGAGCAGAAGCTGGTCTTGTCCGCCGCAGGATTTCTGGGAAGACAGATGGAGCATTAAGCGTGTAATAGAATCCTATGTTAAATCGAAAGAAGCCCCTCTTAGGTAGAACACTGAGAGGGGCTCGTTTTCGGAAAATGTTTTATTTCTCGCTCATCTGCTCCAATAATTTAATTTTCGTATCATACAGCTTCTGTGACAAATCCACATATACCTGATGAGGATTTACCAGACGTTTGGTTTCATCCCACAATGTATCCAATTCCTTCTGACAGTAGGCGCGGATGTCCATAACCTTCGGGGAGGTATAGCAGCATTCGCCCTTTTTGAAAATCTGCTCCATAAGAGGGCGCATGGTATAGGTGCCCCCCTTTAACCTTGTCTTTTTCCATGGCTCCAAAGGGTCGAAGAGCATCAGGTCGTCTTCTTCATCATATTCCTCACCCACCAGACAGATGAAATCCGCCTTAATTTTGCCGTTTTCCTTCTCATAGATGCGGTAAATCATCTTATTGCCCGGATTGGTAACCTTTTCGGTATTTTCGGACAGCTTAATCTTGGGAATAAATTCGCCGTTTTCATCCTGTATGGCAGCCAGCTTGTAAACGCCCCCGAAGGAAGGGTTATCTTTGGAAGTAATCAGGTTGGTGCCGACGCCCCAGGAGGTAATGGCGGCGCCCTGAACCTTCAGACTGTCGATTAAGTATTCGTCCAAATCGTTGGAAGCGGAGATAACCGCATCGGGAAATCCGGCGGCATCCAGCATTCTGCGGGCTTTTTTGGAAAGGTACGCCAAGTCGCCGCTGTCAAGACGGATTCCGTAATTGGTCAAAGGGATGCCGGCTTCGCGCATTTCGGTAAATACGCGGATAGCATTGGGGACGCCGGATTTTAAGGTATCATAGGTATCCACCAACAGAATGCAGGCGTTGGGATAGATGTCCGCATAGGTCTTAAAAGCGGTGTATTCATCGGGGAAACTCATAATCCAACTGTGGGCGTGGGTTCCCTTAACCGGCACGTCAAAAAGCTGTCCTGCAAGGACATTGCTGGTGGCAATACAGCCGCCGATGATTGCCGCTCTTGCACCATAGGTTCCCGCGTCGGGACCCTGCGCCCGCCGTAACCCAAACTCCATGATTCCGTCTCCCCGGGCGGCAAAGCAGACCCTTGCAGACTTTGTGGCAATCAGACTTTGATGATTGACAATATTGAGAATCGCTGTTTCTACCAACTGCGCCTCCATGATAGGAGCGATGACTTTAATCATAGGCTCTCTGGGGAACATAACGCTTCCTTCTGGGATGGCATAAATATCGCCGGAGAATTTGAAATCTTTTAGATAATCAAGAAAATCTTCATCAAAAATGCCAAGAGATGCCAGATAATCGATATCCTCTTTGTCAAAATGCAGTTCCTTGATATATTGAATGACCTGCTCCAATCCGGCGCAAATGGCATATCCGCCATCGCAGGGATTATTGCGGTAAAAAGCGTCAAAAATTACGGTTTCGTTGCGGTCCTTATTTTTGAAATAACCCTGCATCATGGTTAATTCATAGAGGTCTGTTAATAATGTAAGATTTTGTCTATCCATGGTTCCTCTCTTTTCTGTGCATGTGATTGCTGTTATGTATATTGTAATCGTTATCCGATGAATTATCAATGTGGAATAGACAATTTCAGTTTGGTTTTGCAAGCAGGGAACTTTTTGAGGAAATCAATGTGAGAAAGGTTCCAAGGTCTGGCACAGCACAGCCGCCTTTGTACGGGCGGCAAATAAGCTGGTCACAGACAGAACGGTGGTGCTGAAGGAACTGCGGGAAATTCAGAAGACGCTCACGGGCACAGATGAACTGGAGGCTGAGCAGAAACAGCTGGCGGAGCAGATGAACGCGGATGCCGATGCGGTGCAGGAGCTGATTGCCCAGAACGCACGGGTAGCGCAGGATCAGACAGAGTACAATCTCCGATATGATGCTCTGGTTTCCCGCTTTGATAAGACCAAGGCACGGTACGAGCAGGTCACTGCAGAGATCGCCATGAAGGGAATCCGCAGGCGGGAGTTCGGGCGCTTCACTTTTTGAGGGTGGGGCGTTTTTTTATTGTAGAAATTCTGTCAATCTTGTGTTATAATACCTTATCTGATTAGTGAAACAAGTGAACGTATTTTCGGGAGAAAGAGAATATGCTAAGAAACAATATTGAATTGTGTTAAAACCATAAAAACGGCTATTTTAAGAAGTCAAAGTAGGGCTGCAAAATATACAAACGTTGAAATGCTGTCTCTATATTATGTCATAGGCGGCTATGTTTCCGACAATTCAAGAGCAGGAACTTGGGGATCAGCTTTACACATCATATGGAAATATTGCATAAAGCCAAAGAATTGGATGAAAGACTCTTTTATATTCGTGAATGTGCAGCAGGGCATTGGAGCAAAACTGCTCTGCGTACCAGACTGAAAGAAAATCTCTATCAGCATAAAGGCGCGTTGACCAACAATTTTTCTATGACTGAGCCTGATGATAAGCAGTATATGAAAATAATCCAAACCTTTAAGGACGAATATTTTCTGGATTTTATTAATACCGAAGAACTTGATTTATCTGATCCTCAGGATTTGGATGAGCGTGTTCTGGAAAAGGAAATCATCAACAATATTCGTAACTTTATTCAGTGCCTTGGTTCTGGCTTTTGCTTTATAGGAAATCAGCATCGTATTGAAGTAGATGGCGAGGAATTTTTTGCCGATTTGCTATTTTTCCAGCGTGACCTGAAAGCGTTAGTTGTGATTGAATTGAAAAAAGGAAAGTTCAAGCCTTCTTATTTAGGACAGCTCAACTTCTATTTGGCGGCACTGGACGAAAAAGAACGCAAGAATGGAGAAAATCCGGCTATCGGTATTCTCCTTTGCCGTGAAGCAAATAAAAGCGTTGTGGAGCTGGCAATCCGAGATTATTCCAAACCGATGGGTGTTGCGACCTACCGCACTGCGGATGAACTGCCTGTAGGTTACAAGGTTCTTGCGCCAATTATTGAGGAAGTGCCGAAAATGCTGAATGAAGCGGAATATGAGAAAGGCAGTGAGGACGAATGAAGCTGCATGACAAAACAGATTTCTGCTGCAGGCAAAATTGTGCAATACGTGAAATTCGCAGGGATGAAATTGCGCTGTTAAACGGATTTTTATATGAAGCAATCTATATTTCGGAGGGTGTAACTCCACCACCGAGAAGTATCCTCGATCAGCCGGAGCTGCGAGTATACATAGATGATTTCGGTTCCCGGAAAGGGGATCATTGCATGGTGGCCGGCTGTGATGGAAAAGTGGTGGGTGCTGTGTGGACAAGGATCATGGATGATTACGGTCATGTGGATGATAGCACGCCATCCTTTGCGATTTCCTTGTATAAGGAGTACCGTGGGAAGGGTATTGGCACACAGATGATGGTGAAAATGCTGGAGTTGCTAAAAAAGCAGGGCTATAGGCAGGCATCTCTGGTGGTGCAGAAAGCCAACTATGCTGTAAAAATGTACGAGTGGGTAGGATTTCGGACAGTGGATGAGAACGAGCAGGAATATATTATGGTGTGTGAGTTGTAATGAACGAGTTTATTTAATTGAAACGAAACACATGGATTGGATAAAGGATACTGTGAGATGGATGGTGTAAATAAAACTTTGTATATTCCTCTATACGGCAAGTCATATGTGAGCAGAAACAATATAATTATCATGGATAAAAAAGCGGAAGAAATATGGGAAACCTCTGGTTTTCCTCTGAATGGAAAAGCAAAATCCAGGTGGCTGGTGTATTTTATGGCTATGCGTGCGAAGGTCTATGATGAGTGGATAAAAAGCAAATTGGCAAATAACGCCGATGCTGTTGTCCTGCACATAGGCTGCGGTCTTGACAGTAGAGTGGAAAGAGTATCAGCAAAAAATACGAATTGGTATGACATAGACTTTGCGGAGGTTATCGCAGAGAGAAAGAAGTATTATGATGAGTCGGAATTTTATCATATGCTGTCGGCAGACATGAGAGAATCAGAGTGGAAACACCAGATTGCAGGCAATCAGGATGCTGTTGTTATATTAGAAGGCGTCAGTATGTATTTTGCACCTGACGAATTAACGGATTTATTGTTGTCCCTGACCCGGCACTTCACTTCGGTAAGTCTCCTGATGGATTGTTATACAGAGCGTGCTGCAAAGCTATCGAAATATAAAAATCCCATTAACGAGGTGGGTGTGAATACGGTATATGGGTATGATAAGCCCTATGAACTGGCAGATCAATCCGGACTATTGTTTCTTGGAGAACACAGCTTGACACCGATGAAATATGTGAATGAGCTGCACGGATTGGAGAAAATTATTTTTCGATATCTGTACGCGGGAAACATAGCAGCATCTATGTATAAAATGTACGAATTTAAAAAGGAGCAGCTTTGATGCTAATACATGAATTTGTCAGCGGGACGAAACCAGTTATGGTGCTAATACATGGCGTGCTTACACCATGGCAAGTATGGATGCCACAGATAGAATTTTATAAAAACCGGTATAATGTCTATGTCGTCTCCCTGAATGCCCATACGGAGGAGCTGATAAGTGAATTTATTTCTGTTTGCGCTGAAGCAGAAGAGATTATCAGACGTTTAAAAGAAATGGAAATTCAAGCAATTGATGTTCTATGCGGAATATCCCTTGGCGGTAAAATTGCTCATGAGATATGGAAGAGCGGAAAAATAGAGATTTTAAATCTTGTTCTGGATGGTGCGCCATTGGTAAAATGTCCACGGTTTGCTGTAAGAATGATGATAAGCAATTACAAAAGTATTATTCACAGATCAAAGCGCAGAGAAGCAAAAGTTATAGAGAATTACAAGAGGTATTTTCTGCCTGAAAAGTATCTGGAAAGCTACTTAAAAATTGCAGACCGGATGAGCGATACTTCCATTGAAAACATGGTAAACTCAGTATTTGCAGGCGGGGAGCTTAAGACCTCGGAAAGTAAGAGCAGGATATTATTCATTCATGGGACAAAGGCAAACGAAGTTCTTTCCCAAAAGTCTGCAAGACTTATGAAAAAATATTATCCGGAAACAAGGATTGTATGCTTTAAGGGCTGTGCTCATTGTTATACAATGATATACCAGCCAGAGCAGTGGATAGAATGTGTGGAGAAGTTTTTGCAGGAGTAAAGTCTGAAATGGAGTTTGGGTGGATAAACGGAATTAATCTGACGGTTGTCATACTGCTTATATTTGGTGTATGCCATTTGATGATTGTTCAGGAAAATCAGAGCTGAGCACACCCGCATGGGGTGTTCAAAGGTGTTCATTTTCAAAATGAAAAAATGTGATTGTATCAAATACCTCGGATTAGTAGATCCCTGTATGGGCTCAGGTTCGCTTTTGCTGAATGCAAAAAAGTATGCAAAGGAGCCGGGATATATTAAATATTATGGACGGGAGTTAATGACATCAACATTTAACCTTGCCAGAATGAATATGTTTTTACATGGAATTATGCCGGAGAATCAGAGATTTCGTAATGGCGATACCCTTGATGGGGATTGGTCTACCGGAGAGGAGACGGATTTTGATATGGTGCTTATGAATCCGCCATATTCTGCTAAGTGGAGTGCGGCAGCAGGATTTTTACAGGATGAACGCTTTAGCGATTATGGTGTATTGGCTCCTAAATCAAAAGCAGATTACGCATTCCTGCTTCATGGATTATATCATTTGAAGAGCAATGGTACGATGGCTATCGTATTGCCTCATGGCGTACTGTTTAGAGGAGCTACGGAAGGAAAGATAAGAGAAAAATTGCTCCGTTCCGGCAATATATACGCAGTAATAGGTTTACCGGCAAACTTGTTTTACAATACTTCTATCCCTGCTTGTATTATTGTTTTGAAGAAAAATAGAGAAGGAAGAAATCTGCTGTTCATAGATACTTCACAGAAGTTTGAAAAAGACAAGAAGCAGAATGCAATGACAGATGCGAATATTGATTCTGTTATTGATTTATACAATAAGCGTGAAACGGTGGAAAAAGAGTCATTTGATTAGAGCAAAAATAGTGAAGAATAATTATCCGAATTTTGTCTTTTACAACACGCTTACAAAGCAATATGAAAAGTTCATTCGTATTACTTCACAGCGTTCAGGTCAATCAGGTGTAAATGCACAGGAGTACTCCACATTTGAATCTTTCTTGCCGTCTTATGGGGAACAGAAAAGAATTGGCGATTATTTTCATCAACTCGACCAGCTCATCACCCTTCACCAGCGGAAGTTGGAAAAGTTGAAAGATATAAAGAAGTTTATGTTAAAAAATATGGAGAGAGTGAGGATTTATATATGTATGAACAGAAAAGAAAAATTGATTTTACTGTTGTTTGTGTAAATGAATTTGCACGAAAGAATAATCTTAGTGTGAAGGAAGCGTTTCAGTATTTATTTCAATTTAAAGGAATTGAATTTATCAAAGAAAACTACGAAGCGGAGCATTTGTTATCTCTTGATACTGTATTGGAAGATATAGATATCTTGTGCAGAAAGAATGGAGGAATGTTATGAAACTGTATCATGGAAGTAATGTTAGCATAGATTGTATTAATCTTGCAATGTGTAGACCCTATAAGGATTTTGGTACAGGCTTTTATCTGACCGATATTGAAGAGCAGGCAAAGAAAATGGCGGTAAGAGTTTCGAAGATTTATGGTGGAACACCGATATTGGATATATTTGATATACAGGATGATTTTAGAATATTGCCTGATATTAAAATTATGGACTTTGGGGTGCAGACGACAGAAGAGTGGGCTAAATTTGTTATGAATAATAGAAATAAAAAATTTACTGAAATAGACGATGTTTTATGCAACAGAGATAATAAATATGATATTGTTATCGGATCAGTTGCTGATGATAATATAGCATTGCTTTTTCGACAATATGAAAACGAAATAATAGATTTCCAGACGATGTTAAAAGGGATGATATATAAAAAGACATCTTCTCAATATTCTTTTCACACGGAGAAAAGCATTAGACTTTTGCGAAAGGTGGCGAATTAAAATGAGTAAGCAGGAACAATTGATTGAATATATGATTCAAGATATTATTGAAGCATTTACAAACGATCAGGGATTAGAATATGATGAGGCGATGAATAAATTTTACAATTCTGAAGTGTTTGAGAAACTTCAAAATGAGGAAACAGGGTTGTATATGGAGAGTTCTTCGTATGTATATGATTTATTTAGAGATGAAATGAATTTTGGACATATTATTCAAGCAGAAGTCTGATTGCATAGGGTTTTTTTGAAAAAATGGCGAATGCTTGGTAACAGCGTAAGTTGGGGGAATATGCAGAAATTCTAGGTGGAGGTACACCAAGTACAAATGTTTCGGCGTATTGGGATGGTGATATTGATTGGTATGCACCAGCAGAGATTTCAGAACAAATATTTCTTTCTTCGAGTCAAAGAAAGATTACAGAGCAAGGATTAAATCGTAGCTCGGCGAAGATGTTACCAGTTGGCACTGTTTTATTTACATCTCGTGCAGGAATTGGAAAAACTGCGATTTTAAGCCATGTTGCTTGTACAAATCAAGGCTTTCAGTCGATAGTTCCACATGATGGAAAACTTGATTCATACTTTATTTTTTTAAAGGACGGAGGAACTAAAAAAATATGCGGAAACAGTAGGAGCAGGTTCAACATTTGTTGAGGTATCCGGAAAGCAAATGTCAAATATGGAATTGATGATGCCTAAAACTATCACAGAGCAGCAGGTTATTGGCAATTATTTTCGTAAAATAGATACTCTCATCACCCTTCACCAGCGCAAGTGTGACGAATTGCAAAATATTAAGAAATTTATGTTACAGAACATGTTTGTACAGGTCAAATAGAGGACGTGGAGGTTAAGCAAGAGAGGTATCAAACGTTTAGAACCTGAAATTATTGATTATTATAATACTGAAGTTATTCAGATGATTATAGAAAAATACGGTTACAGCCAGATGGATGCGCTTAGAGCATTCGTGTTCTCCAAAACACACGAAATGCTTGAAAATGAAGAATGCGGTTTGACTTCATTCGGTGCAGGCGCAATATTTGAAATATGGGAAGCCGAAAAAGTTACCGGCAATCCGAAAAACTCTGTCTATATACGAGAGTGAGTAAAATGTTAGAAGAAATGAAATTCTTTGTGTATTTGCTTGAGCTTTATGCGGCATACAAAAACAAGAAAACTGGTGATGTCCTGAAAGAATGGGATAAACAGGGAATCACGCAGACGATTTTTAATTACTATTGGGGTTACCATACCGAACGGATTGAGAACGCCTATATGGATATTGATAGCCTGCTTGCTACAGGAAAACACGCATGGTGAGTGTGTATTATGCTTATGCTGTATATCAGTGCGAGGTGGAAAGCTTCAAGATATTAAGAGTTTCATGCTTGAAGAAATGTTTATTTAGGAGAATTTGAGGAAATGCGTAAAATAATACTGTTTCACGGGACTCCGGATAAAGTAGTTGTGCCAACTTTTGGTTGCGGAGATGACAAACACGATTATGGAAAAGGTTTTTATCTGACTGAAAATCCAGAACTTGCTAAGGAATGGGCAGTTTGCAGACCAAATGACGAAAATGGTTGGGTTCATAAGTATGAGTTGGACACGGAGGGATTAAAAATTCTTGATTTTCAAGAAAAAAATGTGCTTTGTTGGTTAGCTGAACTTATGAAACACCGCGATGCAGCAGATTCTAAGCGTTATAGAATGTTGGCACAGAAATTTATAGAAAAATATGGAATAGACACAAGTGAATACGATGTTATTAAAGGTTGGAGAGCGAATGCCTCATATTTTTATATTGCAAAAGAGTTTGTCAGAGATAATATTGACATTGATATTCTTAAAGAGCTTTTATCGTTAGGTGATTTGGGGATACAGTATTGTATGAAATCGGAACTGGCATATTCAAAACTTCATGAAATAGAAAAGGAGTTATCTGCTGTAAATTATGATGAGTTTAACCAAAAGTACAATTCACGGGATATTGCAGCGAGAAAGAATATGAGAGATTTGGTTGATTCCGATGCAAATAAAGTAACTAATGTATTCAGTACACTTTTTGAGAGGTGAAAATAATGCGGGCATATTCAGATGTTTATTTGAATGATGTTGTAGAAAATCAGGGGAAACTCTTTGACTTTGTTGCACAGACCTTTCCGGATAAGGACACAGTAGATTTTATTGAAACATATATGGCTAGTAAAACAAGGAAGAGTATTGATGAAGAAAAAGCATATGTAAATACAATGGATGCGAAAGAATTATGGAAATATTTTTCTGAAACAGAAGGCTACACTCTAAAATCGGGGAAGGCGCTTGAGGGATTTATGCCGGATTGGATTGGAGAGTTCTATGCTTACTATCAATGGTATTACAATATACCAAGTGCAGAAGTCATAAAAAAAGTCCCGGTTGATTTTTTAAGGAAAGCGTACTATGGACTTCATGATTTGGAATTGGATTTGGCAGTAAAAAAGGTTGGTGAAGTATAATGAATATTATTTGTTTCCACAACCCGGATGAAGAAAATGGATATTTAAGTAACTGGTATCTTTCCGATTTTGTAGTGGATGAAATTTCGTTTTCTTCTATGGAACAGTTTATGATGTACAGGAAAGCCATTTGCTTTGGAGATACAGATATAGCTGTCAGGATACTTAATACCAAAGAGGTCTCTCACATTAAAGAGTTGGGACGGCTTGTTTCCGGTTATGATGATAATTATTGGAGTGGAATAAGGCAAATAGTTGTATATCAAGGTCTTTTGGCAAAATTTACGCAAAATGCTGACTTGAAAAAGTCGCTTTTGAAAACGGGAAATGCTGTTTTGGCAGAATGTGCGGTAAAAGATAAAATTTGGGGCATAGGTCTATCAATGAAAGACATTGACAGACTTGAAAGAGAAAAATGGAAAGGACAGAATTTGCTCGGATACACCCTGATGATGGTGCGAGAAAACTTAAAGAAAAGCTCATCCTTGGGAACAGCGTAAAGAAAATCCTAAGGTCGCAGATATTATGTCTAATTTGAATATTGAAAAGATTAACGATTTATTTCTTGACAATTAAAAATTCACTAGATTATAATATACCCAAATATATTGATTTAAAAATGCTATGACGAAGACAGTATCTGTGTCCGGAAAGGCAAAGCGAGCCGGTGACGGTGGGAGACCGGTGCGAGTAAGGAACAGAGAACATCACTTCCGAGCAGTCAGAACCAAAGGCAACCAGTAGTTCTGGACGGAATTCCGCCGTTATCGGAGACCATATAACTCCTCATCATCTGAGGAACGTATGTTGTAACAGGTGGTTCACGATGCGCGGCTTCGTCCTATTACAGGGCGGAGCTTTTTTATTTCCGCGAATGAGCAGAGTCAGAAGGGCGGCTTTGCAGACATCATGCTTGCATGAATGGATGGGAAGATGCCCTTCTGACGAGCAACGCGAACTCGAAACGCTACAGGCGTTTCGAGTCTGCTCATTCGCGAAAAAGCAGACCCAATGTCAAAAAGAAAGGAAGAGAACAATGTACAAACAGGTATCTACAAATCTGAATTTCGTAGAGCGTGAGAAAGAAGTGGAGAAGTTCTGGAAGGACAACGACATTTTCAAAAAAAGTATGGAGAACCGTAAGGAAGGCGAGACCTATACCTTCTATGACGGACCGCCCACTGCAAACGGCAAGCCCCATATCGGTCATGTGGAGACTCGTACCATCAAGGATATGATTCCCAGATATCGCACCATGAAGGGCTATTTGGTTCCCAGAAAAGCAGGCTGGGATACTCACGGGCTTCCGGTAGAGCTGGAAGTAGAGAAAATGCTGGGTCTGGATGGCAAGGAGCAGATTGAGGAATACGGACTCGCTCCTTTCATTGACAAATGTAAGGAAAGCGTATGGAAATATAAAGGGATGTGGGAGGACTTTTCCGGCACTGTCGGTTTCTGGGCGGATATGGATAATCCTTACGTTACCTATGATGACAACTTTATTGAGTCCGAGTGGTGGGCGTTGAAAACCATCTGGGATAAGGGACTTTTGTACAAGGGCTTTAAGATTGTACCTTACTGTCCCCGCTGCGGTACTCCTTTGTCCAGCCACGAGGTTGCTCAGGGCTACAAGGCAGTGAAGGAGCGCTCTGCGGTAGTGCGCTTTAAGGTAGTGGGCGAGGATGCTTATTTCCTGGCATGGACCACAACTCCCTGGACTCTGCCCTCCAACGTAGCGCTTTGTGTCAATCCCGATGAGACCTATGTAAAAGTAAAAGCTGCTGACGGCTATACCTATTACATGGCACAGGCATTACTTGACAAGGTGCTCGGAAAGCTGGCAGAGGAAGGTACGGCAACCTACGAGGTGCTTGAGACCTACACCGGAAAGGATTTGGAATATAAAGAGTATGAGCCTTTGTTTGCATGCGCAGGCGAAGCGGCAGCAAAGCAGAAGAAAAAAGGGTTTTATGTGACTTGTGACAACTATGTCACAATGACGGACGGTACCGGTATTGTTCATATCGCGCCTGCATTCGGTGAGGATGACGCCCAGGTAGGCAGAAAGTATGAACTGCCCTTCGTGCAGTTTGTAGACGGCAAGGGTGAGATGACAGAAGAAACTCCCTATGCAGGAAAATTTGTAAAGGATGCCGACCCTGATATCTTAAAGGATTTGGACAAAGAAGGAAAGCTGTTTGACGCACCGAAGTTCGAGCATGACTATCCTTTCTGCTGGAGATGCGACACGCCGCTGATTTACTATGCGAGAGAATCCTGGTTCATCAAAATGACCGCAGTAAAGGACGATTTGATTCGCAATAACAATACAATCAACTGGATTCCGCAGTCCATCGGTGAGGGACGTTTCGGCAACTGGCTGGAGAATATTCAGGACTGGGGTGTCTCCCGCAACCGTTACTGGGGTACGCCGTTAAATATCTGGGAATGTGAATGCGGACATATGCACTCCATCGGAAGCCGTGAGGAGCTGTATCAGATGAGCGGCAATGAGGAGGCTAAGACCGTGGAATTCCACCGTCCTTATATCGATGCGATTACCATTACCTGTCCTGAATGCGGTAAGCAGATGAAGAGAGTTCCGGAGGTAATCGACTGCTGGTTTGACTCCGGCGCGATGCCTTTTGCACAGCATCACTATCCGTTTGAAAATAAGGAAGTATTTGAAAAGCAGTTCCCTGCACAGTTTATCTCTGAGGCGGTTGACCAGACCCGCGGATGGTTCTATTCCCTGCTGGCTGAGTCCACCCTGCTGTTCAACAAGGCTCCTTATGAGAACGTAATCGTTCTGGGTCTTGTACAGGATGAGAACGGACAGAAGATGAGTAAGAGTAAAGGAAATGCGGTAGACCCTTTTGATGCGCTTGCGACCTACGGCGCAGACGCAATCAGATGGTATTTCTACACAAGCTCCGCACCCTGGCTTCCCAAGCGTTTCTCCGGCAAGGCAGTTATGGAGGGACAGCGCAAGTTCATGGGAACCTTGTGGAACACCTACGCATTCTTCGTATTGTATGCAAATATTGACGGCTTTGATGCGACCAGGTACACCTTGGAGTATGATAAGTTTCCCGTTATGGATAAATGGCTGCTGTCCAAGCTGAATACCGTAGTCGGCGAGGTGGACGACAACCTTGACAAATACCGTATCCCCGAGGCGGCAAAGGCTTTGCAGGACTTTGTGGATGAGATGAGCAACTGGTATGTAAGACGCAGCCGTGAGCGTTTCTGGGCAAAGGGCATGGAGCAGGATAAAATTAATGCTTACATGACGCTGTACACTGCGTTAGTAACAATCTGCAAGACGGCGGCGCCTATGATTCCTTTCATGACAGAGGATATCTACCAGAACCTTGTAAGAAGCATTGACGCATCTGCTCCCGAAAGTATTCATTTGTGCGACTTCCCTGTAGTGGAGAAGGCATTTATTGATAAAAAGCTGGAAGAGGATATGGAGGACGTTCTGGACGCGGTAGTTATGGGCCGTGCATGCCGTAACGAGGCAGCTATCAAGAACCGTCAGCCAATCAGCAGAATGTATATCAAGGCTGACTTTATCCTTGATGCTTTCTATACCGATATCATTAAGGATGAGTTAAATGTAAAAGAGGTTGTATTTACGGATGACGTAAGAGACTTTACCTCCTACAACTTCAAGCCCCAGCTTCGCACGGTCGGACCCAGGTACGGCAAGCAGTTAGGCGGCATCCAGAAGGCTTTGGCTTCTTTGGACGGCAATGCAGCTATGGATGACCTGAATGCAAACGGTAAGCTTGTATTTGATATCAATGGTGTGAATGTGGAGCTGACCAAGGATGATTTGCTGATCGATATGGCGCAGAAGGAAGGCTATGTATCCTCCGAGGACAACAAGATGACGGTTGTGCTGGACACCAATCTGACCGAAGATCTGATTGAGGAAGGCTTTGTATACGAAATCATCAGCAAGATTCAGACCATGCGTAAGGATGCCGGTTTTGAGGTAATGGACCACATTAAGGTGTCCATTAACGGCAATGAGAAGCTTTCTGAGATTGCTGAGAAAAATAAGGAAGCAATCTGTGGAAAGGTATTGGCTGATGAACTGACAAGCGGCAGCGCTTTCGCAGTGGCAAAAGAGTGGAATGTAAACGGCGAGAATGTGACAATCGCTGTTGAAAAGATTAGTATGCAGTAAACGAAAAGAAGGGCAATTACAAATGAAAATTCGTGATTGCCCACAGTTTTACAGGAGGAAAAAAATGAGGGCAAAAAAGAGATTTAAGAGACTGTCGATATTGGTTCTGTCAACTATCCTGTTCTGTCTTTCGCTTTTTACGGTATCTGCGAGAGACGCCGGAGTGCCGGGACCGGAGGGAAGATATCCTTCCGTGGATGCGTTTGCAAACGCGACGTCCCTCAAGGGAATGCAGGGGGTAAACAAATATACCTGGGATAACTTCGGCGGGCTGCAGCACGGACTGCAGAATCTCAGAATAGACGAATGTATTTTGTCATCGGATCATGAGTGGGTGCAGAAAGGGTACATAGCTCCCTATGAGTATGAAGGTGAGGTTTTTTATTTTTATTTTCCAGATTGGCTGTTTTCCGGAATTAAGGAGCTAAATGACAAAGGCATCACCTTCAGTCTGGTTTTGCTGCTGGGTTGGAACGACTCCGTTTCGTATCTGATTGACGAAGGCTCCAGAGTGCAGGGATATAACTACTATGCCCCGGCTACCACAGGCTATGGCGGGAAAGCCATGAGAGCATTTTATACCCGGATTATGGATTACTGCGAAGAGTGGGAATGCCATATTGACAACTTTATTCTGGGAAATGAGGTAAATATGCCGAACCAGTGGCATTACAGCGGAAGCTCCGACCCTGCCGCCTGCGCCACAAAGTACGCGGACGCTTTTTATGATATGTACAGTGTGGTGAGACAATATACGGATGTATCCCGATGCAGTATTTCCATCGACCACAGTTGGAATAACAATGATGAGGGCAGAGGGATAGCGGCAAGAGAGTATCTGCACCTTTTCAATGACCGCCTGGAACAGCTTCAAAGCGGTGTGGACTGGTGTGTTTCCGCCCATCTTTATCCCGCAGTACTCTATGAGACGGACATCTGGGCATATCTCGGACATGATTATCCGTTTGAATTGAATCCGAAGAGTGACGACGCCAAAATTATTGACGGCAACAATCTGTATGTGATGACAAATTATATCAGGGATAACTTTGGCGAACAGCACAGGGTGATGCTGACCGAGCAGGGTTTTTCCAATTATATGGGTGCGGAATATCAGGCGGCGGCGCTGGCTTACAGCTATTATGCGGCAATGTATGACCCCATGGTGGACTGCTTTATCATTGTGAACGCAAATCACGGAGATAAGCTGAATTTTATTATTGACGATACGTTGGCAGGCGAGGTTTACGCCAAAATTGATAACGGCAATGCAGAGGATGCGGCATGGATTGATTCCACTATCCTTCCGATTATCGGAGCAAGTTCCTGGGAGGATATTGTACCGAATTACGGAAAGAAGGTTTCCAAGAACGGACTGTATGATGAAAACGGCGTCCGCTGTCTTTACAAGGATGGACAGATAAACACGGACTATACCGGATGGTACACCGACAACGGCGAAAAATTCTGGCTGGAGAAGGGCGTGGAAACGGAGGTTACCTATGCGCAGCCGGGAAGCGGTGAAAGCGGCTGGTATCGGGAAGGCAATACCCTTTACTGGCTGGATGCGGGGGTAATTGCCCGCGATAAGGAAGTGCATGACCCCGCTTCCGACGCATGGTACTGGTTTGATGCGGACGGCACCATGGCAACCGGTAAAGATGCTTTTATTCCCACGAATGCAGAGCGCACGGAGGGAAAATGGGTCCGTTATGATGAAAACGGCTGCATGGTAAAAGGGGAAGATTATCAGAACGGCGGATGGTATCGTTTTGACCAGATTACAGGGGAAATGATTAAGGGATGGTTCGACGCAGGCGAAGGCAAAATATACTATTATGATTTACAGTGGGGTACCATGGTACACGGTCTTAAGGATATTGACGGTACCACGTATGCTTTTAATGACAGTACCGGTATCATGTTAGATTGTGAATGGTATGAAATTGACGGTGAAAAATACTGGTATGAGAGCGGTGTGCGTCAGGGCTTGGAAGGAAGAGGAAAAGAAATTTATGACCCCGCTTCCGATGCCTGGTACTGGCTCGATTCCATTGATGACGGCAAGATGGCTGTAAGCAAGGATGTGTATCAGGAATCTCTGGCAGGACAATGGGGCGATATTCAGGGCGAGGACGGACAGCTTTACGGAAAATGGGTGCGTTATGATGAGAACGGTCACATGATAAAGGGCTGGAGCGCGGATGGCAGATATTATTTTGACGTCGTCTATGGAACGATGGCAAAAGGTGAGGCTGTGATTGACGGCGTGACCTATACCTTTGATTTGACTACCGGAATCCGTCAGTAACAAAATAGGAACAAAGTCTTAAAAATTGGTTGGAATCTATAGAAACCTTTGTTATAATAAAAAAAGCGGAGGCTGTCAATGTACAGGGGGAACAGGAGATTTTTCATTTTCAGAATGAAAGGAGACCGAATGTTGAAGAATACAACTGTCAAAAAGGATAAATTTGATAAGGAACTTTTTAAGAGAAGCGTACTCTATAATGTAAAGACTCTCTATCGTAAGACCCTTGAGGAAGCAACTCCTCAGCAGATTTTTCAGGCGGTATCTTATGCTGTAAAGGATCAGATTGTAGAGAACTGGATGGAAACCCAGAAAGCATACGAGAAACAGGATCCCAAAATGGTGTATTATATGTCCATGGAATTTTTGATGGGACGTGCGCTGGGAAATAATATTATCAATCTTCAGGCATATGAGCCTGTAAAAGAGGCGATGGAAGAGCTGGGACTGGATCTGAATGTGATTGAGGACCAGGAGCCGGATGCAGCACTTGGCAATGGTGGTCTGGGACGTCTGGCGGCATGTTTTCTTGATTCACTGGCAACGCTGGGATATCCCGCATACGGATGTGGTATCCGTTACCGTTACGGTATGTTTAAACAGCAGATTAGAGACGGTTATCAGGTAGAGGTTCCCGATAACTGGCTGGCAGAGGGGAACCCCTTTGAGCTTCGCAGACCGGAATATGCCAAGATTGTAAAGTTTGGCGGATATGTTTCCGTACATACGGATGAAAACGGCAGAAATGTATTTACACAGGAGGGTTATCAATCCGTAAAGGCAATTCCGTTTGATTTGCCTATCGTGGGTTATGGAAACGGGATTGTCAACACGCTGCGCATCTGGGATGCCGAGCCTGTAGAGTGCTTCCAGCTTGATTCCTTTGATAAGGGCGATTATCAGAAGGCAGTGGAACAGGAGAATCTCGCCCGCAATATCGTTGAGGTATTGTATCCTAACGATAATCATTACGCAGGCAAGGAGCTTCGTCTCAAACAGCAGTATTTCTTTATTTCCGCATCCGTGCAGGAGGCAGTGGAGAAATATATGAGAAAGCATACCGATGTGCGTAAATTCCATGAGAAAGTTACTTTCCAGTTGAATGATACCCATCCTACTGTAGCGGTTGCAGAGCTGATGCGTGTGCTGATGGATGATTACTATCTGAGCTGGGAGGAGGCGTGGGAGGTTACAACCAAAACCTGCGCATATACCAATCATACGATTATGGCTGAGGCATTGGAGAAATGGCCGATTGAGCTGTTTTCCAGACTGCTCCCCAGAGTATACCAGATCGTCGAGGAGATTAACCGTCGTTTTATTTTGGAAATTGAGCGGAAATATGCGGACGTTCCTGACGTAAACGTACAGGATAAGATTCGCAGGATGGCAATCATTTACGACGGACAGGTGAAGATGGCAAATATGGCAATCGTTTCAGGTTATTCCGTGAACGGTGTTGCCCGCCTGCATACGGAAATCCTGAAAAAACAGGAGCTTAGGGATTTCTACGAGATGTATCCGGAACGCTTTAATAATAAGACCAACGGTATCACACAGAGACGTTTCCTTCTCCATGCGAATCCGCTTCTGGCAGACTGGGTAACTGCTCATGTGGGTAATGAATGGATTACCGATCTGCCCCAGATTAGCCGTCTGAAAGTATATGCAGATGATAAGAAGGCGCAGCAGGAATTCATGAATATCAAATACCGGAACAAGGTGCGGCTGGCAAAATACATTAAGGAGCATAACGG
This sequence comes from uncultured Acetatifactor sp., assembly GCA_944384205.1. GTDB lineage: Bacteria > Bacillota > Clostridia > Lachnospirales > Lachnospiraceae > Acetatifactor. The sequence goes on along the minus strand of CALWSL010000010.1, from coordinate 23,834 downwards.
TATTGAGGTGAATCCCCGCTCCATCTTTGACGTACAGGTAAAACGTCTTCATGAGTATAAGAGACAGTTTTTGAATATCCTGCATGTAATGTATTTATACAATGAGTTAAAGGAACATCCGGAGAAGGAGTTCTTCCCAAGAACCTTTATCTTCGGCGCCAAAGCGGCCGCAGGCTACCGCAACGCGAAGCTGACTATCAAACTGATTAACGCTGTGGCGGACGTTATCAACAATGATGATTCCATAGGCGGTAAAATTAAGGTGGTATTTATTGAAAATTATAATGTATCCAATGCAGAGATTATCTTTGCGGCGGCAGACGTATCCGAGCAGATTTCTACCGCAAGTAAAGAGGCTTCCGGTACCGGAAATATGAAATTTATGTTAAACGGCGCGCTGACGCTGGGTACTATGGACGGCGCAAATGTCGAAATCGTGGAAGAGGTCGGCGAGGAGAACGCCTTCATCTTCGGGCTCAGCTCTGATGAGGTTATCAATTATGAAAACCACGGCGGCTACAATCCGATGGACATCTTCAATAACGATCAGGATATCCGCAAGATATTAATGCAGCTTATCAACGGAACCTACTCCCCTTATGACCCGGAATTGTTCCGTCCGCTGTACAATTCTCTGCTGAACACACAGAGTACCGCGAAGGCTGATACTTACTTTATTCTGAAAGATTTCAAGCCCTATGCGGAAGCGCAGAGAAAAGTGGAGGAAGCATATAGAGATGAGGCTGGCTGGGCGAAAAGCGCAATTCTTAATGTGGCTTGCTCCGGTAAGTTTACCTCTGACAGAACCATTCAGCAGTATGTGGATGAAATCTGGCATTTGGATAAGGTTGTATTGAAATAAAAAAGAGTTCCCCCTGTGATATGATGTCGCAGGGGGATGGTTTATCGGTCAGTTAACGTCTTCATAATTTCGCAGATATACATATCGTGATAATCCTCTTTGGGATAGTAGTATTCTTTCACTGCCGAATCAATAAAGGATTCCGGTGCATAGGGCTGCTTAAAGAGACAGCGGCACAGGAAAACGGTGTGAGCTTCCTGAAAATAGGGAATCCCATCATCAAAAGCAAGGGTCAACGGAATATTTTCCAGCTTGTTCTCCGTTCTGCCCGAAACAGTTCCAAGGTAACGAAGGATTCGCTTATTCTCCTCTGTGTCTGGAAGAAAGGACAAGGACAGAACATTGGAGGAATCCACAAAATCATGGGTGTATCTTTCGGGACGGATATTCAGATATGCCACATTCTTGCGGAACATATGTCCCAGCGCACCGCTGGCGGCTGTCATGGTATTGACAGCGCCGTCCTTGATAGAAGTAATCAGGAACCAATTATCCTCTATCATGGAAAAGGGATTGATGAGAAGGTCTTTTGTTTTGATTTCTATTAAACTCATAATTGATATCTCCTACATATTCTCAGATGTATTTTCCGAGCTGTCGTTTTCAAAATTGCGCAGCTTCCAGAAGGTCAGCGCCACATATAGAGTAATCGCATCTTTAAAATTCTGGGGATGCAGACCTGTTATCTGTTTGATTCTGTTTAAGCGGAATAAAAGAGTATTTCTGTGGATAAACAGCTCCTCCGCCGTTTTGCCAATGCTCTGGTTATTGCGGAAAAAAGCTTCCAGAGTGGAAAGCCAGATACCGTTTTCGCCGTCCTCACGAATAAGTTCCCCCAGAAGTTTGTTGTAATAATGCTGCTGTTTTTCCTTCGGAATCGAGAGGAGCTGATATTCAAAATAAACATCTGCAAAAGAACAGATTCTGTTTTCAGGATTGCTTATTTTGGAAATTTTAATAGCGGATATCGCATGCTTGTATTGTATATGTATTTTGGTCATATTCCTGGCGATTCCGCCGACTCCGATGTAATAATCATTTTCCAAAGTCTGCGTCAGTACAAAATCCAGATTGGAGATAAAGGTCCGGACAAAAGTCTCGCTGTTTTCCTGCTGTTTTGTCCCATAAGGAACTAAAAAAGTAAGCATATTGGGCAAATATACAATGGTGATATTAATATAATTCAGTCGATGCTCCAATACTTCCAACAGCCTTGAAATGCTTCTTTCATAGTGTACGATTTCTGAATCATAGCGGTTTAGCGCTTTCCCGATAAACAGTTCTGCGGGAACCTCGGCAGAAACGACCAGATAGCTTTGTTCCTTCTCAAAATGATGAAGCTCTATCTGATGATTAAAATAAAATTCATTTTCGTACCAAGGCTCTGAAAGGAGATGGGTGAGAAATTCGTTTCGCACCTGTTCTTCCGCGTTCATAGACTCCCGCAGATGGAATTGTTCAATTAACAGCTCTGTATTGCTTTGAATGATTCGTCCAATGGTGACAGCCTGTTCACCGGCTCCGATACCTACTACGCCAATAATACTGTTTTGAAAATGAATCGGAAGGGAAATGCCGGGAACCACATTGGGATATTTTTGGGCTTCCTTTTCACTGATAATATAGGGATTGCCTGTCAGAAGCACTTTTTTGGCGCCTCTGTGTATTTCGCCAATTCTTCCGGGATCGGTGGAGGCGATGATGATTGCTTCCGGATTCATGATATTAATGGTATAATCCACAATTTTGGCAGTGTAGTCCACGATATACTGGGCAAGCTCTGAATTTAGTTCCATAACCGACTCCTTTTTGGCATATTTTTCTTTATTATACTAAAAAGAATTCTATTGTGCAAATCCACAAACCATAGAGACGTCATCTTCATGTTCGGCTGTGGTTATGGCAGCAATTTTTACTGCCTCAATCATATTGTTCAATGCCATAGAGGGCATTTGAAAGTCCTTGGTAACCGCCATTTCGGGGGTGTAGGGAACATGTATCATTCCGGCGCGGATGTTTAAGTGATTTGCCGCAATATAATGCAGGGTTCCGTACATAAGAAGATTGCAGCAGTAGGTTCCGGCAGAATTGGAAACATAAGCGGGAATCCCCGCGTCCCGGATTGCCTGTGTAATTCTTCTGATGGGAAGGGTTGCGAAATATGCCGGCGCACCGTCTGGCTGAATCGTCTCGTTCAGGGCAACATAGCCGGCATTGTCCGGAAACGGGAAATCTGCTACGTTAATGGCAACACGCTCTACAGAGATGCCTGCCCTTCCGTAGGCTAAACCGGTGCAAATGACAATTTCCGGATGATAGCACCGGATGGCTTTCTCTATGGTAGGAATACATTTCTGCCGGTTTACCGGAATTTTTGCATATTGAAAGGTAAAGTCTTTGTATTGGCATTCGCTTAAGGATTCGGCAAGCGCCAGCGAAGGATTAAAGGAATCCTCACCAAAAGGTTCGTAACCTGTTATTAAGATATTTCGACTCATAGAATTATCCTCCTTTTTTGACATTATATTGTCATATAGAATCTAAATCGTAAATTGTGCAAATGCACAATTTACAAAGGGGCTTGCGGGAAATAAAATAAGGGCAACAAAACGAAAGTGAAACAGCCATACGAAGATGTATGAGAGAGAAATTCTCCATACATCTTTTTTACGTGGTGTCGTGACAGTCAAAGTGAAAGGAGAAGAGATTATGGCATATACAAAGATAGAGATAAGACACCTTTCAAAGCACTATGAAGATTTTGCAACAGGAAGTAAAAAAGCGCAGGACATTCCGAGAAAGAATGTAATCGACAATTTGAATTTAAAAATTAACGCCCGCGAATTTATCTGTGTGTTAGGTCACAGCGGATGCGGGAAAAGTACGTTATTAAATCTGATAGCGGGATATATTAAGCCGGATGAAGGAGAAATCCTGATAAATGAAGGGAAGGAAAAGGTAACAGGTCCTTCTCCGAACCGCGGAGTGGTATTTCAGGAGCACGCATTGTTTCCATGGTATACGGTAGAGCAGAACATAGGCTTCGGACCGAAGATGGCTCATAAGAATAAAGAAACCATCCAGCAGATTGTAGATGAGTATATCACTATGATTGGTCTGGAAGAGTATCGGAAATGTTATCCTGACCAGCTTTCCGGCGGTATGAAGCAGCGAGTGGGAATCGCCAGAGCCTTTGCAAATGAAGCGGATATTCTTCTGATGGATGAGCCGTTTTCGGCACTGGATGAATTTACCAGAGCCAATATGCAGAAGGAGCTTTTGAAAATATGGGGCAGAAATAAGGCAACCGTTGTTTTCATCACTCACAGTATTGAGGAAGCGGTGCTTCTTGCGGACAGAGTAATCGTAATGGGCGAAGGAAAGGTCGTTACAGATACGGGAATTGAGATGCCCAGAGAAGAAAGAGAGTTAAATAACCCGAAATTTATGGATTATGTAAATTACTTCAAGGGATACATTCAGGATAAGTAGGGGGGACAGGCGTATGAAAAGAAAAAGAAGATATAACAGTACAGCAGTGAGAATCGGTTCCATTATAGCGTTTGTTGTAATCTGGCAGTTGTTCAGCTTTTACAATGAAAAGGCGGAACTGATGAATCCGGTATTTCTGCCGGGACCTATAGATGTATTTCGGACAATGCTGGAATATTTGGAGGATGGAACGCTGTTTAAACATGTTTCAGCCAGTTTGATTCGTATTTTCAAAGGATACTTTCTGGGAATTTCCATTGCGATTCTGCTGGGATATTTTATGGCAAAGATAAGAATCTTAAACGATGTTCTGGACCCGGTGCTTGGTATTTTCGGCAGTATCCCGCCGTATGCTTTTTGTCCTTTGTTCATCATCTGGTTTGGTATCGGTGAGGTGTCAAAGGTATTTCTGATTACCTACACAACCTTGCTTCCCATGATCGGTTATGTGGTTCAGGGTGTCAGAAGTGTGGACCCCTTGTTAATCAGGTCGGCAAAAAGCCTTGGAGGAAGTGAATTGCAGGTATTTTTCAGAGTGTTAGTGCCCTCCGCACTGCCCTTTGTACTGAACGGTATGAAGGTTTGTCTGGGACTGACTTTCTCCGCATTGATTGTGGCAGAAATGATGGGTGCAAGCACCGGACTTGGTTATATCATTGTAAATGCAAGAAACTGGTTCCTGGTATCGGATATGTTCCTTTCTCTGGTTCTGATCGCGTTGATTTATACCATTATCAAGCAGATTATCTGTTTGTTGGAGGCAAAGTTCCTGAAATGGAAAAAATCCGGAATGGATGCAATCGAGTAGGTGACGCTTATGCTGATTTTGTACGATGGAATTTTTGTTACAATGGATGAAGAACGCCATATTTATCAGAACGCAGCTATTGTCATTGAGAAAAACAGGATGATAGAGATTGGCGGCGCGGAGGAAATTCTGGAAAACTACAAGAACCATGACTGCTCCAGAATTTCCTGCAAGGGAAAAGCAGTCTTTCCGGGATTTGTAAACACTCATATTCACACGGCGCAGTCTATTGTGAGAGGAGTGGCGGAGGACTTGGGAAGAGCGCCGTCCTATACCCCCACGGTACCTCAGGGGGATGATCTTTCCGATGAGGAAAGCTATGTGTTCAGCCTTTTGGGCGCGGCAACGGCGCTTCGGTTTGGGTCGACTACAATCAGTGACAATTATGCCCATGCCATGATAAACGCAAAAGCCTTTGAAACGTTGGGGGTGCGGGCAGTCGTCAGCGAGAGAGTTCACGATATGATATTCTCCAGACTGGCGGAAGGCTGTTACGAGCGGGATGTGTCGCTGGGAGAGGCTTTACTGGAAAAAAATGTACAGTTGTTGGAAAAATACAGTAATCCAAAGGGCAGGATTACAGCCTGTCTGGGACCTCATGCACCGGATACCTGCAGCAGGGAGCTGCTGCTTAAGGTGTCAAAGCTTTCTGAGAAATATCGGGTGCCGATTACCACACATCTGGCGCAGAGTGCTATGGAAATAACACGGGTAAAGGATGTGTATGGAATATCTTCCACAAAATTGCTGGAGGAATGCGGACTGGTAAACGAATATCTCATGGGTGCCCACGGCGTTTTCCTGCAGGATGAGGAGATTGAAATTCTGAGTAAAAATCATGGGCAGATTGTCCATATCCCCGAGGGAAATGCCAAAGCAGGCTCCATTGCCCGTATTCAATATATGAAAGAACAAGGCTTGAATATTTCTATCGGAACAGATAATGGTGCCGCAAACATGATTGAAAATATGCGCATGGCATTGGTTGCGGGAAGGATATTAAATCATTGTGTAACGGATCCCTCTCCGGAAGAGATATTGCAGATGTCAACGATACAGGGGGCAAAAGCGCTGCACAAGGATTCTGAAATAGGAAGTATCGAAGTGGGAAAGCTGGCTGATCTTGTTGTAATTGATTATGACAGGCTGCATCTGACGCCCTGTATCAACGTGGTAGGAAATCTGGTTCACCTGGGGCTGGGAAATGATGTAGATATGGTGATTGTGGACGGAGAGATTGTCGTCAGGGACGGAAAGGTTCTCAATATAAATGAAAAAGAATTGATGAGAGATGCGAGGAGAATCGCAGAGCTGAAATGGCTGCATTCAAGTCCGGGTCTGAATCAAAAATATACATACGTCTTTTAGGAGGAAGAGTTATGCAGAAAGTAATATTTGATAAAAACGAACAGAAAAAAATCGGTATGCTTACACCGTCCTCCAATACCACATTGGAGCCGATATGTTCCAGTATGGTGGAGGGTCTGGAAAAAATAGTGACAATGCACTATGGCAGATTCCGCGTTACGAAGATATCGCTGGAACAGGACGCGCTTTCCCAGTTTGACGATACTCCGATGTTGGCGGCTGCAGATTTGCTGGCAGACGCCGATGTGGATGTCATTGCATGGAACGGAACATCGGGCGGATGGCTCGGATTTGATGTGGACAGAGAGCTTTGCCGGAAAATTGAAGAACAGACAGGAATCCCGGCAACGACAAGTATGCTGTCCCAGTTAAAGGCTTTTGCGGAGCATAAGGTTTCCAAAATTCATCTGATTACCCCCTACACGGAGGATATCAATGAATTGATTATAAAAGAATACAAAAAATGTGGAATTGAGGTTGTAAATGCAGTCTGCTTAAAGCAGTCTGTGAACCGCTCCTTCGCGCTGGTTCCCCAGGAAAAGATACAGGAAATGTTCGCAGAGGTCTGCAAAGACAAGGCGGACGGAATCAGTGTGGTATGTACGAACTTCCCGGCAATGTGGAGTGTGCCGGCAATGGAAGAAAAGTACAAAATGACAGTTTATGATACCATCAACACCGTTGTATGGGACGCGATGAAGATGGCAGGCATAAATCCGGCGCTTGTACAGGGCTGGGGAGAACTATTTCAAAAATAATTTTTGACAGGAGGAGAATGTTATGAGAAAACACAAAATTTTTGCTGCAACATTGTTTACATTGGCATTGCTGCTGACCGGATGCGGTCAGTCCGCTGAGACAAATGACACGATAGAGGTTTCGGGTGCAGAGGATACGCTGGCAGTAGAAAATTCCTCAGAGGTTTCCGCTGAGGAGTCCGCAGATGCGGAGGGCGTCGGCGTTCCCGAAAGTACGGAAGTGACCTTGTATGGTGTAAACGACCTTCAGATTTCCGCTGCAATGATGATTGCCGAGAATCAGGGATATTTTGCAGAGGAAGGCATTGATGTAGAGTGCGTGTATATGGCAAACGTACCGGAAATCGCTGCTATTATGGCAAACGGGGATGCGAAAATCGCCTGCGCTAACAATTATTCCACCCCTACATGGGTGTTGAATGGCGCTCCCTGTAAGGTTATCGCACCAACCTGTAATATGGGCGGTACCCAGTGTCTGCTTTTAAGAAGTGATATTGAAATTACTTCCGCAAAGGATCTGGAAGGTCTGACAATGGGTATGGTTTCCGGGTCTACACAGTATGTTACCTTTAGAAATATGTGCAAGGACTTAGACCTTGACCCTGACAGTTTTGAAATTGCAACCCTGCAGTTTGCAGATCAGTTGTCAGCGCTTTCTCAGGGACAGATTGATATTATGGCAGTACCGGAACCCTGGGTTACAAAAGCACAGACGGAATGTGATGCGTTCCTGCTCTGCAGCGGTACACAGTCTTATATCCCCGGTGCGGAAGGTGATGTATTGTGGTGCAATATGTACGCAACCTTAAATGCAAATGACGAGTGGGCGGCAGAAAATCCCAATACCATTGCACATATTCTGCTGGCTTTCCGGAAGGCAACCGATTTTATCAATAATAACAGGGATGAGGCAGTTACCATTCTTGCAGAGCACATCGGTATGTCTGAGGAGGATACTGCAAAGATTATGACAGAGAATATTTATTTATACGGCGTTGACGATACCTATGTAGAGACAGCGATTGCGTTGGAGGAGTTTATGGTTGAGGAGGAAATTCTTCCCGGCGGGGAGACCATTCCTTTTGCTGATTATCATGATTTCAGCATCTTAAGAAGCGTAACGCCCGAAAGCTACACCGCAACGGATATTTATTAAGAAAGTGATAACACTGTGAATTTTCAGGGTCCCATAGGGGACCTTGAAAGCTTGCGGTATTTTATCAAAGAGGAACCCGGCTTTGGAAAAATTGGATTTACTGCTAACAAACGGAAAAATTGTTAATACGGAGGAAGTCTATGAAGGGGTTATCGGAATCAAGGACGGAAAGATTGCTTTGATAGCAAAGGATGGAAGCAGCATCAGCGCAGAGGAGACGATTGACCTTTCCGGGCGTTATATTCTTCCGGGCGTCATTGACCCTCATGTGCATTTTCAGGATCCCGGTTTTACGGAGAGGGAAGACTTTGAACATGGAACGATGGCTGCTGCGGCAGGAGGCGTGACTACCGTTCTCTCGCATCCGCTGGATTTCCCGTCTACAACCACCTTTGAGGCATTGAAGGTGAAGGAGGATTCTTATGACGGAAAGGCATATGTGGATTATGGCATTCACATCGGGGCAACCTCTGACAATATAGAGCTGTTACCCGATTTGTGGCTGAGAACCGGAGCGACTGCCGTAAAAATGTTTATGTGTTTTTCTGTAGCCGAGTTTCCCTTTGTGGAGGATGACGTACTGTACAAGGCATTGGAGGAGATTGCACGGATTCATGCGATAGCGATTATCCATGCTGAAAGTGACGGTATGCTGAAAGCAATGGAGGAGAAAGTCAAAAAAACTGGGCGCAGGGACGGCGTTGCCTATAATATGACCCATCCTGCGGAGGCGGAAATCGAGGCAATCAGACGAGCCGTATATTATCTTGAAATTACGGGAGCAGAGGGCGTTATCCTTCATGTAAGCACGGCAGAAGGGCTTAAAATTATCCATGAAGCCAGGGAACGGGGCGTGAAGGTATGGGCGGAATCCGCACCTCACCTGTTTTGCTTTACGGTGGACGATATGGTGGAAAAGGGTCCTTATCTGAAATTTTCCCCGGTGATGCACGATAAGAAAAACCAAAAAGAGATGTGGGAATTAATCGGGAAAGGATATGTGGACTACATCGGAAGCGACCATTCTCCGTACACTTTGGAAGAAAAGAAACGGGGCGAGGAGGATATCTGGCAGGCGCCCAATGGAATCCCCGGAATTGAGACAAGCCTGGCGGTGTTCTTAAACGGCGTAAATGAGGGGAAGCTTACCCTGCCCCAATTAGTAAAGATGACCAGCTACAACACTGCCCGTATTTATGGACTGGCTCCTGAAAAGGGAACCATGGCGGTGGGTACGGATGCAGATTTTACCATTGTGGATATGAATTTGCAGAAAGCGATTACCGCCGGAGAATTAAAGTCCAAATGCAAGTGGTCCCCTTATTTTGGCGTATCCCTGAAGGGGTGGCCTGTCATGACTATTGTAAGAGGCAGCGTGATTTATAAGGATGGGGAGATTGTAGGCGAAAAGGGTTACGGCAATTATCTGAAACGGGCAAAAGAGGATGGTGTTGTGTAATGGATATTACCTATCAGGCTGAATGCGATATAAAGAGAAGACTAAAGCAGCTTCGCACCTATACAAGCACACCGGGAAAGGGCGTGACAAGACTTCCCTTTTCGGAGGAGGCAAAAGGGGCTGTAGCGTATCTGAAAGCGGAGATGGAGTCCGCAGGACTCAAGACTTTTGTGGACTTGGTGGGAAATGTCAGAGGAGTACTCCCCGCAGAAAATGTGGACGCGCCGACAATTATCATGGGTTCTCATTATGACACGGTAAAAAGCGGCGGCGAGTACGATGGCATTGCGGGCGTGGTGTGCGCCGTCTCTGTGGCGGAGTTGCTTGCGCAAAGCGGCATCCCGCGCAAATACAATCTGGAAATCATTGCATTTAATGACGAAGAGGGCATGATGTTTGGTTCCGGCTGTCTGGGAAGCAAAGCGCTGACAGGGCAGATTGACCGGCATTATATAGAGCATCTCACAGACGAAAACGGAATCAGTATCAGAGAATGGATGCTCCGGTGGGGTTCTGACCCGGAGAAAATCGACACCTTAAAGCTGGATATGGAAAAGGTGAAAGCCTTTTTTGAGATTCATATTGAGCAGGGACCCGTGCTGGATGAGAAAAAGTATGAGCTGGGCATTGTCACCGGGATTGTGGGACTGCTCCGCTGTATGGCAACAATAGAGGGGCGTGCGGATCACGCGGGAACAACGCCCATGTCCATGAGACAGGATACCATAAATATTGCGTCCAAAGTGATTTCCCGATTAGACGGACTGGCGGACAGGGAACAGAACGGAACCGTAGCTACCTGCGGATTTATCAGGGCATATCCGAATGCGATGAATGTGATTGCGTCCAAGACGGAATTTACAATGGATATTCGTTCCATCAGCGACGATTCCGTTGACCGTGTGCAGGAGGAGGTTTGGGCGTTGCTTGACGAACACACGGCAAAGTGCGGCGCATCCTGTGATGTGGATATCAAGCTGCGCCAGCCTGCGGTGCGGATGAGCGGAGAACTGGTGGAGAGGCTCGCCGGAAAATGCAGAGAGCATGATTACAAGTATATGGAAATGGTAAGCGGCGCGGCGCATGACGCTATGGTGTTTGCGGACAAGGTGGATACGGTGATGGTATTTGTGCCAAGCCGAAACGGAAGAAGCCACTGCCCTGAGGAGCATTCGGAGTATGCGGACCTCGCCAAAGCAGTGCAGATTGTATTTGACGTTATGACGGACATGATGGTGGAGTAAAAAGTATAAATAACAGGAGGTAAAAAGAGATGAAAATCAGTTTGTTAGAACCAATCGGTGTTTCCAAAGAGGCGATTGAGAGCCTTTCCAGGGGACTTCTTGAGAGAGGTCATGAATTTGTGTATTATGATACAAAAACCACGGATGTGGAGGAGCTGAAACGCAGAAGCGCAGGGTGTGATATTGTTATGATTGCCAATAACCCTTATCCTGCGGAGGTGGTAGAGAGCGCGGAGGCGTTAAAAATGCTTTCGGTTGCTTTTACGGGAATCGACCATATCGGCGTGGCAGCCTGCCGGAAAAAGGACGTTATGATTTGCAATGCGGCGGGGTATTCCAACCAGACGGTTGCAGAGCTTGTAATCGGAATGGCGGTCGGCGCCCTGAGAAATATGGTAAAGGCGGATACCATCGTGCGAAATGGAGGTACCAGCGCAGGCATCGGCGGCAGGGAAATCTGCGGACGCACGGTAGGAATTATCGGACTGGGCAGAATCGGCATGATGACCGCGAAACTGTTCCAGGCTTTTGGCGCAAAGGTCATCGCCTATAATCGAAGCAAATCCGAGGAAGCGGAGGCGCTTGGAATCGAGTATAAGACGTTGGAAGAGGTCTTGCAGGAAAGCGATATTGTTTCCCTGAATCTTCCTTTGAATGATGAGACGAGAGGATTCCTCTCCGAAGACAAAATTGCGCTTATGAAAAAGGACGCTGCCTTTATCAACTGCGCCAGAGGACCGATTGTGGACAATGTAGCATTGGCAAAGGCATTGAATGAGGACCGTCTGGGATATGCCTGCATTGATGTATTTGATATGGAGCCGCCCATACCGGAAGATTATCCTCTTTTACACGCGAGAAATACCCTGCTGACGCCCCATCAGGCATTTATTTCCGAGGAATCCATGCTGCGTCGGGCGAAGATTGTGTTCGATAATGTCTATGCGTATCTGGACGGGAAGCCTGTGAATGTGTGCAGGTAGCTCAGAGGTGTGAAATTTATCATGAAAATGTTTACCAAAAGAAGACTGACAGAGATGTCGGTCCTTCTTTTATTTGCAAAGAAATGGTAAAAAAACGAATAAATGGAAATAAAACGGTTGACAAACGGTATTAAAAGGAGGAATATAAAGTAAGAAAGCTGGTGAACAGAGGTATCGTACCGGAAAGGATGTGGCATTATGACATTGGAAGAAATGAAGCGTATCAAACAGGAACGGGGCTATAGTCTGGCGCAGTTATCGGATTACAGCGGTGTTCCCCTGGGAACCCTGCAGAAGATTTTTTCAGGAGAGACAGAGCACCCAAGATATGCCACGAAACAGGCGTTGGAGAAGGTGCTTTCCGGGGAAAATACAGAGTACGCAAAGCCGGATAAGATACAGAAGGTAGAGGAAGCGGCGGTATATGATGCTTCCAGACCAAAGAAGCAGGGGGAATATACGCTGGAGGATTATTATACCCTGCCGGATGAGCGGAGAGTGGAGCTGATTGACGGCATTATTTATGATATGAGCGCGCCCTCTTTTGTGCATCAGCATGTCGCGGGTGTTGTTTACAGCATGATTCGGAATTATATTGATTTGAAGGGCGGCTCCTGTCTCCCGATGTTTGCACCGGTGGATGTGCGTCTCGATTGCGATGATAAGACCATGATACAGCCGGATGTCCTGATTCTTTGCGACAGGTCGAAAATCTGTAAATGGGGTATCAACGGCGCACCGGATTTTTGTCTGGAGATTATTTCGGAATCCACGAGCCGTAAGGATTATATCAAAAAGCTGCAGAAATACACGGACGCGGGAGTGAAGGAGTACTGGATTATTGACCCGCTGCGCAGAATGCTGGTCTCTTATCACTGGAAGGACGATTATCTTCCCCATATGCAGCCGCTGCAGGGAACGGCGGGACTTGCGTTATATGATGGAGAACTGCAGATTGATTTGGAGAAAATCGCATCCCTGATTCAGGATTACCCCGCGGGAGGACTTAATTAAGGGGAATCTGTTGCCGTTTCTGCTTTTTTTAAATATCACAGAATAGCTTGCGCAAGAAGGCTTTTTCCGATATAATCAATTACGGTATAGGAAAAATAACAGGAGGATTCGGAAGATTATGATAGAATTATTGGTAGGCGGCGTCTATCTGTTAAACGGAACGGAAATCGTTCCGGATAATGCAGAGGCGGGAGCTGCAATCAAAGCGAAAACAGGAAAAGAGATTACAAAGGAAGAGGCTGCGCAGAATACCATGGCTTACGGTATTTTAAAGAGCCACAATACTTCTGACAACATGAACAAGCTTAAAATTCGATTCGATAAGCTGACCAGTCATGATATTACTTTTGTCGGCATTATTCAGACAGCACGCGCATCGGGACTGACAAAATTCCCCATGCCGTATGTCCTGACAAATTGCCACAACTCTCTGTGTGCGGTAGGCGGTACGATTAATGAGGATGACCACATGTTTGGTCTGACCTGTGCGAAAAAGTACGGGGGTGTATATGTACCTCCTCATCAGGCTGTTATCCATCAGTTTGCCAGGGAAATGCTTGCAGGCGGCGGCAAAATGATTCTCGGATCTGATTCCCATACCCGTTACGGTGCCCTGGGCACCATGGCTGTGGGAGAGGGCGGTCCTGAGCTTGTAAAGCAGTTGTTAAATCAGACCTATGATATCAATATGCCCGGCGTAGTGGGCGTTTATCTGAAAGGGGCTCCTGTGAAGGGAGTAGGTCCTCAGGACGTTGCGCTGGCTATTATCGGCGCCGTATTTAAGAACGGTTTTGTAAAAAATAAAGTAATGGAATTTGTAGGTCCCGGCGTGGCTAATTTAAGCGCTGATTTCCGTATCGGTATCGACGTTATGACCACGGAGACGACCTGTCTGTCCTCTATCTGGAAAACAGATGAGCAGATTCAGGAATTCTATGAGATTCATGGACGTAAAGAAGAGTATGCAGAATTAAATCCCGGTGAGGCTGCATACTATGACGGCATGATTGTAGTGGATTTGGACAAAGTCCGTCCTATGATTGCTATGCCTTTTCATCCCAGCAATACCTATACCATCGAGGAGCTGAATGCAAATCTCATGGATATTCTGGATGAAACGGAGAAGCGCGCACTGGTAAGTCTTGACGGTGCGGTGGACTTCAGGCTGAAGGATAAGGTAAAGAATGGTAAGTTCATGGTAGACCAGGGTATTATCGCAGGCTGTGCCGGCGGCGGCTTTGAGAATATCTGTGCGGCAGCGGATATCTTAAAGGGAAGCTATATCGGTTCCGACGGCTTTACGTTAAGCGTTTATCCCGCTTCCATGCCCATTTATATGGAATTAATCAGAAACGGCTGTGCAGCAACGATTCTTGAGACCGGCGCCGTTATGAAGACAGCATTCTGCGGTCCCTGCTTCGGTGCAGGGGATACACCCGCAAACAATGCGTTCAGTATCCGTCACTCCACCAGAAACTTCCCGAACCGTGAAGGCTCCAAGCTGCAGAACGGTCAGATTTCTTCCGTAGCGCTGATGGATGCCCGTTCTATCGCGGCAACTGCAGCGAATAAGGGTGTGCTGACGCCCGCTACCGAGTTTGACGGAACAATCGGCAAATATAAATATCACTTTGATGCAAATATTTATGCAAACCGCGTATTTGATTCCAAGGGTGTGGCTGACCCGGACGTTGAGATTCAGTTTGGTCCCAATATTAAGGACTGGCCTGCGATGGGTGAACTGCCTGAGAATCTTGTGTTACAGGTAGTCTCCGAGATTCATGACCCGGTAACGACTACTGATGAACTGATTCCCTCCGGCGAGACTTCTTCCTATCGTTCCAATCCTCTGGGACTGGCGGAGTTTGCACTGAGCCGTAAGGACCCTCAGTATGTGGGACGTGCAAAGGCAATTCAGAAGGCCGAAACCGAGAGAATGAACGGCGGAGAGCCTTTTGAAGCGGTTCCGGCGCTGAAAGAGATTATGGATGCCGTGAAACGGCAGTTTGCAGATGCAAGTCATGAAAATACAGGTTTCGGTTCCACCATTTTTGCGGTGAAGCCCGGCGACGGTTCTGCCCGTGAGCAGGCAGCTTCCTGTCAGAAGGTATTGGGCGGATGGGCAAATATTGCCAATGAGTATGCGACCAAGCGTTACCGCTCCAACCTGATTAACTGGGGTATGCTTCCTTTCCTGATTCAGGAGGGCGAGCTTCCGTTTAAGAATTTGGATTATCTGTTCATCCCCGGCATCAGGAAAGCCGTAGAGGAGAAGGCAGAGGTCATTCAGGCGTATAATGTGACAGAGAATGGTCTGAAAGAGTTTGAGCTTCGTCTGGGCGAGCTGACCGATGAAGAGCGTCAGATTATTTTGAAGGGCTGTCTGATTAACTATAATAGAGTTTAATGCGGAAAGAGAGATAATATATGGAATATAATAAATCTGTATCCAATCCGTTGTTAATGGGTGCGATTCAACTGATGAAGGCAGAAAATACGCCGGAGCATAAAAAAATGTTGTCGGATGAAATTGTGAAAGCACAGTACTTAACGCCGGCAACTGTGACGCCGGTTCCCGAGCCGGGAGAGACGAAGCTGGGACCGGGAAGTCATGTACAGCTTCCGGTGCTTGCCGCTCCCAACGGAAAGCAGTTTTTTATGGCGTTTACCGATATGGCGGAGCTTAAGAAATGGAAGGACGAAGAGGGACAGCAGACTCTTGCAATGTCCTTTGAGGATTACGCCGCAATGATGTTTAAAAAGGATGACCAGGGGAATATCAGTCCCGTTGCCGGTTTTGTGATTAATCCCTTCAGTGAGAATATCATTGTGCCGAAGGAAATGGCAGCCCAGTATATTTCCGCAAAGATGGCACAGGCAAAGGGAAAGCCGGTACCTCCCGCACCGCAAAATTAAGATGGGGATATAAAGAAATTTAAAATAACGTCGATATATGTATTACAGGACGGGTGCTATGCCGGCAGCAGCAGTCCGAGTAAAATCAGAATCGACACCACGGATGGTATGATTGCAGAAGAAAGGAATCTTCTGCGTTGTATCATCCTTTTATTTTTCTAAGGGGTCGGAAAAGGAGTAAAGAAAGATTGAAGATTGCTTCCTCTACAATAGGAATGGAATCCGCAAGAAGCTATCAGGCTTCCAATGTTACCGTCAGACGCTTTACGATAAAGGAATATCAGGCGGGTCTGACACAAAATCAAAATACTTTGAATACCTCTGTGTCTGACAGTCAGGAAAATGCAGAGGAAAAGAGCGAACAGACCACGGAGCAGAAGAATAGTCTGCTGGAGGACTGGCAGAACCGCTATCAGGTGTCAACAGCAAAATTCAATATCCGTTCTTCGTCCGATAATACGATATCGGATATCAGACAAATGACAATCCGCTATATTTTTGATTTGCTTTTTTCATCGAGAAGAGAGCGGTGGGATAAATGGATGGATGAAAGCGGAATGAGTCAGAACCAGACTGTACAGACGAGCAATTCTGTATTGTCCGGTTCAACAAATGTTTATACGGCAAACATTAAGGTTTTTAATTACACGCAGGAGACCTTCCGCATGGAAACGGAGAATACCTCCTTTTCCACTGTGGGAACGGTGCGTACCGCAGATGGCAGAGAGCTTCACTTTAACGTAAATGTGGGAATGAGCAGGGAGTTCCAGGAATATTACAGGGAAGAGAGCGGATTTGCTTTCGTACAACCGAAAATGTGTGATCCGCTGGTAATCAATCTGGACACGGATGCGGCAGAGCTTTCCGACCAGAAATTTTTCTTCGATATTGACGCAGACGGAGAAGAGGATGAAATTGCGCAGCTTGGCAGCAAAAGCGGTTATCTGGCGCTGGATAAAAACGGTGACGGCATCATCAATGACGGCAGTGAGCTGTTTGGTACAAAAAGCGGCGATGGCTTTGCGGATTTGGCGCAATACGATAATGACGGCAACGGCTGGATTGACGAAAATGACGAAATTTGGTCAAAATTAAAAATCTGGTGCAAGGACGAGAATGGCGAAGACGTCCTTTACCGGCTGGCTGATAAAGGAGTGGGCGCAATCTGCCTGCAAAAAGCAGCCACGGACTTTATCTTGCAGGCGGATGACGGCGCGGCAAAAGGAGCTATCCGCAGCACGGGAATCTTCCTTTATGAAAATGGCAATGTAGGAACTTTGCAGCATGTAGATGTGGCAAAGTATGACAGGGAGGCATAAGACAGGTATTTGAATTTATCCGTAAAAAAATAAAGTTTCTGAATTTATTTATAAAATTGGAAAGACTGTAAATGACAGGAAAAGATGTCGTTTACAGTCTTTTTTTTCCGGTTGTTCCATTGCATAAATCCATCTGTTTCGGCAAGACTAAAAGCGACAATACAAAAACAAAGTACGCCGCGAAAGCGCCGTTAACAAATAAGGAAGGGATAATGGGTATGAGAAGAAACAGGAAAAACAATATCAAAAAAGAGCGGATTATTATGATTGCTTCCTCTGCTTTTGTTCTTGCTGCACTTACGATGACGGGAGTGTATATGAAGCAGCAGAATGCGAAATCTGAAGATGATGGATATTCCATGGATTTTGCGGCATTGGAGGACAGCGCGGACAATAAATATCAGGAGATTGCACAGAATAATGTGCCTCAGGACAATCAGACCGCCCGGAATGATGCAACGGAAGAAGAATTAAATCAGGCAAATATGGACGATGATTTGGACTACATGCCTTTGGAGGCAGGTTCAAGTCTGGTGGAAATTCCAGGACTGACAGAGGGCAAGTATAGTGTAGAGGGACAGGAAACAGTGCTGGAAGGCTTGGAGGATGTGAATGAACTGGCGGACGGCGGCGAAGTGCTTGTGGAGAATGATGCGGACGAGGATTCAGAGGATGCCGCAGAAGACGGTGAGGAAGAGGATGACGACGAAGAAGCTTCTGCTGGGGAGGTAGTAGTATCTAAGGAACTGCATTTCTCCGAGGAGGACGGGCTGGTTCGTCCTGCCGCAGGTGACATTCTAATGCACTATAGCATGGACGCCGGTATTTATTTTGCTACACTGGACCAGTATAAATATAATCCGGCTGTTATATTTGCAGCAGAAGAGGGCAGTGCAGTAAGCGCCTGTGCAGAAGGTAAGGTGATAGATATCTATGAGGATGCACAGATTGGTAAGGCAGTCACCCTTGATTTGGGAGACGGATATCAGGCAACCTATGGACAGTTAAAGGAAATTCCGGTCAGCGTTGGCAGTTATGTAAATGCCGGAGATATTATTGGTTCCGTGGCTGCGCCCACAAAATATTACAGCGTGGAAGGCAGCAATCTGTATTTTCAGTTGGAACAGAATGGTACGCCTGTAAATCCGGAGAACCTGTTCTAAGGAGTTGGTATGTATATTGTAGGAGGTCGGATTCTCACCATGACGGGGGAAGATATCCCGGATGGTGTCATCCATATACAGAATGGCAAAATTGTAGAAATCGGTTCCAGGGACAAGGTTAAGGTTGCTTTGTCAGAGCAGGAAAAGCTGATAATCGTAAAAGATGGGATGATTATGCCGGGAATCATTGAAGCACACTGTCATATGGGAATTACCGAGGAGAAAAAGGGTATGGAGGGAGACGACTGCAATGAGACAGTGGAGCCGGTTACGCCATATCTCCGCGCCATAGACGCTATTAATACGATGGATGCGGCGTTTGACGATGCAGTGGCGGCGGGAATTACCGCCGCCATGATTGGTCCCGGCAGTTCCAATGTGGTGGGCGGACAGTTTGCGCTGCTGAAAACAAAAGGCAGAAGAGTGGATGATTTGATTGTAAAAGCGCCTGCCGCTATGAAGGTGGCATTTGGGGAAAATCCCAAAACCAATTATTCCGGACAGAACAAAAGCCCTGCCACCCGTATGGCGATAGCAGCCATGCTCAGAAGGGAACTGACAGAGGCGTCGGAATATTTGGAACGCAAGGAACAGGCGAAAACAAAGGGGGAGGCTTTTCAAAAAGATTTTTCCAAGGAATGTTGGATACCCGTACTAAAAAGGGAAATCCCATTAAAAGCCCATGTACACAGGGTAGATGATATTTTTACTGCAATTCGGATTGCGAAGGAATTCAATTTGCGGATGACGCTGGAACACTGCTCAGAAGGACATCTGATTGCACGGGAGCTGGCAGAGACAGGATTTCCGGCGATTGTAGGTCCTGACCTTACCACCCGCAGCAAGATTGAGGTTCAGAATATGGATTTCAAAACGGCAGGAATTTTAAACCGGGCAGGTGTGATGACTGCCATCACCACGGATCACCCGGTTTCCCAGATTCAATATCTTCCCCTGTGTGCAGGATTGGCGGTAAAGGCAGGACTGCCTATGGAAGAAGGCTTTAAGGCGATTACCCTTTACCCCGCTATTATCTGTGGCGTACAGGATAGGATGGGAAGCCTTGCCGTGGGAAAGGATGCGGATATCGCTATTTTTGACGGCAATCCCATGGAGGTTTTTACAAGGACGCTTTACACCATTATTGACGGACAGATTGTATATGACGGAAATAAGGATTAGCTTTGCTTTCTAAGAAATTCGTGTTACAATAATCGGAGTAAAGTTTTTAAGGAGGAAGGTTTTGAAGACAACCGGGAAAATTGCCTGGGTCGTGACAGTAAGCCTGCTTGCCGGAATATGCAGCGGATGCGGGGTAAATGCGGAAACGGCGAAAGAAGGCATTTATGCTGCGGCGACAGGCATGGAAAATACGCCGATTATTGAATATACATTACCGCAGCTAACCGCTAATGTACTGGTAAATCGATTGGGTTATCAGGCTGCAGAGGAAAAGATGGCGGCAGTGAAAGGAAAAGAACTGCCGGAAGAATTTCGTCTGGTGAATGCAGATACCGGAGAAACGGCGTATCAGGGAAGCATTGAAAAAGTGAGCTACAATGCGGAAATGGATTTGTTTCTCGGTTACGCGGTATTTGACGAATATGAAACACCGGGCAATTATTATGTGGAATGTGACATCATAGGCAGATCCGATACCTTTTCCATAGTACCGGAGCTTTACATACAGCTATTTGAGGAGTTGACACGAAAGTTATTGATTGACTGCGGACAGCAGGCAGCCACACTTGCGGAGGTGACAGAGTTACTTACTGCTTATGAGTGGTATCCGGAGTTGTTTGAGGATGGAGATAAAAATGATGTTCCGGATATTCTTGAGCAGCTTGCAGATTGGTTTGAAATCCGGGAAAACAGCGGAGAAGATGCGCAGGACGGCGTACTGAATGCGGCGCTTTTGGCAAAATTCAGCTATTTATATCAGAAATATGATAAAAAGTATGCTACAACATGTTTGCAAAGGGCATCCTCGCTGTTTGACAAAACCCAGAATACCATGCAAAAGGATGCGGAAAGCTTTTTTGCCCTGACAGAGCTGTACAAAGCATCCGGTCTTTCCTCCTATCGGAAGCAGATACTTGAGTATAAAGCTTATTTTGAAAACAGCGGAGGCTTTGGAAGTGAAAGAGAATATTTGTACGGCGCAATGACATATATGGTAACAAGGCAGAAAGTGGATGTGGAGCTGTGTAATACTCTTTTGGATAAAATGATGGACAGAGGCGAGGAAATCTCAAATCGCATTGATGATATGACCCATCCTGTCGCCGCAAAAAATAACGGTACGGAAGATATTCTGACACAAGCGTCAGAAATGATTTTTGTAAATTATGTATTAAACAGCTATCAGTATCATAAAATTTTGGAGGATTTTTTCCATTATCTCGGCGGAAGAAATCTTCAGTCCGTTGTTTTTTATCCCCGGGAAGAGGATTGTACGGGATATCTTTTGCTGCTGGCGCAGTTGGCGGCTATGTCGATGCCGGAAGAAGCGACGGAACGCTGAGAGATGAAATCAGGAAGTAAAAAATTCAGGAATGAATTTTAGAAAGGTGTTTAGAACAATGAAGGTAGTAGTGTTGGCAGGCGGAACAAGTACGGAGAGAGATGTGTCCTTAAGTACGGGCAGTATGATTTATAGAGCATTAAAGAAAAACGGGCATCAGGCAATCCTGTTGGACGTATATTTAGGATATGAGGGTGAGACAGAGGGTATTTTTGAGCGGGATACTGACTGGGCAGCCCAGATAGGCGGTATTGCGGAGGAAAATCCCGATTTGGAGGAGATAAAGGCAATGCGCCCCGACGGGGATAAAAATTTCTTTGGTTCGAATGTGCTTGCCCTGTGTCAGAGTGCGGATGCGGTTTTTATGGCGCTGCACGGTGCGAACGGTGAGGACGGCAAAATTCAGGCATGTTTTGAACTGATGGGCATTCCGTATACCGGGACCGATTTCGTCAGCTCCGCCATGGCGATGGATAAGGGAATTACAAAGGATATTTTTAAGGCGCATCATATCCCCACTCCCGCAGGCATTCGTCTGTATCAGGGAGAGCAGGAGACGGAAAAGGTTCCGTATCCCTGCATTGTAAAAGCCTGCTGCGGCGGCTCCAGCGTGGGCGTGTGCATTGCCCATGATGATGCAGAATATGAGAAGGCGAAAAAAGAGGCGTTCCGCTATGACAAAGAAGTGATTGTGGAGCAGTACATAGAGGGAAGAGAATTTTCCGTAGGCGTGATGGACGGCAGGGCGCTTCCTGTCATTGAGATAGCGCCCAAGCAGGGATTTTATGATTATAAGAACAAATATCAGGCAGGCAGCACCGTGGAGACCTGTCCCGCAGAGCTCCCGGCGGATAAAACCAAAGAGATGCAGGATATTGCAGAGCGCGTCTTTCAGGCGCTGCGTATGAAAAATTATGCCCGCATGGATTTCATGATGGGGAAGGACGGCTCTTTGTACTGCCTGGAGGCAAATACACTACCCGGCATGACACCCACCTCTTTGCTGCCCCAGGAGGCGGCGGCAATCGGAATCAGCTTTGAGGAGCTTTGCGAGAGAATACTGGATTATGCGAAGAGTGGAAAGTAAACCTGACGGTTATTTCGTGAGAAGGGATTGACGGTATGATGGATTTGAATTTCATGAATCTGAGTTTGTGTGAGATAGAAAATGCAAGCGGCGGCACGCTGGTTTTGCAGGGAACGGACGGAAAAGGTCAGGTCAGCTCCGTGGTAATCGATTCCCGGCTGGTGACGACAGGGGGCGTTTTTCTTGCTACTGTGGGCGAGCGCGTAGACGGACATCGGTTTATCGCGGATGTGTATGCGAAAGGTGCAAGCCTTGTGATTACGGAAAAGACGCCGGAACAGGTAGAGGCGGAGCATGGTATAAAAGCAGATGACTGGGGGAGTTATCTGCTGGTAAAGGATTCCCTTCAGGCGCTGAAAGATATCGCGGAATATTATCGGAGCAAGCTGACCATTCCCATAGTTGGAATCACCGGAAGCGTAGGGAAGACCAGCACCAAGGAATTTATTGCGGGGGTGCTTTCCGAACAATATCAGGTGCTTAAGACAGAGGGAAATTTCAACAATGAGATCGGTGTTCCCCTGACCCTTCTCCGCATCCGCCCTGAGCATGAGGCGGCGGTTGTGGAAATGGGCATCAGCGATTTTGGCGAGATGCACCGCTTAAGCAAAATGGCGCGACCCAACATCTGTGTGATTACCAATATCGGGCAGTGCCATCTGGAGAATTTAAAGACCCGGGACGGTATTCTCAAGGCAAAAACAGAAATTTTTGACTTTATGGCAAAAGACGGTGAGGTGTGCTTAAACGGTGAGGATGATAAGCTGCGCACTGTCACAGAGGTAAACGGCAAAAAACCCCACTTTTTTGGTCTGGGCGCATTTCCCGAAGAGGTTTTTGCAGATGAGATTCAGGGAAAAGGCTTGTGGGGCAGCGATGCAATGCTGCATATGAAAAATGTGCAGGGTAACGCGCAGGAAGCTGCCGATATGGTTACGCCGATACATGTTCCCTTACCCGGTGTCCATATGGTAATCAATGCGGCAGCAGCAGCCTGTGTTGCCCGAATACTGGGACTGAACTCAGAACAGATTGCAGAGGGAATTGGGAAGGTGTCCGCCATTGGCGGACGAAACAATCTGATTCGCCTGCCGCATTATACGTTGATTGATGACTGTTATAATGCAAACCCCGTGTCCATGAAGGCGGCGCTGAACTTGCTTGCAATGGCTGACACGGAAAAAGTAGCGATTCTGGGCGATATGTTTGAGCTTGGAAGCAATTCTGATACCTTGCATGCGGAAGTAGGCGCTTATGCTGTACAGAAGGGGATTGACCGCATTTACTGTGTGGGGGAGAATTCCCGACATATGTATGAAGGGGCGCAGAAGGATGTAAGCAAGGCGCGGACAGAGGAACAGCAAATGATTCGCTACTATGCAACAAGGGAAGAACTGCTTGAAGATTTGGCGAAGAACCAGGAGACGCTGATACCGGAAGGATGTACGGTGCTGATTAAGGCGTCGCATGGGATGGTGTTTACGGAAGTGTTGGAGTATTTGAAGGAAGCAGGGGAATGAGGTAGCAAAGCCTGGAAAAGGTGCAAGGTCCTGATAACCTGATAAAAGACCTTGCACCTTGATTTGTATTTATGTTGTTATTTATTAGACAATATGTAATGACCTCCGCATTGTAGGTTCGTGGATTTACCTGTATACTAAAGTTTGTCAAGAACATTGGT
>CALWSL010000009.1 GCA_944384205.1 uncultured Acetatifactor sp. | reverse complement strand
CATCTCGCTGTATGGCTTTCGCCATATAACAGACATAAGAAAGCCGATATTGTGAGCAAGCTCCCAAACCGGCTTTCACCTCGATTCTCGCTATGGTATTGAGAAATACAGCTCGATTTCGTTTCACTCCATCTCGCTGTATGGCTTTCGCCATATAACAGACATAAGAAAGCCGATATTGTGAGCAAGCTCCCAAACCGGCTTTCTTATGT
The DNA here is from genome assembly GCA_944384205.1 of uncultured Acetatifactor sp. Lineage (GTDB taxonomy): Bacteria > Bacillota > Clostridia > Lachnospirales > Lachnospiraceae > Acetatifactor. The sequence goes on along the minus strand of CALWSL010000009.1, from coordinate 131,466 downwards.
CTGTTATATTTCTCAATGCTCCAGCATATTTTCAATAAAAATCCCATACCCTCTCGTGCTGTCCTGTACCAGCACATGCGTAACCGCACCAATGAACTTCCCATTCTGGATAATGGGGGCGCCGCTCATTCCCTGCACGATTCCACCGGTGATTGCAAGCAGTTCAGGGTCGGAAACCTTGATTTCCAGTCCGCGGTTCACATTGTCATGGTCTAAGTGAATTCCGGTAATCTCAATATCATAATATTCGGGAGTGTCTTCCACAGTACAAAGTATCTGTGCCGGACCTTCCACAATTTCCTGCTTCAGACCGATTGGCAGAGCTTTTTCCGTTGTCAGCTCTATTGCTTTCTCATTGCATTTTCCAAAAATTCCCTGGGCACTGTTTGTTGTAATATCACCGAGTATATGAACATCCGAATATTCTATCATCCCTACCATCTCACCGGGATTTCCAATTTTCCCCTTTTGAATGGAAACAATTTCTGTCTCATAGAGAGTTCCGTCATTCATTTCCATGAGCGTGCTGGTGTCAACATCGTTAATTCCATGACCCAATGCTCCAAAATTTCCCTCTGCGTCAATGTAAGTCATTGTTCCGACACCCTGAGCATTATCCCTCACCCATGCACCGATTCGATAGGCTCCATTCTGGTCCTTTACGGGCTTCACCTTCAAATCCATAGGTTCTCCGTTCCTCTCGACTGTGAGGACCAGCTCCTGACCACTGCAATTTTCTATTCTTTTGATAAAATCATCTTTCTCGGTCACTTCCTCGCCATTTAGCTTCTGTATATAGTCCCCTGATTTCAGAATGTACTTAGACGGCGAATATTGCACGCCATCCTGCCCCCGGAATTCACCCACACCGATTACAAGAATTCCGTCCGTTTTGACATAGATTCCAATGGGAACACCTACAGGAATCAACTCCTGCTCCTCAATCACTTCAATCTCTACCTGTTTGAACGGCAAAAAACCAAACAGCTTAACATTTAGCAGAGACTCCTGTAAGCTTTCAGCGTTTACTGTTATCGATCCGCTTAGGTCAATTGTCACCGCACCTTCAGGAATATTACTTTCTCCCTGTTCACTAACGCTGACAATTTCTGCCTTTGCAGGCACACCCAAATCAAATGACTGCTCTTCCCCCGCACGAACACGGATAATAGAGGGAATACTGCTGTCCACCAGATAATATCCTACTCCCATAAGTATCAGAAAAAATGTCAGCAAGGCAACACAAAGACACCCTCTGTAAATACGATACCTTCTGACCTGCTTTTTCCAATCACATAAAAAAATTACCATATCTTCCTTGGCATTTTTCTTTATTCTTTCATTTTCACTCACCCAGAAATTCATAGTTTCCCCTCTTCCAATACTCGCATTCTTTCTCTTTTCCGCAATTAGTATGTGAATTTTGGGGTAATAAAATACACCTGTAAATGTCGTATATAAATTCAAACATTTGCAGGTGTTAATCCGTTAATATTTACAGAATAATGTATACCGTCTTATAAAATTTTATTTTTATGCTCATATGCCTGCGCCCGCATTTCTTTGGCGTTAGACAACGCCGCTTCTGTCAGTGTATCGCTTCCCAAAAGCCTTGCCAGCTCGCCTAAGCCTTCCGCCTCGTCCATACGGCGAATATCCGTAATGGTATTTTCTTCCTTACTGCTTTTTTCAATGACAAAATGCACATCTGCCATCGCCGCAATCTGAGGCAGATGCGTAATACAGATAACCTGATGGGCATGAGCAACCGTATCTAACTGCTCCGATACTCTCCATGCGGTTTTTCCGCTGATACCCGCATCTATTTCATCAAAAATTAAAGTATCAATATCATCCCTGCCTGCCAGTACAGTCTTGATTGCAAGCATCACCCTTGACAGTTCGCCGCCGCTGGCCACCTGTCCCAAAGCCTTCAAGCTTTCTCCGGGATTGGTGGAAATCAAGAATTCCACATCATCATAGCCTTTGACCGTAATCGTTTGACCGGGACGCACTGCAATTTCAAATTCCACCGTCAGAAAATTCAGATGCACCAACGCCTCCCGAAGCTTCGCCGCAAGCTGTGTTCCGTTTCTGCTTCGGATTTCGGAAACCACCGCACAAGCCTCTTTCAGCCGCTCCTCACACTGCTTCAAATCTTTTTGCAGCTTCTCCATATAAGTATCATAATCCGACAGCTTCTGCAAAAGCTCCTGTCTGGATTCCCCATACGCCAATATCTCATCAATGGTATTACCGTATTTCCCTTTTAAATGATTAATAGTATTGAGCCTCTCCTCCACTCTCTGAAAATCAGCCCCGTCAAACTCGCTGTCGTCCAAATATTCAGCCACATCCCTGTTGTAGTCGGCAAGCAGGTTGTCCACCTCAGCGAGCTGTTGCTCCAACTGTTCCAGCTTTTCATCGTACATTGTTACATTTCTCAACGCGCGCAGTGCTCTGCTCAGCGCGCTGCCGGCTCCCGATTCGCTGTCATTTCCCGAATACTGATAGCTTTCCGCCAGATTTTCCGTAATCTTCTTACTGTTCACCATACGCCGGTACTGCTGCTCCAGCTCTTCATCCTCGCCTGCAATGAGCTTTGCTTCCTCTATCTCCCGATACTCAAATTCTGCCAAAGCCTGCTCCTTTGCCTTCTGCTCCTCGTCCATGGCTTCCTCTTCTATCGTCTGACGCAGCCTGCGGCACTCCAAAAAAGCCTCCTCCACTGCCTTTGCAGGATTTAACAGTTCCTCCCCACAATAGGAATCCAGAATTTCCAAATGCTTTTTCTTGTGAAGCAGGGATTGATGTTCATGCTGACCGTGAATATCTATCAAAACCTCCGCCAGCTCCTTCACCTGTTTTGCCGTCACGGTCTCTCCGTTAATCTTACACACACTTTTTCCCATCTGCATTTTACGACTGATAATGATGGTTCCATCCTCTTCCGGCTCCAAATCCATCTCTTTCATTTTCGTGAGCACCTTGTCCGGATTATTCACAAAAATAAGCTCAACCAGCGCACTCTCCGCACCCTTTCTAAGCATATCCTTTTCAAATTTCCCACCCAGTGCAAGATTTATGGAACCGATAAGCAGCGACTTTCCCGCTCCGGTTTCTCCGGTAAGGATATTTAAGCCCTCTCCGAATTCCACCTCTGTCTCTTCCATCAATGCCAAATTTTTCACATGTAAACTCTGTAACATACGTCTCTCTCCTTATGTCCCTTCTCCGAAACGCATCTGTTCTTCTATACCCTTTACTTCTCTATCATCACATGAATTTTATCCAGCAATGCCCTTGTCTCCTCCACAGTACGCACCGCCACCATAATGGTATCATCTCCTGCGATACAGCCCACTACCTCAGAAAATTTCAGTGCATCCAGCGCTGCCGCCACTGCCATCGCCATACCGGACACGGTTTTCACCACCAGAATATTCTGCGCCGTATCCATGGATACAAAGCCATCCCGCAGAACCCTGATATACTTATCGCCCAGATGACTGTCGTCCTGTCTTAACACTGCATACTTCTGTTTTCCGCTGCCGGATGGCACCTTTGAAAGCTTCAGCTCCCGGATATCACGGGACACGGTAGCCTGTGTAACCGCAAAGCCCGCCTCTTTTAAGAAACCTGCCAGCTCCTCCTGAGTTTCCACATCATACTTCTCAATGATTTCCACAATTTTTTGATGTCTGATTTTCTTCATAGTAACCCCCGCTTGCATTTATTTTAGGTTTCACTCATTTTCTTATGTAATGCCTCTAAAAAACTCACCTGATTCAACTGAATAAATTCCGTAATCTTCTCAGACTGCACAATCCGAATTCTGTCTCCGGTGTGCATTTCCACCGTATGCGTACCGTCAAAATTAGCATCCACCGTCTGCATCTGTCCGTCCTTCCCCGCAGGAATCTCAATTTCTATCACATCCTCCGGTGAAAGAATAATACTGGTCCGGTTCAGTGTATGGGGGCAAATGGGCGTCAGCATTATCAGTCTTGCCTTGGGTTCGATAATCGGTCCGCCCGCAGAAAGATTATAGCCCGTAGAACCTGTCGGCGTGGTTACAATCATACCGTCCGCATTGTAACCGTTCAAAAACTGTCCGTTGACATAAATATTAAATTTAATAATCTGCAGGGAACCTCTTCTGGAAATCACAATATCGTTTAACGCCCAGCCTTCCTCCACACTGTCTTCGGAACATACTTTACCATTTAACATCATTCGGGACTCCTGTTCGTAATCTCCCGCAATCAGACGGTTCAACGCCTCTTCCAGATTGGCTGGCTCAATCTCCGTCATATATCCCAACGTGCCCAGATTTACGCCGATAATGGGAATATGAAATTTTTTGATTTCTCTCGCCGCCTGCAGCACCGTCCCGTCGCCTCCCAGCACAATCATACAGTCCACATCGGCGGCAATATCCTCGGAATCCTGACAACTTTCTGCCTTTCTGTCCGGCTCCCGCACCAAAACAGTCACCTGTTGTCCGCACCCTTCCAGATAGGTTCTTATATGCTCCGTCGTTTCCAGCCTGCAGTCCTTTTTTTTATTGGTGTAAATCAGAAAATGTTTCATTGAAAGCTCCTTTTTCGCCTTGTAACCGCTTAGAAACAACTGTGGGAATTCTCCACCGTTTCTCCGATTATCTTGTCCCATTCAGCAGTATGGGAAAGACCGCTTTTCTCTTCCGTGATTGTTTTTAACTGCTCCTCCGCATCCTTCTCCGTAAGCGCCAGAACCGCTTCCCCCGGCTCCTCTTCCTTTTTCAGATGCAGCAGATATTCAATATTTCCCTCCGGTCCCTTAATCGGAGAATATTCCAAATGCAGAACCGCAAAACCGATGCTGTCTGCATAATCCACAATTTTACGGATTACCTCTTCATGAATCTCCGGTTCTCTCACAACACCGTTTTTTCCGACCTTCTCCCTTCCCGCCTCAAACTGGGGCTTTATCAGACAAACCATCTGACCGCCCGCTTTCAGCAGATTTCTCGCAGGTATGAGAATCTTCGTCAACGAAATAAAAGAAACATCCACACTGGCAAAATCCAAATCATCCTGAATATCCCCTCGCACCATGTAACGAAAATTGGTCTGTTCCATGCACACAACCCGCTCATCGTTCCGCAGCTTCCACGCAAGCTGTCCGTGTCCTACATCCACGGAATATACCTTTACCGCACCATTTTGGAGCATACAGTCCGTAAAGCCGCCGGTGGAAGCGCCGATATCCATACAGACGCAGCCCTTTAAATCAAACTGCCACTGCTCCATGGCTTTTTCCAGCTTCAAGCCGCCCCGGCTCACATATTTTAAGCTGCTTCCCCTAACCTCAAGCTGAATTTTGTTTTCATCAAAGGCAGTTCCCGCTTTGTCCTCCTTCTGTCCATTCACATAGACATTTCCAGACATAATAATTGCCTTTGCCTTCTCTCTGGATGGCGCATAGCCCTGATTCACCAGAATTACATCCAAACGTTCCTTCATCTATACCGTGCCTTTCCTGCCTAACCTTTCACAAATCCGTCTGACAATACTGTCTTCATCAATGCCGACTTCCTTTTTCAGTACTTCTACATTGCCGTGTTCCACATAGGCATCGGGAAGACTGATATTCAGATACTCATTGGACAGGCGATTTTCATTCATACACCTCAGCACCCTCTCACCATATCCTCCGGTGGCAACGTTCTCCTCCATCGTCACAATCAAGCCGTGATTTTTACATGCCGCTATCACTGCATCCTCATCAATGGGTTTTACAAAACGGGCATTAATGAGACTGACATGATAACCCTTTTCCTTAAGGCATTTTCGCACATTTTCAGCGGTCTTTACCATGCCGCCTACCGCAAAAAGCGCAATTTCACTCTCCGTATAAATCCATTCCGCCCTGCCGTATTCTATGGGAGCGCGATACTCCTTTAGTCCTGCATACGCCGTACCTCTGGGATAACGGATTGCGACAGGCTTCTCCAGCTTTACCGCAAATTTCATCATATCGGACAGTTCCCACTTGTTCTTGGGCGCACAAATATTCATATTGGGAATGCAGGACAGATAGGAAAAATCAAAGATTCCCTGATGGGTCTCACCGTCGCTTCCCACCAGTCCGGCTCTGTCCACAGCGAAGATAACCGGCAGATTCTGGATACAGACATCATGTAAAATCTGGTCGTATGCTCTCTGCAAAAAGGAGGAATAAACCGCCACCACGGGCTTAAGTCCCCCTGCCGCAAGTCCTGCCGCAAAGGTAACGGCGTGCTCCTCCGCAATGCCCACATCAAAGAAACGCTCAGGGTACATATTACGGAATCGCTTTAGACCCGTACCGTCCGGCATAGCTGCCGTAATCGCCACGATCCGTTCATCCCGCTGTCCCAGCTTGCACATAACCGTGGAAAAAATATCGGTATAGTTTGCCACGGTTCTCGGATGGGAGGGAATCCCCGTCTCGATATCAAAAGGGTCCGCCCCATGAAATCTTGCCGGATGTCTCTCCGCAGGAGCATAACCCCTGCCCTTCTGTGTCAGGACATGAACCATGACAGCCCCTTTCACCCTTTTTGCTTCCTGAATCACCCGAATCAGACTGTCAATATCATGACCGTCCACCGGTCCGAGATAAGTCAGTCCCATATCCTCAAAAAGCATTCCCGGAATTACAAGCTGTTTTACGCTGCTTTTGGCACGGCGGATACGGTTCACGATATTGTCGCCGCCTTTGGTGCCTCTCAGCGCATTGTAGATACCTTCCTTTAAATCCAAATAGCTGTTTGCCGTGCGGATATTGTTCAGATACTTGGAAACTCCGCCTACATTTTCAGAGATGGACATATTGTTGTCATTCAGAATAATAATAAAATTCGTTTCCAGCTTCGCCGCGTTATTCATCGCCTCATACGCCATACCACCGGTAAGCGAACCGTCACCGATGACAGAGACAATGGTATTTTTCTCTCCCCTGATATCTCTCGCCTTAACAAGTCCCAGTCCCGCCGATATGGAAGTTGAGCTGTGTCCCGTATCAAAGGCGTCGTACTGGCTTTCTTTTCTCTTGGGAAAACCGCTCATACCGCCAAACTGACGCAAAGCGTCAAAACCATCCTTTCTGCCGGTCAGCAGCTTATGGGTATAAGACTGATGCCCCACATCCCAGATAATTTTGTCTTCGGGAAGGTTCAACGCAAGATGAAGCGCCATTGTAAGCTCCACCGCACCTAAGTTCGAGCCTAAATGTCCGCCGGTCACGCTGACTTTTTCGATTAAAAACTGCCTGATTTCCTGCGCCAGCTCCGCATAATCTTCTCTGGCTATTTTCTTTATGTCATTCGGATTTTCGATTTTATTCAACAACATATACTCATCCCCTGCAAACATCATTTTGCCCTGTGAACCAGATTCAGGATTAACTGCTCCAAAAAGGTATGCTCACCCGCAAAGCTGTTTAAAATCGTTACCGCCTCTTCGGAAAGCCTTTCCACATCTGCTTTGGACTGCTCCAGACCATTCATCGTCACATAAGTCTGCTTGGATTTTCGCGCATCGCTTCCCACCGTTTTGCCAAGCACCGCACTGTCGCCGATGACATCCAGAATATCATCCTGAATCTGGAATGCGATACCGATATTATAGGCACATTTTTCGATTGCTTTCACGTCTTTTTCTCCGGCACCCGCAAGTACCGCTCCAATCATCATGGAGGACTGCATCAACGCCGCCGTCTTGTGCTCATGAATAAACAAGAGCTGCTCCGTGCTTATGCTGCTCTCCTGCTCCTCCGCCTCAATATCGGCTGTCTGACCGCCTATCATTCCATAGACTCCGGATTTCCCCGCCAGAATCTTAAGAGCGTCCGCAGTTCTTCGCATTTCCTCCAAAGACATCCCTTTAGAAAATGCCTGAAGCGCTGTTTCAAAGGACATATTTAACAGTCCGTCCCCTGCAAGGATTCCCATGCCCTCCCCATACACTGCCCAGGTGGTCTTACGACCTCTGCGGTATTCGTCATTATCCATTGCCGGTAAATCATCGTGCACCAGGGAATAGGTATGTATCATTTCGATTGCCGCCATAAAAGGCTCTATGATTCCGCCACTGCCGCCAAACATGCGATAGGTTTCCTGCATCAGCATGGGACGCAGCCGCTTTCCTCCCGCCAGCACACTGTAATTCATCGCTTCCAGCACCGTCTTCTGATAACCGCTCTCCTTCGGAAGATAGGAGCGCAGAATTTGTTCAATTTCTTCCGTCTTTGCCTGTAGCATTGTCTGAAATGTCTGTTCTTCCATATCCTGCCCCCTACTGCCCCGGAAAAGCTTCCTGCAGGTCTCCGTTCTCACTGAGTACCAGCACCTTTTTTTCCACCTGGTCAATCTGCTCATTACAGTTCTTCAAAAGTTCCATCCCTTTGCTGTATGCCGCAAATGCTTCCTCCAGCGAGATATCCTCTGCCTCCAGCCGGGCAATCGTCTCCTCCAGCTTTGCAAAATTTTCTTCCAAGGTGATTTCTTTTCCCATACTTTCCTCCCTGTTCTATAGCAATTCCGTACCGGTAACCTCTGTCTGAATCGTGCCGTCCTTTACCCGGACTGTCATCCTCTCTCCTACCGAAACCTGTGTAACAGAGCGTATATTTTTCCCCTGTGCATTCTCCAGATAGGAGAATCCACTGTTAAGCTTTTCCAAAGGAGATAAACCTTTAAGTTTCTCAATATACAGTGCCAGCGCATGCCGCTTCTGATTCAGTACGCTCTCCATCCGCTCCTGCAGGCGCTGCTCAAGCTGTAGGCTGTAGGTCTTTTTTTCCCGTATTCTGCCGGCAGGACTTAAATATTTTAACTGCATCTCATAATGACGCAGCATCTCTCTCTGATTTTGAAGCTGCCGCTGCATCAGTTTGTTCATTCTGTCACGGTAATTTAAAATATCTCCCAGGATTTCCCTGATATCCGTAACTGCCAGCTCTGCCGCTGCTGAAGGGGTAGGCGCCCGCAAATCCGACACGTAATCTATAATAGTAGTATCCGTCTCATGTCCCACCGCCGATATGATTGGCACGGAACAGTCAAATACCGCCTGTGCCACCACGCGCTCATTAAACGCCCACAAATCCTCGATGGAGCCGCCGCCTCTGCCTACAATCATCACATCCACGCCCTGTCTTTCCAACGCGCGGATACCGCGGACAATGCTCTCCGCTGCCGACTCTCCCTGCACTACGGCAGGATACAGGATAATCTGCACATAGGGATTGCGTCTTGAAGCAATCTGAATAATATCTCTCACTGCGGCTCCCGTCTCGGCGGTAACGACGCCAAGCGTCCTGATATACCGCGGAATGGGCTGCTTATATTCCTGCGCAAACATTCCCTGCTCTTCCAGCTCCCGCTTTAGCTGTTCATACTTTTCATAGAGTAAACCCGCACCGTCCAGCACAATCTGCTTTGCATAGAGCTGATATTTGCCGTCTCTCTCATACACGTCCACCGTGCCGCCCACAATTACCTGCTGCCCTTCCGCCAGACGAAAAGAAAGCCCCAAACGGTTTCCGGCAAACATAACACAGTTCACACATCCCTTAGGGTCCTTTAACGTAAAATAAATATGTCCAGAGGAATGATATTTACAGTTGCTCACCTCTCCTTTTACAAAGAGCGCCTGCAAAAGATAATCCTGCGTGAACATATTTTTGATATAAGAATTCAGTTGTCCGACAGTATAAATGTTCTTAATCTTTATCACCCAGCTTTACAATTCTTCCCAAAATAGCGTTTACAAATCCACCGGAATTCTCCTGTCCGTAAGTTTTGGCAATCTCCACCGCCTCGTTGATTGCAACACTGTCCGGGATATCTTCGTCAAAACGCAATTCGTAAACTGCCAGTCTGAGCACCGTAAGCTCTACCTTTCCCATACGGGTAGTGTCCCAGCCTTCGGTATTGTCATTAATCAGCCTGTCAATCTCAGGGAGCTTTTCCCGAATCTTCTCGAACTTTCCGGAAATGTAAACAGCATCCTTCTCATATACTACTGTTTCTTTATCCTCCAAGAACAGCTTTACCTGCTCCGGCATATCCTCCGGAGAATTGAACTCTACACGAAATAAAAGTTTAAAAATCTGTTCTCTCTGCTCACGTCGTCCCATAGTACTTTCCTATCTTAGTTTTTCTTTTCGTTCTTCATATTCACGCCTGCAATGCGGATGTTAACATCCGTACAGGTCAGTCCGGTCATGTTCTCAATGGCGCTCTTTACCTTTGCCTGTACCTTCTGACAGGTAGCGGGAATATTATAACCGTACTCCATCGTAACAGCCAGATCAACCGTTACATTGTTCTCGAGCACATCAACCTTTACACCCTTCGTCAGCTTTTTCATTCCAACCTTACTCATAAGCTCATTGGTGATATTTCCAGCCATTGCACTAACGCCTTCCACCTCAGTGGTTGCAAGGGAAGCAATCATTGCCACAACATCATCGGCGATCTGTACTACCCCCACATTATCTTCCTCTTTCAATACAACAGCGTTCTTATCTATCTCTCTTTCCATTTCGTTTCCTCCTGATAAAAATACTATTTATAGTATAGCATAAACACTATTCATTTGTCACCCAAAATGTCATTGACAACTGTTTCTCATTGAGAGAATAGGCAATGGATTTTCCAGTCGTGTCAAAATAATCAAAAATCTCCTGTTCCTCCACCATTGCCGTCAAAATCTGCCGGAAGCATTCCGCATCCGCACATTTCACAGTTACATCCATACGGTTCTCCGCCATACATTTTTCAAACAACTGCCGCATCTGTTCCCTGTCATAAGCGGCAAACAGCGCGCCTTCCCTGACATAGTAGTTGTCCTTTTCATCCACACAGACAGGCATCGGCACATAGCCTCCGAGAATATGGGTCCGAAGAAGCTGCTCGGTGGTGACACACAGGTAATCATAATTAATCTCAGGCACATACCCCATCTCCGGCTCCACCTCATCCGGCTGATAAGAAGCGTCTCCCCAGGTGGCATCCACATAGTAAAAGCTCCCATTCACCTTTACCAGATTCCACGCATGAGACTCCCCTGTATCCACACTTCCCTGTACCAGCGTGCATTCCACGCCCATCCGGTCTAACAGATACTGTACTGCCTTGGCATAACCCTGACACACAGACTTATGATTTACAAAAACGGAATAAATATTCTGGTTGTCCGGCGCCTCCAAATCATACTCCGTGCTGCGGATTAAGGTGTCATACACATATTTCACCTTGTCATAATCGTCTGTAAGTCCCGCTGCCCCTGCAAGCAAAAGCTGCACCGCCTCATCAATCTCCGTTTTTCTTAAAAGCGCCTGCTCTTCTCCCATACTATAAGTTCCCGAAAAACGGATGGCAACCACCTTGTCCCCGCGGTTATATTTTGTGTAGGTATATCCCTCCACATAAAACAGCTCCGGGTGATCCATCAGCACACACTGAAAAATCCTGTCAATATCCGTCTCATCCATTCCCTGCTCTATGCTCTTCTTATCCAGCCGTACCTCCTCCTGCATCGTACTAAGACATTCCGCAATATTCTCATACCATAGCCGTTCCGTCTCATTCAGGTTCTCATAGGCATAGCAATAAGCTTCTTCATACAGAAAACCGTCCGCATCCTCTGATGTCTTGCTCTCCCGGTTCTCCTGCTCCATCTCTTTTTCAATATCTTCAATTTCAATAACAGCAGTCTGCAATTTCTCTGTCAGTATCTCTTTGTCTGCGCATCCGCATAAGGAAAATGCCACAAACAATCCTATCATGCAGTAATGATATCTGAATGATTTTTTTCCCATTCCATTCTCCCGGCTTATTTCCGATGCTTTTTTACTTAGTTTTTGCTAAACTCTGCAAGCACCAGTCCCTTATTACGATCCAGTGTCATACCGATACTCCAGGAATTCACAAACAAAAGAAGGGGATTTCCTTTCATATCCTTTACCTTCTTCATGTCTGAAGTACCCGTCAGCTTATCCAAATCAATCTCATCCTTATTCTCAATCCACCGGATATGTTCATAGGGTAAATTTTCCAGACGAATCTCCACATTATACTCATTTTCCAGTCTGTATTTCAAAACTTCAAACTGCAGAACGCCTACAACGCCCACAATAATTTCCTCCAAGCCGGTATTGAACTCCTGGAAAATCTGAATCGCACCTTCCTGGGCAATCTGCTCGATTCCTTTTACAAACTGCTTACGCTTCATGGTATCCACCTGCCGTACCCTTGCAAAGTGTTCCGGCGCAAAGGTCGGAATTCCCTCATAGCAAAATTTCTCCTTAGGCATACAGATGGTGTCTCCAATAGAGAAAATACCGGGATCAAATACACCGATAATATCGCCTGCATACGCCTCGCTCAAAATTTTACGTTCATCCGCCATAATCTGCTGGGGCTGTGAAAGTCTCATCACCTTATTTCCCTGCACATGACGGACTTCCATACTGGCGTCAAATTTGCCGGAACAGATACGCATAAACGCCACTCTGTCACGATGGGCTTTGTTCATATTTGCCTGAATCTTAAACACAAAGGCGCTGAACTCATGCTCTGTCGGCTCAATCATACCCACATCCGCTTTTCTGGCAAGCGGCGCTGTGGTCATATGCAGAAAATGTTTCAGGAAAATTTCCACGCCGAAATTCGTCAGTGCCGAACCAAAGCATACAGGAGTTAACTCACCCTTGCGGACCTCCTCCAAATCAAATTCGGCGCTGGCGCCGTCAAGAAGCTCTATCTCCTCCAACAGCTTGTCCGCCGCTTCCTCGCCGATGATTTCACGAAGATGTGCTTCGTCCTTCACCGGAATCTCTGTGGCGATGCCCTCCTTCGTACCCTTCTCGGTATCGGAATAGGCAATCACGCATTTCTTTTCTCTGTCATAAACGCCCTTAAAGCCTTTACCGGAGCCAATAGGCCAGTTGACGGGACAGGTTGCAATACCAAGCTCCTTCTCGATATCATCCAAAAGCTCAAAGGTATCCCTTGCATCACGGTCCATCTTGTTAATAAACGTAAAAATAGGAATCTTGCGCATCACACAGACCTTGAACAGCTTTCTCGTCTGTGCCTCCACACCTTTGGAAGCATCGATTACCATCACGGCAGAGTCCGCCGCCATCAGGGTGCGGTAGGTATCCTCGGAGAAATCCTGATGTCCCGGAGTATCCAGTATATTAATGCAGTAACCGTCATATTCAAACTGCAAAACGGAGGACGTAACGGAAATACCTCTTTCTTTCTCAATCTCCATCCAGTCGGACACCGCATGTCTTGCAGTCGCCTTTCCCTTTACACTTCCCGCCAGATTAATGGCTCCGCCATAAAGTAAAAATTTCTCGGTCAGGGTTGTCTTACCTGCATCGGGGTGGGAAATAATCGCAAATGTGCGGCGACGGTTAATTTCTTCTGTATAATTACTCACTTTCAGTTCCTCCTAAAATCGCTTATATTTGACAGCTTATCACTTTAACATGGATTCGCCTGTAATTTTCGTCTCAATCTCAAAATAGTCCAGGACCGTCGCCGCAATATCCGCAAAGGTGTCTCTGGTTCCTAAATTTCGTGCGGGTACTTTTGCGCCATACATCAGAAACGGCGTGTATTCCCTGGTATGGTCGGTTGTCGCCTGATATGCAGGATCACAGCCATGGTCAGCCGTAATCATCAGAATATCCTCTTCCCGCAGTCTGCTCATGATCTCAGGCAGCTTCTCATCAAAATATGAAAGCGCCTCCGCATAACCGTCCACATCCCGCCGGTGTCCGTAAAGCATATCATAGTCCACAAGATTAATAAAGCACAAACCCTCAAAATCCTTGTCCAGATATTCCAGTGTGCGCGCAATGCCTTCCTCATTTCCACCGGTATAAACAGCCTCCGTGATTCCTTTTCCGCCAAAGATATCCTGAATCTTTCCTACCGCAATCACATCCTTGCCTGCGCGCACAAGATAATCCAGCATGGTATCAGCAGGCGGCAGAATGGAATAATCGTGTCTTTTGGCAGTTCTTACATAATGACCGCTCTCTCCGGTAAAGGGTCTTGCAATCACTCTTCCCACACCATGCTCCCCCCGCAGGATTCCCCTTGCAATATGGCAGTATTCATACAACTGTTCCACCGGGACGATATCCTCATGGGCAGCAATCTGAAACACACTGTCTGCCGAGGTGTAGACAATCAGATTACCCGTGCGCAGATGTTCGTCTCCGTAATCCTGAATTACCTCTGTGCCTGAATATGGCTTGTTGCACAAAACTCCTCTGCCGGTTTTTGCAGAGAACGCCTCCAGTATCTCCTTCGGGAAACCGTCCGGATACGTGGGCAGGGGTTTTTCGGAACAGATTCCCGCAATCTCCCAATGACCGATGGTGGTATCCTTTCCCCTGGAGGCTTCCTTCATTCTTGCCACCGTCGCCTGAAACGCAAGTCCTTTTGGTCCCACTTCCACGCCTTCAATCTCAAACAATCCTAATGCCGCCATATTCGGCATACGAAAAAATGGGCTTGAGGATACGCTTCTTATGGTATTTACCTTCACATCTCCGTAAGAAGCCGCATCCTCCATCTCTCCAATTCCAAAACTATCCAATACAATTAAAAAAACTCTCTTCATGTAACTTACCCTTTATTCTCCTGTGCCTCTTGCACATAAAACGCTTTTGGGGTCAAAATTGCCGAATGTATTATATTATACATCATTTTTTATGTATTGTACACAAAAAAACTGAATTTAATTTACTGGACTACCGTGCTGATTATAATATTTTCCGCAGCAATATCCGTTTTCCGTGTTACAATATCCTCAATCTGCGCCCGCTGTGCATCCGTCAGCTCTGTAGCGTTCACTACCACATCCACTGCATCGGAATTGATACTTACCACAACATCCGTAAATCCCTTCGCTTCCAACAGAATTTCCGCAGCTGCCTCTTTTTCCGCATAGTCCGTCATCTGCACCATGCTGTTAACCGCCTCCTGCTTCTGCTCATCAGTCAATCCCGTACTGTTTATAATCTCCAATAATGTCTCTTTATTTTTTGCTCTTGTCTGTTCCTTCAAAAGTTTTGCCTCGGACAAAACAGTTACGCCTGTGGAAGAAGTAAACACTGCTTCTCCCGGAATTTCTCCCTCCTCAGGCGTTGCCTCCGCCACTTCCATATCCTCATCCAGATAATCCTCCATAATTACATCCACTTCGGAATCCAGACTTTCAATTTCTGTCAGTTCTGCCGAAAGTAAATCTTCCTCCGATAAATCCAGTATTCCATCCAGATTTGCCGCTTCTGAAATCCCCTCTGCCGTATAATTTTCTGTTATAATTCCGCCATTATCCGCTACACCTGCGATTTCTTCTTCATTCACCGTCAGGTATTCTTCCTCCAGATTGTCCCCCGCAAATTGCAGATATCCTGCAATAGCAATCATAATCGCAAGTGCAGTAATCATAAGCTGATTTTTTTTGATTAAGTTTTTCACAGTACTCTCCCTTTTCCTTTTTTTCTGTAACGCTTTTATCCACTGTTTCCGCAGAAGATATCAGACAGCTACATTGATTACTTTATTCTATGAATGCCCAAATAGATATATGCTACTTTGAAGCTGCCATTTTTACCACTTTTACTTTATGGGCTTCCACGCCGAACAATGCCTGCACCATTTCCGTAATATTCTGGTTCACGGTTCCGCTTCCCGCTCCCTGCGCCACCACAACAACTCCCTCCACCTGAGGAGAGAGGGTCTTAATTACATACGGTTCGCTTTCGCTTCCTGTCGTGCGGTACACGGTAGCCTCACTGCTGTCTACCTGTGTGACAATGCGGCTTCCTCCCGCCGAATCATTCTCGTTGGTATTAGAGCGTGTCACCGGTTCATCCTTCTCCACCACAAGCTCTTCTGAGGATTTCAAAGTAATCATGACCTTCACTTTTCCCACGCCCGCCATTTCGCTCAGAATCTCCTCCAGCTGTTCCTCCAGCTTTTTTGTGAAATCCCTGCTCTCCTCCTCTGCGGCAGACTGTGAACTCTCCCACGATACACTGTTTTGTGTCTGAGAATTCCCATTGTCTGACTTCTCTTCTGCCGCTTTGTCATCCTCCTTTGTCGGCAGCGCAATAATAAACAAAAGAACCCCTGACAGAATCAAAATCAGCAAATTGTCTCTGCGAAACCATTTTTTCCACTTTTCTCCGCCTTCCATCAAACGCCTCCTTCTCTATTCCGGATTTCCCTGCACAGACTCAACTGTAATCTGTTCAACCGGGGCAATCTGCACCGTAATTTCCGATGCCGCATTTCTCTCCCCTTCCCTTCCTTCCTGCAACGTTTCCCCACTCGTCGTCTGCCGCGGATCCTGTCCTGTAATCTGCAAATCTTCTTCGGAAAACAGAGATTTTGCCGCTGCCTCCTGCATACTCTCGTCCAGACTTTCCGCAAACCACTGCGCCCGCTGCGCCAGCCTGCCTTTTTCCTCCGGTGAAAAAAGACTTTCCGCCGCCTGAAACAGCAATATCAGAATCATGATACTTATCAGCATTTTCAAATATTTTTCATAAGAAGCTTTCGGGCGGAAATGCACAATTGCCTGAGCACATATCATAAAAATTGCCACCCTGCAGATAATACCTACAAATCCCGACAGCATAAGAAACCTCCTTTATGTTTTACCGATTGACGTTGCCACCACTGCTATCACAATCAGAAACAGCAGCATCGCCGTACCTGCGGTGCGAAACAAAAGCATCCCTGCATCTCCCGCACGGTTCGCACAGGCAGTAATCCGCTTATCGCTGACTACTCCCATCACAGCCGCTGCCCCTTTAAATAACAGCGCCGTCAGAAAAATCTGCAATAACGGCGCCGCACACATCACAAGCAGAAGGATTAACAAGATAATTCCGATACTGTTCTTTATCACCACCGCAGAGCCCACTGCCAGCTCTACCAATCCGTCTGCGGCATTGCCAATCCCCGGTATCATAGACATAGTTTTTTGCAAAGCGGTCTTTTTCACCGAGTCAACCATAGGCGTAATGACAGATTGAAAAATGCTGACTCCCGTTATGATTCCGATTGCCGCCTTTAAAATCCAGCCGATTGCTTTTTCCACAAGCTCAATGATAAGCCCCAGCTTTTCCTCTGACCAGACGGAGTTTACAATTGATAATACAATAAAACAATATATCATCGGAATCACACAGCCAAGCAGTATCTTCTCCACGCCGTAAATAAGCAGTACAAGAAGCTGGGAACAGGCGCCTGCGGTGGTAGTTCCCGTCGACACTCCCACTGCCAGCAGATAGGTGGGAACAAGCAGCCTTACAAATAAAATAATATTTTCGATTGCCGAAACCGCCGTTTCCACCGCCTGTCCAAAGCATTTCAGCAGTACCGTCGAAAACAGCAGATAGATATAATAAAAGCTCAAATCTGCTATCTGATGTCTGTCAAAAATTTCCACAAAATGCGTCATTAGTGCAGACACCACCCCCAAAACCAGCAGCCATACCAGAATATTTTTCATTCCGAAAAGCTGTCCCACCATACCTCCAAAGCTTCCGCGCACAAGATATTCCAACGCTCCCAGAATATCCCCCTCCAGAATGGTTTGAAAAAGCACGTCCAATGAAATATCAAATTCAGGGAACAGAGTCTGCATTCCTTCTTCCAGTTTGTCCAATCCGTAATCCTGCCATATCGTTTGCAGTTCAAACTCCATGCCATTCCTCCCATATTGCTCTACATCAAACTCTGTATCTGCTCAATCACTGCAAACAAAATGGGAATTCCCGCAAACATAACGGACAGCTTACCCAATATTTCAATCTGCTCCGCCACCGAACCATATCCTGCATCCTTGCAGATTCCTGAACTGAACTCGCAGATATAGGTAATTCCGATAACCCTCAGCAGCACTGTCAGATACTTTTCCGCATCTCCCAGAATTCCCCGTATCACATCAAACTGCTCAAGCACCGCCTGTACCTGCTTCAATCCATAGAAAAATATCAGAATACTGATTGCAAATCCAATATACATAGCATACTCAGGTTTGTTCGCCTTGAATTGCACTGCAAGCAGTACCCCGAGAATTCCCATCATTCCTACTTTAATGATTTCTGACATTTTGAAAGTCCGCCTCCCCTAAAGTTCAAACAACGCCTGTATTGTCACAAACAAATCATAGATATAAGGAACTATCCAGCTAAGAACCAGCAGCAGTCCCGCAAGACTGACCAGAAAAGAATGTTCTTCCCGACCACTGTGCTTCAAAATCTGACTCAATATGGTTACCAGAATGCCAACTGCCGCTATTTTAAAAATCAGACTTACTCCCATAATCCTTCACTCTCCGCTGTTTCAACTTTCTTGTCTTGCACCTTTAAAGCAGTATTATCACAAGCAGCAGACCGCTCATTACTCCAAGCCCCACTGCCATACGGCATTTTTCTGTATTTTCCTTTTCCAGTCTGCTGATTGTCTGCTGTAAAAGCTCCTTGCTTTGCTCAATGCTTCGGATCTGCATCCCCTCATCCTCGAAACCGTTATCCGAAAAAAGAGAAAGAAACTTAACTTTATCTTCCTCCGTAAGCGGCAAGTCTTTCAGACAATCCTCCATATTTTCCCGAAATACCTGCCCGAATATCTCGCCCATGTTTTTTCTCATCCGTTCATAAATATGTAAAAAGCCGCTTCTGTAGGGTTCTGGAACACGCTCTGCGATATGACTGCAGCACTCCGGCAGCGTGGCTTTTCCATATCTGATTTCACTGACTAAAAGCTCCTGAATTCTCTGCAGATTCCGCAAGGCTTCCAGTCGTCCGATAAAGCTTTCACGATACCACAGACCCATTCCCAGACATCCGCTTAAAATCATAATCCCCCCTATCAAACGAAGCATATACCTCATCCCTCTCCATCATTTTTTGTACCCCGGGGCACCCATTCACTTTTCCAAGCACAATAAAACACTCAAAAAGCTGTTCTCTTTCCATTCCACAGTCCGAAAATTTCCGAATAAAGTCCCATGGCCCGTCCCCATGTATGGTTGCCACAACTCTGCTGCCGCAGGATGCGGCCTGATACAAAGCTTTCATATCCTGAATGCCGCCAATTTCGTCAATCGCAATCACACGCGGAGACATGGAGCGCAGAAGCAGCATCATTCCCAGCGCCTTCGGACATGCGTCCAGCACATCCGTCCGCATCCCCACATCGTTCTGGGGACATCCCAGATAAGAACCTGTTATTTCTGAGCGCTCGTCCACAACTCCTACACTCATTCCCCTCCCATAGGCATTTCCGTCCGATATCTGTCGTATCATATCCCGCAGCAATGTTGTTTTTCCGCATCCCGGCGGCGAGATAATCAACGTATTTTTCAGACTGCCATTTTTATAGACAAACGGAAGAACTTCGTCTGCAGCACCCTTTATCTGATGTGATACACGGATATTCATATAGGAAATATGCTTTATTGTTCGTACACTTGTCTCTTTTTCCAACACAACCTGCCCTGCAAGTCCCACCCGATGCCCTCCCGCAACCGTCACAAATCCCTGACGGATTTCATCCTCAAAAGCATAGGGCGAATAGTGACAGATATGATTTAACAGCGCATCCATCTCTTTTTCTCCCATACAATACGCACTGCTTAGCTTGTCCGTAAAATTTCCTTCTGAATCCAGAAAATATTCCTGTCCCTTCCAAAGGACAATCACAGGCTGTTCCTTTCGCAGACGGATTTCCTGAATATGCTCCTGCTCTACGGCAGTCTTTTGCCAGAAGCTCCTTTGTGCCATTGGAAATAACTGCAATAAATCTTGCTGCATGTTCCCACCTGCCTTCCTGTCTAAAACAACCTCTTCTCAATATATATGAATTCTCCCTCAGGATATTCCTCAAATTTCAAAAATGACCCAATGCCCATACTGATTATTTTTTCCTGTATACAGCTAACAAAAAAGACTTCCCAATCGCAGATTCGGATGATACCGGTCTGCCGATTGGAAAGCCTTTTTTATTCGTTTTTTAATTCTTTATTCTTCATCTGCCCATGTGGAAACATTATGATACAATCTGTAATACTTTCCACTCAGCCGCACTGTCTGAAGCTGAATTGCAAAATGATCCATGTTTAATTCCTTTAACGCTTCATCCACATAACCCTCTTCGTATTTGCCTGAACTGTATTCCTGCTCAATGGTATCCCACAGGTCTTTTGGAATCACATTGGTAAACTGCTGCATCCCTGAACCGACTTTTTTCATTTGTTCCAGACAATCGGCATAATATTCCTCCAACGTTTCCATCACGTCGTCCTCTGTAATACCTGCCTCCTCCAAGTCTGCTTCCAGCTCCTTTTCCGCATCGTTCCCTGTCCATTCAAGAGGCTTCTGGGGATTATCATTAATAATATCCTCTGTCTCAGCGTTCAGAATATCTTCCTGCCCTGCGGAATCACCGTCCGTCTCAATCTCGTCCCAGACAGTGCTGCCCACTCCTCCCCTGCGGTACTTTTCACCGTTACATGCAGGCAGATTCACCGACAATCCTGTACGCATATGGGTTTGCGCATAGTCCGCATCCGTCTTGTTAAAGTAATCGCTGGTGGCGGGATTGGTATCATCCCATGTGACGTCCACATTATAATAATCATCCTCTAATTTCACAATATTCCATGCGTGATTCTCACCGGAATACCCCGTACAGTAATAGCAGGGAATGCCTAATTCCATCATTAAATACTGGAATGCCCTTGCATATCCGGCACATACGCTTCTGCCTTCTATCAAGGCGCTGTATGCGCTCTGATTCATATCGGTTCCCGCATGATAATCCACCTTTTCTATCAAGGCGTCATGGACATATCTTTCTTTTTCTGCATCGTCGGACAACGCTTCCGCTTCTGTAAGAATCTGATTTGCCGCAGCTTCAAACTGTCTCTTGGACTCTTCCAAGTCGTTTGCCGCCTTATTATATCGCAGCGTCAGTTCAATACATTGTCCGCTTTGCAGATACTTACAGGAATAACTTGTTTCCAGCCAGAAAAGCTCAGGGTGGTCATTGTATACCGCCTCGAATACATCCCTGACCTCATCCGCCGTCACCGTTACCGCAGGGGTAAATGATGTTATCAGTTCCAAGGCATTCGCATAAATCTGTCTGTACAAAGTTCTCATATCTCTGCCGAGCATTCCATAGTAAGGATAGAATTCCGTATCAAAAGTAAACTCTTCGCCGCTCTCTCCGGTTCCCAGCTCTTCCTGAATGCTCTCAGCCTCTTCGTCTGCAACCTGTTCGCCGTCTTCCCGAACCGGTTCATAACCATTTTTATCTCTTACAGATTCGGGGGACGCCACACTCTCCTGTGCCGGAGGGACATAGCCGCCGTTTCCGGTCTGTACACTGATGCTTTCCAAATTATCCGTCCCGGCACTCTGTGTTTGTGCCGCTTCCCCCTGTGCCTCCGTCTCCTGCGCCACCTTTTCCGCAATTCTTTCCGTCAGAGAAGGATTAAATGCACAAATCAAAATCAAGGCACACAACAACATAACCAATGCCAGTATAGAATACAAAATTCGCTTTATTATCTTCAATGTTCCGTCCCTTTCGTGGTATCACCTTTAATATTATCATATCCTTTTTTGGCGTAAGATGCAACGGGATTATCCATAATGTTAAATTTCTTAACTATAATTGCGTATCTACTGCTGCGCCCTTAATATCCTCTTCTATCAGCTTCAATTTATCCAGCATCTGTTCTATCTCTCTCTGCAAATCGCTTGACGAAGACTGCCTTATCATTTCTGTTATGGCTTCTGCTTCCTCGCTCTTTTCCTCGGATTTCTCAAGCCGTTCTTTCTCTTCTTCCCGCTTCTCTGCAATTTTTTCCGCCTGCTCTTCCCTCTCTTCCTTCTCCTCGTCGATATGATCCTTTGCCTCCTGTATCAGCATACCGATGATTTCATCACCTGCAGCTTCCATAATGTTTTCAACTTCCTTCTGCGCCTCTAACATAGGAGAAGATTTTAAACGTTCTATTTTTGTTGCACGGATTGTTCCTATTTCTAACATGATTTCATTTTTAATATTATCATATTGTTTTTGATACTCTTTTAGCGCTTCATGCCGTGCCGCTCTATCCTCTTCGATCATTTCTTCCTCCGGAATTTCCTTCTGCGCGTTTATGTATTCTTTGATTTCCGTTAATTGCTGCCGCAGTTCTTTCACCTTTTCCCTGCGGCTGTTCTGTTCCTCATCCAACGTATGATCGGCAGCAAAGGTATCTCCTACTATTTTCATTGCCTTCTTCTGTGCCATCTGTTTTTTCATTAAAATACTGTCATCCTGTTGATTCAGACTGACCGCCGAAATACTTTTTCTGTTTTTCTGCTGTTCTGCAGTTTCTTCTCTGTGCCGTAAACTTACTTCGTCCCATCCTGCATAAACAGAAATATTTTTTACCTTCATAATCACATCTCCTTATAAATCAGTCTATATGGTTACATCAATTTTTTTAGAACAGGCATCTTGTTTTTTCAGGTAATCTTTGATTTCCTCCTCAGCCTGTTCAAAGGTTTTTGTTTCAGCCACAATATCAATATCCGCTGTTATTTCTGTCTTTTCCGAGAGATTCTCCTCTTGCGCATTTTCTTTTAAAACATTCTTTTCCTGAACATTCTCCTGCTGCTCCATAACAGTGGTCTCAGCCGCATCCTCCTTCGCCTGCTTCTCTTCCTCCGTTGGAAGATTTTGATAGAGGAGAGACTTTGTAAACTCGTAATGAACCTCCGAAACATTTATCACCTTTGCCAGTATTTTTCCCAATAATGCCTTCTTCCTATCATCGGGAATACTGGGATTGGAAGAAATCTTTTTTGCCTCCGCCATAAAACTGCCCAGCTTTTGAACCTTAACCCTTTCGACCTCTTCCTTGGTTCTGCAGTTCTTTAACTGTCTCTCATAAGCCTCTTTTTCTCTTTTTATTTCTTCATAGTCTTGTAATGCCTGGGGATAATTTTCTTTTAGATACTTCAATTCTTCCGCAGTCAGGGTTCCACCCGCCTGGATTTTGACACTGATTTTCGTATATTTATTCCCCTCACGAATATCCTTCGCCTGTTCCCGCAATTCCTGAAGCATCCTTTCTTCCTGGGTCATTTCGCTCTGCTTCCTGCCCGGATTTACTTTCTTCTGCTGCCATTTCGTATCCATCATCTGTAACTTCACTGTATTCTTAATCGTACCTACAATCATGATCATCCCTCCCGGCATTCCGGATATTTGTCAAATGCTGTTCATATATGTTTTATCGTCATTTTTATTCTAAAAATATACCTCTGCGCACATAAAAATTGCAAATTCTAAACAAATCGGAAAAATGAAAATGTAATTCAATACAATACTTTCCTCCTTAAATTACAAAAAAATCAATAGCGGTTTGACACCTATCCTGCGGGACATTATAATATTCCCTGAAAACAAACTTCCTCAAGGAGATTTTAAGGAATGCCAAACATTATTGAAATAACAGACTTTTCCGCACCGGAACTGGATATCTATACCCGGCTTACGGAGAGTCAACTGTTTCATCTGCATGAACCGGAAATGGGACTTTTCATTGCAGAAAGCCCTAAAGTAATTAATCGCGCCCTGGATGCCGGATACACTCCCGTCTCCCTTTTGCTGGAACGAAAACATATTGGGGGAGAAGCGAAGGAAATTATCGCCCGCTGCGGAGAAATCCCTGTCTATACTGCTGATTATGAAATATTGACACAACTGACAGGCTTTCCGTTAACCCGCGGCGCACTATGCGCCATGTACCGTCAGGCACTCCCGGATTTTGAAGAAATATGCTCCGGCGCACGCCGGATTGCAGTATTGGAAAATATTATGAATCCCACAAATGTGGGCGCCATCTTCCGTTCTGCCGCAGCACTCGGTATTGACGCGGTACTTCTCACTCCCGGATGCAGTAATCCTCTGTATCGCCGTGCAATACGGGTAAGCATGGGAACCGTTTTTCAAATACCATGGACTTTCCTTGGAAATACTTCTTCAGAATGTTCCCCATCCGGTATCAGGCTTTTGCAAAAGCTGGGATTCAAGACTGCTGCCATGGCTTTAAATGACAATGCCATCAGCATAGATGACCCACGCCTTTTGGCAGAAGTAAAGCTTGCCATTGTGCTGGGTACAGAGGGGGATGGACTATCCGACGGCACGATTGCAGACTGCGATTACATTGTCCGCATTCCCATGTCCCACGGGGTAGACTCTTTGAATGTGGCAGCCGCAAGCGCTGTGGCTTTCTGGCAACTTAGAAGCAAATAAAGCGTTTTATTCTGATCCTTTCAAGCGAAAAACGGGTGGGGATTCCACCCGTTACTACGAAATAAAGGTGGTTTGCCTTGCTATTACCTCAGACAAACCACCTTAAATCATTATCCTTCAATTGCTATATATCGATCGTCCTTCTTCTCAATCTTTGGCGATGATTTCAGGATAACCAGCTTCAAAATACCATGCTTAAATTCTGCCTTGATATCCTCCTGCTTTACTCCTTTACCTACAAAGAAACTCCTCTGGCACGCTCCTGCATACCGTTCTCGCCTGATATACCTGCCTGTTCCTTTCTTCTGCTCGTCCTGATCCAAACCCTTGGCGGCAGAAATGGTAAGATATCCGTCCTGTAACTCGACAGATATTTCATCTTTCTTAAATCCTGGCAAATCAATGAGCATCTCGTACTCACTGTCCTTGTCTTTAATATCCACCTTCATCAGATTCTTTGCATGACGTCCATACAGTTTCTTTCCCATCTGACGTTCCATCTTCTCAAAATCCGGTAATTCTGAAAAATCAAAAAAGTCATCAAATAAGTTCTCTCCAAAAATACTAGGCATCAACATAAAAATCACTCCTTTTCTTAAAATAAGTTGTCACCTTGTTTCTTGGAACCGGGATGTTTCGGGGAACTATTGGAAGTTTTTTGCTTTCAAGGTTTCCTTTCCTTTGTTCTAACTACGTTATACCACTCTTTGTTAGCACTGTCAAGAGGTGAGTGCTAATTTTTTTAACAAATCTTCCTTTGTGTTTCGTTTGCAGCTCAGTCATCTATTTTGATAATTGATCTGCACTCCCTTTATATGCTTACTCCTGCTTACTGAGGACCTCTCTCTTATGTCTGATTATTTTTCCCTGACGGTTAATCAGTCGTTCAATCAATTCCACAGACTCCTCAATACCATAACATGCGCTGTTGATACACAAATCGTAATTACTTGCATCCCCCCAGCGTCTTCCCGTGTACGCATGATAATAATTCTGGTGCTTATGATCCATCTTGCGAATCATATTGATTGCCTGCTTCAGTTCTATATTTTTGACTTCCATCATATGACGTACACGAATTGCAAACGGCGCCGTAATATAGATGCTGATATGAGGAATATGCTGTCCCGTCAAAACAACATCGGCACAACGCCCTATGACAATCATATCCTCCTTCTTTGCCAATTCACAAATAAGTGCACTTTGGCGGAAAAACAAAGCATCCGCTTTGGAAAGTCCATGGTATCTGCTGAAATCACTGACCTTCGTTCCTTCGGCTCCAAACTCCTGGGCATCTCTTTGGGAAAGAAGCCGGTTCAGTACTTCCTCGTCATAATAATTAATACGAAGTGCTTCTGCAAGTTCAAAACCAATATCTGTTCCCGCACTTCCATGGGAACGGCTGATACAGATAACCAAATGATCTTCCTCAGAGAAATTCTTGCTCAGAATGGAAGAATTCAAATCTGCCAAATCTTTATCCACGATATCTACCGAGCCAAAACTCTTCGGCAAAGAAGCTATCTCGTCAAGAATATCGTTGTACTCGCCGAGCAAATTATCGCGTACCTGCTTATTACGGATACTTTTCGCCATATTGCCAATCAGCGCCAGTTGACTTCTCAAAAGATGCCCCTGGGGACTGGACATAATCAAAATTACCAGATTCTCAATATTCTGATTCTTACTTCCGGAAAGCGTACTTCCTAATCCTGACCCGGAGGCTTTATATACCTTAGCATCCAATTCATAAATCCGGGTGGCAAGCTTTACATATTCTTCATGCTTGTTATTCATAGCTTTCTACCTCCTACAAAAAGAATACCAGTGTATCCAAAATAAAAAGCGGAATTAAATACTTCAGTGCGCATAGAATATATCCAAAGAATGACGGCATCTTCACACCGTTCTCATCGGATATGGACTTTACCATAAAGTTTGGCGCATTTCCGATATAACTGTTTGCTCCCATAAAGACCGCACCACAGGAAATTGCCATCAGCATCTTTGT
The DNA here is from genome assembly GCA_944384205.1 of uncultured Acetatifactor sp. Lineage (GTDB taxonomy): Bacteria > Bacillota > Clostridia > Lachnospirales > Lachnospiraceae > Acetatifactor. The sequence continues at coordinate 105,055 of CALWSL010000009.1, read as the reverse complement.
AGAGATGGTTCCGACAGTTGTGGCAATACCGGTTGTCGACCCCAATGTTCCTGCCATTGTCAGGAATACCATATAGGTCGGCGTATTGTCAAGGAAGCTGGACAACGCACCGCTTGCCCAGAACATCTGCCACGGTTGTGTAAGTCCCAGTTCGGCGCCGTTAGCCTTCAGAATCATAAGTGCCGGCTGCATTGTAATAAAGATACCGACAAATAAGACTGCAACTTCCTGAATCGCACTCCACGTAAAGTGATTCTTGGTACGAATCTGAGACTTTGTCGTCTTGAACGAGAGAAAAGCCGCAAGTAAAATAATTATAATCTCAATCAATGACGTATACGCCAGTGTTACTTCTCCGAAGATAGGGATACCGCGTCCATTTCCCTCCGCATCCTGAAAAATCTTAAGCCCCGGAAGAATTCCGCTTAAGATAACTGCTGTTACAATCATAACCATAAAAATAACGTTGTGGAAACCGTTAATCTTAAAGGTGGTATTGGGCTTTGAAATATCAGGGCGCATACCCAGTGCGATATCTCTGCGGTATGCCTTGCGATCTATATGATAAAATACCGTCAGCATAATTACCATATTGAAGAGTAATATCGGAATCAGCTTCAGACTCCATGTAAACGGAACACCGCGCATAAATCCCATCAAAAGCGGCGGATCACCAATCGGTGTCAGACATCCGCCCATATTGGAAATCAAAAAGATAAAGAATACCATAATATGGCTCTTATGTTTGCGCCATGAATTCATCTGAATCATCGGACGTACCAAAAGCATACTGGCTCCGGTTGTACCAATACAGCTGGAAAGAAGGGTTCCGATACACAACAGTCCCGTATTCAGCCTCGGCGATCCAACAAGGTCTCCTTCCAAATTGATATTACCGGATACACAGAAGAGACCAAACAGCAAAACGATAAATGTCAGATAATCGTTAACCATACACTCCAACACTGTTTCCGCAGCCTCTCCGGCTCCATATTTCACTGCAAACGGAATCACAAAAAGCAGGGACCATACAAGAACCGCCCACGGACGGTTTTTCTCCCACCACTCCCCCTTTACGAGCGGGAAGATGGCAATACTGAGCAGGAGCCCTGCAAAAGGAATACATAACCAAAGTGGTATATTTGCCATCGTTTTTACCTCCTTTTAAATATGTGCCTATTTTACACCCCTTCTCTTTAAAAAAAAACCGACTAATTGTTAGAAATTTAACAGTTATTTTATAATTTTTTTAGTAATTTTTGTCTTATTATAGAATAATGAAAATAAAAAGTGCCGGAAAGCCTGTAAACGAAGCTTTACGACACTTGCTATTTCATTATACTATTCCAAATCCAGCTTCATATTGGCAAAAAGACTTCCAAGGCTGGTGGTTGCTTCTCCCTCGGATTGATAATCAAATTCCTCAATGGTATCCGCTTCCATATCCTCCTGCAATGCTTTCATGCTCAGGGAAATTTTACCGTCATTTGTATTGAGTACTTTCACTTTTACCTTATCGCCCACACTTAGTACCTCAGACGGCTTTTTAATTCTTTTCTGACTGATTTGTGAAATATGTACCAATCCGCTAAGTCCGTCACCCAAATTGATAAACGCACCGTAAGCGGTCAGGTTTTCCACCGTTCCCTCCAATACGCTTCCCGGAATTACCATCGCAATCTTGCGCGCATGTTCCTGTGCCGCCTCTTCCTTCAAAATAACCTTGGCGGACAACACCAGCTTCTCCTGTTTTTCATCCACAGTAATCACTCTTACTTTCACTGTTTTGCCCAGCCAGGGATTCGTATCCTCTACATAATCCATGGAAAGCTGTGATGCCGGAATAAAGCCCCTGATTCCCTCCACATAAACAATTACGCCGCCATTGGTTATGCCGCCGATTTTTACCGTTAAATCCGTGTTTTCCTCCTGATAGGCTTTCAGTTTTTCCCATGCCAGCACATGATTTGCCGACTTTTTGGAAAGCTGGATATTGCCCTGTCCGTCGTCCATGCGAACCACCGTTGCTTCAACCGTATCTCCAAGCTTTACATCCTTCAAAATAGAGAAACCGGGGTCGTCGCTCATATCCTCCGCCTTGATTACGCCCTGCGTATAATACCGCAAATCCAAAGTAACCCCTTCTTCATTGACATCAATTACCGTACCGGAAATAATATCCCCTTCTGCAATCTTACGAAAGGATGCTTCCAGCTCTCTTTCATAATCCGCCATGGTCTCTGTTACTTCCGAAGTCATCTGTTCCTTATCCATACACATAAATTTGCTTCCTCCATAAATACTTAAATAGTCTGTTTAAAAGTTACTGCCGTTCCATCCCCAGTCGCTGATGCCCTGATATGTTACATAGACCGCATTGCCCGGAATGCCAAGCTCTTTCTCATAAAGCTCACAAATCTTTGCAGTCATTTTTTCATAGGCAGTTTTTGACGCATTTCCGAATAAGCTTACCGCAACATAAGCTCCTTTTTCCAATTTCTTTCCGCCCATATAAAGGTCATAGTTATCCTCAAATCCTACCATCAGGAAGCTTTCCGGCTTTCCTAAGATGGATACAGCCTTTCCCAGCTCTGCTTTTAAAAGCTCTCTCTTCTCCTGTGGTACCGGTACTGTGATTTTTGAATCGATAAACGGCATGTTTTGTTCCTCCTTGTTTTTCCACGAATATTTATTTTATTTTTTCTCAATAATTTCCATCATCTCTGTCGGTGTTACAATAAAATGTCTTGACGGATAATGTTTCTGATTATCTGTCACCAGATAAGCATCATTATCCTGCTTCTCCATTGCGACTTCATAAAATATCAAATCATCCATATCTACCAACACTTCACCCGTAGGTTGTGGAAATACTTCTACACCATATTGTTTCACAGCATTAATAACCAGTTGAATTGTCTCATCTTTAAAATGAAACTTGCTTCTGTGAAGTACTTCCTCGTATTCCGTCAAAATTTCCTCATGATACAACGGTATAATTATACCATCTAACACAGCATTCAATACTCTTACGGTAGCTGCATCTGCTCTTTTGGAAAGCAACGCAGAAATGAAAACATTTGTATCTATAACAGCATAATATTTCATAAACACTTACCTTTTTCTTTCTGCCCTGGCAGCAGCAATTTCTTCATTGATTTCATCAAGCGTCATTGCAGGAACATCGGCTGCTTGTTCTCTTAAGGCATAAAAAGCTCTTTTAGCCTCTTCTCTTGTAACTGTTGTTTCCGGTAAAGTAGCTTCAAAAGGGAGTCCTCTCACCATCTTACTTCTAGTCATGAACATACGAAATGCTGTTGGTAAATCCATCCCCAGAGACTCGTAAATCTCTGCGACTTCCTGTTTCAATTCTTTATCTGCACGAAATTGAATCAATACCTGTTCTGCCATAATGCTTCCTCCTCTCCTATGAATCTATTATATTTGTTTTGCATGTGTCTGTAATGTTATTATATGCCGAGAAGGATATTTTATCAATAGGAAAACTGCCCTTAATACCTTTGTGTTGATACCCTGATTCCAATATTTCCTCTTAATAAAATAACCATCTTCAGCACAGGTATTATTCTAATGCCTCCCCTATAAATTTCTTAATTTATCCAGCTTTTCATACATTTGCGTATTACCAAACACATTATTCTGCAAAGTCAGCGGCTTCCCCACCTGCTTATTTTCCTGATGCAATTTCATATAGGTATCCCTTGCCTGATAAAAGCTATCTTCCAATTCATCAATTTCTTTCGTTGGCACCGATGAAATATGCCCCAGAAAAACCTCTCTTTGAGCGGCTGCTTTGGCACAAGCCTTCTGCCATTCTACTTCATTTTCATATTCCTTATTCAGCCATTCTATCTCATCTTCCTTTGTCAGCGGCGTTCCATCTATCTTATAATATTGCTCATTCTGGTTCTCATAGCGTTCCTCCATTTCCGAATAAAGCCTGGCATAACTAAGTCCAACGACATTCACAACATCAGAATAACTATATTGCCCTTTTTCCTCTCTGACTTTTTCTAAGATTCCAGCCCTTGTATCGCTGAATAATGCAGCCGATTGTAAAACTGTATGCTTCATCCGTTCTCTTATGTCTTCCACATTTTCCGATAATTGGGATATTTCCAATGTGTCCCTGTGAAACACTTTCCGGTCTGCATTCTGACTTTCCTGCGACCTCAGATATTCTCTATCAAGCTTGTGCACACTTACTGTGTCTTTTTCCGGTTTTGCAGCCTTTACCATTGCCTGAATTTTTACTTCTGCTATTACCATAACTTTACCCTCTTTAAAAATTTATTTTCATACCATGTGTGCCACAACTTGTCTCATTCACATTGCAGCGTATGTCCATTCCAGCCAAAATCCAGATGGTATTGCGGTATCTCGACATGCACCTTCTCCTATTCCAAGATACTATACAGCATTTGTTTATAATCATAAAACTGATTCGTGCTCTCTGCATTATTTTGTGACCGCATTGCGATAAACATTGTTGTCTGCATCGTTCTTTTCTGTCAGAACCACAGTGCTGCCGAAATCCTTCATTTGGGATTGCGGCTTTTGATATGGAATGGTGCAAGTGTATGTATGATATCCTGTGCTTATCACGTTGTGTTGCCTCCTTCACTTGCTAATTCTTTCCCATAAACAAAAACTCCAGACGATTTCCCCTAAAGCTCCAATTAATATTAAAATTTTTCAGAAAAGACATTGCGCTCTTATAGGTATCGTTTTCCTCCCAGTCGCTAAATCTGCTGTAATTATTCTGGTTAAGCAGCAGACTTGTCTTTACATCCGTATTTTGGGCAGCGGATAAAAGAAGCATCATGGAGGAATATATTGTTTTTCTATTCTTTATGTTATCCCTAATTCCTTCCAAATTGTCTCTCCCATCCCAATACGCGGTGCTGCAATACACAAAACCCTTTGGCGGAGCCATATTTTTATCAAGGAAACTGCCGCCGATTGCCCTGTCGTGGTTAATCTGCCACTCCATAGAATCCCATACACCATTATAGGTAATCCCGCCATCCAGTGTAAATTTTGTATTCTGCTCCACATACTTGAAATCCACATGCTCTGCACCATATTCATCCGCCAGTTCATTTGCTGTTTCCCGGAACAGCTCCTGCATCTCTTCACAGGCGTAGTACCAGTCTGAATTATAGTAATAGGTTCCATTCCAGTTCATCTCATTACTTTCCATCAGCTCTTTTCCTTCCTGCATATTCTGTGTACAGGCATTTCTGGTATTCGCTCTGCTGAAATATTCATAAAGCCCTGCCAGATAACTTGTGGCAAATTGTTTTACATAGTTGTTATTTTGCCTTGCTTCTTCCATGCCGCCCTCTTCCCGAAGCTCCAGGGTCGTTCCCATGGAATGATAAAAGTATTCCTTAAAGATATTTTTCACTTCATCACAATTCAGCTTTCCACTGTAATAATCCTTCATTACTTCGTAAGTTTCATAAAACATCTGATTGCCGGGAAACGCGATTTTCCCGCTGCTTTGCGTTTTCAGCATATTTTTTATTTCTTCATAATTATCTGAACCAGTCGGTATTGCGCAGGTGGTGTAGGAATCTTTGGAAAGCTCCACACAATCCTTCCTATAATATACGTTTTCCTGCCCCTTGCCATTTTGATAGGAATATGTCCTGAAAAGGACACCATTCTCTGACTGCTTATACTGCTGATAGCCTGTTCTGATTCCTGATACTGACATAAAAATTTCTCCTTAAATAACTCGTTTTTTCATTGATACCTTCCTCATGACAGACACGCTTTCATGAGAAAAAAATAATGGCTTCATATCTTTTGTGAACGGCTTGGATAGACAATTTCTGTTGATGTAAAGGTATCGTCAGGTGAAACCTTGATATGTCCGGTGTGGTCTATGACATACTCATTGCCATAAACAGAAAAGGTATCACCTTCCCTATAGCCGATTTCTATCCAGTTTATATCGTTCAACCGTTTTATATTTGCGTCAAAATTTATGGTCTTACCAGACTCCTGCAGTATATAAGTATGTTTTCCGGCTCCTGCATCTATGGAAAAGAAGCCCGGAGAAATTCCGACTTTCTCACAGACGGATAATACCTCCTCATTCCTGTATATATATCCCCACAGACTTTTTCCCTGTGCCAGCTCAGACAATATATTGCTGGCTTTTCGCATCTCCCACTTATCATTAGTCCCTTTCCGGTTTGTATGCTCTGCAAGCAGAGACTCTGAAGCTGCCCATCCTATCTTTCCGTTATTGACAGTCCATGTGTATTTGCTGCCACTACATGTTGTCCATGAATAATAGCTTCTATTATTCAGAACCAAAGAGTTGTTTACAGCACGGACATATGGCAGTGTGCTTGTGTTAATCTTGGGCACCGCATAATTTGGCACTACCTGCCTGCTTCCGTTATAATCAAAGGAAATTACGCCATACTCTTTAAAATCAGGATTGTATCCGCAGGAAACATTCTCCCCAAAATTGATTGCATTCAGAATCGCGCCCGGATTATTATAATTTGCAAAATAATAGGATAATTCACTCGTAGATACATTTGCACTTTTGTCTATCAGTGCAGCTATGGACTCTTTTGAAAAACTCTGCGCAGTTCTTGAAATACTCAGTCTATCCTGCTTTTTTCCACTTTCCGATAATATTTTCAAAGCACCCTGCGCTGACATTGTTCTATGCGTGCTTTGTAAATATTGTATCTGATATGCGGAAGTCTTATCTGAAATATTGATTGCCATATATTTTCTCCTACTCTCCTTACCGAATAGCTGTTTCAAACTGGCAACTATTCAGCTCTACTTGCATATTATATTTTTCTAACCATTCACTACATGGAATATATCGGTTGATACCTTTTTTCTTTATAGAAACCTTTCACCCATCGACTATTGCTTTGCACCAAATAACCATTAGTTATAAGCAGCCTTCCATACTATGAAGTAAGTACAACTTCTTTGAACAAACAAAACCCACTATCTACATTTCTGCAAATAGTGAGTAATTTACTTACACTTTTTTCCTATGCCTTTATATCAAAGCCTGATGTTGAAGATGTAGGGATACCGGATACTCTGGCAGTCACACTCCGCATAATATTTTTCATATTAGTACCTGTAATCGTTACAATATACTCTCCTGCATTTCTGCCTTCGGTTATTCTTCCGGCAGCTTCTCGTTTTGCTGCCTGTTTTTCTATCCTTCTCTCAGCAGCTATTTCTTCCTCTGCTTTCTTCTCTGCCCGCTTTTTAGCTGTCTTTTCCTCTGCCGCCTTTTTCTCCTCTGCTTTTCTTTTCGCATTTTCTCTGGCGATTTTACCGTCCGGGTCATTCGTGCAGCCACCCATCCAGGTAATATTTCCATTTTCATCAATTGTATAACTGGAATAAGTCATAACAGGACTTCCCGGCATGGTTCTTGTGTAATTGACCAGACTTTTCATACAATCGGGAATTGCTTTTAAATTTTCTTCCAGATATTTTGCTTTTTCCGGGTCATTCATACATTTCTTCAAAAATGCACCTGATACTGACACTGTTGTCGGAACCCCCTGCATAGAAGTCGTTCCTGTGTTCATATAGCTATATTTCTGCTGCAAATACTGTGTGTACTCCGCCACATTTGAATAGCTCCTGTTATCTGCTTCCACCTTACTGCACGCTTTCGTCTGCGTTGCACCGGTATCATTCGCTACTGCATAACCGCTATAAGTATTGTTAATTTCCATTGACATTATAATCACCCTTCCTTTTTTGTGTAATTTAAGTGTTTCGTATCAATCAGGTTCCTATTTTGTTTATCGGAACTGTAAAACTATGACTTCACACAAAAGGCGCGAACTACTTTAATCCGGACGCGAAATATTCCCATACATCATAACTGTAAGATTAAATATCTTTTGATTGTCCGCATCACTGATAACAAAGTCAATATCGCCCATATACTTCTTCGCACATCTCCGGATATTGGACATTCCAAGTCCGTGCATTTTTCTATCCTTCTTACGGCTCGCCGGCAGTCCCGTTTCTTTATCAATCGTGATTTGCCCTGAAAAGTTGTTCTCAATTTCTATAAAAAACAAGTTTCCTTTCACATAAGAATGTAAAGAAATCCGCTTTTCGCCCTCCACTTTGCTGCACGCTTCTACGGCGTTTTCCAATGCGTTATTTAAAATAATCCCAATATCATAAACATCTATTTTCAGCTCCGAAGGATATCGGAACTCAACATCCAATTTTATCTGCTTTTTCCCCGCTTCCTTACTTTTTTGATAAATTATGATATCCGTAATCGGATTGCCCGTCTGATAAGTAAAATCCAGCCTGCCCACTGTTTCTTCCATTTTCCCGATATAGCTTTTTAATTCTTCACTGTCTGCACCGATTCTGTTTTGTACATACAGTGAAATATTGGACAAATGGCTTCTCATGTCATGCCGAAGTCCTCGCATATCCGCGTAAATATCCTGTATTTCCGTAACCTGTTTCTGCATTTGCCGTACCTGATTTTCCAGCATAACGCGCTTTGCGGTTTCTTCATGATATTGCACCAATTTCTGAAACAGCATTACATTGGCAACGATTGTGGAAAGCAGCAGAATACAGATTACGGGTATCCAGAATTTTGTTGCCGGAACGGTATCATAAATGATGATAGTCATTCCATTTTCAACGGACACTATCATCATTTTAATCGCTATGGAAATACACAGCGCCGCGATGCCTGGCAAAACTAAAAAGATACTTTCCCGTATCTGCAAAGGGTACTCTTTTTTAATAAATTTTCTGCTAATCAGCCGCAAATAGACAGCAAACAGCAGGGCATAAAACAGGGCACATATCATGCAAATTACCACAGCAGCAATATTTCCCCATATTGTAACCTCTTCCAACGTATTTATTTTTTCTTTTAAAATCAGGAAATTAAAAATCCTGCCCCATAATCCACTTAGCACAATGCTGAATACACTGGCGATATATTTCACAACTTCCTTTCCTGCCATGAAGCTGCAAATAACAAAAAACTGTTTTGACAAATCTTTCTCAAACAACAGGAATTGCAGAAAATACAGAACTACGATATTCACAACTACTCCGGCAATGTCATTTACCGGGTACTTGCTGCTTAGTATTTCAAATATTACAATCTGACTTAAGGAGTGTATGCTTATCCATATTGCCAAAGTTATATTTTTCCGGTACTTTTCCTTCAAAAAGCTTTCTGTATAAATGCCGCCGGATATACTGTTTATCAGATGAATCAAAACGGAAAGCAACGTCATCTCAAACATTCACAATTCCTCCGTCCTTTGCATATCGCATATACTGTCTTATAAAACCGGAATATCTCTTTTTCGCAAGAATCAGCTTGTCCCCGCTTATTACCCAAATCGTGTCTGCGCTGTACGCAGAAATTTTTTCCATATTCACAAGATAGCACCGGTGGCACCGATAAAAGGTATCGCCCAGCTCCTGTTCCCACTCTTCTATTTTTCCATAGGTATCCAGCTTCCCGCCTTTTGTACGAAAAATAACTTTTTTATTGCTGCTCTCAATGTAGTAAATATCCTTCAGAAATATTTTCTGCTGTATGCCGGAGCTTTTTACGATGACATATTTTTTGTTCTGTGCTTCTGCAGCAGACACTTCCCTTCGTGCACGCCTGAAAACCTCTGCAAACTTCTTCTCATCAATGGGCTTTACAAGATAATGAAACGCATTTACGTCAAAGGCTTCCTCCATATATTCCCGATAACCTGTTATAAAAATCAAAATGCTTTTTGTACTGCTTCCCTTTTCCTGCTCTTCCCTGATATGCTTTGCAACCTCCATTCCGGACACCGTTTCCATGGCGATATCAAGAAAACAAATGTCAAAATGTTTTCCGAAACAAATCATTTCTTTTCCCGATGGAAAAGTCGTAATATCGGCATCGGATACCTGTTTTTTTATCAGAGAAACAATATTGTCTCTTGCCGTTTTATTGTCATCACAAACCGCAATTTTCACTTTTATTAGAACCTCTCTTTTATGTACTTATAACCATTGATTGCATCACCATATATTTATTTATCGTCCGACATCGAAGCCCTTCTGATGTTATGGCGCCAAATACCACAAAATTGGCGTGAAATCACGCCTGTTGCCGCCCCTTTTTGAATATGAACACAAGACTTTCACCTTCGTATAACGCAATTGTTATACAATCTTTTTTATTGCTTACCTCTCCAGGGGTAAGTCGGTTGCGCTCAAAATCACAGACAAAAAGCGACTTCATCACCATTCCTTTGGTTTGACAGTCGCTTTCCATAGCTTATATTAATATTATCGTACAGTCAGATTAAAAAATACCCCCTGCATTTAATACTCTTCCGCAATATCAATCTCTTCCTGTTCTGCTTCAATCGGCATACTGTAAAGCGGCGTATGACGCAGATACATCAGCCAGTATCCCGTACCTACAATACCCGCACCTCCAACAATATTTCCCAGCGTAACCGGAAGCAGATTTTTGAATAAAAAGCTTCCTATCGTCAGCCCTTCTGCTGCAATCCCATACTCGCCCGCCGTAAAAATACCTGCCATACAGAAATAAATATCTGCAATACTATGCTCAAAGCCGCAAAGCACAAAGGTCATAACAGGCCAGAAGGTCATCAGCAGCTTACCGGAAACCGTTTTTGCGGCAAAAGCCGCCCAAATCGCAATACACACTAATACATTGCAAAGAATCCCTCTAATGAAAGAATCTCCAAAAGAAAGATTCACACGATGCAATGCGGAATTTACGATACTTTCTGCCAGCTTTCCCCCGAACAGGTCAGGTATATGCCCGTATACTACCAGCGCAGCGACAATCACCGCGCCTGTAAAGTTTCCGATAAAGACAAAAAACCAGTTCTTCAACATTTCGTGGAGCTTTATCTTTTTTTCCAAAAGAGCAATAATAATCAGATTATTGCCGGTAAACAACTCGCTGCCTGCAACAATAACCATTGCCATACCGGCAGGAAACAGGCACGCGCTAATCAGACGCGACAGGGAAGCATTATCCACTGTTGCGCCGCCCGTTGTTGCGGATATCCCTGCGAATCCGATAAACATGCCTGCAAAAATACCCAATATTACCATCTTAAAGGCGGACAGCTTTACCTTATGTATTCCGATTTCCACATAATTTCTTGCAATTTCCAAAGGTGAGTGCATCTTAAAAGCTCCTATCTCTATTTTTTACTCTTCTAGCTGCGGGTTCTGGCTGTGATAATCCATGGAGCAGGCTCCTGCTTGAATGTATTATTGCTTCCCAGCTTGGATACGGATACCTGTATGGTATCAATATCCGTCAAGCCCAAATCCTGCAGGGTGTTTGCGATGCCTGCTGCAACCTTAAAATCCAAGGTATATATGACAACATTAATATTCGGATTTATGCCGGTAAGATATGTAAGCTCCTGATCTGTGCTGGCAGACGCCACTAAAAATACCAGAGAAGGCACAGGACAATCCTTCATGCTGTCAGCATCTATATGGTCAATGATTTTTATATTGTGCAAATCAAAGTGTGCTACATTATCTTCCAGCGTGGCGCGATCCTGACGGCTGTATTCAACGGCAATCACAGTGCCCTCCGGCGCCATCAGCGCTGCCTCAATGGCAATACTCTCTCCTCCGATTACACAAATATCGTCCTGAGGCGCCACCATCATTTTATTTAAGATAATTGCACGAATCTCGCTGCCCACATACCGGATGGAACCGCGCTCGAACATTTCATTGCTCAGTCCGATTTTTGCCGTATTTCTGGCATTGGGATTAATAATCAGCATACCTGCGGAAGCATTAATCCCACGGTCAATCATATCCTTTACTTTCTGGTTCAGAATCTCACCGGAAGGATCGGAACCTTCATTATACCAGACGTTGCATTCGCCTAATCCGGCATTCCACAGACGATAGAAAATATCATCTATGCCGGCGTTGGTAAATACCAGTGTAGTTTTATGCGCCTCAACAGTGGGAATCACATTTTTGTTCTTTTTGGTAATGTCGATAATCTTTACATGCTCTAAATCCAGCGTGGTATTTTTTGCATAGTATTGAAGCCATGATAAAATTACTTCATTCGTAAAAATCTGCTGTTCCATAGATGAACCCCCTTAATTATCTGACTGTTGTGTAAAATCCGCAGTAGTTTTTTATTTATTATACCATCTATTCCCATGTTTGTAAAAAAACTTCGTATAATTTCCCATAATTATATTAAGTTCTGGTATTCCCTTCTGCTGTCCATGACAGAATAAATGGTAACGAACTTCTTTTCCTCATCGACCTTGTAAAAGACAAGATGCTTTTCCACGATCAATACAAAATACCCCTGCTTTCGCAGTATGGAATATCCTGGTTTCACTCCGGTGTATGGAAAATCCTCTAAATTCATAATGGCTTTTTCCAATTTATCCAGATAACCAAGTGCTACATCCACACTGCCTGAATCCTCTGCAATATAGAAGATAATATCTCTTAACTGCTCCTCTGTTTTATCCGTTCTCACGACGCTGTACTTCATCCATTCTTCCTCGCCATAAGCGCGGCACGGATATCATCAAATGTTTTCTGCATTGGTGTAACTCGTCCTTCCCTTACATCGTTTTCTGCTTCTGCAAGATTTCTCAAAAGTTCCAGTTCGGATTTCATCTGATAATAATCCTGAAGTCCTAAAACCGCTGTATCGCCTCTGCCATTTACCGTAATAATCACAGGAGTTCTTTCTTCCCTGCACTGTTTTGAAATTTCATTATAATGATTTCTCAAATCAGCTGATGGTCTGATAATCGCATCCATACAAAACACCTCCGCTTATATTATAGACAAATCATATCATAATATTCCTATAATATCAACCCGATTTCAAAGGAATTATATCGTTCTTTTATTTACTCTTTTCTTATTACTTGCGATAAAAACTGCCCTTTATGCCGAAGCATAAAGAGCAGTTTGTTGATTTTAATATTATTGCAATACCAATTCTGCCGGTGTGTTATTTATTTGCAATCGCTGCCTGTGCTGCTGCCAGTCTGGCGATAGGCACACGGAAAGGAGAACAGGAAACGTAATCCAAACCAATCTTATGGCAGAACTCTACGGAAGAAGGATCTCCGCCGTGCTCACCACAGATACCAATGTGAAGCTTAGGATTTACAGGCTTACCAAGCTTGATAGCCATCTCCATTAACTTGCCGACACCGGTCTGATCCAGCTTAGCAAACGGATCGTTCTCGAAAATCTTGGTGTCATAGTAAGCATCTAAGAACTTACCTGCATCATCACGAGAGAATCCGAAGGTCATCTGCGTTAAATCGTTAGTACCGAAGCAGAAGAAGTCAGCCTCTGTTGCGATTTCGTCAGCGGTAAGCGCTGCTCTCGGAATCTCAATCATGGTACCTACTTCGTACTCAAGCTTGATGCCTGATGCTGCGATTTCAGCGTCAGCGGTCTCAACAACTACCTTCTTAACGAATTTTAACTCTTTGATTTCACATACAAGAGGAATCATGATTTCAGGTTTTACAACCCAGTCAGCATGCTTCTTCTGTACGTTGATAGCTGCACGGATAACAGCCTTGGTCTGCATCCTGGCAATTTCAGGATAAGTTACAGCAAGACGGCATCCTCTGTGACCCATCATAGGGTTAAACTCATGTAAGGAAGTGATGATGTTCCTGATAGTCTCAACGGATTTACCCTGAGCCTTAGCAAGCTTCTCAATGTCAGCTTCCTCAGTAGGAACGAACTCATGAAGAGGCGGATCAAGGAAACGAATGGTAACAGGGTTACCCTCCAGAGCCTCGTACAGTGCCTCAAAGTCTCCCTGCTGATAAGGAAGAATCTTCTCAAGCGCTGCTTCTCTCTCTTCTACCGTATCGGAACAAATCATCTCACGGAATGCTGCAATTCTGTCCTCTTCAAAGAACATATGCTCGGTACGGCAAAGACCGATACCTTCTGCACCCAGCTCACGAGCCTTCTTAGCGTCTGCCGGAGTATCTGCATTGGTACGAACCTTAAGGGTTCTGTACTTGTCAGCCCATGCCATTACTCTGCCGAACTCACCGGCGATGGTAGCGTCAACAGTCTTAATCTCACCGTCATAGATGTTACCGGTAGAACCATCGATGGAAATCCAGTCTCCCTCATGGAACTCTTTGCCGGCTAAGGTGAATTTCTTATTCTCTTCGTCCATAGCGATATCGCCGCAACCGGATACACAGCAGGTACCCATACCACGAGCAACTACTGCTGCGTGAGAGGTCATACCGCCGCGAACGGTTAAGATACCCTGGGAAGCTTTCATACCGGTGATATCTTCGGGAGAGGTCTCCAGACGAACCAGAACAACCTTCTCTCCTCTTGCATTCCAGCTTTCAGCATCTTCTGCAGTGAATACAACCTTACCGCAGGCAGCTCCGGGAGAAGCGCCAAGACCTTTGCCGATAGGAGTAGCAGCCTTAAGTGCAGCAGCGTCAAACTGAGGATGAAGCAAGGTATCAAGGTTACGAGGATCGATCATAGCAACTGCCTCTTCCTCTGTTCTCATACCTTCATCTACTAAATCACAGGCAATCTTAAGAGCTGCCTGTGCGGTTCTCTTACCGTTTCTGGTCTGCAGCATGTACAGTTTACCATGCTCAACAGTAAACTCCATATCCTGCATATCTCTGTAGTGATTCTCCAGAGTCTTGCAAACCTCTTCAAACTGAGCAAATGCCTCAGGGAACTTGTCTGCCATTTCAGCAATCTTCATAGGTGTACGAACACCTGCAACTACGTCCTCGCCCTGTGCGTTGGTAAGGAACTCACCGAAAAGACCCTTAGCGCCGGTAGCGGGATCGCGGGTAAATGCAACGCCGGTACCACAGTCATCACCCATGTTACCGAATGCCATAGACTGTACGTTTACAGCGGTACCCCAGGAATAAGGGATATCGTTGTCACGACGATATACGTTAGCCCGAGGGTTGTCCCAGGAACGGAATACAGCCTTGATAGCGCCCATCAACTGCTCCTTGGGATCATCAGGGAAGTCGCTGCCGATTTTAGCTTTGTACTCAGCCTTAAACTGACCAGCCAGCTCTTTTAAGTCGTCAGCGGTAAGCTCAACGTCCTGGGTAACACCCTTCTTTTCTTTCATAGCATCAATTAACTGCTCGAAGTATTTCTTGCCAACTTCCATAACTACATCGGAATACATCTGGATAAATCTTCTGTAGCAGTCCCAGGCCCAACGGGGATTGTTGGATTTCTCAGCAATAACATTTACTACGTCTTCGTTCAGACCAAGATTCAGAATGGTATCCATCATACCGGGCATAGATGCTCTTGCGCCGGAACGAACGGAAACCAACAGAGGGTTCTCCTTGTCACCGAATTTCTTTCCTGTAATCTCTTCCATTTTGGCAATGTACTCATTAATCTGTCCCTGAATCTCGTCGTTAATCTCACGACCGTCTTCATAATACTGTGTACATGCCTCAGTTGTGATTGTAAAGCCCTGTGGTACCGGAAGACCGATGTTGGTCATCTCTGCCAGGTTTGCACCTTTACCACCGAGAAGCTCGCGCATGTTTGCATTACCTTCGGTAAACAAATATACCCATTTTTTCGCCATTTGTTACTTCCTCCTAAAATATAATGTTCTAAGCTTTTATCGCGGTGCCCCTGAATCCCCACCGGAGATGGCGTCCCGGCGCAGCCCGCATATAAAATATGTAAGAACCCAAAATACAGGTTCCTTACTACTTACATTGATATGCGCACACAAGAGCGCACACATTAATCATATCACAAAATAGCTAAAAGGCAACAAAAAATTTAATTTTCTTTTGGAAGAAAGCTGTCAAAAATAAAAACATCAAAATTCTTCCGCTCCTCCTCCAGTTCTTCCTCACTTTTGATGGTCCACGCCGCCGCCATATTTCGATAAAGTCCACGGCAGATCCTTCTGGAAAGAACGTTGGCATATTTGTGATTATAGGCAATAAAATCCGGTTTTGTCAAAAAATTTGTCAACAAGTTCTGCAGCACAAAAGACAGTATGCCCTTATAATTTCCCTCCCGCAGAAATCCATCCGAAAGCTGCCCGCGCACCACCTCCTTATGGTGCCTGCGGTACCAAACCAGGCAAAGCGGGTTAAAGGATTCCATACAGTACAGTCCCTTATATTCCCGAAGCAGCCCGTCCGCTATGGGACAGAGGGAAAGGTCTTTAAATTCTATTTTGAATTCCACAATTAACGGCACTTTTCCATCTACAAGCCGGAGCACATCCTTCAGTCTCGGAATCCGCTCCTTGGACCTGCACAACGGAAAACGCTGCAATTCCTTATATGTGTAGTCAGATACCTTTCCTTCCACGCCGCAAATTCTTTTCAGTGTAAAATCATGAAATACTACAGGAACCTTGTCCTTCGTCAACTGGATATCCATTTCCATTCCATAGCCTGCATCCACCGCCCGCTGAAAGGCTTTCAGGGAATTTTCCGGTGCGTCCGAATTATTGTCATGCAATCCCCTGTGGGCATATAGCCAGCGTTTGAAGACCTCCGTATCCGGCTTTCTCGCCATCCCCGGCATAATCATCAGTAAATACAGCGCAGCCATGGTCATACAGCATAATAAAACTAACAATAAAATATTCATCTCTTTCGTGATGCCTCCAAATATTTCTTCCGTACTGATACATTTTAACAAATTTTTTCGTTTCTTACAATTATTTATAATTATTCCCCTTGCATTTTCCTTCGATTTCTGTAAAATAAAAAAGGATGATGTGATTTTAGTACTAGGAGAAAGGTTATAAAAATGATAAGTGCAAACAATGTAACCCTGCGAATCGGCAAAAAAGCGTTATTTGAAGACGTAAATATCAAATTCACGGAGGGAAACTGCTATGGTCTGATTGGTGCAAACGGCGCTGGAAAATCTACTTTTTTAAAGATTTTGTCGGGTCAGCTGGAAACCACCAAAGGTGAAATAACCATTACGCCCGGACAGCGTCTCTCCGTGCTGGAGCAGGACCACTTTAAATACGACGACAACATCGTAATGGACACTGTTATCATGGGAAACAAACGTCTTTATGACATTATGAAGGAAAAAGACGCCATTTATGCAAAGGAAGATTTCAGCGATGAGGACGGTATCCGCGCCAGCGAGCTGGAAGCTGAATTTGCCGAGATGGACGGCTGGGAGGCGGAATCCAATGCCGCCATGCTCTTAAACGGTCTGGGCATTGACACCGAATTTCACTACGCTCTCATGAAGGATTTGGACAGCAACATCAAAGTGAAGGTGCTGCTCGCCAAGGCGCTGTTTGGTAATCCCGACATTCTGCTCCTCGACGAGCCTACCAACCACTTGGACCTGGATGCGATTGCATGGCTGGAGGAATTCCTGATTAATTTTGAAAACACTGTCATTGTGGTATCCCATGACCGTTATTTCTTAAACAAAGTATGTACGCATACCGCCGATATTGATTACGGCAAAATTCAGCTCTATGCCGGCAACTATGATTTCTGGTATGAATCAAGCCAGCTTCTGATAAAACAGATGAAGGAAGCAAACAAGAAAAAAGAAGAAAAAATCAAGGAGTTGCAGGAGTTTATCTCCCGTTTCTCCGCAAACGCTTCCAAATCCAAACAGGCTACCTCCCGAAAACGTGCCCTGGAAAAAATAGAGCTGGAAGAAATCAAGCCCTCCAGCAGAAAATATCCTTATATCGACTTCCGTCCTGAACGTGAAATCGGAAACGAGGTTCTGACCGTGGAACACCTGTCCAAGACGATTAACGGTGAGAAGGTGCTGGATGATATCTCTTTTGTGGTAGGACACGACGACAAGATTGCATTCGTCGGAAGCAATGAAATTGCAAAAACAACTCTCTTTAAGATTCTGGTCGGAGAACTGGAGCCGGATGAAGGCACCTACAAATGGGGCGTCACTACGTCTCAGGCATATTTTCCCAAGGACAACACGGAGGAGTTTGACAACGATTTGACTATCGTGGATTGGCTCACCGGCTATTCCCCCGTTAAGGATGTCACTTATGTGCGGGGTTTTCTGGGACGCATGCTGTTTGCCGGCGAAGACGGTGTGAAAAAGGTTAAGGTTCTCTCCGGTGGTGAGAAGGTCCGCTGTCTCCTTTCCAAAATGATGATCAGCGGCGCCAACTGCCTTATTCTGGACGAACCTACCAACCATCTGGATATGGAATCCATCACCGCCCTGAACAACGGCTTAATTAAATTCCCGGGCGTTGCGCTGTTTTCCTGCCACGACCATCAGTTTGTGCAAACCACTGCAAACCGCATTATGGAAATCCTTCCAAACGGCGGACTGATTGATAAAATTACTACCTACGACGAATATCTTGCCAGTGATGAAATGGCAAGAAAACGTACTGTTTTTACTGCAAATAAGGAAGAAGATGAGAACTAATGAGTATAATAGATTTACACGTACACTCCACAAAATCAGACGGCACCTTTACTCCCACCCAGCTGGTGGATTACGCCAGACAAAAAAGACTTTATGCTTTTGCACTGACGGATCATGACACCATCGACGGATTAGAGGAAGCCATAGAATACGCAGAAAAAATGAGACGGGAAGCCAAAGCGGCAGGAAAAGTCTCTGCCCGCAATCCCGTTCCTGAAGTTGTACCCGGCATTGAATTTTCGACGGAATACGAAGGAAAAGATATTCACATTCTGGGATTGTATATTGATTACAAAAATCCCGATTTTGTCGCCCGGCTGCAAAGCTTTGTCGATTCCCGCACACTGCGCAACGAGAAAATGTGCGCAAAACTGCAGGAGGCGGGCATAGATGTCACCTATGAAAAGCTGTCAGAGGAATTTCCCGGCTCGGTAATTACCCGTGCCCATTATGCCCAGTATATGCTTAGGCACGGCTATGTCAAAAGCATAAAGGAAGCCTTTGACCGCTATGTAGGGGAGCACTGCAGCTGCTATGTCCCCCGTGAAAAGGTTACTCCCTTTCAGGCAATCGAGTTGATACTGTCAGCGGATGGGATTCCCGTTCTGGCACATCCTGCTCTTTACCGCCTGCCGGATGACAAACTGGAAAAGCTGGTTGCAGAATTGAAGGAAGCCGGACTTATGGGCATTGAAGCGCTTTACAGTACTTATGTTGCCACCGAGGAACGACAGATGCGTTATCTTGCCCAGAAATATCACCTGCTTCTCAGCGGCGGTTCCGATTTCCACGGCGACAATAAACCCGGTTTTGATTTGGCGAAGGGACGCGGCAACCTGATTGTTCAGGGCGGCGTGTTAAGTGATATCAAGCGAAGCCGGAGCAAGCTGCTTTTTACGGATATGGACGGTACGCTTCTTCGGGATGACAATACTATAAGCGACGCCATGAAAAGAGAATTAGACCGGATAACGGATGCCGGGCACCATTTGATTCTGACCTCCGGCAGACCGCTGCCCGCCATTCTGGAAGTATGCGAGCAGGCCGAAATTTCTTATCCCGGCATGATTATCGTTGCCAATAACGGCGGATTAATTTATGACTGCGACGAGGACAGACCCATTTTGGAACACCTGCTCTCTCAGGAGGATATCGCCTATATCGTATCCAGGGCACAGGAAGCAGGCATCCACATCCACGGCTACACCAAGTCCCAGATTGTATGCCGATCCATGAATGAAGAGCTGCGCTACTATACAAGACGAATTCATATGCCGGTAAAATACGTACAGGACATTGCCGCCACGCTGTCTCAGGGAAGCTATAAACTGCAGGTTATCCACCTGACAGACCACGAAGCGCTGGTACGTTTCCGTGACAGTCTGCTCCCCTACTGCGGTGACCGTATCCAGATGATTTTTTCCAACGAACAGTATTTGGAAATTTTACCCGCTCAAGCCGGAAAAGGAAACGCCATCCGTTTTCTTACCGACACTGTTCCGTTCTCCCGCGCCCATACCTATGCCGCCGGAGACGCCGAGAATGACATCTCCATGCTTAAGACCGCTCACATTGGAATTGCCATGCAGAATGCTTCTGAGAAAGTGAAGGAAAACGCTGACATTGTGACCTCTCTAGACAACAATAACGATGGGCTACTGGAAATACTGCGAAAGTATTTCTAATAGCCCATGCGGCAAAAAAGGAATGAGACACCCAAATCTCATTCCTTGTCTTTTCTTAACCTTCTACAATCAGGTATCTGCCGTCGCCCACATCAAACACTTCATCAGCATCCAATATCTCCTCGCCTGACGCGCCTTCCATATCAATGCCTTCCTCCTCAAAAAATGCAATCACTTCGTTTACCGAATTTACCACGACAGCCATGCAATCCTCCAGAAATTCCTCTGCCTCATCCAAGGAATCAGCAACCGTCTCCGGGAATAACTGTAACTGATTTTCCAGAAAACATTCCAGTACCGCATCATCAAATTCATTCATAAGCAATCCTCCTTATGACAAATATTATAACTTTTCTTACACTCATCATATTAGGATTATCACATCCCGTCAATAGCATCTTACAAATATTTTAAGAGCTGTAACGGGTGCTCTATCACCGCGTCCGCATGATTCTCTTCCAGCTCCTTGCGATCCCGAAATCCCCAAAGCGCTCCTACCGTAAAAGCTCCGGCATTTTTTCCGGTCTGCATATCCGTGGAGGTATCACCCAGATAAAGAATATCCGACGCAGACAGGTTAAGCTGCTTCAAAATCTGAAATACCCCTTCCGCACTGGGCTTGATTGCCACATTCTCCTTTTGCCCCTGAATCACATCAAAGTAGCCTGTTCCAAACAAAGTTTCTATTACATTGACAGTCTCTGCATGAGGCTTATTTGACAAAACGGCAATGCGGATGCCCTTCTCCTTAAGAGCAGCCAGAAGCTCCGGAATTCCGTCATAGGGCTTCACTTTGTACATACAGCCCTCGCGAAACAACTCTTTATAACGTGCAAATGCCTCTTCAAAATGCACCAGTTCCTTATCCCCTGCTGCCAAAAGCATTCTCTTCACCAGATTTGCCGCACCGTCCCCTACAAAATATTTATACTGCTCCACGTCAAACGGACCATATCCCCAGACTGCCACCGTCTCGTCTCCGCAACGTTTTATGCTCTGAATGGAATCGGAAAGGGTTCCGTCCAAATCAAAGATTACTGCCTTTTTCATTTATAACCATTCCTTTGCTTCCTGATAAAGCCTGCCCACCGGCAGACCTACCACATTATTATAATCCCCCCCAAATCCCTTTAATATATCTTGCACATAACCCCTGAATGCCGTAAGCTCCCGCCTTGTCCAGCGGGTCCCCCGTGGACACATATTCAGCAATTTCCTGCTCCGTCATCGGATAAAAATAAACCTTCGTAACCTCATGAAAAACCTTCCGCTCCACGTTTCCGCCCCAAGCCGCTGCGCTTCGGTGCAATAAGGTTACACCGGTATATACCTCATGAGTCTGTCCCTGGAGTATGCCTAACATGTTTACGGCATCTGCCTCGCTGACAGGTTTTCCAAGAATCCTGTGTCCCAACGCCACAATCGTATCCGCACCAATCACCAGCACTTCCTTACCTGCAGGAATACTCTGCAGCACTGCTTCCGCTTTCTGGGAGGACAACTCCTCCACGATACGTTGGGGCAGCGTGGCGGTAATCTTCTCCTCCACATGACTGACTTGAATCTGAAATTCCAGACCAATCTGCGCAAGCAGCTCCTTTCTGCGGGGTGACGCAGACGCCAATATAATCTCCATTTGACTTTTCTACCTTTCCTGAATGAATTATTGGTGCATCTCCGGCTTAAACGTTCTGGTGTCCAAAGCAGACTCTTCCTTCAGCGCCATCGCCTTCCGTTTTGCCTCTTCACAGAACGCATCCTGAGAATTAAATACCTGTTTTCCTCTCTTCTTTACCTTACTGTAGGTGCCGTCAGGCTGCAGAACGGACGCCTTGACCGTATCCTTTAACTGGTTCTGCAGAATGTGAAACAGCTCTTCCTTCAGTTCCGGTCTGTCCACAGGGAAGAGAATTTCCACGCGGCGTTCCAGATTACGGGGCATCCAGTCTGCACTGCCGCAGTAAATCTCGTAATGCTCGTCATTTTCAAAGTAGAAAATACGACTGTGCTCCAGAAAATTTCCCACAATGGAACGCACGGTAATATTTTCGCTGACACCGGGAATGCCGACCCGCAGACAACAGATACCGCGCACAATCAAATCAATCTTAACGCCTGCCGCACTTGCCTCATAAAGCGCCGCTATAATATCTCTGTCGCAAAGGGAATTCATCTTTGCAATGATATGCGCGGGACGCCCCTCCTCCGCATACTTTTTCTCCCTTCCAATCAGATACAGGAACTTATCCTTCAGCCACAGCGGTGCCAGTGAAAGCTTATTCCAGAATAGCGGCTCGGAATACCCTGACAGCATGTTAAATACAGCGGTTGCATCCTCGCCGATAGGCTCGGAGCAGGTCAGCATACCCACATCGGTGTACAGCTTTGCCGTGGCGTCATTATAGTTGCCCGTTCCCAGATGTACATATCTGCGGATGCCGTCCTCCTCTCTTCTGACTACCAGCGTAATCTTACTGTGGGTCTTTAAGCCCACCAGACCGTAAATAACGTGACAGCCTGCTTTTTCCAGCATTCTTGCCCATACGATATTATTTTCCTCATCAAAACGAGCCTTTAATTCCACCAGAACCGTAACCTGCTTGCCGTTCTCCGCTGCCTGCGCCAATGCGGCAATAATCGGAGAATTGCCGCTGACACGGTAAAGGGTCTGCTTGATTGCCAACACCTCCGGGTTCCTTGCCGCCTGTCTGATAAAGTCTACCACGGGAGTAAAGGACTGATACGGATGATGCAGCAGGATATCCCCTTTTCTGATTTCCTCAAAAATATCGCAGCCCGTAGGCAGCTCAGGCACCTGCTGGGGTTCAAATTTTGGTGTCTTTAAATGGTGAAAGCCGTCCAAACCATACAGCTTCATTAAAACAGTTAAATCAAGGGGACCGTCGATCTCGTAAATATTCTGTTCTTCTATCCGAAGCTCTTTTTTAATTATTTTCAGAAGATGACTGTCAATGTTCTCCTCCACTTCAAGGCGGATGGCTTCTCCCCACTGACGTTTCTTTATCTGTTTCTCAATCTCCTTTAATAAATCCGCCGCCTCATCCTCCTCGATAGTTAAATCCGCATTTCTCATGATACGGAAAGGATGGGCGCACACAATATGATAATTCAGGAATAATTTCTGAATATTGCGCTCAATAATTTCCTCCAGCAGAATTACCTTCCTGATATCTCCCTCGGAAGGAATCTCTACCACACGGGCAAGCACGCTGGGCACCTGCACCGTTGCAAATTCCAATTCCTCCTCATTATTCTTTTTCCGCACCATAGCGCCGATATTCAGTGATTTATTGCGAATCAGAGGAAACGGTCTGGAGGAATCCACCGCCATAGGGGTAAGCACGGGATATACATTATCCTCAAAATAACGGTCTACATATTCCGCCTCTTCCTCCGTCAGATGCTCATGATGCCTGATAATATGAAGCCCGTTCTTTTCAAGCAAAGGCAGCAGAGAGCGGTTATAGGTGGAATACTGCAGCTCCACCAGCTCATGAATCGCCAAATGCAGCCTCTTTAACTGCTCAGTAGGCGTTAGCCCTGCAATATCGGGCTTCTCATATCCTGCGTTTACCATATCCTTTAAGGATGCCACCCTTATCATAAAAAACTCATCCAGATTGGAAGCAGTAATGCTTAAAAATTTTAAACGCTCAAACAAAGGGATATTTCTGTCCCTTGCTTCATTTAATACTCTATGATTAAATAATACCCAGCTTAATTCTCTGTTTACATAATATTCCGGATTCTTAAATTCTTTCTCTGCCATATTTCCGCCTCCTAAAAATTCTTTTTCTGCTTCAATACCGGCGTAATACTGAATACCTCGGTAAAGAACTCGCATCTTTGGTCAAAGAAACATGTTTCCAATGTGATATCCTCCTGTGTCTCCACATTCAGAATCAGTTCGTTTTCCTGCAGGCTCGCCTTTAAGCCCTTTAATTTCTGCTTGTGGCTGCGGTCTAAGCTGTTTGCCAGGCGCAAAATAGCTGTCAGCTTTGCCACCACCAGATAGGAATCCCTGTCAATTCCGCTCATTCCCGGCTGTCCGTAATACTGAAAGCTACTGTGATTAAAGCGGACAATATTGGCTACAATTTCCCGTTCCATATGGGACAAGCCAATCATTTCCGTTGCCATAATAATATTATAAGAGGTCTCTCCTATATTTACCATACTGACATATTTTCCGCAGTCGTGAAGAATCGCCGCAATTCTCAGGTAAAGTCTCTCCCTTTTTCCCAATCCGTGCACCTTTTTCATGCTGTCAAAAATTGTGGTCGACAGTTTCTCGAGCGTCTCCGCTCTTTTCTTGCTTCCCATATACCGCTTGCTGATATTCACCGCACAGGCGATAATATCCTTCTCAAAATCATGCTCTCCCTTGAACATCTTATTTTTTTCAGCATATTCATAGGCGATACCGTCACACAACGTCACTCCCGGCGCCCAGATACAGTCAGCCCCCATAAGAAGCGCAATTCTTCTGGTCAGCACTGCGCTGATTAACACAAGAGGAACCTTTTCCTCCATGATATCCATAAGCTTTGCAATCTCCGTTGTGCTTTTGCTGCGAAGCATCTGTAAAAGGGTCTCAAAATCTCCTACATTAATCATTGCCTGCGCACCGGACTTTCCGGCTCTTTTCCGTGCCCATGGCGAAATATAATCATCCACGACAATAATATTCTGTATCTCATGTTCCTTCAAATACAGCTTCTTATAGGTAGCAAGCTGTGCCGTCGCCATCTCGTCAATTAAATCCTCTGTCCTGCCGTTTCTGGTACTGGCATGGTGCAGCAGCTCCTGAATCCGGAGCACACCGAGACGCAGATTCTGGGTGGATACCAGCGTGTCATTCTCAAACAGGGATAGCTGAATACTGCCGCCGCCGATATCTACAATCGCCGTATTCTGCTCGATAAACTTGCGGAAGCTCTCCCCCTGTGAAGCAATGGATTTGTAATCTAAGAAACGCTGTTCGGAGTTGCTTAACACCTCCACACGAATACCTGTTCTCTGTGCAATCTGGTCAAGCAGAATTGCCGAGTTCTCTGTCTCCCGTATCGCACTGGTACCATAAGCACGATAGGCTTCCACCTTATAAGAAGCCATAACGGCAGCAAACTCCTTCAGGGTTCTGCACAGCTCATCCACCTTCTCGTTGCTGATTTTTCCGGCTGCATAAGTATCGCTGCCCAGGTCAAGACGCTGTTTGATATAATCAATCTCACGCATATTGTTTTTTCCGGAAAATTCAAATATTTTCATCGACAGTTCAAAACTGCCCACATCAATCGCTGCAAAGGTTTTGATACTCATACGCTCACTCCATTCCTCTCAATTTATTTCCCCAGCAGATAATCAATGAACTGCTGTGCGCTTCTTCCTGACAGTCCGCCGTGGGAAAGCTCCCATCTGTTAGCCTCCAGCAAAAGCTCCTCTTCGGGCATTGTGACGCCATGCCGCTCTGCCAGGACCTTCACAATGTTCTGGAACTCCTTCTTGTTGGGCGCTCCAAAGTAAATAGTTACACCAAAACGATATACCAGTGAAAGCTTCTCCTGTACGGTATCACTGGTGTGCATATCCTGCCTTACCTCCTCCTTATCGCTGTAGTTCTCACGAATCAGATGGCGGCGGTTGGAGGTGGCATAAATCAGCACATTTTCCGGCTTTTTCTCCAGTCCCCCTTCAATAACCGCTTTCAGGTATTTGTACTCAATTTCAAATTCCTCAAAGCTTAAGTCGTCCATATAGATAATAAACTTATAATTGCGCTTCTTAATCTGAGCGATTACCTCATTCAAATCCTGGAACTGATGCTTATATACCTCAATAATGCGAAGTCCCCTGTCATAGTATTCGTTGGCAATGGCTTTGATGGAGGAGGACTTCCCTGTTCCGGCATCGCCAAACAGCAGGCAGTTGTTCGCCTTTTTTCCGTTTACAAACGCCTCGGTATTCTCTATCAGCTTCTTTTTGGGCAGCTCGTATCCCACTAAATCATCCAGACGGACATGGGCAATGTTTAAAATCGGCTCTATATGTACGCCGTTTTCATCATGAGCGATGCGGAAGGATTTGTGCAGACCGAATTTTCCCACACCGTATTCTTTATAAAACTGTGTCAGCGTACCCTTCATTTCCTCCGGCGTATGATCCATACAAAATTTTTCTGCCAGCTCACAGATTCTTGCGCAGATTCTGGTATTATAGACCTTGCTCTCCTGCCTGCTGCTCTCATAGTTTTCAATCAGCGAAAACTCCGGCACATGAAGTCTCTCCATAACAGGTTTAAAATCAAAATCATAAAACTCCTTAAAAATTACAATATCGTGCAACGCCGCCTGATTGATGGTTCCCTCTATCTCACCTCGAATCTCACAGCCGCAGCTATAGCTGTTTTCATTATTCACAAGCAGATTTGCCAGATAGCAGTGCCACAGATTGCCGTGGAAGCCGTAATTTCCCGCCAAATCTATCAGACGGTGAATACAGTCATAGAAAAGCGCCGCCATATCCTCTTCATTATAATATTCATCCTCATAATGGGACATCAGCCATGCCATATCATACAAAAGCTCTCCGTCCTCAAAATTTCTGTATACAATCAGTTCCTGTTCTCTCATTTTGTCTGCCTTCTTTGCTTAATAATTTCCCAAAATCTTCATGTTTCTCGCTTCATCCCGAAGTCCGCGCAGGGCGTTCTTCACAGAACTGTCCGCCAGATTCCCCTCAAAATCAATAAAAAACCGGTATTCCCAGTTCCGGTCCTCGATAGGACGGCTCTCAATCTTCGTCATGTTCAGATTGTTGTAAATAAAGTGGGACAGCATATGATAAAGAGAACCGCTCTCATGAGGCACCTCAAGACATATGCTGATTTTGTGGGCGTCCTTCCTGAAAATCTTCTGATTGGTTACAATGATAAAACGGGTGGAATTCGTACCGGAGTTGTTTACGCCCTTTTTCAGCACCTCCAAACCATAAAGCTTACCGGCATGTTCGCTGGCGATGGCTGCCTGGGTCTTATTTTTCTCATCCGCGACCTTTTTTGCGGCAAAGGCATTATTCTGCATACTAATCTGCCGCCATTCATGATTATCCAGAAATTTCGCACTCTGCATCAGGGACTGGGGATGGGAATAGACAGTCCGGATATCCTCTATCCGGGCTCCCGGCACACCCAGCAGGCAATGCTCAATTTTAATAATCTGCTCCCCTACAATGTAATTCTCAAACTCTACTAACAGGTCATAAATCTCATTGACAATTCCCGCCGTGGAATTCTCAATGGGAAGCACCGCAAAATCTGCACTGCCTTCATCAATGGCACTCATGGCATCCCGGAAAGTATCCACATGAAAGCTGTTCACCTCTTCCCCGAAGTACTGCATCATCGCCGCCTGGGAATAGGCACCGTCCGCTCCCTGGAATACCACACGGGCTTTCTTTGTCTCCAGTTCGTCCACACCGATAAAGGGAAGCTTTCCCAGGCTTCCGTGCTCTGCCAGAAGCTGATATTGCAGCTTACGGCTCATGGACATAATCTGCTCGAACAGTTCTTCAATGCCATGGCTGTTAAACTCATTATGGGTCAGGGATTTTACCTTTGCTATTTTTTCCTGCTCCCTCTGTTTATCAAAAACCTTTTTGCCTGTCTCAATTTTGTACTCGGCAACCTGACGGCAGATATCCATTCTGTCCTCATACAGGGAGACAATCTGGGAATCTATGCTATCTATCTTGTCTCTTAAGCTTACCAAATCCATACTTTCCTCTTTTCCGTGCAAATCGCGCTGCGGTCTGCACTGTAATCTGCGCTTTTTCAAAATTATCTTTATCTGTTTGATTTTATCATTTTTGCATCTTTTTTACAATGGGAATAAATCAAACTTGTCAGCGGAGGGGGATTTGGCATATACTAGAAGTATATCTGCAAAACCAAATTAAAAGAGGTACTTTTTATGAGAGCAAAAAAATTAAGAAACTTACTTATTATCATTGGGATTCTTATAATACTTATTATTCTTTTCGCTGCATCACTTTTAACGAACCGCGTAAAGCCAAATCCCCCGGGCACCGTCGGAAACACTGCCGGTAATCTGAACAACAGCGGGCTCTTCTGTGAATACAATGGCACGGTATATTTTTCCAATGCGTCGGACAATAACCGTCTGTATGCAATGAACCCGGACGAGAGCAATGTCCGCAAGCTGAATGATCTGCATGTGCAGAATATTCTGGCTGCAGGCAACTATCTCTATTATTTTCAGACCAGCAGCTCCGGCTCTGAAAATCCGGGTAACGGTCTTGCTTCCAAATCCTTTAACCGTTGCGACCTGGATGGAAAAAATGCGAAAGAACTCGTAAGGGATGTGGTAATCACTGCACAACTGGTAGATAATTATGTGTATATATTGACCTCCACCACTGACGGTCCTCTCTTCTATAAAACAAAAATAGACCAGTCAGAAACTGTCGAACTGGCTGATTACGAGATTAATCCTGCCTGTGCAGAAAACGGCATCATTTACTATAACGGCACACAGAGCAACCATTATCTCTATTCATGGGACACCGCAACCGATACCTCCGGCGAAATCTGGCAGGGTAATTTGTGGTATCCCATTTTGCAGGGGGACTATGTTTATTACATGGATGTATCCGGGAACTACCGCCTTTGCCGCTATTCCCTGTCTCAGAATGCGGTAGAAGTACTGACAAATGACAGAGTGGATTGCTACAACGTTGGAAACGGTTATATTTATTATCAAAAAAACGGCGACACCCCTCAGCTTATCTGTATGCGGACGGATGGCACCGAAGCGAAAGTCATTGCAGAAGGTAATTTCACCAACATCAATATGACCTCACAATATGTATATTTTCAACAGTATGGCAATGAGACCTCTTTCTTCCACTCCTATATAGGCGCGGATGGATATGATGTGTTTATTCCATATTAAAGTGCGCGAACATAGACCTTCCTAATCTGTGTATTATGCAGATTTAGAAGGTCTTTTTTTTCGTTTTATTCTTCGATATGGTCAAGTCCCTGACTTAAAATCGTAATAATATGGGAATCCGCAAGCTCATAAAAAATAGTCTTGCCTTCCCTGCGGTTCTTAACCAGTCCCATCTGCTTCAACACGCGGAGCTGATGGGAAATAGCAGACTGCGAAATGCCCAGCAGCGTGGCAATATCATATACACACATCTCCGAACACAACAATGTATTAAGGATTTTCAATCTGGTGACGTCGCCAAACACCTTGAAAAAATCCGCCAGTTCCTGCAGTTCCTCCTCCGGCGGCATCATCTCATCCACTTTTTGAATGATATCCTGCTGTAAATAAATATAGGTATTTTCTTCCATATGGCATCTCCATTTCTTTATCAAACCTTTATCCTGACTTTATTTTACTCCTTTTTTTCCGTGTAAACAAGCCAGCCTACCGATACAAATCAACATATTGCCGCATGCCGTCCGTCATAAAAATGTTCCCTTTACAGTCAACAAACAATGCCTCCGCTCCAAGCTGCTCCGCCAGACGGCTTCCCTTCTCCAGTCCCAGAATAAAACAGGCTGTGGAAAGGGCGTCGCTCAAAAAACCATCCTTCGTCAATATGGTTACACTGCGCAAGTCGCTGTCTGCGGGATAGCCCGTTGCAGGGTCGATAATATGATGATATCTGACACCGTCAACCTCCACAAACCGCTCGTAATCACCGGAGGTTGATACGCACCACTGACCTGACAGCGACAAATATCCCAGATTCGCAGAAGTGTCCTGTGGATTTACAATTCCTACCCTCCACTCACTGCCGTCAGGCTTGCTTCCATAGGTCAGAATACTTCCTCCCACGGAAATAACTGCCGCCGTAATATCGTCCCGCTGCTCCATGTACTCCCGCACCCTGTCAAGCGCAATCCCTTTTCCCACAGCTCCCATATCAAGCTGCATCCCATCCGGCAGAAACAATACAGAATCTTTTAACTGCAGCTTCTCATAGCCCACATGAGAAAGCTCCTCCTTTAATTCCGTCTCCGCAGGAAGCACAAATCCCTCACTTTCCTTCCGTCCTGCCCAACTGTCAATATCCCATAACCGCACTACCTGACCGATGGTAATATCAAAGGCTCCCTCCGAAGCTTCGGAAACTGTCAGACAATCCCCTATCACTTCCGCCATTTTTGCAGACAAAAGAATTCCGCTCTCTTCTCCTGCTCTTTCATTGATATGGTATAGTTCCGATGTATCTATTCTCCAAGATAACTCCTGTT
This sequence comes from uncultured Acetatifactor sp., assembly GCA_944384205.1. GTDB lineage: Bacteria > Bacillota > Clostridia > Lachnospirales > Lachnospiraceae > Acetatifactor. The sequence continues at coordinate 74,527 of CALWSL010000009.1, read as the reverse complement.
CTTCCAAATCTTTTATTTCCTGCAAGATATCATCGGTTATCTTTTCATCTTCCGTATATACAGTCTGTGATATAATGGTTCCCATCGCCGTATCTATGCTCTGTCTCGGCTCCTTTTCCCCGGTATCCGAATACTCACCACAGCCGCAGCAAAGAATTACCGCTCCGATAACCCCTCCCACTGTCAAAGCTCTTTTTCCATATATATTTTTCGGCAAAAATCTCTTCATTTTACCCATCCTTTTTGTTATACTACATTTGATAAAACATACCGGCAAAGGAGCATTCCATTGAATTTAACCGATACAAACCCAAAACGCTATCAAAAAACCGCATTATTGCTGATAATTGCCCTGTCCATCCTCGCATTATGCTGCCTGCTCTGGATTTGGCAGGGAACAAATGACAATTCAGGAAAATTAACAGCCGATATTTATCAAAACGGCAGGCTGATTCAAAGCATTTCTCTGGACTCCGTAGAGGAACCCTACACATTCACAGTCACAGGAGACAACGACTGCCGCAATGAAATAGAAGTTCGTCCCGGAAGCATCGGTATCATTTCTGCCGATTGCCCCGACAAACTTTGCGTGCATCAGGGTTTTATTGACACTTCACTGCTTCCCATCACCTGTCTGCCAAACCATCTGGTGATACAGATTCGTACAGAGGATATTACGCCGGATATAATAACCTACTAAAATTCACTGTTTTTTATATGACTGCCAAAATACATTTTTATCAGGGCATCAGGAAAGGAGAATCCGCTTGTCCATCCGCAAATTAACCACACTTGCCATGTTTACTACACTGGCACTCATTATCTTCACCATAGAAAATGCAATTCCGCCGTTAGTACCCATTCCCGGCGCCAAATTAGGCTTGGCAAATATAATAACACTCGTTATTTTGCAATCTTTTCCGCCAAAAGATGCTTTTTTCGTTCTTTTGACGCGAATCCTTCTGTCCACTCTGCTTTTCGGGCAGGCTATGAGTCTGCTGTACAGTCTTGCCGGCGGTATCTGCTGTTTTATCGCTATGTATCTGGTAAATCGTCTCCTGCAAAGGCATTTTCTGTATCTGACCAGTATTATCGGCGCACTCTTCCATAATCTTGGGCAGCTTCTGGTAGCATATCTGCTCACTTCTGTACCCGGCGTACTGGCATATCTGCCTTTTTTGCTGCTCAGCGGCATTCTCACAGGACTGTTCACCGGTCTGTGCGCACAGTTTACCTTGAAGTATCTACTGCCGCTAACAGCTCGCTTACAGTCTTCCCCAAAAGAGGGTGACGATAATTAGGCGCAATTTCGCATAGCGGTTTTAACACAAAATAACGATTCTGCATATCCACATGGGGAATTATCAGGTCATCCTCCTCGTAAACCGCTTTGTCATAAAAAATAATATCCAGGTCAAGCGTTCTGGGTCCCCATCGCAGGATACGTTCTCTGCCTGCCGCAGCTTCAATCCGATGCAGTTCCTCCAACAGTTCTCCCGCGGGAAGCAATGTGCTTATCTCCAAGGCTCCGTTTAAAAATTCATCCTGCTCCACGCCGCCATAGGGTTCTGTCACAAGCAGATTAGACACCCTTTTTACGATAATTTGAGGGTGCTTTTGCAAAGCTGCAATTCCTTCGCGGATATACCGCTCCTTATCACCCATATTAGAGCCTGCCGAGAGATATACCCTGTGCCAGCCTCTTTCAATGCGTACGGACACGCTTTCAAAGGGAAGTCCTATCGGCGCTTCCGGCTTGCGAATCTCCAAGGCAATGCGCTTTATCAAATCAAACTGTAATAAAATCTCCGCTGCCAGTCTCTCCGCTGCCGCTTCAATCAATTTACAGGTATGCTCCTGCATCCACCTGGTAATAAAGTGGCACACCTCTCCATAATTGGTGGACAACTCCAAATTATCAGCCAACCCTGCCGCTCTTGTTTCGGTATAAAGAACCGCATTCACATAGAATTTCTGTCCCTGCTCATTTTCCTCAGGATAAACCCCATGATACGCATATATCTCTAAATTCTCAATTCTGATTTCATCCATTGCTTCTCCAACCTCTAACCGCGGCTTGCGCCGTACAGAATCGCCTCCGTCATTTTCACAGCTCTCACATTTTCCTTTACGTCATGCACGCGCACAAAGCTGCATCCCTTCATCACTCCGATAACAGTTGTTACCAAGGTTCCCTCCACTCTCTCATTTGCGGGAAGATCAAGGGTCAGACCGATAACCGACTTGCGGCTGCATCCTAAAAGAAGCGGATAACCAAACACCTTAAGCTCCTCCAGACAGTTAATCACCTCCAGATTCTGCTCATAGTTCTTTCCGAATCCCACGCCGGGGTCTAAGATAATCTTCTCATCAGCAATCCCTGCCTTTTGTGCAAGCTGCAGGCTCTCTGCAAGGTCAGATGCTACCTCCTGCATAAAATTCTGATAATTCGTGTCATTCCGGTTGTGCATAAGACAGCAGGGCAAGCCGCTCTCTGCGATAACACTTGCTATTTTATCATCGTACTTTAATCCCCAGATATTATTAATCAAATCCGCCCCTGCCTGAATCCCCGCCAGCGCCACCTGCGCCTTATAGGTGTCCAGCGAAACCGGCACATCGAAATTCGCCTTGACAGCTTCAATAACCGGTGTCACCCTCGCTATCTCTTCCTCATCTGAAAGCATGGTATAGCCGGGTCTTGTAGACTCTCCGCCGATATCCACAATATCCATTCCGTCAGCAAGCATCTCCTCCACATGGCGAAGCGCCTTATCCCTGTCATTCCATTTTCCTCCGTCGGAAAAGGAATCCGGTGTTACATTCAAAATCCCCATCACATAGGTATGTCCTGAATTCTGAAACTCCCTGTTGCCAATTTTCATATCCTGTGCCTCCTCCTATCAGTCTCTTTCAATATTTTTTAATATTTGATTTGCAGATTTTTCTTACCTTCCTTCCAGTTACACCCTTCTTCCGCCTCACAGGCAAAGCAGGCTCTGCTTGACTTGTCCGCCCGATACAGAACCCCTCTCAGATTCTTTTCCCCTATCACGGAAGCATCCCTGTGGCTGCGGATTGCATCTATAATAACACCCGTTTCTTTATCATTGAATCCGCATTCTTTTAAAATTACGCCTGCAATTTTCGCACTGGCAAGCTCATGGGGCGTACCATCCTCATATTGAATATGCTTTCCCATATCATGTAACAATGCCGCCGCATAAATCCATTCCCTGTCTATCCCGATATTTTCTTCCAGATTGACAATCATGCCAATCCTTGCCACATCCAGAAAATGCACCATACTATGACGGCAGAAGCGCCTCTGCGCTTCTGCCGCTTCATTTTCATGCAGGTGAAATAAAAACAATTCGTGATTTAATATTTTGTCAATTCGCTCCATACTTCTATTCCCTCCGTTTCTCTAACTCCTGATCATCTGAAAAACCTGATTCTGCAATAACTGATTATCCTGAAAAACGCCTCTCGCCGCAATACTGACGGTCTTGCTTCCCGGCTTTTTTACGCCGCGCATGGTCATACACATATGCTCTGCCTCCACCAGCACCATTACTCCCTGGGGCGCTAAATACCGCATAATCGCATCCGCTATCTGTCCCGTCATCTGCTCCTGTATCTGCAATCGCTTCGCATATACTTCCACAGTTCTTGCAAGCTTACTTAAGCCTACCACCTTGCCGTCTGGTATATATGCCACATGGGCTTTTCCATAAAAAGGCATCATATGATGCTCACACAGAGAATAAAACACTATATCCTTCTCCAGAACCAGCTCGTTTTTTTCTACCGTAAAGACCTTTGACAGATGCTCCTGTGCGTCCTCGTCCATACCGCCGCAGATTTCCTCATACATTCTCGCAATCCTGTCCGGCGTCTCCCGCAGTCCTTCCCGGTTAATATCTTCGCCGATTCCTTCTAACAGCAGCTTCACCGCCGCTTTTATCTTTTCCTGATCTACCATAGTAAATGCCTTTCCTACAAACGGTTCTCCACAATTTTTATCAGCCTGCCCAAATAGGACAGGGAACCGAATGCTATGATTACATCATCCTTCCCTGCCAGCAGACAGCTCATCTCCACCGCTTCCTCCAGACTGTCCGCCGCAGTAACCTGCGGATGCACCTTCACAATCTCCTGCGCAAGCTCATAAGCGTGCATTGCCCGCGGATTGTCCGGCGGCGTGACCGTAATAATCTGATCCGCATACTGATGGGTCAGACCAATGATTTTCTCATATTCCTTATCCTTCAATATTCCCATTATATAGATAATTCTCTTATTTGTAAAATAGAATTCAATCGAATTAGCAAGTTTCCGCGCCGCGTCCTCATTATGCGCCCCATCCACAATAAAATAGGGGTTCTTAGAAAGCACTGAAAAGCGCCCCTGCCACACGGTATCAGCCAGACCCTTGCGCAGAGCCTTTTCCGTAATCTGAAATCCCAGCTCCTGCAACGCGTTCACTGTCTCTATCGCCAAAACGGCATTATCAATCTGAAATTTTCCTGCAAGCCGGATTTCCAGTCCCTTCATGCCCTGATAATCAAAACGCTGCTTTTCCACACCATACCTGATGTGAGCTGCCCTCTCCCGGTCTGCAATTTGCAGGGAACACCCCTTTTTCTCCGCCGCCTTGCGGATTACTTCCATCGCAGGCGGACTTTGTTTCATGCTCACCACCCTGCAGCCTGTTTTAATGATACCTGCCTTCTGGGCAGCAATTTCCTCCAGCGTGTTTCCCAAAAATTTCATATGGTCCATACTGATGGATGCCAGCACTGCAACCATGGTTGTGGTAATTAAGTTAGTGGCGTCGGTAAGTCCGCCCATTCCCGCCTCCAGCACCACAATATCACATTTCTGCTCCCTGAAATACCAAAAAGCAAGCGCCGTTTCCACTTCAAAAGGCGTAGGATGGTGAAACCCCTCCGCCGCCATTTCGTCGCAGTACTGCCGCACCAGCTCCACACCCCGGCACAAAGCCGTTTTTGTGATAGGTCTGCCGTTTACCTGTATCCGCTCCCGGTATTCAAAAATGGCAGGAGAAATATATCTGCCTACTCTGTAACCTGCACTTTTCAAAATCGTAGATACATACGCCAGCGTGGAACCCTTTCCATTTGTACCTGCTATATGCACGAATCGCAGGGAATCCTGCGGACTTTTAAGTCTGCGGCACAATTCCCTGATACTTTCCAGTCCCGGCACAATACCGTAAGACTGTATGGACTCCAAATATTCCATGGTCTCTTTATAGTTCATACAATACGCTTCTCCCTCATCCCAAATCAAAAAACAATAATCAGGCACATAATATCCGAAATATCTGTAAATACTGTAATGCGTAGCATCACCTGCAAAATCATTTACAGGGTATCCGACCCACAAAATAAAAGTCAGGAGTATATTATGAAAAAAACATTATCCAATTTCTTATATAACTTTCTGCGCTGCGGAGTCACGGGCTGGTGCATGGAAATCCTTTTTACTTCCCTTGATTCCCTTCGCCGCAGAGACTTCCACTTAAAAGGGAACACTTCCATATGGATGTTTCCCATCTACGGCTGCGCCGCTTTTTTGGCTCCCATATACCGTCTGCTCCGCCACAAGCCCTTCTGGGTACGGGGTCTTACCTATATGTCCCTGATTTTTTCAGGTGAATATCTGAGCGGCAGATTGCTTTCTCTGCGCCAAATATGTCCCTGGGATTACGGCAAAAGCCGTTGGAATATTAAACGTGTGATACGCCTTGATTACGCCCCGTTCTGGTTCGGCGCCGGACTGTTGTTTGAGAAGGTGCTGCTTCCTCCCAAATCCTCGTGAACCTTTTTGTCCCTGACCATTTTCTTAAAGATAATATGGTAGGCAATCCACAGGAAAATTCCGGCGGTCAGCCATGCGCCCGCATTGGCAAAGCAGACGCCTTCATAGCTTAAGAACTTTGCCGCGACAAACGCCGCCGCGCAACGGCTCAGCAGCTCTACCACGCCGCCCATCATGGGCATAAAACCATACCCGCAGCCCTGCAGGGCATTGCGGAAAATAAATATCATTCCCAACGGGATAAAGAATAAACCGCAAATAGTAATATAAGTTCTGGCATAGCCATATACCATATCAACATTTTCCGTCACAAACATCCTGACAGCATATGGCAGAATCGGAAACAGCAGCGCATAGACAACTACCGCATAGACAGCGGACATCACATTTGCCACTTTTACTCCCGCTTTGATACGGTTCAAATCATTAATACCTCTGTTCTGTGCACAATATGTCGCCATCGTGACGCCCATCGCATTAAACGCCTGTGTTACGAGCTGCTCCACCTTGCAGGATACCGAATAAGACGCCACAACATCGGAACCCAACAGATTCAATGCTGCCTGCACCAGAATCGTCCCAACCGCCGTGATGGAAAACTGCAGCGCCATGGGAATCCCCACACCCATCTGATTTTTTACGCAATGCGCCTCCAATATAAAATGCCGTTTTTCCACATGCAGAGCCGGCACCTTAACGATAATGTAAATCAGACACAAAACTCCTGATAAGCCCTGGGAAATAATGGTAGCATAGGCAGCGCCTTCCACCCCCATCCTGCCATAGACAATGAATACATAGTCCAATACAATATTTACCACGGCGGATATCACCAAAAGCACCAACGGTACCACACTGTTACCGATAGCCCGCAGAATACTTGCAAGCAGGTTGTATAACACACTGCAGCAGATGCCCGCGCAGATAATCATAATGTACGACTTCGTCATGTCAAAAATATTTTCAGGTGTATTCATCAGACGAAGCAGCTTATCCATGCACGCCATACTGAGAAACGTCATCACTGCCGTCACAATGACGGAAAGCACTGCCGCACTGCCGATACTTTTACGCATTCCCTCCCTGTCGCCCGCGCCAAACCGCTGGGCGGTCAGTACCGTAAAGCCTGTTGTCAGACCCTGGGTAAAGCCCAGTATCAGAAACGTCACAGAACCGGTAGCGCCTACCGCCGCCAGTGCATCCACACCTACAAAACGTCCCACAATAATGGTATCCGCCATACTGTAAAACTGCTGAAAAATATTTCCGATAATAATCGGAATCACAAACCGTGCAATCAATCCCGCAGGTTTTCCCTTTGTCATGTCCAATTCCATAAAAATTACACTCCTTAAAAACAGGACCTTCACAGGTCCCATTTTCCTTATTTCACTACTATTTTTTATATTTTATACTTCTTCTGCCTCTTCCATATCGCCAGAACCGATGTCGAGCATATTTACAGTGCGCCTCTTTAACCTTGCCTCCTCGGATTCCTTTAAAATAAAATCCTTGACGGTCTTGGAGTTACGGATATGCTCAAGCTTTAATATTGGATGCGTTGTATCCCCTGTATGGCATACAACCGTACCCAACCGGAACATTTTTTCCAGCAGGCTCGCAGAATGCGTTACATCCTGCACCTTATACATATAGCAGTCATCTTCTATCGTCTTAAGCAGTCCTGCTTCTATCGTAATCATATCCTCTTTTATTCTGTACTTTGTAAAGGTAAAAGGCAATCCTAAGAACAGCCAGCGCTTTCTTTCAACAAATTCTACCATAACTTCATCCCTTTCTGTTGTTACGCCTGTACTCCCTATCATTATAGTAGAAATATATCCTATATGCAAAACATTTTGTAAGTTTTTGCAAAATAATTCATTGCAACTCCTCTTCAGACGTGGTATCATAAAATAAATTCAGGAGGGTATAATAATGACTGCAAAGGAATGTATTACAGGGCGTAGAAGTATCCGTCAATTTTTGGACAAACCGGTATCTCATGAACTGCTCAGTCAGATTGTTGAGACCGCATCCTATGCTCCCAGTTGGAAACATACACAGATTGTCCGCTACATCGCTGTAGAAGGCGAAACGAAACAAAAACTGGCACAGTGCACTTCTGCTTATCCTAACAATGGAAAAATTATGGAAAACGCCCCTATGGTAATTGCCGTTACTGTTATCAAAGGTCGCTGCGGTTTCGAGAGAGACGGTTCCTACACCACCGAGAGGGGTGATTCCTGGCAAATGTTTGATGCCGGAGTTGCCAGCGAAGCTTTTTGTCTCGCTGCTTATGAACAGGGACTGGGAACCGTTATCATGGGGATTTTCGATCAGAAAGAAGCTTCTGATTTATTAGAGATTCCCGAAGAAAGAGAGCTTATTGCTTTAATTCCCATCGGTTATCCCGCAGAATCCCCCATTGCTCCCAAACGTAAGAGCGTTGAGGAATTACTATCCTATAAATAACTAACCTGTCGAAGAGATTCTTCTCTTCGACTTTTCTATGCCCGGAGCGCTTTTTGAAGAAGCTCTCTTATGAGTATGCTAAAATGGAGGAATTATATCATGAGACATCTGATGAGTCCGCTGGACTTCACCACCGAGGAACTGGACAAGCTCTTTGACCTTGCCGCTTCCATCGAGAAAGACCCGCAAAAATACGCGCATGCCTGCGATGGCAAAATCCTTGCCACCTGCTTTTATGAACCCAGCACGCGCACCCGTTTAAGCTTTGAATCCGCTATGACAAGACTGGGAGGGCGCATCATCGGTTTCTCCGACGCCGCTTCCTCCTCCGCTTCCAAAGGGGAAAGCGTATCCGATACCATCCGCATTATCTCCTGCTATGCGGATATCTGCGCCATGCGTCATCCCAAGGAGGGCGCGCCCATGGTAGCCGCCGAAAAATCAGGCATCCCCGTAATCAATGCCGGTGACGGCGGACACCAGCATCCCACACAGACCCTCACAGACCTTATGACTATCAGAAGTCTGCACGGAAAGCTGAACAACTTTACCATCGGTCTTTGCGGTGATTTGAAATTCGGACGTACCGTCCACTCCCTGATTCATGCGCTGGTGCGCTATGAAGGAATCCGTTTTATCTTCATTTCTCCCGAAGAACTGAAGGTTCCCGATTATATTACCGACATGCTGAAGGAGAAAAATATTCCCTACGAGGAGGTTATCCGCTTAGAAAGTGTTATCTCCCAACTGGACTTGCTGTATATGACCCGCGTACAGAAGGAACGCTTCTTCAATGAAGAGGATTATGTGCGTCTGAAAGACTTCTATATCCTGAACGCTTCCAAAATGGAGCTTGCCAATAAAAACATGCTGGTGCTGCATCCCCTGCCCCGCGTCAACGAAATCTCTGTGGAAGTGGACGACGACCCAAGGGCTGCTTATTTCAAACAGGCGCAATACGGCGTCTATGTGAGAATGGCTTTGATTCTGACTCTTTTGGGAATCAATGTATAACTTTTACTTCAAAACAATAAACCGCACTGCCGTGCAGAAATGAGGGAATTATGTTAAATGTTGGAAAAATCGAAGAGGGCTTCGTATTAGACCATATCAAAGCCGGCAAAAGCCTCGCTATTTACGAGCATCTTCAACTAGATAAATTAGATTGTACCGTGGCAATCATCAAAAACGCCCGCAGCAACAAAATGGGCAAAAAGGACATTCTGAAGGTGGAATGCGACATTGATATGCTCGACCTGGATGTACTGGCGTTCATCGACCACAGCATCACCGTCAACGTTATCAAAAACGGCGAAATCGTGGCAAAAAAGGACCTGGTGCTTCCCAGGCAGATTAAAAACGTCATCAAATGCCGTAACCCCAGATGTATCACTTCTATTGAGCAGGGTCTGCCCCACATCTTCGTTCTGGCTGATGAGCAGAAAGAAGTGTACCGCTGTAAGTACTGCGAAGAGAAATATGCGGAATCTGCGAAATAAATGTAACTCTTTCCTAAATAACGGAGCAGTCTCACAACTGCTCCACTTTGTTTTTAATCTGTTCCACCGGATATGCAGGGAATTTTTCATTCCATTCATTTATATCCATAATGAGAAAATCGTAGTCTATTACATGACGCTTTATTTGTTCGTTTTCCTTATATTTGAACGGCAAACGAGACTGCATTTTTAACATAAAGCGCTTTTTTATTACAGCATCTATACAAGGATTTGTTTCAATTAACAAAATATATTGCACTGGCTTATCTTGCGGATTCTGATTACACGCCCATACCAAAAACATTGTCCCATAAAACTTTTTGGCTATCTTTTTCCAAAATGCCTCTGTATTAAGTTTATCTGTTAAAGCCTGTGGATTCTCAGCGCCCTCTATATTTGCATTTTTATATTCCACACAAAACAGCCTTTCATTTCCTTCCACAACAAAATCCACATCTGATAAATATTCCGAATACATATTGGCTAATTCATGTGGTTCAAACACATTTAATGAATTAGAAAAATCAAATTGAACTTTTTGATTTTCATCCTGCAATATTTTTTCATTCTGCATATATGATACCGCCTTAATCCCCCAAATTTCTCTTTAGCGTTTCATCCAACAGCTTGTCGTCTGCATCAATTATCTTATTTTCCCTTAACTCGCTTAAATAGTACGCTGACTCTCCAAAAATACCACTTTCTTCTACGAATGAATCATCCGGCAAGTGATATTCCGGCGCTACCTCCGATGACGCTTTATATAAATTATGATATTGCACCTGCTCCTTACTATTTCGCTTAACTTCAAAGTACTTTGCAAGATTATAGCTATGTGTCGCAACAAACACTTGGATTCCTGCCTTCTCCAACTCCAACAAAATATCTACAACAAGTGGAAATAATTCCGGATTCAAATTTGCTTCCGGTTCATCCCATAATAGCACTGCTCCTTTTTCCAATAAACCGTTGCGTATCAGTTTCCAAAGCAAGCCTAACTTTCTTAATCCTTCCGCTTCCAGTGAAAAATCAATTTTTCTCCCATCCTTTTTCAGCACATAAAAAGTATCATTTTCCATAATTACAGCCCCGTCAATGGCACGACTGATTTTCTCCAAAATTGCCTCCATATAATCCGGTAATTCTCTCACTTCCGGCAAGGACGCATTGACTATAATATCAATTTGCGTTCCGTCAAATGGCAGCTTATACTTCTGATTCAATGCAAGAAAGCCCTTGGAATGGGATAACATTTCTGTTGTTGGTATAAAAACAGACTGAATATTCAATCCTAACCAATCGTCAAAATCTATTATACTGTTTTGGGACAGATTATTCGTAAACGTATGCGTTCCGTCCGATACCTCAAAATAAGAAAATCCTCCATCACTTTTATTTTGTAATAAGTCCATATTAGAAAGATTGTTGGAAAAGAAATGTATCAACTTTTGTGTTTTTCCTGCTTCAGTCTTTAGGAAGGACCATTGCGTCGCTGCATAAATCATTTTTAATATAGTAGTCTTTCCTACACCATTTTCTCCTATAATTACATTAATTCCATCGCCAAATTGCAGTTCAAATGCCTCACCAATTTTATCGCCAGCTTTGACATCAAAGATACTGCAATCTCCATTATTTTTTCTCCATTGCCTTTGAAATGCCATAACATTTAAAATTTTTATTGATTTAATTGCCATTCCTATTCCTCTTTCTTTCCAATGCAAATATATCTCAGTCCGTATTACAGCATTATATCACAGAACTTTCAAGATTAATATAAAAAAATGTAGCAGACTCTTTTTCAAGCATATATCATTAAAACACTTGATTTACAGAAAACAGAATGAAATAAAATCTACAAAAATTTCTCAGTTATCTTCATATAATTTTGGTATATAATACATATGTTATTCCTTGCTGTGGTTGCGCAGGACTTGTAATATTTTCATTCTAATCGGGAATTTTTCTTAAATAATTCCAGAAATTTATTGAATCAATCAGAATTTTCTCTGCAGGCAAGGTATCAATCACCCTTTCTAGTAACTCCATATTATATCCGCGTTTCTTAATACGTTTGTAATCCTTCCGGAATTGTCCGGTAACTTCCAACTCTAACATTCTTCACCATCCATTTCCGCATCCAGTTCTTCAAACAATTCCTGTGCCGAAGAATATTTTTTTGCATCAACTTTTCCCTGCATAATAGCTCGTGTTTCTTCCATTGCCGCTTCTGTTTCCTCATTGTATTTAGGTTGTTTTACTTCAAAAGGCAAACCACCCTCCATAATAGATTTTCGCAAAAAAATATTAATCGCATCTGTTATTGTTATACCAAAACTTGCAAAAAGCTTTTCCGCCTTGGTTTTGGTTTCAGGGTCAATACGGATATTAATATTTGCTGTCTTTGCCATATTCCTCATCCTCCTATCTTTTCTAATTATATTAGATTCATTTGTGCGCACGTTATCAACACTTTGTGTAACATTTTAGATTATTTTTATAAAGTTTGTTTTTTTCGCGATGAAATTAACTTATATCATAAATACATCGAGCAGACTGCCACTGTAGCCAGCAGGCTCTTGCAGATATGTTTAACCTGAGCCAGCAAACCATTTACAAATATGAAAATAATCTCGCTGAACCAAGCATCCGCACACTCAAAGATTTCGCTGATTATTTCCACACCACAGTAGACTATATTGTAGAATATACTGATGAGCCTTCTCGTCCACATGAGAAGATTGAAGTAATTTATTCCCCTGGCCAGTTGCAGCATCTGGACAGATATTGTAAGCTTTCCCCTGCACTGCAAACCAGTATTAACACTTTGGTAGAAAACATTATTGCAGAACAAAAAAAACCTGCTCATCGCCTAATATACCGAAGCACTTCCTCCTTCTCCGGCATCACGCAGAGTGCGCCCTTCCTCGTGGTAATCAGGGACGCCGCGCCGTTCGCGAAGGTCAAAAGTTCCGCCAAATCCTCCCGACGCAAATCCCGAAGCATCCCCCGCATATCCTCCGCGTCATCCGCTCCCAGCTTCGCTCCATGCTCCAACACAGAATTCAGCGCGCAGGCGCAGAAGGTATCCCCTGCCCCCGTTGTCTCTATGGTATTCGGGTTTATAAAGCCGGGAACGCTCACCACCATATCCTGATAGTAAGCCCTGCTTCCTTCCTTACCCAACGTTGCAAAAATCAGCGGAATCTGATATTGCTCATGGATACGCCCGATTCCCTCATCAATATCCGCAGTTCCCGTCATAAACGCAATCTCATTATCCGATATCTTCAAAATATCACAGACACTTAAGCCAAAAGCAATCTTCTCCTTCGCCTTCTCCAAGGAACTCCAGAGAGGCGGACGCAAGTTAGGGTCGAAGGACAGCAGACAGCCGCTTTCTTTCGCAACCGTAATTGCCTTTCGGGTCGCCTGCTCCACCACAGCATCCGTCATGGACAGCGTTCCAAAATGAAAGATTCTCGAATCGCGAATCAACTGCACATCCACTTCCTCTTCCGTAAGCATCATATCCGCACCGGGACTGCGGTAAAAGGAAAAATCCCTGTCGCCATCCGCAAGCGTTCTGACAAATGCAAGGGTTGTATGCACATATTCATCTTTTTTTAGTCCGTCGAGGTTAATTCCGGTACTGCGAACCCGCTCCTCCAGCAGATTGCCAAACATATCGTTTCCCACCTTACCAATAAAAGCCGTCCGTTTCCCCAGCTTCTGCAGCATGGCAAGCACATTGCAGGGCGCACCGCCGGGATTTGCCTCAAATAAGGGATTCCCCTGACCGCTCTCTCCATTCATCGTAAAATCAATCAACAACTCTCCCAATGCCGTCACATCGTATTTTTTCATCCGTAGCCTCCTGTAAAAACAGCAGCCACCGCTTCGATGACTGCTGCTGTTTTTAATTTCCGCATTCCACACTGATTCTGTTAAAGATTCCCATAATCTCTTCGGTATTAACGGTTCTTTTCTCTTCGCCTGCCTTATCCAGAATCACATTGCCCTCGTGCATCATAATGAGGCGATTCCCATATTCCACCGCATAACGCAGATTGTGGGTTACCATAATAGTAGTAACACCCTTTTCCTTAACTACCCTATCCGTAAGCTCCATGATAATTTCCGCCGTTTTCGGGTCAAGCGCTGCGGTATGCTCATCCAGAATCAGAAAGTCAATCGGCGTCATGGTTGCCATCAGAAGCGCCAACGCCTGACGCTGACCGCCTGACAGGGAGCCTACCTGAACTCCCATCTTATCCTCCAGTCCCAGATTTAAAGGTCGGAGCATTTCCCGATACCCTTCAATCCTGGCTTTGTTTACGCCTCTGCCTAAATTATAAGGCTTTCCCTTGTTTTCGGCAAGAGACATATTTTCCAAAATCGTCATTGCCGGGCAGGTACCCTTGGAAGGGTCCTGATAAACCCTGCCAATACGGCGCTGACGCACAAAATCCTTCTGTCTTGAAATATCCTGTCCGTTTATCAGAATCTTTCCTCCGTCTACATCAATACTTCCGCAGATAATATTTAACATGGACGTCTTGCCGGAGCCGTTGCTTCCGACCACAGACACAAAATCTCCGTCGTTTACCTTAAAATTAAAATCCTTGAACAGACAAAGCTCATTGACAGAACCCGGATTATAATTTTTTGAAATATGAACCAGCTCTAACATGACTTCACCTTCTTTCTATCCATACTGATAACAAGGATAATCAGGAACAATACCGCCGTTATCAGCTTGATTGCATTGGCGTCAATGCCTGCAAACATGGCAAGCGCCACACACGCCTTATAAAGAATGGAACCGATAATCACACTGGCTGTCACACGAAAGAACGTTATCTTCTTAAAAAGACTGGTCCCGATTATGACACTGGCGAGACCGATTACCACTGCTCCGGTACCGATGGAAATTTCAAAACATCTCTGCTGCTGCGCATAAATACAGCCGCTTAAGGATACCAGACCATTGGCAATGGAAAGACCAACGATTTTTACCAGTCCTTTATCCACGCCGAGACTGGTTACGATGGTATCGTTATCGCCGACTGCACGAAGTAGAAAACCTGATTTGGTACTCATATACCAGTCCAGAAGATATTTTGCAATCATTGTAATCACAAAGATAATAATAACATTCTTAAAATTCGTCAAAAAGGAGGGAAAAATACTGTTTAGCACCTGATTGTCGAAAATGCTTTCTTTATTGAAGATAGGAACATAGCCGGTCCCTGCCCCCCACAGATTGACGGTGTAAAGTCCCGTCATCATAATGATACCGGACAGCAAATCCCTGACCTTCAGCTTTACATGAATCAGACCGGTACACATACCCACCAGCGCGCCGCCCAGAAACGCAATGGGAAGCGTCAGAATCGCCGGCACTCCCAAATCACTGATTAAACGGACCGTAAGCGCCGCTCCGAAGGGAAAGCTTCCATCCACGGTTAAATCAGGAAAATCCAGAATTTTATAGGTAATATACACACCCAATGCCAGGATTCCGTATATCATACCCTGTTCCAAAACACTCAATAATAAAGCCATTTCGTCCTCCCAAAATTTACTCTACAATAATCTCATCAAAGGTCTGGTAAGCATCCTCTGCATAAGCAGCAGGAAGAGAAAGACTGATTTTCTCAGCCGCCGCATAGTTTACATACAGACTGGGTTCGGAAATAATCTCATAATTCATCTCCGATGCCTTTGCCTCACCCTTTAATACCTTTGCAGCCATTTTTCCGGTCTGCTTACCGAGTTCATAATATTCCAGTCCCATGGAAGCGACACAGCCAGCCTTCACCTGCTCTACCTCGGAACCGAATACCGGAATATTCTTTTTGTTAGCCTCATCCAATACGGTCTGCAAAGCGCTTACCACTGTATTATCCGTCAAATTTGTGATACAGTCAACCTTTCCCACGATATCTGCCGCTGCCAATGCCACCTCTGACATAGCAGTAACGCCGGTATCTACAATTTCAAAGCCGTAAGTGCCTGCCAGTTCTTTGTAAGCCGCAACATTACTGATGGAGTTTGCTTCACTGGTGGTATAAATGATGCCGATTTTGGTTGCATCGGGAAGCACCTCACGAATCATCTGAAGCTGCGCTTCAATCGCAAGCGCATCGCTGGTTCCGGTGACATTTCCAACAGGACTGCCATCCTCATTTGCCAGACCTGCCTCAACAGGGTCAGATACCGCTGTATAAATCACAGGAATATCCGTGTTCATGGTTGCATTATATGCGGTCATCGCAGAGGGCGTTGCAATCGCACAGATTAAATCTACTTTTTTCGTAACAAAGTTGTCGGCTGTCAGAGCGGCTGTACCTGCATCCGCCTGCGCATTCACATATTCAATTTTCAGATTTTCACCTTCCACAAAGCCTTCTTCCTCCAGACCTGCCAGAAATCCTTCTCTACAGTTGTCCAGGGAACCATGTACGGCAAACTGGGAAATACCGATGGTATACTCCTCCCCCTTGGAACCACAGCCGGTCAAAACGCCTGCTATCATTGCTGCACTTAACAAAACTGCCAATACTTTCTTTTTCATAATTCTCTCCTTTTCCGCCCTTAGGCTGCATTTGATTTGTTTTGCGCCTGTTACGAGGAGGGTCGCGCCGCACAAAAGAAAACCGCCCCAAACACGCTTCTAACGTATCTGAGACGGTAATAATTCAATCATTATTATCGCGGTACCACTCAAATTGACAAATGTCCTCTTGTTCCGAATACTAACATATCCGTCGGCTTGATAACGGGTCCGAATCCCGCCGACGCCTACACTTTTCTTAAGTTCGGGTCAGCCTCGAAAGTCCATTCAGCAAAAGTTCCCATACTGCCATTCCACCGCCGGCAGCTCTCTGATATGTTTCCTTAAGC
Organism: uncultured Acetatifactor sp.; assembly: GCA_944384205.1. Taxonomy (GTDB): domain Bacteria; phylum Bacillota; class Clostridia; order Lachnospirales; family Lachnospiraceae; genus Acetatifactor. The sequence goes on along the minus strand of CALWSL010000009.1, from coordinate 57,797 downwards.
CTACTCTTCTTTCTCACAGGTTTACAAAACATGTAATGAAATTTTCTTATGAATATAACCTTACCGCTGTTTTCCTGTTTTGTCAAGGACTTTTTCATTCTCTCTGTTTATACACCGGAAAACACAGGATTACCTTGAATAGATCCCCATCGGTCACAATCTCCATTCTGCCGTTCTGCAAGTCCATAAGACTGCCAGCAATAGAAAGTCCCAGACCGTTACCCTCCATATGACGGGATTTATCGCCGCGTACAAACCTCTCCTGCAATTCCTCCGCCGTCAGCTCCAGCGGGTATTTAGACATATTTCGGAACACAATTTCCACATTATCCCCTTTAAGCATCACTGTCAGATACACTCTGGTACCTTCCTGCGCATACTTATAAATATTGTTCATCAGATTATCAAATACCCGCCAGATATGTCTGCTGTCCGCCTGAATCGTTACAGGTTCATCCGGCTGTCTGACAATCAACTCCAATTCCTTCTCTGCAAAGCGCTGCTCATACTCCCCTGCCGTCTGTGAAAGTAGCACACCGATTTCACAGGGTACAAGATGAACCTCCAAATTGCCCGTGGTCGCCTTGGAAGCCTCGACCAAATCCTCCAACAGCTTCTTCAACCGTTTGGACTGACGCAAAAGGACTTCGGCATACCCCGCCACCTGCTCTTTATCAATCTGTTCTCCTTTCGTCAGAGAATCCCCTTCCAAGGAACCTCCCAGTGTTTGGGCTGCATTCTTTCCCGCTACCGCCGCTCCAAGCAAATCCGCATAATTGATGATAGAGGTCAAAGGGGTCTTCAAATCATGGGATACATTCGTAATCAGCTCTGTCTTCAGATGTTCACTTCGCATACGTTCCTCTACCGCCAGCGAAATACCGTCTCCGATGCGGTTCAGATTTTCTCCATGCTGTTTGAAGCCCCAAGGCATATTTGAAGTGTCCAGCTTGTATAATAAATTACCTTCTGCCAATGCCTCGCTTCCCTGCTGCAGCTTTTTACATGTAAGTGCAAAATACAGGACAATGGGAAACAGCACAAGCTTTTCCAAAAAGCACAGAAGCAGAACATCAAACTCCATGCTCCACAACACACAGAAGAACAGCAGTACGACAAATTGTACAAAGCTAAATCCGATATATACAAGCGCCACATTGGTAACCAGCGGAAGCCCGCATGCCAAATCCATAATCCGGTGAACCAGAGACTTGATACCTCTTCCGAACCGGCGCAAAAAAGCCCCTGTTAACGTATGTTTAAAAATGGTTCCTTTTTTCAGCTCAATTGCAAACTCCATACAGTAAACGGTACACCAGATAATTTCCAGCGCCGCAAAAGTTATCGCCAACACCAGTCCGGCGAATCCGCCCCAATTTACCAGAAAGCAAATACAAAGCAGTATCCCGACAGCACCGGCGCCAAAAATAAGAGTCACCGCATCAAAATGAAAGAAATACAGCACCCCGCCGGTAATCCCCTCCTGTCCTCGATGATGTCCAGCACTGCACATCAGATAGATAAAACTGCACAGGAATAAAAATACGGCAATCACCCCGGCAACAGGAATCACATAAATAAATTTCTGCAACAACATTCCCCAGTTGTAGATATTCTTATAGTCATCCTCTCGGGGGAAGCTTTCATCCACATACACGCGGAAAAGCAGCTCCTTTGGAACCGTCACTTCCTGCTCCAGCACTTCCTCTGTATTATATTGAGCCGCTTCCTCCAACTCTTTCTCCGATACGGCATCCTCTTTAAATACCTGTGTGTCCGTTACATAAATCTCAGTGAAGCAGTTAAAGGAATAAGACGTCTCAGTTCCGTCATAATTACTCCACAGCAGTACAGCTTTTTCATCCTCCGGCACATCCGTATCATAAATTTCTATGGAGATATTGCGCCTACTTAAATAAATCTCCATTCCTTCCAGATCATTTTGCTGATAAAGCGTTTTCACATAAATGACGTCATCCCAGATATGAGATGTCATCCCATCATGAATCAAAGAGGTAACACCCTTGGTATAAACCTCCATTTCCAGCAGCAAAACAGTCCCAAATATTCCTGCTGCCGCTATGATAAAACTGATTGCCAGCACAAAAAAAGCCGCAATCCTCACAACCGTACTGCTGAGAATAGAATCCCTTTTGCTCTTTTCCGCCATAAATCAACCATCCCTCCTAATGCCTTAGATGTTCTTTTCACAGTGTGAAACTTAGAACATCTTGGCGGTGTACTGTACCGCCTTAGATGTTCTTTTCACACTTGTAGCCTTGTCCCCACACCACCTTCAAATATCGCGGCTCCGCAGGGTTAATCTCCAGTTTCTCGCGAAGATGCCGGATATGTACCGCCACCGTATTTTCACTGCCATAGGGCAAATCATTCCAAATCTTTTGATAAATCTCTCTCGGTGAAAACACCTGACCCGGATTCTGCATCAACAGCTTTAAAATATCGTACTCTGTAGGCGTCAGCGCTACCGGCTCTCCGTCAAGTGTAACCGCCTTTTCCTTATCATCCAGCTCAATTCCTCCCACACGCAGCACATCCGGCTTGACATTTCCCCCGCCAAGCTGCATATATCTGCGAAGCTGGGAACGAACCCTTGCCGACACCTCGATAGGATTAAAGGGCTTGGTGATATAATCATCCGCTCCCACGGTCAGTCCCAAAACCTTATCCGAATCCTCACTTTTCGCCGTAAGCAAAATAATCGGTACATTGCTGGTTTCCCGAATTTTCAGCATGGTCTGAATGCCGTCCATCTCCGGCATCATGATATCCAGGAGTACCAGATGAATATCGTGCTTTCTGATAACCTCCAGTGCCTCTTTCCCGTTAAATGCCTCATATATCGTATAATTGGCATCATACAGATAAATTTTTAATGCGTTTACAATATCTTTTTCATCATCACAAATCAGTATGTTATACATTTTCTGCCTCCTCACAAAACAATTGTAGCAAAATGCCCCTTAATAAAAAACAAGGGAAATATTTAAGATTTTTTTAAGCGTAATATTTTTTCTCTAACCTACACATTCTATCATAGAAAGGAAGGTAAATGTATGAATCTTGAAAAAATAGTCTGTAATTGCATGAGTGTTACAAGTGGAATGATTAAAGATGCTGTTGATGCAGGCGCACGCACACTTGAAGAGGTTCAGAATGCTACTGGTGCAGGTACCGTATGCGGCGCCTGTCTGGAAGACGTAGAACGCCTTGTTGAATATTTCGTATCTGAAAATGGCTCCCAGTAAACAGGAGCCGCACTTTTTGTGCAGCTCCCGCCATAATCCGTTTTATTTCTTCCGCTCATCGACCCGCTTTTTAAGCTCCTCCAACGCTTCTTTAAAATGAACGGAACTCATAGAGGGATTGGAACGAATCAAATCCCTTTGGAAAAAATCACGCAAAGTACTGATATGTTCCCTGTTCTCCACAATTTTTCCGTACTTTTCCTTTAACTCTCCAAGTTCAGCTTTGATATTTTCTGACCACTCTTCCTTCTTCTGCAGAACACTTTCTGTCAGCTCGTCTCTTCGATTGGTAATATCCTCGTTTGTCAGCGCAATCAGCACATCCAGCCTCTTTTGGATACGCTGCATTTCCTCCTTCGCTTTTTCCATCTTAACAAGCACATCCTGCAAATCCAGAGCCGCCTTGAAGGAGAGTGCAAAATCAGCCCAGATACCCGCAGTCAGAATCAATGTAACCACAGTCAGCACCCCCTCGGGAATGGACAATACAAAACGCTCCACCGGCTTATGAAGCCACTCCGTCATAAAAACAGTCAGAAATCCCCATGCCAAAGAGGAACCAAGACAGATATGTCCCTGGAAATTAAATTTATTCTTGGAGTAATCCCAGTAACGCACCTTAAAAAGCGCTTCCATTACAACGCCCGTCACATATTCCAGCACTGTGGCGCCGACGCAGCCCGCTATGTACACCAGCACAACATTATCCTGAAAAGGCATGGACACCAAAAGCATCATAATACCTCCGGTTCCATAAAGCGGCAGAAAAGGTCCGCGCATAAACCCTCTGTTTACCGGTTTTCTTTTTTTTATGGATACATACGCCGACTCAAAACACCATCCAAAGAAACAATAAAAATAAAAAAAGAATAACCACTGCATTATCGTATAATTATACATATTTTACTCCCTTTATCCTGCGGCTAACGATACACCGCCACTTCAATGCAAAGCTTGCCTTTTCTTGTTTCCCGAAGCTCTCCCTGCAATCTGAACTTTCCATATCCGCGGGCATTTACGGTATCCCCCGGTTTTAATAATCTGGAGTTGTTTTCACACAATCTTCCGTTTATAAATACCCTTCCTCCCCGGAATAATTCGATGCACTCGCTTCTCGATTTACGATATACTTTGGAAACCACCGCATCAACCCGCACGGAGGATACCTGTATGGAGCATATCTGAGGCTCCTCCTCCGGTATCTCCTCATAATCCTGCGTAATACTGCATGAAACATGGGTATGCTTAATCTGCTCCAAATTCTCGCAGATATAATCCGCTATGGATGCAAGACAAAACAAATAAGCCTCCCTGTCCCCCACCTTGATATCACCAATCGTACTGCGCTCAATTCCCAGATTCATTAAAGCTCCCAGAAAATCTCTATGTGACAGTTTATCCGCAAATTTTGCCGCAAGCGGTCTGATATGAATGCACACAATGGGAAACGGCGCCTCATAGCCAAGCTCCTCCACACTTCCGAAGCGTATCAACTGTCTGTCCGTATTCCCACTGCCTCCGCACAAGGTATAACCCGCATATTTCAGTTCCGGTTCCATCTGCCAGAAAACATCCTGCTCACTGAAACCCAAAAATCCCGTAAAGGTAAACATGTTCTGCTGAAAGGATTTATCCGCCAGCTCACGAAGTCTGTTTTTTAGCTGCTGTACCTCTTTTTCATTCTCCCGTGTCACATGTATTTCCTCCTACCCCAAAGCTACATCCAGCACCATCATCAGGGCAAATCCTATGGCAAAGGCAATAGTTCCCAGATTAGAATGCTCTCCTTCACTTGCCTCAGGTATCAGTTCCTCAACCACCACGTATAACATGGCTCCCGCTGCAAATGCCAAAAGATAAGGCAAAACCGGCGTCACCAGACCGGCTAACGCAATGGCAAGTATCGCTCCGATAGGCTCTACAACTCCGGACAATGCTCCCATCGTAAATGATTTCAAACGGCTGTGTCCCTCGCTTCTTAAAGGCAGGGAAATAATCGCTCCCTCCGGAAAATTCTGTATGGCTATTCCCAGCGCCAGTGTTAATGCCCCCGCCATCGTAATACCGTCTTCTCCGCTGAGAACACCCGCAAGTATGGCGCCACAGGCAGCCCCTTCCGGGAAATTGTGGATCGTGACCGCCAGCATCATCATAGCGGTTCTTCCCAGACCGCTTTTCTTACCTTCCGGCTTATCACTTCCCACATGGAGATGCGGTATCAGACTGTCCATGAATAATAAAAAAAGGATTCCCGCCAGGAAACCAACCAAAGCAGGCAGGAAAGAAAGCTTTCCCATCTCCTCACTCATATCGATAGCCGGTATAATCAGAGACCACACAGATGCAGCTACCATGACGCCTGCTGCAAATCCTGTAAAGCTGCGTTGTATATTAGGGCTAATCTGCCTTCTTAAAAAGAAAACGCAGGCGGCTCCTGCTGTCGTTCCCACTAAAGGAATCAATAAACCAAAGAAAATTCCCATAACTCTCCTCTACTTTTTTCTACTTTTTTTATTATCTATACGCAGTTCCCTTCCGCTATCTATTATGATTTTGGGCACAAGGTAAATAAGAAGAAAAATTGTCTGTCCCGGGTACCAGACACATTCCAACATTCCATAGCCTACAAACAAAAGCCATACCAATAATGGCAGTAAATCCTCACATCTATGCTTCCTGTATGCCAATACAAACGCCTGCACGCCTAAGCCCGCTATAACAATCAAAAACAGAATACCGGCTACAATGCCATAATAAAAGCCCACCTGCAGGAAAATATTCTGTGCATGCCATGCGTGATAATCCTCCGTAATCTGAAAATATCCCTCCTCCAGTTCATGACCTGTCAGATTCATATTTTTCAGATACAGCTTATAAATCTCCAGACGAATTCTTGCGGAGCTGTTTGCCGCCTCACCTGTCAAAAGATATTCCTCCGAGCCGGAAAACATTTCTCCCGTAACCTCTGCAGATACAAGTAACGGAAACGCCGTCCTTGCATTACCTGCATCTTCCGTCTCTTTGCCCGTATCGCTTCCGGTACGGAAACGCTCGGACATTCCTCCGAAAAGCTCCTCCCACGAAACATATTTATCGGAATTTGCCGGATCAAAGGAATGAACCTTATCAACAGAGTATTCTCCACCAAACCAAACAGGATGATGTAATATCGTCGGCAGATACCTCACCGTCAGATATACCGCCGGAAATATCACCAGTGCGCTCAATACCAGAGCCGCTCCTCTTAAAATCAGTATACCAAATTTTTCTCTATAAATTACATGGAATTCAATCACTCCGTAAATAATTGTAATCACAATAATCGCCAACAACGCCGTACGTGTCATCGTCAGGAATAGAAATCCCCAGATACCAGCTTCCAGAATCCACAAAACTGCCTTTCCAAGCTTTCTTTTCCAGGTAACGGTAAGCTTCTCCTGCCTTTCCCGCCATCTCATACCGTGACTGCGATACAATAGTGCAATATAAGTCACCAAATAAAACAGCGCATTCATATTACAGTTGCCGAATGCTCCCTTGTAGCGCAGCTCATCATAAGGTCTGAATCCATAGGCAAAAATCTGCAGCATGAAAAAGCCGATTATCAGCCCGTCAGCCAGACTATCCCATAAATCCCGCCGTTCCTCCTCCGCAAACTCAACCATATAAAACAATAGAAAAACCGCCGCATACCATATCTGCCAGATTTCTCCCAGACGGGAACAACTCATCAGCACCGAAAGAATCACCCAACATGCCAAAAGAAAAGAATTTCCCAAATTGTTTTCTTCAAGAGCCTTACGTTCCCGCCAGATACGCACTGCTGCAATTCCGACAAAGAGAACCGATACCGCCGCTGCAAAATATTGAGAAAGAAATACCTTTCCCGGATGGACACGCCAGATACCGTATCCTGCAAGACTTCCCAGAAGCCACAGTCCCATCCATAGCAGATAGGGCTTTGGCGCTTCCCCTTTCCAGCGAAAATGCCCCAGTATGACGACAGCCATCAACATTCCCGTCAAATTAATTGCCGTCTGCCAGTAAATGCCGCTCTGGCTTCCTCTTATCCAGTCAATAAAAACAAGACAAATAAAGCAGATACTATATAGTATGCGCCTTCTCTTTCTATGTTCCATCTTCTTCTTTTCCTTACATAAAACTGATTACTTCTTCCTTCGGCGCCTTGGTTTTTTCCACACTGACAGCATGGAGCATAGGACCTTCGCCCTTATAATCCTCCCAATACTCTCTGGTTACGGTGGCAGTAACCTTTACCCATTCCTTTTGCTTCAAAGCTTCCGCACCCGCAAATTCACAGGCATATCCTAGAAACGCCATATCGTCCGCACAGCAGGTCATCGCCATTCGTCCCGGCACAAAATAACCCTCCGGAAAGTTTTCGGGCTTTAACACCATTGCCACAAACTGAACCTTTTTGCCGATGTAACGTTCCAAATGTTCCATGGAATCCAGATACCAGATACCATATCCCATATTGTCAAGCACAATCACATCCTGATTTAAGTCATACGGTAAATCCTCTTCAAAAATCTCGTCAATTTCGCCGTTGGAATCCTCAAAAATAACATCCGCAGAAGGATTTACCGCCTTAATATTTCTCTTGTAATTGTTCAAATCGCTGATACCGTCACAACGATTGAAAATAATCATTTCCGACTTGCGGACCATCTCTGCCAAAAGAGAACGCATATTAGTGTAATACATAGGAAAAGTGGAACCGTCAATCGTGGTAATCTGCTGCTCAATCTTCCAGTACCATGGAAGCTTCATATCCTTATAATTCCACATACCGTTATATTCAATAATAATTCTCTCAGGCTTATGCTTTTTTTCAAGCTCCATCAAATGAGACGGATTGAAATCCTCCTCATCCTCAATCACTTCTATCTCGGCACGGCTCTTTTTTAAAAGCGCCTCGTCATACTCTATTTCCCCCTCTTCACAAAGAATAATCAGGGTTTTCCCTTTAATTTGAAAATAGGGCTGTCCCAGAGTAAACGTAATAAACTCCGTCTTACCACTCTCCAGGAAACCATTAATTACATATACCGGCTTCATCCTCTGCCGCCTTTCCATCCATTATCTATTTATTATGATATCCATTTTGTTTCACTGCCTTACCGCTTATTTGCGAAAAAGCACCGCCAGCTTCTCCTCATCCAGCTTAGAACCGATAACGCAGATTTTGCCGGTCACTTCAGGCTTTCCGCTTCTGATTTCATGCTCTCCCGGAACATAGTCATAATAAATCCATGTATCATCCTCCGCAGGCACCATGCCCTTTGCTCGTAAAACAGCGCCGTATTCACCGCTGTCCAGAGCAGTCAGAATGCTGTCGATTTCCTCTCTGCCGTACACATTGGGTGTCTCCATGCCCCAGCTTGTAAACACTTCATCTGCATGATGGTGGTCATTGGTATGATGATGGTCATGGCATCCACAGGTGCAGCCTTCTCCATGCTCGTGGTGATGTTCATGCTCCTCATGGTCATGATGATGCCCGCAGCAGCCCTCTCCATGCTCGTGGTGATGCTCATGCTCCTCATGGTCATGATGATGTCCGCAACAGCCCTCTCCATGCTCGTGGACATCTTCTAACATTTCTTTCATCATATCCTCCAGCTTATCCGCCCCCTCAATGGTTTCCAAAATTGCAGTTCCTTCCAACTGCTCCCAGGGGGTTGTGATAATCGTAGCCGCCTTATTGTGCTCACGAATCAGTTCCACACAGGTATTCAGCTTTTCCTGTGAGATTTTCCCCGTCCTGCTCAAAATAATAGTTCCCGCATAAGCAATCTGATTTATGAAAAACTCGCCGAAATTTTTGATAAACATTTTGCATTTTGTGGCATCCACAACCGCAACCGCACTGTTTACCTGTACATCCAATTCTCCTGCAACATTTTCCACAGCCTTTAACACATCAGAGAGTTTGCCTACTCCCGAAGGCTCAATTAAAATTCTCTCAGGCGCATAGGTGCTGATAACTTCCTTCAGAGAAGTACCGAAATCGCCAACCAGAGAACAACAGATGCAGCCGGAATTCATCTCTTTAATTTCAATTCCCGCTTCTTTCAAAAATCCGCCGTCAATACCGATTTCTCCAAATTCATTCTCAATCAGAACCGTTTTGCTGCCGTCCAATGCCTCTTTCAACAGCTTCTTTATCAAAGTAGTTTTACCTGCTCCAAGAAAGCCTGATACTACATCAATCTTTGTCATATTACTCAATCCTTTCTTACTTTGTGTTTTGCTACACTAACCCACTGTTTTCTATTTTCCTCCATAAGCAAACACTTGTCAATGTATATTTCCTCATACAGAGTATTCCCGTTCCTCCTCCAAGTCTTTGATGCGTTTTTGCAGCGCCTGGATGTCAGCATTTTTCTCCGCAATCATGGCGTCTTTTTCTTCTATGATATCCTCTTTCTCTCCAAGCTGCCCCTGCATCTCATTGATAGTACCCTGCTGTTCATCAATAGTTCCCTGCTGTTTATTGATGGTCTCCTGCATCTCGTCCATCATGTACTGCACCGTATTTTCATCTAATATTTGTAATTCCTTTGAAAACAATCCCATAATCTTCTCCGTATTTAAGCACAGCCGGTATATTTCCTCATACAGGGGCTTGAACCGGGGGTAGGCGGTTATCAGCCGGATTACATCCTCCGCCCCGTCCATGCACAGGAATGCCAGCCATGCGTCAGCGTTACTGGTTATATCCTTATTGTGATAAATTTTCTGAAAGATGTCAAGGGGAATAAAGAGATATTTTTGAATTAAATTTAACGAAATCCCGCTGTCCGATTTCGGTTCGACATAATGAAGATAGGTATCGGGAAACTGATGGAATTCCACCGGGCTGCATTCAAACAGGACGATGGTATAGACAGGCTTTATGTCCTTGTAGCTGAACTTCTTTTTCTTCTCATCCCGGATTCTCTTATACTGCCGTAATAGTAAATCCGCCGAGTAGCAGGCTGCCCGCTCCCCCGGAAAAGGCAACCACTAAATAAAAGGCGTAAGCAAGACTATAAGCCGGGTTCTGTCTCGGATAATCATCTATCTAGTACGGCTGTCGCCAGCCGCATCAAGCGACCTACCTGAAAGCAGGTCGGGCAAACCTGTCGCTTTCTTCTTGGTCTTGCTTCGGATGGGGTTTACATGGCTCCGCCTGTTACCAGACGAACGGTAGTCTCTTACACTGCCTTTCCACCCTTACCACGGTGAAACGCAAAGCGTTTCGCCGGGAAGTTGCCGCGCAACTTCCGCAAATAATGCAGAATCCACCTGCGGATTCTTCCACACAATGCAGAAGTCTCCCACGGACTCTTCTCTTCTCCACAGATAAGCCGTGAAGTCGTGGCGGTATATTTCTATTGCACTAGCCTTGGAGTCGCCTCCACCAGACGTTATCTGGCATCCTGCCCTGTGAAGCCCGGACTTTCCTCACCTGCAATTTGCAGCTGCGATTATCCGTCTTACTTACGCCCCACTGATTATATCGGTTCTCTGAGCAAAAATCAAGACTTTGTCTCACACCTTAAAGCAGCTTCCTCCCACAAATTCCCTGCAAATGGAATTATTGGGAAGGCTTTCGCTTGGTACGCTTAGAAAATAATCAAGAAACTTCAGCAAACGCCTTGCTTCATAGTATTCCGGTGCATTCTTAGGTATCTGAAACAAAAGAGGTTCCGCAAACTGCTTCAATACAGCAAGCTCGTAAATCAATACGGAATTAAACATGGCGTCCGCATCCTCCTGAAAGGGAAAAATATTCTCCTCCTCACCACGTCTGACAGAGGGCCACATTTCTATGGTTCTTCGGGCATCCGACCCCCTTGTCCTCGCATCGCGCACCATACGCCGGAGTAGCCTTCCGTCCGTGGTGGGAATGCGGTTGTGGTCATCTACATTTATATTAGTCAGCGCACTGATATAAATCTTATACTTGCTTTCCTTCGGCAGCGCATAAGATGTTTTATCATTCAACCCATGAATCCCTTCAATAACCAAAATATCGTCGGGACCAAGCTTCTTATAATCGCCGTGATACTCCCTTTTTCCGGTTTTAAAATTAAAGGTAGGCATCTCTACCTGCTCTCCTGCCAGAAGCTTCGTCATATCCTCATTAAATTTTTTTGTATCTATCGCTTCCAGACACTCAAAATTATATTCACCGTTCTCATCTCTGGGCGTGTGCTCCCTGTCCACAAAATAATCATCCAATGCAATCGGGTGAGGAACCTTGCCCAGTGTGCGCAGTTGTATGGAAAGTCTGTGGGAAAAGCTGGTCTTTCCCGAAGAGGAAGGTCCTGCAATCATAACAAATTTAACCCCGCCCCGGTTTACAATATCCTTGGCAATCTCGCCGATTTTACGCTCCTGCTCCGCCTCCTGAACCAGAATCAGTTCACTGAAGGAACCGCTGCAAATACCGTCGTTTAAATCGCCGACTGTTGCGATTCCAATCTTTCTGCCCCAATCCTCTGACGCCTTCAGGGTATGGAACAGCTTTTTCTGCTCCTTAAACGGCTCTACCACCATAGGATTCTTCTTTCTGGGGAGCAGCAGCATAAAGCCGTCAGCATATGGTATCACATCAAACCATTTTACATATCCTGCATTTGGAAGCATATACCCGTAATAATAATCATAGTATCCTTCAATTTCATAAATATTTACAAAAGAACTTCTCCGATAACGAAACAGTCGCTCCTTATCCTGCATCTTATGAGTACGAAACAATTCCATTGCCTCTTCAATAGGGTAGGAACGCTTCATAAACGGCGTTTTTTTCTCTACCAGCTCCAGCATTCTTACCTTTATCTTTTCGGCGTTTTCTCTGGTTGCAGGAATGGTCCCGCAGGGATTCACATAATAACCGTTTCCTACCGTAAATTCCACACGGCAGCTCATACAGCTTTCTTCACCAAACACATCAAACACACCCTTTAAAAGCAACATGGTCGCTGTACGCACATAGGTCTTGTGACCGATATCATCCTTTAATGTAAAGAAATCCACCGTACAGTCCTTTGTCACTTTTTTGAAAAGCTCCCTTATTTTACCGTCTGCCGCTGCCACAACAATCATATTGTCATACTGTTCCTGATATTCATCCACAATATTCTCATATGTGATTCCCTGTGGATACTTTTTCTGTTCTCCGTTTATCGTAATTGTATACATTCTGCAACCTGCCCTTCTCGCCATCTTACTCCGCTGTCTTCTCTGTTTTTAATACTATATGCTTCCCTGTTCATAAAATCCTGCAAGCGCCGCTTTCAAATCTGCGATTTCCGCTCTGACCTCCGAAAGACGTTTTTTCGCCCTCTCCGCCTGATTATTTAAAAGCTTCTCTTCAATCTGCTTTGCCGTCCCAATCATATATTCCAGATATTCCCGCAGTACAGGATGCCTTCTTTCCAACAAAAGCCTGCCATATTTCTCATATATCCTGCTTTTATCGTCGTCATAAAAGACTTCCTTCTGCACTGCTGCCGGGTCAAAACGCACTTTAAACAGAAAATAAAATTTTCCGTCTTCGCACACGATATTTTCATCCAGCGTCAGATAGCCTTCTGTTCTTAAAAATTTGCGAAATGCGGGAAGCTCTGACTGCGGCTGCAAAATTAACTCTTCCAAAGCCTTCGCCTTTTCTCCGCTCTCTGAAAGAATTTTCATCATCAGTCTGCCGCCCATTCCCGCACACACAAGAGACTGCGCCTCACCGGCTTTGTATTCCAAAAGCCCGTCTGACAAACGTGTCTCTATGTAATTTTCCAGTCCGTATTCCGCAATATGCTCCTGCGCTCTGGACAGCGGACCTTTCCTCACATCCATGGCGAGTATACCCGGACTGATTCCCTGTTGTACCAGATAAATAGATAAAAAGCCATGATCACAGCCCACATCCACCACACGCTTTCCATGGGATACCATATCTGCAAGGCTCTTAAGCCGTCTGGAAAGCACAACGCTATCGCCTGCCATTAGTCCAGATAATCCTTTAATTTGCGGCTGCGGCTGGGATGACGCAGCTTACGAAGCGCTTTCGCCTCAATCTGACGGATGCGCTCACGGGTCACATTGAATTCTTTTCCGACCTCTTCTAAAGTGCGGGCACGTCCATCATCCAGACCGAAACGCAGACGAAGCACCTTCTGCTCTCTCTCTGTAAGGGTGCCGAGAACCTCAACCAACTGCTCCTTTAACAGCGTAAATGCCGCTGCATCCGAAGGAACAGGAACATTGTCATCCTGAATAAAGTCACCCAGATGGCTGTCCTCCTCTTCACCGATAGGCGTTTCCAGAGATACCGGTTCCTGACTGATTTTCAGAATTTCGCGGACACGCTCAACCGGCATATTCATCTCCTCCGCAATTTCCTCCGGAGCCGGCTCTCTTCCAAGCTCCTGCAAAAGCTGGCGGCTCACACGAATCAGCTTGTTTATGGTTTCTACCATATGCACAGGAATACGGATGGTTCTGGCCTGATCTGCAATCGCTCTCGTGATTGCCTGACGAATCCACCATGTCGCATATGTGGAGAATTTGTATCCCTTACGGTAGTCAAATTTTTCCACCGCCTTAATCAATCCCAAATTTCCCTCCTGAATCAAATCGAGGAACAGCATACCACGTCCTACATAACGCTTCGCGATGCTGACTACCAGACGTAAGTTTGCCTCTGCAAGACGCTTCTTCGCCTCCTGATCCCCCAGCTCCATCCTCTTAGCAAGCTCTATCTCTTCCTCTGCGCTTAACAGGGGAACCTTGCCGATTTCCTTCAGATACATGCGGACCGGGTCCTCAATACTGATTCCGTCAGGAACAGAGAGGTCAATGCTCTCCACATCTACCTCATCTTCTTCAGACAACATAATTTCTTCATCGTCCACATCATCTTCGTCCGTAATGCGCAGAACATCCACACTGTTCTGCTCCAATACCTCCAGGATTTTCTCAAACTGCTCCTCTCCCAGATTCATGTCCGAAAAGAAATCGTTGATTTCCTGATATTCCAAAACATTCTTTTTCTTTTTTGCCATATTCAAAAGCTCATTTATTTTTTCTAAAAATTTTGCCTGTGTGTTTTCATCCATTTGTGGTTCCATCCTTCCCAAAAATTTCCTTTTGTATTTTAATATAAGCTTTTTCTATTTTGACCTTAATCCAGAGAAATATGCGTTTTTGCAAGCTTTTCCAACGCTTTTTTTCCTTTAATTACCTGTTCCGTACTGTTAACATCTGTTCCCATTCTCGCAGTATAATATTCATAACTGTTTTTTTTAACAGCCAAAAGAATATCATGAAATGCCTTTTCCCGCTCCTGCACGGTAGTCAGCTCCGGCAGATTCGTATGAAACAGACTTGCCGCCTCGCGCTGCTCCTCCTCATCCTCAAACATACTGATAATGCCCGCAGGATTAAAATTCCCCTTCTCTAAGTCCTCAAACAGACGTCCGGCAACTTTTTTGTACAAGTCCTCGGTAAAATCCGCCGCCGATATATAGTCTTTGATTTTCTGATAGATGGCAGGATTGTCCGAAATCCATGTAATCAGAAGCCGTTGGGATTTTTTTGCATTTTCCTCAGGATGATTTTTCTGCTGTACTCCTGATCTTGGACGCTCTACCGGACGTACTAACCCCGTCTGGGAAGCATAACTCATAACCAGCTTCCGCAGATTTTCAAAGCCGATATGATACTTGTCCGCTACCGCCTGCAAATAATTTTCCCGCTCCACGTCCTCCTTAAATTCACAGAGCTTTTTGGCTATCTCCCTGTGAAATTTCGTTTTATCCTCCGGGTCATTTAAGTCATAGTTTCCCTCCAGAATACGGATTTCAAAGAAAAAACTGTTCTCCGCCTGATTTATCCGCTCCTGAAAAGCCTCACATCCCAGATTTTTGATAAATTCATCCGGGTCCTTATAAGGTTTCATATTTATCACCTTACCGGTAAGACCTTCATCCCGCAGGATACCGACACCCCTGAGAGCCGCTTTCACTCCGGCGCCGTCGCTGTCGTATGCCAGCAGCACATTGTCCGTATAGCGGTGCAAAAGTTTCGCCTGTTCCGGCGTAAACGCTGTTCCCAGAGATGCAACCGCCTGTGTAAAGCCCGCCTGATGCAGCGCAATCACATCCATATACCCCTCGCACAGGATAATATTGCCGCTCCTCGCCGTTCGTGCAAAATTCAAGCCGTACAGATTTCTTCGTTTATCAAAAACAGGAGTTTCGGGAGAATTCAAATATTTCGGTTCTCCGTCTCCCATCACCCGCCCGCCGAAGCCGATGACGCGGTGGTTGATATCCTGTATGGGAAACATGACGCGATTCCAGAACTGGCTTAAGAATCCTGACCGCTCCGTAAAGTTCGCAAGTCCCGCTTCCTTTATCAGTCCGTCCTCAAACCCCTTCTTGCGCAGATACTCAACCAAAAGCGCACCGTTCTTTCCCGCATAACCCAGACCAAACCTGTGCATGGTTTCGTCAGACAACTGCCTCTTTTTCAGATATTGCTGCCCTGTCTCCCCGTGGGGAGAGCGAAGCTGATAATAGAAAAACTTAGCCGCCTCCTTGTTTACCTCCAAAAGCCTTGCCCGTTTGCCTGCTTTCTTTTTCATTTCCGCAGATTCTTCCGCTTCCGGCAGTTGTACCCCCGCTCTGTCCGCCAGCGCTTTCACGGCCTCAGGAAACGTGAAGTTTTCGTACTTCATTACAAAGGTGTACACATTTCCGCTGACGCCGCATCCAAAACAGTGATACATCTGCTTTTGCTGCGACACCGAAAAGGATGGCGTCTTTTCATTATGAAAAGGGCAGCATCCCCAATGATTGCTCCCTTTTTTCTGCAGTTTTACATATCCCGATATCACGTCCACGATATCGTTCTTCATTCTGATTTCTTCTACAAGTTCCTCAGGATAAAACATTTTTATCTCCTGTCCTTATATCTGCCATGACTTCGGTATGTAGATTTCCTCATACACAGCGATGGCAAAACGGTCACTCATCGCTCCTACATAGTCACAGACTACTCTCTCCCTCGGCTCACCTTCTGATAAAAGGTTCAGAAACTCCTCCGGCAAATCGTCAATATGCTTCAGATAGTGCTGATACAGCGTTTCCATCAGCATTTCCGCCTTGCTTTCCTCACTTTTCGCCTCCGGATTCTTATATACCCGTTCAAACATAAACTGCCGAATCTGCTTCATGGCTTCCTCCACAGGCTTCGACATCACTATATCATTTTTCCCCATACTGTTCGTAACGATATCATGGATAAAATGATCCAGTCTGTCCGTGGTGGAAGCACCGATTACCTCCCTGATTTCCTTCGGCACATCATTCTCCGTAAGTATCCCGCCGCGCACCGCATCATCCATATCATGATGAATATAGGCAATCTTATCGGAAAGGCGTACCACCTTTCCCTCCAGCGTATGCGGCTTTCCAATGGTCTGGTGATTCAGGATTCCATCCCTGACCTCATAGGTCAGATTTAATCCCTGACCTTTCTTTTCCAGCCTGTCCACTGTACGGACACTCTGTTCGCTGTGCTCAAAGCCCAAAGGGCACACCCGGTTCAGTGCTCTCTCTCCTGCATGTCCAAACGGCGTATGTCCTAAATCATGCCCAAGGGCAATCGCCTCTACAAGCTCCTCGTTCAATCTCAGGGATTTGGCTATTGTCCGTGCAGTCTGCGATACTTCCAGCGTGTGCGTAAGTCTTGTCCGATAATGATCTCCCTCCGGGGTTAAGAATACCTGTGTCTTGTCCTTCAGTCTTCTGAATGCCTTGCAATGAAGAATACGGTCACGGTCACGCTGAAAGACCGGACGGATGTCACACTGCTCCTCCGGTTTCAGTCTGCCCTTAGAATTCACACTGAGAGACGCATACGGACTTAAATAGTCCCGTTCCCATTGTTCCATGCTTTCTCTGATTGTCATGCCTGCCTCACCTTCTGACGTATCCCGTCCAAGCCGAAAACCACACAAAAAATACTCCTGTTATAATTATTCTGCACGTTTTCTAAAAATCCTTTTATTTTTTTAGCGACAAATATCATAAATAAATTCCGCGTTCTTTTCCATTGCCTCATAGGCAGTTTTAAAAGGCGACATCTGAAAGACATGCCACATTCCCTTAAACCGGTCTATCCTCACGGGGACATTGGCATCCACCAGCGCCTTATGCAGACGCAGGGAATCGCTTAACAGAATTTCATTTTCACCCACTTGGATATAGGTTGACGGAAATCCTTCAAAATCACCAAACAAGGGGGAAATCAAAGGATTTTTCAGGTCCTGTCCTTCCGCGTAGGCTGTAATCATCCTGTCGATATACTCCTTGTCTAAAACCGGGTCTACCTTAGCTTTTTCCGTAAAGGATTTTCCCGATGAAGTCAAATCCGTCCACGGGGACATTAACACCAGTCCTCTCGGAAGGAGCCTCTTCTCCTCCTTCAGTTTCAGCGTCAGCGCCAAAGCTAAATTTCCTCCTGCAGAATCCCCCGCCACAATCACATCTCTTGCGCCATATCCTAAAAGCATCAGATAATTCCATGCCTTCAAGCCATCCTCAAGCGCTGCGGGATAGGGATTCTCCGGCGCCAGACGGTAATCAAAGCATAAAACATCCATGGAAGTGGACGCTGCCAGCTTCGTTGTCAATGTTCTTGCATACAGTCTGCTGCCGGTGGAATAACCGCCCCCGTGGCAGTACAGAATTATATTTTTTTTCATATGTGCGCGTCTGACACTGACCCACTCTCCATACATGCCGTCAATGTCCACCTCTTTATATTCCATTTCCTTTGCGTTGCCCATCAGCGCCCCGATATGATCCTGAGACTGCCTGTGTTTCTCCAAATCTGTATTTTCCACCATCCCATGCACATATCTGACAAGCTGCATCAGGTTTTGATTCTTCTTTGTATTTGCCATAAATTCTCCAATCCTTACGTATTTTTCTTAAAAGTGCAGTCTTTTCCTGACGGCATTCCTAAGCCTTCTGAGGGAAAGTATCGTGATAAGCGCAATATCCACAATGACACACACCGTCAGCACCACCGCCGACCAGCTTAACGCAATACCGTCTCCTATATATCTGTCTATCAACACTTCCAATCCCACACACAAAACGGCAACCGCCGTAATCAGATACAGGGATTCCGTCAAAAAAGACTTCGGCAACTTCTTTACTGCAAAAGTCACTACCTCCGCAATAACTGTAACCAATACCACAATCGGAAGTCCCAAACCGAAAAACCATCCATCCCTGCCAATCATAAAAGCCAGCATATAGAGATATCCTGCTGCCGCCGCCCCGTCAAAAAGCAGGGAAATATAAATTGACAGGTTCGTATAAATTACCACGGGAATCATAATTACCCACAAAACCGCACATACTCCGATAACCGCCAGAGACCACAGTGGTCCGGTAAACACGTAGGCATTTAACAGTCCACAGGTGATTGCCGTCGCCAGCACAACCGTGGAAAGCAGAATCCCCAAGTCCTTTCTTTTCACCTTCTCCACCTGCCCTTTTTCCTGAGGATAAGGAGTCGGCTGTTCTTCTTTTTTCACTTCGTTCGGATTGTACACAGGCGTGTTACATAAAGGACATGTCTTAGCCGACCCGTGCAGCTCCACACCACAATTTACACAATATGACATAATAATCCTCATTTTCACACCGCATCGCGGTTGCTTTCAATCTTTACATGAATTCCATCCTGCACCAGCTTGCGGAAAAAATACCGTTCCACATCCGTCTCTTTAATACTGCTTGCAAAATTTATTGTCAGAATATCCTCAAAGCTGATAATGGCACAATTGGTTCTGCTGGAAAAAGGCTGCCCCATATAAATATCAAACCGCTCAATATAGGGTTTCATGCTCTCCGGTACCTTTAACGCTCCCATATTGGTAAGTCCCGCAGAAGAATTCTTATCCTGTACCATCGTATAAAACCTTTTCACCACAAAATCCTTAATAAATAACGGTACAACCCGGATAAAAGGATTCCGCTGGGTTTCCGCATTCGTCGTAATATCTCCCCGCAGAAATTTCTCATTAATATAATATCTCATATAATTGTGCACATGTGTCACAATTTCTTCAAAGGTATACTCCCCAAGTCTGGGATCAATGCCCGGATAAATCATGGTAATAAAATTCCGAAGCGTCCCGGACGGAAAAAAACGCCTCAGATTTACCGGCATGGCAATCTTTACCGGACGCAGACGTATATGAAAGTCCCGCTCCTGCTTCGTCATCAGCGCATAGAGCAAAACCGCATTAAGATATTCCGTGATGGTAGCATTGTACTTTTTCGCCACCCTCATAACCTCCGAAACCGACATAATACCGCCCACAATATTTAACGTATAAAAAGGCTCCTTAGTTCCCCTGACACGATAGGTTTTCTCTCCCGGTCTGGGCGGACACACCTTGGCATTGGCATATTTCATGTAGGCATCCTCAAGCTCGCCCTTGTCGGGCGGCTGATGAATATCCAGGACAAAATCACCATTTTCAATTTCTTCATGCCCTAAAAGCCTTAAATAAGTGGCTGTCACCGTCTGCAGCAGACACATCCCGCCTGTACCGTCTCCCAGACTATGATGCGCTTCCATGGCAATGCGGTTCCGGTAATAATAAAAACGCACCAGATATCTGTTGTCTGCCTTAAAATTCATAGGCTGACAGGGATTCTTCACATCCTGCTGCACAAAGGGACCCGGTCTGTTATTCGGCTCCAGATACCGCCAGAACACCCCCTTGCGAATCGCCACCTTATAGGTGGGAAAGCGCGGCATTGCCATATCTACTGCCCTCTGCAAAATCTCAGGGTCAATCGCCTCCTTCAAGAGTACTGATAAACGATATACCGACGAGAAATCTCTCCGCTGCAGAGTGGGGTACACGATAGCAGATAAATCCAGCTTATACCATTCATTCTCTTTTTCTCTGTTTTTTTTCTGTTCTGCTCCCGCCATAATTTCCGCTGTTTCCCCTCCAACCGCCATATATCGACGCTGCCCCCAAAGGCGCTAAAATGTAACCGAGAAGCTTCCTCTCTTCCACAAATGGCGCAACATCAGCATTTATTATACCACAAGCGCAGAAAATCAAGCGGCTGCAAAGCAGACATTTGATTTTCAAGCAGTGGATTTTATATAATGCGCTGCGCAAGCAGCGGTACGATGGCATATGCCATCGTACATTCTGCTAATGCAGAATCATTATACCATGCGTAAATAGGTATTTCAACAAATCAACGACTGTTATTATCCATGGATGCGCTGTTAACCGCGCCCGGCTATAAATTGTTCAAAGCTCCGTTTCATAAGCTGAAAATTTTCTTTCTGATTTCGTATAAGCGAATGGTTCTTCTCATAAACCGGAAGCCATTCATCCAGTACATCTTCATTATCTTCTCTCATTGCATATCCCACCAATGCCACAAGCGATGGTCTGTTCCTGTCAGATAACATCCAGGAATCAAGATCTTCAATTACACCAGACTTATCGTTTGCAATCATCTCAAATAACTCTATATCTTCCTCCGTTACATCAGATCCGACATTTTCTTTTATAAAAGACACATAGTCAATCTCTTCTGCGTCTGACTTATTAATATGTAAATATTCCAGCATAAGAGTTTCCAGAATATGTAATTTGGCAATTATAACCGCCTTGTCCTTTGTGCCGGCGCCGTCGTCAACAGTGTCAAATAGTTTTCCGTCAACAGCTTTATATTTAAGGCGCTTCTTAAATTCTCGCAGAAAATCCACAAATTTTTTATCCTCAATAGCCAGTTTTGTAAATCTTTCAAACAAGGTCAACCAGATAAAAGAATCCTTACTGTTAAAAATATCCTGTACATCGTCCGTAATTACCTTCTCTAACCGATGTAAATTATCAGCCAGCTTATCGAACTCTTCCTGTGTGGCATTTTCATTCAGATATGCACAAATGGTTTTCATTTGTTTCTTCCAGTCGTCCAGATGATTTGAACACATAATTGTTTCTACAACTACTCTTTCCGTAACACCCTTTGTCTTTTCTTTTTCGGTAAAATTGCTATAATCAATAAAAAATCTATTATTTAAAATTTTTCGCACGGTTTTCGCATAAGCGGAAATATAGGTAAATGCTTTTTGATTGGTGTTCATTGGCGTTGTCGCATTATAGCGTTTGATGTACTTTGATATCTTATCCATATCACAATGTTCGTGAATAACGGTTTCGATTTGATATTCATTAAAGGTATCTTTCAACTCATCCGGCAGTTGTTCATAGGTCTTGCCTTTAATGTCAAACACTGCATCTTCCCAACCGATATTCCCTTCTTTATCGACAACCTTCTTTTTATAGGAAATAACGGAATCTTCGACTGCTGATGTTATTTTATAGTTTCCGTATCGAAACTTGTTCAAAGCAAATGTTCTTTGACCGCCGTCAGCAATCCTTAACTGCGAATTATCTTCTTCTCCAAGGATAATCGGAGGAATATAATCATCTGTAAGAACTGTAACAATTAAACCGTTGATTTGTTCATTGCTCCATACGAAATATCTCTGTACATCTGCATCGTTACTGATACTTCCCTTCTTTATTTTTGTTAAATACATGTCCAATGTATATGTTTGTTTTCTCGGTCTTGCCATGACATTATCCCTCCAATTATCCTAATACAACACTGATACATTTCTATCCGAGTGAATTGCTGCATAGCAATCGCAATATTGTTTTTCTGTAATGTGCAGTTCTTCTTTTATTTCACTTGGAAGATAACCTGCAACCGTAAGCCGCAATACTTCCTTTTGGGTTTGTGACAGTCTGTCCAGATATATCAGCATTTTTTCGCTATATTCTTCCTCATTGTCTTCCAACAATTCCTTTTCCATGCAAAAACTATCCGGAATCATATCTCCTATCGTAGCGTTTTCTTCCCCGTCAATGGGCATATCAATCGAAACGGACATCCTGTCTGTTTTTCTCTTATATCTGTTTCTGCTTGTCATTTCCGTTTTTATTTTATTACATAAACAGGAATACAAAAAACCATCAAAAGATTGCACCTCATCATATCCTTTCAGGACATCCGTAAATACTTCATTCGCCAGCGAATAGAAATCGTCTCTGTCTTTTTCTGATAATCCGCCAAACATTAGCAGTATTTTGTCTACTACATTATGAAGTTTTCGAGCGTTATCCGCATAATAAGTATTCAATATCTGTTCCGTGTGTCCCCTAC
Organism: uncultured Acetatifactor sp.; assembly: GCA_944384205.1. GTDB lineage: Bacteria > Bacillota > Clostridia > Lachnospirales > Lachnospiraceae > Acetatifactor. Next base: position 35,221 of record CALWSL010000009.1, on the reverse strand, counting down.
GAAACGTGTTTGCCATTGCTAAACACATCCTTTCTTTTTTATCTTTCGTATCAAATCTACAGATAAGTAATTAGAAAATACCACAAAAAGCACTATCTTAAGTCTTTCCTTTACACAAATCTGCATGATTATTTATTTCTAAGGGAATTATTGGCAGAAAAGCTTTACAGAGCAAAATCTCTTGACGATTTATTCTAAATATGTAAAAATACAAGTGCATAGCTCTTCTGCTGTGTTCAAATTCCTGCCATTTTCGGCAAGAATTTGTATATGTGTTGAAAGACCTGTCCGATGCTGCCCCAACAGCGTTTGAGGATGGGTCTTTTATTATTATGTTTCCCTGACAAGAACAAGTATAGAACACACGTTTGCGATTGTCAATAGCTAAATCGAACAAATGTTTTTATTTTCTTTTGAAAGAATCGTATCACTTTTTATGTCCAAAAAACAGAACTCGAAATAGTTTGTTAAACAGACCATACCTTAACCATTTTAAATTTTATTTCTAAACCATTCTTCTCTATTTTTTCTATATTTTCTTCATAAATTCCGTATTCAGCCATTACTTTTTTATCAATCATGGCAAATACGGGGATTCCCGCCTCTATTGCCGTTCGAAACTCATTTCTTGTGATTGAAATATATTCAGTAAATTCATCTTTTGTTTCTCCACTGGCGGCGCTTCCATACTCACTTCCAATTATCAAAATAACCATATCCGAAGTCTGCATTGCAACATAACATGATTTATCCAGATTTTGTCCTGGTATCTAACCAATATCACCATTCTCGGATAAAATGGGTTCATAGTCATGTTCTCTTACAAAATCCGCCAAATCTTCTCTTACAAGTTTCAAAAATGAAGGATTTTCGGTTACAAGGAAGTACTTTCCGATTAGGCGGCGTAGCCCCATAACAATGGTCTGTCGGCACTTTTATCGCTTCCCCCAAAGTCTTGAAGTCATATTTTTCTACTGGTCTTTTTGTCATATTCATTCACCTGTTATTTGGGGAAATTCTACTTTCTTTATGAAATCTTCAAAATTATCAATTATCCTTTTCTCATAAACCAAAAGAAAGGACAGTACAAAATATGAGTATGATTTTGAAAACAACAAATCTCTGCAAATCATTCAGCGGGCAGACAGCCGTAAATAATATATCGCTGAACATTGAAAAAAATTCCGTCTATGGATTGTTAGGCCCAAACGGAGCCGGAAAATCCACAACACTCAAAATGATAACAGGCATTTTGAAGCCGACATCTGGAAGCATTGAGTTTGACAGTCACGCATGGCGGAGAAGCGACTTAAACCACATCGGAGCATTGATTGAAATGCCGCCGCTTTATGAGAATTTAACTGCCTATGAAAATCTGAAAGTCAGGTCAAACCTTTTAGGGCTGTCAGACAAAAGGATTGAGGAAGTGCTGCAAATCGTCCGGCTGACAGAAACAGGCAGAAAAAGAGCCGGACAGTTTTCTCTTGGCATGAAACAACGGCTTGGAATTGCGATTGCATTATTAAACAGTCCGAAGTTGCTTATTCTTGACGAGCCTACAAACGGTCTTGACCCGGTAGGGATTGAAGAACTCAGGGAGCTTATCCGTTCATTTCCGGCAAAGGGTATTACTGTTATTTTATCCAGTCATATTCTTTCCGAGGTGCAGCAGACCGCAGACCATATCGGCATTATTGCGGGCGGTGTCTTAGGCTATGAGGGGAAACTTCACGCGAATGAAAATTTGGAACAGCTTTTTATGGACGTTGTAAAAAATAACCACAGGGAGGGGTAAGGTATGAACTATTTAAAATCAGAACATTTGAAATTCAAAAGGACAATATCAAACAAGCTGCTTTTCATCATTCCACTTATCACAGCTATTTTTGCATGGACGATGGGCGGCTTTATCGGTTTTCAATATATGACGCTTTACTGGTGGTATGCGTTCCTGCTTCCGGGAGCAATCGCAATTTTATGTTCCTTATCACACCGGAAAGAAGAAAGCGCAGGAAAATATTATTCTGTATTTTCTATGCCCCTTGACCTTTCAAAATTTGAACTGGCAAAAGGAATTATTCTGATTGAAAAGTTGCTTGTAGCAGGAACATTTTTAGCATTGCTTATCTCAATCAGCAATATCATTTCCCCGGCAACGGCGGTATATTCTGTCCCACAGAGTATAGCAGGCAGCATAGCGATTGTTCTTGCGTCCGTCTGGCAAATCCCGTTATGCCTGTACCTTGCGCGTAAAACAGGGCTGTTTGTGCCGCTCATGCTAAATACCATACTTGGAATATTTCTTCCTACCTTGTTTGGAAACACAGCAGTTTGGTGGTTCATGCCGTATTGCTATGCGGCGAAACTGTCAGAGCCGCTTATGGGGATTGAACTCAACGGAACTTTTGCAGGAAATCCCGACTTTTCCACAACCGTTGTTATCTCTGTTGCACTATCCATATTCTTATTCGCTGTATTATCTTTTGTGGACGCAAAAGATTTTTCAAAAGGGAGGTAACAGTATGGGCTTTTGGGGAGCGGTTCGTTCCGAACTGATAAAAGTAAAACATACGTCCTTTGGAACAATTCATTTATGTGTGCCTGTTCTTGGGGCGCTGCTGTTTATTGTTTACTATGTCCTATATGGAAACACAGCGGATTACAAAAGATTAAACATGATAATGGAGCTTACAGCAACCGTTTTTCCTTTGCTGATAAGTGTTATCGTCAGTTTGAACGTCTTATTAGAAGAAAAGGCTTCACACTTTCAAATATTGCTTGGAGTGCCTAACCGATATACAGTTATCCTGACAAAATTGATCGTTTTATATGGAGTGGGAATAGCTGCACTGTTTTGTCTGTTTTTTGTCTTTCTGCTTGGCGTACATTTTTTGAGAATAGCTGACACCGTACAACTTAGTATGTTAATCAAAGCAGCCGCAGGAATGGCATTTTACAATTTAATTATTTATGCCCTGCATTTATTCCTTAGCTTTCGGTTTGGACTGGGTATCTCCTTGTTTTGGGGAGTATTTGAAAGCCTGCAATGTATTTTATACAGTAATATTGAGTTAAAAGGCATAGGGCGATATATCCCCTTTGCATGGTCTATGAACTGGGTGCATGATGTTATAAACGACAGGCTTACTGTTCATGTCACAGAATGGATATGGATTGCTGCATTAACAATAAGCGGCGTATTATTAACTTTATTATGGTTTTCTCATTGGGAGGGGCGGAAAAATTATGAATAAAAAACGGATTATGTTTGTGTTGTTTGCTTTTATCGTCTGTACTGCTCTTGCGGGTTGCTCTTTACAGGATAAAATTAAAGAATATTCCGGCGGTAAAGAACAATGCAGCTTAAATGCAGAGAACGTAACGCAGTTTTCCTACAAGGGTAACGATTACACGATTTTGGCAGATACCGTATCGAATGGAGGACTTGGAGAATGGATTGGATATATCCGGCAGCTTGCCGCCATAGATGAAAGCGGAAAAACCATAAGCGGCAGTAATCGCTTTGCTGTACTTGTTGATTATGATATACTAAGAGGGAATGGCGAAAGGAGGCGACAATATGGCAGCAATCCTTATGATTGATGATGAACAGGCTATTTTAGAGCTTGTCAAAAACGGACTGCAAAAGGACGGGCATTTTGTGACCGCTTATACCTCTGCTGCACAGGTGCCGCTTGATAAACTGAACAGATATGACTTGATAATACTGGATATTATGATGCCGGATATAGACGGTTTTTCCTATTGTGATAAAATCCGTTCCCTTGTGGACTGCCCTATTCTTTTTCTGACTGCAAAGACAATGGAACATGACATCACATTTGGGCTTGGTCTGGGAGCAGACGACTATCTGACAAAACCATTCCGCATTGCAGAATTACAGGCGAGAGTAAACGCCCATTTGCGGCGTGAACACAGGGAACGTCATACCGCCCTGACCTTTGACCGAATAAAAATTGATTTATCTGCAAAAGAGTTGCGGGTAGATAATACGCCCGTTACCTTAACCAAAAGCGAATATCTGATCTGTGAATATCTTGCAAGGAACAAAGGACAGGTTTTTTCAAAGGAACAGATTTACGAAACAGTTTTCAGCTTAGAGGGCGATAGTGATAATTCCACGATTTCTACCCATATCAAGAATATCCGGGCAAAATTAAACAAACTGGATATACAGCCGATAGCGACAGTCTGGGGGATTGGGTATAAATGGGAATGAAAAAAACAACATCACTGAAAGCGTCTTTTTGGAAATTCTTATGTATGTTACTGATTGGGCTAATAGGTGCGGTGGCGATACCATTCAGTCTTATTTTAGCCGGAAACAGTACGGGGCTTATTACCTATGCGAATTATTCAGAACGCAGCGCAAAGAACCTTGTTCCTGTTATTGCTGCAACGCCGGATTTAACAGATGTACAGCTTCCTATGGGCTGCAAGTATTTGATACTGGATAAGAATTATCAAGTGGCAGAAACGACCTTAGAGGGCGACGATTTAGACCGGGCAATGGAATACGCAATATCCGGGAAGATAAATACAAATCTCAACAAACAGTATTTGCTTGTGACCCGTGAAAATGAATATGTTGTGCTGCAATATTACATTGGCTCGCAGTTTACAAATGAATGGCTTTATAAGCATTTTCCTTCGCCGGAATTTCTGCTCTATATTTTTATAGCAATCAACTGTATTGCGGTATGCGTGATATTGACAGCGAAATTTGCAAAAAATATGCGGGCGCAGCTTGCCCCGCTTTTTGAAGCGACAAGGCAGGTTGCGGAACGAAATCTCGATTTTGAAGTAGGACATTCAAAAATCAAAGAATTTGAGGACATACTTGGTTCTTTTGAAAATATGAAAGATAATCTGAAAATATCGTTAGAGAAGCAATGGCACGCGGAACAACTACAAAGAGAACAGATTGCAGCACTCGCTCACGATTTGAAAACACCTTTGACCGTCATTCAGGGGAATATTGATTTGATAAGTGAAACGAAACTTGACAATGAACAGCGTGTATATGCGGGTTACATCACGGAAAGTTCCGAGCAGATAGGCGTTTATATTAAGACGTTAATTGATATTTCCCGGACAGTTGCCGGGTATCAGCTTCATTTGGAAAAATTTGATGTGGCTGATTATATGGGACGGATTGAAGCGCAGGCAAATTCATTATGCCTTACCAAAGAAATTTGTCTGCACATGGAAATGGGGGCTGACCTGGACGCACTCAAAGCGGATAAGCTACTGTTGGAGCGAGCCATTATGAATGTGATAGGCAATGCGTCAGACTACTCTCCACCACAGGGAACAGTCTATGTGACGGTACAAAAGGCAGACCGCTTTTTGCACATATCCATAACTGACGAGGGAAGCGGCTTCACGCCGGAGGAACTGCACCATGCACAGGAACAGTTTTTCATGGGCGATAAAAGCCGGACTTCTAATATGCACTTTGGTATGGGGCTTTATATCACAAGCAGCATTATCAAACAACATAGCGGTCAGCTTATTTTAAGCAACTCTAAAAAGACTGGCGGCGCACAGGTTACAATAAAAATTCCATATTAAAAAATGAATGGGCGATATGCGGTATCGTTCATCATTTTTCAAATCTTTATGAGATCTTCATAATTTCCCTGTAAGATATAGGTAAAGAATAAAACTACATTCTGCCGGACGACGGCAAAAGAAAAAAGCCGTCGCAGAGCAGGGACATTTTCACGCGCTTATCCTATCCCGGCGGCTTTGAGAAAATCAAGACCGCCGTTTTTTTATTCCCTCTAAAGGAATGTCGCCCTGACGCTGACAGGTACGGCGGCTAATGGAGGTAGCCGCCATGATGATCATTTAGTATGCCTTAATAATTCATATTACCCAAACGCTCATGCAGCCTTATTCTGCGTGGGCGTTTGTTGTAATAGCCCCCTATCGGGAAGAAAAGGGAGGATAACTAAGTACATTTGCAATTTTTTTATACATAAGAAATCAGAAGGAACACAAATCTGTAATGGGAAAAATTTTTCAAAATATCTCAAAACAAAATGTAGAAGTAATCATTAGGAACTCATTACCGGCAAATTTAAAATACAAAGGAGATATATTATGAAATCAACTAAAAAATTAAATCCAACAGAAATCTATGACAGACAGCACATCCATTTTGGGGGAAGGATTTACCCTTCCGATTTTAATACCAATTATCACGGCAAAGATAATCCGCATGGTTCTCCCATTGCCGCCCGTATTGAAGCCGACCTGCAATGGGAAAAAACAGAATTGGAGGCAGATAAATGAGTAAGTATTTAACATCCCAACGATATATTTATAAAATCCATTCCTCCCGTCTTCGCAGAGCAAAATGGAATTTACAATTAACCGTAAATCAGGCAAGAGAAAATAAAGAGCTTATCGCATTGAGCGAAAGCCAGATGATGAGATTTATTGACGAATTGAACGGTATCACAAATCCGGAGGTACATATCTCTGATATCAAAGCGCAGATTAAAAAGCTGAAATCCGAACAAAATTTAGCCGTTTCACGTCCTAAAATCAAGAAATTATATGAAGAATTGGACAAGTATCAGTTTCAAAAAGATTATGTGTGCGTGGTTATCGATAACAACAAGGATTATGCAAAAATATATAAAACCGGATTTCAGATAAACGGCATCACCTTCAGGCGGTTGCTTGGTACAACCGGCGGTGTAAAAAGTAATACCATCGTGTTCGTAAATGAGAAATTGCTTCCGGAATTAAAAAGAAGAATCGATAACGGACGCGATTTGACCAGACCGTTTGCGCCGGCAAAGCTGGAGGCTTACAACGCTTTAGTATGCAGCTCGTCCATTCCCGTTTCCATGCCAAACGGAGTTGTTGTGGTCCATGACTGTATCACCCATTTTAAAGCTGACGTCATTGAGCTGAATGATACGGGGTTAGAACAACCAAGCATGAAATACAGCAAAGAGAAAGATATCGCATTAAATGACAGTGACGGTTATGGTCTGGCAATGCCGCCGCTCATGGAACGATGGGGAAAAGAAATCGGCGCAGATTACTTATTACCGGGATGCGTCATTCGCAATTCCTTCTGTAAAGGATGCGTTTTCCCCGTTGATTTTCAGAAATTCGCAAGGGACAGAGGAATTTCTGCCATTACCGATGTGTGGGGAGAAACGCACGATATCGATAAGGTCGAGCTTGTATTGACCGAATCCATGCTAAAGCTGTGGGATTCCTACTCCTCTATTCGGGATTATTTAGACAACTGCGCCAAAAATCATTATACCTTTGCCATCACAAAATCATCAGAGGAAGAATTGGAACATGTAAGAACCATGAATTATCAGTTTTTACAAAGCTATGATTTTTCCGATGAGCAGCTTGAGGAATTGATTGCGCCTACGGTGGATGAAATAAAAGGTATCTTATCTGATGATTATCGAAAAACCATACTGTACACAAAAGGGATGGGATTGAACGAAAAAAATATACAGCATTTGGATACTTCCTTCGCTACTGCTCTCATGATTGAACCGGAAATGCAAAATGACCCCTATATCAGGAATCAGATTTACACGATGATTAAAAAGCGGATTAACGATGCAAAGGTAGGTGTGTTAAAGGTTCCTGCCAATTACTCTTTGGTATCCGGCGACCCCTACTCCCTTTGTCAGTCAATGTTTGGTTTAGAGGTAACCGGTCTGTTAAAAACAGGTGAAGTGTATTCTAAGTATTGGATTGAGCAGGGCGTAAATAGAATTGTAAGCTTTCGTGCTCCGATGACGTCCCACAATAACATCAGGTTATTAAACGTTGTACATAATAAAGAAATGGACGAATTTTATCAGTATATGACCACTCCTACCGTCTTCAACAGTTGGGACACCTGTGCGGACGCCATGAACGGCTTTGACAAGGACGGGGACTGCGTATTTAATACCTCTCTCCCCTTGCTTATCAACAATACGAAGGAATTACCTGCCATTGTGTGTGTGCAGCGGAAAGCTCCCAAATGTATTCCGACGGAAGATGATATGATACAGTCTAATATCAATAGTTTCGGGAATAACGTTGGAGAGATTACAAATAAAATTACTTCCATGTTTGAAGTACAGGCAAGATACGAAAAAGACAGCCGTGAATATCGCATACTGGATTATCGAATCAAATGCGGACAGCTTTATCAACAGAATGCGATTGACAAGACCAAAGGAATTGAGGCAAAGCCAATGCCTGATAAATGGTATCATTGGAACGCAAACCAAATCGAGAAAGGTAAGGATTCCTCCGAGAAGAAGGAACTTTGGTTGAATAGAAAGCTGGTGGCAGACAAGAAGCCTTACTTTATGCAATATATCTATCCGTCTGAAAGAGCCAAAATGAAGGAATATATGAAAAAAAATAATGAAAAATGTATGATGCGCTTTCGGATGACCCTTGAGGAATTGCTCTCCAAAGAAGAAAAAACGCAGGAGGAAGAAGCATTTATTACCTGCTATCATCAAAGAATGCCCCTTGGCACTGCTCCCTGCACTATCAATAAGATATGCTGGAAGCTGGAGGAGCTGTTTGACAATACCGAATGGTTAAACAATAACGATTTTGATTATTCCATTCTGAAATGTGATGTGGAATATTCCAGTCAGTTGTATCACAAAATCAAAAAAATATACGACAGATATCGGCGTGAAACCGCCAGCTACATGCAGTATGCCAAGTCAGAACGCATCAAATCAGATGAACGTCAGATGCAGAAATATCTTTTCAAAGAGCAGTTTAAGAGAGAGTGTTTAGAGCAATGCCCCAACGAAAAATATCTCTGTAATATTGTGTTGGATTTATGCTATGCAAAGTCTGACTATAGTAAGCAGTTTGCATGGGATATTTGTGGAGATATCTTGATTCAGAACTTATTAAAAAGACATGATTACATGGTTTCCTATCCTACATTAGACAGGGATGGTGATATCGAATTTAACGGATTACATTTTAGCATGAAAACAGCCAGGATTAAAGTTGGCGCTGACAGGGAAACGGAGGATAAGGAATGTCAATTATATTAAATGAGACAAAACAGGCGAAATACATCATGGAAACAGGGGAAGTTGGCAATAAGCCGGCTTCTACCCTCTTTCTTTTAGGTAAATACTATCGACAGAAAGAACAATTAGATAAAGAACAGACTGCAAATAAATTAAATGAATTCATGGAAACAAACTATAAGAATTACAATCCTGCGCTATGGGAGCAGACAATTGAAGATATTTCCAAGAAGGCAAAGGAATACCCTTTGCGGGAGCTTGATGCTGTTGGTATTACCCAATCGGAATTGGATGTAATCTCAGAATTACACCATATGAAATATGAAAAATTATTGTTTACCATGTTATGCTATGCGAAATTATATAATGTACTTTCCGAACACAATAACGACTGGGTGAATACAGGCATTCAGGAGTTATACAGAACTGCAAAAGTGACTGTAAAATATAGAAAAGACAAATTCTTATATCTAAACGACCTTGAAAAAAAGGGATTGATTTCCTTTTCCAATCAGAATGATAATCTGAATTTAAAAATTAATTTTCTGGACATGGATGGAGAATCTGTTTTGGAGATAACCGATTTCAGAGAACTTGGATATGAGTATTTGAACTATATTGGGGAGGGCAAATTTATTCACTGTAAATATTGTAAACGTCTTGTAAAAAAGACAAATAACAAATGCCTCTATTGCAGTGACTGCGCTAAACGTATACAAAACAGGCAAAAATACGAATGGGACGCCAAAAACAGAAAATCCGAAAAATAAAAAAACGCCCAAACCCCTTGATTTTACTGTGGTTCCCCACATCGTGCCCGTTTTTCTTACTGTGAAGAGAACTATACAAAGCCGGCTTGTGAGTTCAAAGATAACTATTAATATTTTTGAAGGAGATGGTTTATGACACAAAAATATGATAATCCGCTTTCTGATATGAACAAAATAAAAGCAGACCTTATGTCTCTTTTTTGTGAATCAGAGGACCTGACGAATCTTATTACGCCGGGTCATTGCTTTGACACCCCGTATATTGAGGGTGCAGTTACCGATAATAGCTGTGCTGTTTTTGTAGAAACCTATTTAACAAAAATAGAAAATCAGCGTATCAAAGAAGTTGGTATTGATATCACGGTAGTATGCCACATGGATTCCGTCGTGTTATCAGACGAAGAAAAAACATATTACGAATCGATTGACGTATATGGGAACAGAGTAGACAGTGCTGTTCAGATAATCAATTCATCCATCCTGAATCTCAAGCAGAACTATTCTATCGGCTCCATGAATTTACTGGACAAAAACCCATTGGAGCAGTATGTACTACCGGGCACCGGATTCTATGGAAAGGTTTTGCACTACACCTATCAGGCATTCTACCAACGAAGCAATAAGAGCAGGCAGGTGATATTTTGAAGCTTAGCTATTTTGACTTATTATCCCCTGACCCAATCAACATCCCAAACGCAGGCGGAATTATTTCCCCGAAATTAAGAGATATCTCTTCTATCGGTATTCATACCTATCAGTATTATTTAAGTATTTTATTGCTGGATTTAAAATCATATTTTACTATGCTTGGACAGGAAGAACAATACGAAGCGCTGTCAGACAAAGAAAAATCGCAGATTTATCTGTTTGATTTATTGACAATAAATGAACAATCAATAAAACTTCTGCAAGCTGTTCTAAACTTTTTCATCAAAGAAGAGGTTATCTATTCTTCCCAAAAGAAATGTTTTCTCGTGCAGGACAATCATACCGTTATCGGCGCTGTTACGAAAGAAACATATTCTCAAATCTGTGATTTGATTTGTCAGCGAAATTGTATGAAATCGAATCAACAAGAAGATTTATCACACATAAAAAGTAAAAAAGCGTTGGAGATCATGAAGAAGCTCCAAAAAGGAAGGACTGAAAAAGCAAAACAAACAAAATCAGATAAAAATATGGAATTAGGAAACATTATATCCGCTGTTGCCAATAAAAGTCAGTCCCTCAATATTATAAATATCTGGGATTTAACCGTATATCAGGTTTGGGATTGCTTTTCACGGCTCTCCAACAATACTATTTACAATATTCAATCCATGAGTGTTGCCGCTTGGGGTAATAAAGACCATTCCTTCGATGCAGCCGCATGGTTTAAAAGAATAGATACTGATTAAATACTCAAAAATAAAGGAGGAAAATTTTATGTCAAATCCAAACATGACAAACAGAGAGGTCTGTGACCTCATTTTTGTAGATTATTCTACAAAGAAACCATTTTTAAACTTAGACTTCGCTAACGTTACTACAACCGAGCTTACCGGCGAGTCCGTATTTGCCTACGGCGGCAAAGGTCACCCGAAACGTGTTCAGTTTGCCGGTGAAAGAGGCGGCACCATTACCATTGAGACACAGATTCAGACTGTTAAATTGTGGCAGTTGATTACCGGCGGCGAAGTAAGCAAATCCGCTAAATTTGTAACAAGAGTGGAGAAGGCTGTCGGTACGGACGGCACTGCGATTACTCTTGATGAAGTTCCCGTTGCAGGAAGCGTTGTCGTATACGCAGACGGTGATGATTGCGGCACGGAACTGGAATGCAGCGTTGCGGAAAAAGCTATCACGCTTACGACTGCTCTTACAGAAGGCGATAAGGTAATCATCTATTACATGAAGGAAGTATCCGCCGGCGTACAGAGAGTTAACATTAAGTCTACAAGCTTCCCTAAGAACTTTATCGTTTACGGCGACACTGTTATGAAAACCGAGGACGACGAGGTATTACCTTACAAGCTGACAGCGTATAAGGTTGCGCCTCAGTCCAACATGTCTCTCAGTTTCTCTAACAACGGCGATCCCGGTTCCATTACGATCACCTGCGACCTTTTGGCTGACAGTGATGACAACATCCTTGATTTAGTTCTGATTGAAGAGTAATTGATAATTTGGGAGAGCAGGCAACACTGCTCTCCCGCTTTTATGGAAAGGACGAATGAAAATGTCAATTTTAATCGGACACGCCTCAATTGATGAAAACGGTGCAATATCCGGCGGCGCTGCCGGGGATCAGACCGGAAAGGAGGTCTGCACCCGCACCTGGTATTCTAAACCCTGGGATTTTGTTCTAAGGTGTACAGATTCCGCCAAAGCGGAAAAAATGGCTGCTGCCTGTGAAAAAGGATGTGCCAATTCCATGATTGGTTATGACCAGAGACAGCGAAATACATTATATGCGAAAGCAAAAGCCGTTTCTTATGATTTGAGCAGGATTACATCCCCCTGTGAGTGCGATTGCAGCTCCTTTATGACGGTATGCGCGTTAGCTGCCGGTATTCCCATTACATATGGAGCGAATGCTCCCACCACTTCTACCATGAAAAATGTGTTCCGGTCAACCGGAGAATTTGATGTTCTTACGGATTCTAAATATCTGACAAGCGATTCCTGTCTTAAGCGCGGCGATATTCTTGTAAAAGCCGGAAGCCACACGGTTATGGCATTACAGAACGGTTCCGCCTATAATCATACAGATTTCATAAAAGAAGTGCAGACTGCTATCGGAGCAAAGGCAGACGGCATTGCCGGACCCGAAACACTATCCAAAATCATAACCGTTTCTAAAACAAGAAACAGGAAACACACCGCTGTGGCGCCAATCCAGAAATATCTTAATTCTATCGGATATCCCTGCGGTACTGTGGACGGCATTGCGGGCACCAGATTCGATACGGCAGTCAAAGCGTTTCAGAAAGCAAACAGCTTAACTGCAGACGGCATTGTCGGCATAAAAACCTGGAAGAAACTATTTAAACTTACCTGATTAACGAGGAGGATTATTATGGATTTATCTTTTATTACGGAAATGTATGTACCGATTATCGTGACTGCCTGCCTCATTGTCGGATACATTATTAAGAAATGGATTCGGGACGTTGATAACAAATACATTCCTACCATCGTTTGTATTCTTGGAGCAGTTTTGGGATGTATTATCAGTCAGTCCATTCATATCAATGTAATTGTCGCGGGAGCGGCAAGCGGTTTATCCTCTACCGGCTTACATCAGGCTTATAAAAATTTAATTGAAAAAGAATAAGGAAACGGTGGGATAAAAATGGAAGCAATCACGGAATTATTGAAACAGGATATTCCTTCTTTCATTCCCGGCATCTTTATTGTAATGTCAGGAGTGATTGCGATGGCAACAATCATTGGAAAATTCTCCGAGATTATCGGCAAACCCGTGAGATGGGTGACTCATAAAAATGCAGACCATGAATTGTTAATCCGCACTGCCAATCAATTAACCGCATTGCAGGAAAGACATGAAAAAAGTGTTGCAGAATCAAATTTTTATGATGAAGAAATGCGTAAAGACATAAAGAAATTAACAGAAATGTTTGTAGATAAAGAAATTAACGATATGCGTTGGGAAATTAATAATTTCGCCAATAAAGTGTCAGAAGGCAGACCTTGTAACAAAGACAGTTTTCAGCATTGCATTCACACATGGGAAAAATACGAGAAGCTATTAGAAGAGAATGCGCTTGAAAACGGAGAAGTGGAAATTTCAATGGAAATTATCAATGAAGCCTATAAACAGAAATTAAAAGAAGGATTTTAGAAGGAAAACATGGAGGAATGACATTTATGATTACACTATTCAGAATCATCAGACTATGGCAGCTCAAAACGAAATGGAGCCTGGCTGCCTGGCAGTTTATTGACAAACAGGCACTGGAATTCATTAAGAATCCGGAAGAGATGGAGAAGAAGGTTCTGCCCTATCTGGCAGAACTGGTTCACAAAACAAGTCAGCAATCGGGGAGGTAAAACGATATAAATGGCAAATACAGATGTTTTTAACAAACTGAGTAAGGCTTTTAAAGACCAATGGGAACAGGTCTCTTCCACTTTATCAGGATTGCTGTCTGCCGAGACTGTCGTTTCCAAAATTATCTCGGAAACTTCGGAAGCCCTGAGTGAGCTGAAAGAGATTGATACCTGCCTTACAAATATCAGTAAAACCAATCGTTATCTCACTTCATCCGATTTAAAACAAATCGGCAGAACCGCTTTTGACACGGCTTCCGGCTATGGCAAATCAGCAACAGAGTATTTATCCGGCGTTCAGGCCATGCTTCTTGCCGGATATAAAAATGCAGAAGCAATGGCTGAACTTTCCCTGGCTGCCCAAAGCGCCGGCGATATGACCGCCGACGCAGCAAATAAAATGGTTACTGCAACCGACCAGGCGTATAACATGAGCGGGTCCGTTAAGGAATTAACAAAAGTGTTGGATGGTGTAAACCAGGTTTGCGATAACAACGCGCTTGACATGACCGAATTATCGGAAGCCATGTCCGCTGTCGGTTCCACTGCCGCTTCTTCCGGCGTCGATGTGAATGAATTAACGGCAGCTTTAGGAACCATGGCGTCCGCCACCCGGCAAAGCGGTTCCGAGGCTGCCGATGCCTTTCGGACAATTCTTTTGCATATCAGGCAGATTGCTGCTGAAGAAGCAGGTATCGATGCAGAAGGTCTTGCAGAATATGAGAAAGCCTGCAATGCCCTGGGCGTTTCCTTAAAGGAAACCGTAAACGGCGTGCTGCAGGCAAGAGACGCGATGGAGGTTTTGGAAGAACTTTCCGAAGCATATAACAGGCTGGGGGACAATGACCCCCGCAAAACCAGCCTGCTTAATTCCGTTGGCGACAAGGCAGCGGGTACACAACTGGACGCCCTTCTGAGCCAGTGGGATACCTATGAAAAAATGCTTCAGCAATATGCTGACGGCGCCGGATCCATGGCTGCCGATGCAGAAAAAACAGCAGACTCATGGGAAGGCAGTTTAAACCGCCTTAAAAATACCTGGACTGATACCGTTGGAAATATCGCAAATTCTGATATAGCTGTTACCATCCTTAACGGTTTAAACGGAATTGTTTCGGGAATCAACAAATTAACCGGTTCCCTTGGGAGTTTGGGAACCATCGGACTCGGTGCGGGGATATTTGCAGGAATCAAAAACGTCGGTAGGGATAAAATGTGTTCCCTTGTTTTGAATATGCCGACAATGGTATGTGTTCTCCGGGATACCGGAGTTTTCCTATCATCAAATGTGAGATACACATGGGTAAATAAATAACCGGAACAATATGCGGGAACCGCGTACAACGATTGCGTAACGGCAATGTATCACTACTCTCCTGCTATGGCGACATAGCCAGGTTCGTAACAACGTGACGCTCAAGGAATCCGCAGGGACAGGTCTCCCTGAGACAAGCCCTCACAGCAGCGACAACTTCCACGGTAAGTTATATGCAACGATGCTTACCGAATATGCGCTCGATACTGCCTGACATGACAGGATAATCCGTGAAAGGATTATATAAATGTGAAAATCTTATCTTTCACTCATGTATTGTGGAACTCTTTTGCCGGAGGGGATAGGAAGGCTGGAAGATGTGAATTTTTTGTGAACTTTTATACGGTTTTAGAAGAAAAATTGCTCGAAAAAACTTATTTTATCTATCCTAATAATGGTATTTACAGTGACAAGTATAGTAACATTGACTCCATCAAAGGTTATGGCGGCATCATATCCCAGTGTATTTTTTTTCTCAGATGAAGATTATGAAAATCTTGTTGTTACTATGACGATGGCTAAAGGTGTAAATACAATCAGGATGCTTTGGTATCCGGAATACAATAATGAAGGATATGATTTAGGAGAATATACGTTAGAAGTCAAAAAATTATTCTACTCATTATATAGATGGAATGAAGCCCCAACAGCAAGCCATTTATATATTACATTAGTCGAAACAATCTCTGATTCAGAATCTAATAATAATAGTGGAAGCGATTGTGTATGGCGTGAAGAAAATGGAAAATCCTATTGGTACGAAGGTGGAATAAAGCAAGGAACATATAATGACCCTAAAGGCGTAATTGGTGATGGAACAGTAAGAGGTAGAGAAATTTATGATTCTGCGTCAGATGGATGGTATTGGCTCGATGCTTGTTACGATGGAGCGAAAGCCACAAGCAAGGAAGTTTGGATGCCATATATTTATCAGAATGAAGCTGATTGGTCAGACACAGAAATTTGGAACAATGCTAACGCAAGTGATAGTGGTATGGCTCAGCAAGTACACGATGCTATTGTAAACAAGCAAGGCAAGTGGGTTCGATACGATTCCAACGGAAAGATGTATAAAGGATGGTACACAGTTGAAGGGGTTGACGCGGATTTATATCCGTCCCAAGCTGGTAACACTTATTATTACGATAACAAGACAGGACTTATGGCAAAAGGTTATCTGACAATTGATGGTGTTCAGTATCACTTCGATGAGAATACAGGTGCCTTAATTAGGTAATTTTGAAAAAGTGTATATTTATGGGGCTTGGCATTTTGCCAGCCCCTCAGACTATTAACATCCGGAACACGCATCTCGGCTTCTCACTATTCTAAGATAAAAAGCTATTTTTCATACTGAAACTATTAATCTTGTTACTAAAAAGAACGTAATTGTGATGATTTAAAAATCACTGCCACACTGGTTGCAATGCCACTGCTTATGCCTCTTAGTTCCCCAAATTCCAAAAATTGCAGTATTGACTGCCTTACTGGTTGTTGAAATTTTAGAAGTATTTATCGAATTACAGTATGGACAATTAACTATCGTTGCTGAACGGTATGAACGATACAATCTTTCACGTCTTTCTTCATCTTTTTTTTCTTGTTCTGCTGAAACAAATTTTTTTTCAACGCATACCATTTGTACATTGCATTCAGGACAAATTATTGTAGGTATTTCTTCCGCATTGAAAAAATGCATGTGATTACATTTAGGACACATATAGCAAACTCTCTCATAAATCATAATCCTTTACTCCCATTTTTGTTTTTAATTATACTTCTCCACAAAGTATAAATCAAGTACATTTCCACAATGTACATAAAAATCATAATATGATATTCAAAACAATAACAGATGAATCTACGGGAGCAATCAGGTCTATTGGTCTATTTGGGAAGTCCATAAATGAATTAAAAACAAATATATCTTCCATAAAAGCAAATGGAATAATAAATACACTTTTTAGCACTCCGATAATTGATGTAACAGCGATAAATCGTTATAACAATGAAATTGAAAGAGCAATCGTCAATGGTGCTACTATGGCAGAAAAACAGAAAATAATGAAATCTGCTATGGAAGGTACCAATAAATCCACTGCACAATTAATAGCAACTACAAATGGTGCTGTCGTAGAAACACAAGCTTTAACTGCTGCTCAGGAACAATCTACATTGGCAGCAAGGGCACATTCCGTTGCACTACAGGCTGTTTCCGCAGCAGGCAACATGCTGCTTATGTGGGCAGCCACACAGCTAATCAGCGTATTCGTCAGATTCATAGACGGTTTGCACACTACTCTCGCAGAACAGCAGGAAATAACCAAGAACCTACAAAGTGAACTGTCTGATATCCAATCCGGTATTGAAGATGTAAATTCAGCACTGGACGCTACCGGTGACAGGATTGATGAATTAAATGCCAAAGACAGCTTATCCTTTGTGGAAAAAGAGGAATTGGAAAATTTAAAAGCAGAAAATGACGAGCTGGAACGCAGGAAAGAATTACTTGAAGAGCAGGAAGCAAGGAAACAGCAGGAAATAGCCGATTCCGTAAAAAAAGAATATGACAAAGAATATGGCAGCAAATTTTATCAAACTATAGGCACACAGGCAGATAATGATGAAATCGAAGCAAAACGCAATCGCCACACGGAATTAGAAGCCAAATATGACCTGACCCGTGCTGAATATGAGGAATTGCAGAAACTTAAAGCTGAAATATATGTCTGGGAGACAAATGTAGGTGAAAAAACTTCTTTTTCGGAACATATCCATGAAACCATAAACGCTTATAACGAATTAAACCAGAAAAAGAAAGAAGGAAATGAACTTTCTGAAGAAGAGGAACAGCAACTCAAAGAATGGCGGAATGAATTAGTTGATGCGGCAGTTGACCTGGATGATTATGTGGACAGATACGGCATTGACGATGAAACATCGCAGTCCTGGCATAGCTTATCTGTTGCGATCAGCGAGTGCTTATACCCCGCGTCAGTGCAGACGGAAAAATTTAATGAAGTGTTTAACAGGTTATCCGGTAATGTACAAAAAGAACTGATTGAGCTGGCTCAGAACGGTACCCTGTCGGTTGATGATTTATCAGAAGAAATCATAGAACAATTTAAGGAAGCCGGGTTTACAGCCAATGAGGTCATAGAACAGATTAAGGCAGGCGTTGAAGACCTTCCCGTGAAATCGCCCCTTTCCTACACCGACATTCTCTCCCAGGTCCAGTCCCTCTCCCAAGGTCTCGAACAATTAGACAAAATCTACACGGATATCCAGGACAAAGAGGACTTCGACTGGTCTTCCATCTTCAATAACGAAAGCTTTACAAACATTTTCGGTGATATGGGCGAATCCTACGATGACTTTATCAGGACAGTATCCGAAGCTCCTGACGATCTGGACAAATGCCGGTCCGCATTTGATGACCTGCTGACCTCCTACGTTTACTCTGCAAAAGATTCCGACGGCTACAGCATCATGTCCAATCTCACAGAGGAGACAAAACAGGCCACTGTTGAAATGCTCTCCCAGATGGGCGTTGCCAACGCTCTGGAGGTCGTGGAATACCAGCTTGCTAAAAATACGAAGTATTTATCCGAAGCCAAAAAAGAACAGTCTGCCGTTTACGAACAGTTATCCAAAAATGTTAAATCGGAAGCTGACTCAGAATTCTTAGCCCAATTATCAAAAATTGACTTAAAAAACGCCACTTACGAAGAAATCCGGTCGTTAATCGCAGAAGCCGAACAGCTGGGGCTTACATCCGATGCACTGATTACCTATAGCCTGGATAAAATGAACATAAATAACATGCCACTCAATACAAGTGCAGATATCAACAATCTTCTCTCCATGGCAAATGCGGCAGGTGTTGCCACAAAGGCAGTCAGCAGACTGGCTGGATTAAAAGCTGCATATGAAAAGGCTGTCAGTGCAGGAAGAAGCAACGAAGCATCTGCTATCGCAGCTGAAATGCAAAAAGCAGCTAAAGAGGTCCAGACTGAGGTTGCTAATTTTAAACCGACCGTGAAATACAGCGGCGGCTCCGGTTACAAATCTGCCGTTGAGAAGACTACAGGCGAAGCATACGGTTCTGCAGAATCCGAATTCAGCGAACTCATAGACTTCTTTGAGCGCAGAATCGAAGTGCTTGACAATTCCCTGGATTTGCTTAAGTCCAGCCTGGAAAACATCACAGGCTCCTTTGCAAAAAACAGCATCATTGATGGTCAGTTAAGTATCAATAAAGAAAAAGTCAGAAACTACACCGACGCCCTCGCCATGTATACCGACGAAGCAGAAAAAATTCTTGCCACTATCCCATCCGGCATTGCGGAGAAAGTTAAAAACGGCGCGGTCAGTCTGACGGATTTTGTCGGAGACGGAAATGAAGCGGTTGCAGACGCCATTGGAGAGTATGAGAAATGGGCAGATAAGGTTGCAGACTGCAATCAGCAGCTTACAAATCTAAAGAAAACCATTGCACAGTTAGAATTAGAGAAGTTCAACAACATTGCGCAGGACTTCGATGACCGGTATGATTTAAGAGATTCTGCCATCACCAACATTGACAAACAGATTTCTTTGCTGGAGGAAATGGGCGAATTAGTCGGCGCATCGTATTATGAAGCACAGAAATCCCTTGCGGAAAAACAGCTGGAAACCCTTACGGAAAAGAAAAACGGTCTTGCCGATGCACTGGAACAGGCTTTGTCATCCGGCAACATTCAGGCAGGCTCTGAGGAATGGCTGGATATGGTAAAAACACTGTCCGGGGTAGAAGGTGAAATCATTGACTGCCAGACCGCCATCGAAAAATACGATAACGCAGTTCTTCAACTGGATTGGGATACCTTTAAATAAATACATAAAGCAAGGGTACTTCAAGATTAAGATTAAAGAAAAGTACAATACACCTGTCACTTTAGTTACCGCAAGAGATCTTAAATTCATTTATCGACTTATTAAAAAATATGATTTGATTGATGAATTTGATGTTGGTACTCTTCTTGAAACAGCAAAGGATATGGAGGATTGTGCGTAATGGAATACATAAAACTTATAGCGTTGAATATTGATGACTTCCGCTCTTCTATTTTCTTTGAAGATAATTATGCGTTGTCAGATATTGAAAAGGCTAAGAGAGATAAAAAAGAGTTAGAAACAAAGGGTTATCTTTGTATATTGGCGAATACAAAGTGTAACGTTCAGATTTAATACATAACGCAAATTTATATTTTATATATAGAAAGAGGATACTTCTGTTATTTATAATTTGAGGTATCCTCTTTGTGTGTATAAATAATATATACATATTTTTCAAAGAAAGGTTGTGATTTTTATGATTTGATTATTTTTTTGTTGTTTTGTTTTTGTCGTTTGAGTATAAGTATGCAAAATCCTAAAATAGTAATAATTGCATATTTAACACCATACATATCAAACCAACTAAACAAAGACATGTCTCCTCTTACTCTGCTGTACCAAAACTTGTAGACATTAACATATTTTGCAATAAGCAAAACAATTCCGATGATGTAGAAAACAAATACAGTTTTTTCTTTAATCACAGATATGATTATAGGTATCAAGGTAATCGAAAATGCTATTACTATATATGTGTAATAGCTAATGGTTTCACCTATAATTTTATAATTAGCTGTTGCTCCAAGCAATAATGTTAAAACGGTTTGTGCAATTATTACTATTTCAATAATTCTGTTTTTGACAAATATTGAAATCATGGATAATATCAAGACCATCACAGGGAATAATGTAAATAACACATTTCTAAAGATACAATAATACCATTCTTGTACTATTGTATCAGGATGATTTATAGGGTATATATCAAATCCACCTTGATTTTCGATAATGTCTAAGGAATGTTTAATACCGTCAATGCCTTCTATAATTAGTAAAATTGATAATATTGAAATCAAAATTAATAATGTTTTGATTGCCATTTCTTTCCTATTTAAGCTTTGCAAAGTTTAACATCTCCTTTATTTTATTAGATAATATTGTTTCTTAAAATACGCTACTCCACATAGCGTTTATAGCATATCTCCACAATATGCTCAATGCACTACTCCACATAGTGCAATTTTGTATGATTTTTATAATTATACATCAAAATAGTACGATATTCAAGACGATAGATGATGAAACAACTTTATCTGGTCAAAAAATTGTAGGTGCTTTACAAGCAAGAAAAATAGCTCAAGAACAAGCAATTAAACAGACGAATCTTGATATTCAATGTTTGAGAAATTACGAAACTGCTTGTAAAAATGGGACAATAACATCTGACGACTTCACTAGAATAATGGGTAAAGCAAGTGAACAGGCACAAGAATATTCTAAGAATATCAAAAATGGTACCGGTTCTGCTCAAATTTATGCTGATAAGCAGAAGGCATTAAAGCAGTTTATTCAAAATACTGGAACTGCTTCTAAGGTTGCTGCTGTTGGTGTAAAAGCTTTATCTATAGCTGGCAATATGTTGGCTGGTATGTCTATATCATTTGCTATTTCTAAAGTAATTGAGGGTATTGAATATTTAACCACCGCTTCTGAGCGTGCAATAGAGAAAACAAAAGAATTGCAACAAGAGCTTTCTCAAATATCTTCCGACTATGAAAGTGAACATAACACATTAGTTGGACTAAAAGACGAATATGATTCTCTTACATCTAAAATAGGAGAAAATGGTGCTAAAGCATCTTTATCTGCTGACGAATATGAAAGATATAGAGATATCACTTCTGAAATTCTTGGTATTACTCCAAAGTTAATTACCGGGTGGGATGAAGAAGGTCGAGCAATTTCTAATAAGAACAATCTATTGCAAATGTCAATAGATTTACTTGATGAGGAATATCAAAAAAGTCTTAGAAATAGCACAACAAAATCTAAAAACGAAGAGATTGCTGCTGGTATTATTGAGCAAAAGAAAGATTTTGACAATTCTGGTGATACAAAGACTGTATCAGGAACTAAATATGATTTAGTATGGAAGGATTTACGAAATTACGCCAACAAAGCTATTAGTAGTAAGAAATATACCAAAACAATTAATGGTATAAAAAGTCCATTGAATGATTATGATATGGCTTCTAAAATTAGTGAATATTTATATGGTGAGTTTGATTATCATAATTTAGATGGTAATGACTATATATCAAAACTTGGTGATAAAATCACTTCTTCTAAAGAAAACTTTGAAAAATTTGCAAACAGCCTATCAAACGAAGACAATCCTATTTATCAATGGTTCACAGATGAACAGATTGACGAATTAATTCGTGGTGCAGGCGAATACTTCCAAGAACTTGCTAGAATTGAAGGCGAGGAACAAGAATATTTTCAGCAATATAAAGATCAACTAAATCTTAATGCTAGAGCTGTTGGTGATACTTATAATGACTTAGAAGAAGGTACAAAATCAAATATTACTAGCATGATTGACTCTTTTGATTATAATGATATGACAAAAGAGAAATTTTCATCTATGGCTACAGATTTAAAAGATTTTGTAAATAAATTATCCACAGATGAAACTCTTCTATCTAGTTTTAATAATCTATATAATCCACAAGGAGAAAATGAATCTATTGAGGATTATGAAACTAGAGTTAAAACTGGAATTGATGAAATTAGTAAATATTGCAAAGAAAATTATCCTGCTATTAAATTGAGTTTTGGCGATATTACTGATGATGTTGAAGACTTAAAGACGAAATATAATACTGCGATGTCGAAATTTGTTGGTGAGGCAAATGATATTGATTTATATAAGTTCTTTAAGGACAACTCTATTAATGACGAGTATGAAATTGATTATTGGAATAAAGTAACCGATGGGGCTAAAACTGCTAGTGAAGCAGTTGAAATGTACAATAAAGTTAAAAGCGAAACCTTTAACAATGAAACGGACAGTTTATTCTCTTTCACCGAATCTCAATCCCAATCCATAGATAATTTCCAGTCCAACGTAAAAACTCTTTCAGACGCACTCTCCTCTCTCAAATCTGGTTCCATGGGTAACGGTGCGCTGACCGATTTTATTCAGGAGTTCCCCGAATTGCAGGGAGAATCCGAAAATCTGGAACAAGCCATTACAAACCTAATCTACAATTCTTTACAGGAATTATATGATACCCTTGGGGATGGGCTTCCTTCCGATGTAAGAGACGATTTACAAGCCATCGCTGACGAGGCGACAGGTGTTGTCCCGCAACTGGATGCTGCATTTTCCGCAATCCAGGAATCCTATGACATCATGCATGATTTTAAAAATGCCATGTCCAACGGCATGACCGATGAAACCCTTTCTTCCGTCGGTTCACTCAGCCAAAAACTGAATGACCTTGTGGCTGGGTTCTATGCAGGTACGGTCAGTGCGGACGAACTCTATAAAGCGTTGACGGAGCATTACCGGACAGATTTGCATAATTATGGGAACGCTCTGATTGCCAAAAACGAGTTAAGCGAAAGCTTTTATCATTCCGTTGTGTTATCAGATACGGAATTTATAAACACCTTCAAGGATAACTATGGTATCGATTTAAAAAATTACAAATCTTACCACGAAGCAAAACTCAATATTACAATAGATACCATAGAATCGCTTGGTAAGAATTGGAGCAGGTATTATGATGCTCAATCCATGGCTTTGACTGCCGAAGGCAACGTACTTCTTTCCACTTTATCTCAGAGTTCAAACAAAGAATCCCATGAGCAGTACGCTGAAATCATGAGCCAGATTAGCCGGTATGAACAGGCGAAGAAAGCAATGGATGACCTGAACAACGTGATTTATAACGGGATAGAAGCAAACTTCAGCAGCATCAGCGGTGATTTTGCGAAAAACGCTTCTTCTGCAGAATCCGAATTCAGCGAACTCATAGACTTCTTTGAGCGCAGAATCGAAGTGCTTGACAATTCCCTGGATTTGCTTAAGTCCAGCCTGGAAAACATCACAGGCTCCTTTGCAAAAAACAGCATCATTGATGGTCAGTTAAGTATCAATAAAGAAAAAGTCAGAAACTACACCGACGCCCTCGCCATGTATACCGACGAAGCAGAAAAAATTCTTGCCACTATCCCATCCGGCATTGCGGAGAAAGTTAAAAACGGCGCGGTCAGTCTGACGGATTTTGTCGGAGACGGAAATGAAGCGGTTGCAGACGCCATTGGAGAGTATGAGAAATGGGCAGATAAGGTTGCAGACTGCAATCAGCAGCTTACAAATCTAAAGAAAACCATTGCACAGTTAGAATTAGAGAAGTTCAACAACATTGCGCAGGACTTCGATGACCGGTATGATTTAAGAGATTCTGCCATCACCAACATTGACAAACAGATTTCTTTGCTGGAGGAAATGGGCGAATTAGTCGGCGCATCGTATTATGAAGCACAGAAATCCCTTGCGGAAAAACAGCTGGAAACCCTTACGGAAAAGAAAAACGGTCTTGCCGATGCACTGGAACAGGCTTTGTCATCCGGCAACATTCAGGCAGGCTCTGAGGAATGGCTGGATATGGTAAAAACACTGTCCGGGGTAGAAGGTGAAATCATTGACTGCCAGACCGCCATCGAAAAATACGATAACGCAGTTCTTCAACTGGATTGGGATACCTTTGACCGTCAGCGGGAAGCGATTTCTAATGTACAGTCTGAATTAGAAAATCTGGTTGATTTGTTTGATGATATTGACGTTGCAGACGATTCTACAGGAGAATGGACTGCCGACGCCCTCGCAAAACTCGGACTGCTGGCACAGCAGTATGAAGCGGCACAGGTATCCATTTCTGACTACAACGATGCCATCAGGGAATTAAAGCAGGACTATGCAGACGGGAAGTATTCCGCTGCCGAATATGCCGAAAAACTTGCTGAACTGTCAGAAGGTCAGTGGAAAGCTGTCAAAGCTAGTGAATCTGCCAAAGATGCTATCGTGGAACTTAATGAAGCTCGTGTGGATGAAATCATTGAAGGTATCGAAAAAGAAAAGGATGCTTACAAGGAGCTTGTGGACGCGCAGATTGAAGCACTGGATGCCGAGAAAGAATTGCACGACTATAAAAAGTCAATTTCCGAAAAAACAAAAAATGTTACAGATTTAGAGCAACAAATTTCTGCAATGAGAAATGACAATAGCGCTGCCGGTATAGCAAAACGTAAACTGTTAGAAGCGGAACTTGCGGAAGCGAAGGAAGAACTTGAGGAGGCGCAGTACGAGCATTCCATAGAAGCGCAGAAAGAAGCCTTAAATAAGCAGTACGAAGAATTTGAAACCAAAAAGGACGGGGAAATCGAAGCCCTTGAGGAGCCTTTATCTGACAGGGAAGAACTGATTGCCAATTCCTTTGATGCGGTGAAACAGAATGCCGCCGCTATAGGGGAACGGATTGCAGAAGTGGCAAAAGAACACGGAGTTACCGTGTCGGAAACGGTAACATCTCCATGGCAGAATGGTCAGGGTGCCATTGCAGGATATGGGGAGGCTTTATCAGCCGGTACTTCTGCTTTTGCATGGAATCTTGGTGTCATAAAAAACGAAACAGAAATACTCCGGCTTCAGGCGGACTCAGCGTCTCTGTCCTACTCTTCTCTCTTCTCACAGAAATCAGAGGATTTTGTGACTCAGCTTTCAAATGCCTATACCTCTGCGGAGAATCTGTACAATATGGCAAAGTCTCTGGGCGATGCGCTTAAAACCGCATTGGAGGGCGGCTATGACGTCAGCACGCTTACCAATGCCTTAAACAGTGTTAAAGAAAGTGCTGAAGCTGCTGGAAAGGCAGTTGGCAACGTCAGCAATAGTTCCGGCGGCTCTGATAATTCCGGCGGTTCCGGCGACCAAAAAAAGACCGGTTCCACTACTGCCACAGCAAAGAAAACATACAAGATTCTTGATGACAAGGGTAATTCTGTAGACGGTATAACATACACTTCTGCTGAAGACGCCAGGAAAAAGTTAAATGAATATAAAGGCGGTACCGGTAAAAATTATGCAGCAGGTTATTATATTAAATCTTACGCTGCCGGTACACGAAGCACAAAAGGCGAACTGCTTATCAAGGACGAGGAAGGTTATGAATTAGGATTGCCGAAGCTGTTAAACGGCAGCTATGCGCTTATGCCGGAGGGTTCACAGATTTTGACGAAAGCTCAGACAGATAACCTGTTCGAGTGGGCTAAGATGAATCCTGTCAGTATGGTTCCTGATTTGGCTTTGCCTAAATTACCCGATATTGCGCAGAAAAACATCAATCAGCCCGTAACGATTCAAAGCAATATCACTTTTACCGGTGCGGTAAACGATGCCAACAGCTTTGCCAGAGATATCGCCAGGATTGCAGACAGGCAGGTTGAAAAGAGTTGGAAAAAAGCAACGGACAGCTTAAAGTATTAAATTCAGAAAGGGAGTATGCCAAAATGCTCCCTTTCTTCTATTGTATAAAATTTATAAAAGAAAGTGGGGATAAAATATGGAAATATACGGTAATGACTGGATGTTGGGTGATTTTCAGGCGTCCGATTACGGACTGCTGGCTGCTTCCTTTTCATCCGGCGGCTCTTCCGATGATGACATCGGTATGAGCATATCTATCCGGGAAGAATTTATCGGGCATAATCCCGTTCCCGTTTATATCGGACAGGAATACACGGACAAACTTAAGCCTCAGGTAACCTTAGTCAAGAATCCCTGCGTATTTCACGAGAATGTGTATTTTACGGAAAATGATTGCAGGGCTGTTTTAAGAAAGGCGATTGGATACAACGGTTATCAGTGGATGAGGCTTATCCATGATAACCCCGATGAGAATCTATGGTATCAGGCAAAAGTCGTAAATGTGTCTTATCAAAGAATGGGAGGCAGGGTTGCCGGTATCCTGTTGGATCTGGAATGCGATTCCTGTTTTGCATGGTCGAAGGAATATGCAATTACGATCAACGCCAAGGCAAATCAGAAATTCAGTATTTATAATAATACAGACGATTTGTATCATTACGTGTTACCGGTTACTACGATTGCACCGACTGTCAGCGGAGAACTTTCCATTATCAATCATACGGAAAATCGGGAAACAAGAATCACCAATCTTTCCGCAGATGAGGTATTGACAATGGATTCCAAAAATGAATTATTGTCTTCCAGCAAGTCTCACACTTTGCTCTTAAATGACTTTAATCTGCATTACATCAGATTCGTGCCTGACAGAAACGAATTTTCCGTCAATCAGGACGCTTCTGTCCAATTTAAGTATCGTGTCCCAAGAAAGGCAGGTTTTGTCGGATGATAAACATTAACAGAGATTATTTCAACAATATAGAAGCTCCGGATTATATATTATGCAAGGCAAACAGAGAACGAATCGGGGTTTTAAAGTGCATAGAAAAAACACTTGATGTAAAATTCAATGATATTAATGAAATTAGTTTCAAGATCAATTTATATATTGATGAAAATACAAAAAATCCATACTACGAAGCCGTTGACGTTATGAAATATATTCTGCTTCCCGATATCGGATTCTTTTGTATTTCCTCTGTAGACATCGAATCCGAGGGTACAAGAGAAGAATCAAAAACCGTCATTGCAAAGGAATACCAATGCCGTTTAGCACAAAGGTATTTAGAGTTGTTTGTTATTAATAAGGGAACTGACGAAAGTGTTGGAGGTAAAACCGGAATCGTTACATTCTATAATCCGATGAATAAAGAAAGAAGCTTACTTCATCTTGCGCTCGAAAAGTTTCCCGAATGGTCTGTCGGTCATGTGGATCCCCTTTTAGTTTCTTTGGAAAGAAGCTTTGAAGTAACAAGACAGGATGTATACTCGTTTTTAACCACGGATGTAGCGGAAGCGTTTCAATGTGTTTTTGTTTTTAATACACTGAATAATACAATTAACGTGTATGAAGAAAAGACTTTTGGTTTAGATACAGACTTACTCTTTTATCAGGGAAGATGAAGTAAATACAGATAATTTTGTAATTACCGGCACGATGTCAATAGATGAAAAATATGAGCAATCTTATGGTTTGCTAAATTATGGGGAAAATATGCTATCAAAAGCTGCTTCACCACAACTGACTTTTAAAGCAGATATGGTTAATTTGTTTGCTATTCCCGAATTTCAGAATTTTACCGGTAATTTTGATGTGGGCAATTATATCTGGGTATCGTTAAGAGACGACTATTCTGTAAAAGCACGTCTTTTATCCATACACATCAGCTTTTATGATTTAACTGATTTTATAGTTGAATTTGGCAATATTACCCGTAAAGCTAAAAATGTATATACAGACATTACAGATGCAGTTAAAACAGCACAATCCGCCGCTGCTTCCGTATCATTTAACTCTTCTAACTGGAACAAAGCCAATAAAACCAGCGCGGCTATTGACCAAATGATAGCTGATGGTTTACTTTCTGCCGGTGTCAGTTTAAAGTCCGGTGAAGATTCAGAAATGATAATTGACAGACGGGGTATTTATATCAATACCACTACCGGCAATTATATTGGCGATTCCATATATATGGGCAACGGACGTATTCTTTTTACGCAGGATAACTGGCTGACCGTGGAGGAAGCCATTGGACGGGTCGATATCAACGGGGAATCCGTATTCGGAGTAATTGCAAAAGCCGTGTTAGCCGGATATATTATCGGAAGCACTGTCACGGGTGGAAATATTTACGGTACTACTATTACTGTAGGCGGTCAGAATAACGAAAGCGGCACAATAAATGTAATGGATGCAACCGGCGAAAAGAAATTAGTTCTATTGGATAAAAATGGTATCACGCTTGACAAAAGCGTATCTATTTCGTGGGACAATATAACAGGTACGGATAATGTCGCTTACACCGGCGATATCCCTACGGATGAGTACATTACCACTATTACCGGCAACGCAATCACCTGCGAAACCATAAAAGGGGAGACAATAGAGGGCAAACGGTTTCTTGGCGATAATATCGGTATGAATAGTTATCAGTCTCAGGGATGGGCGTTCTACGTCGGAGAGAGATTAGATAATCCGGATGGCTCCGTTCCCGTTTCTCCATACAATGACCAACATATATTTAACATTGGACACGGTGGTGAAATGTATGCACAAACAGGAACGTTTTTCAATCTTCGTCTTGAGGACAGATATGCTTCCGAAAACGCTTATCTTAACTTTGTATATACCAGAGGTACTTCTAACCCCATTTATACCGGTACCATTTATCATGATGAATATGGATTATGGATTAAGTCAGATAAATCTAATATCAATCTGGAAGCGTATGAGGGTAATTCCATCCGTCTGACAGCGCCTGATATTAATTTGAACGGAACGGTAAATTCGGAATATACCATCAATTTCAATACAACCTCAGACAAGCAGTCTTCTGCGGATTTTTATTATGACAGCTCTCATTTTGGCGCATTATTTGCAAATGAAAACGGAATGTCTGTTGAAAGCCGCAATGAAATGGATTTAAGATTAAAGTCCGCTTCCGGCACAATCAAATATGAAGGTACCTTGGAACAGAATTCATCCCGCCGGTATAAAGAAAACATTTCCGACATTTCCGATGAATATGCGGACAAAATTTTAGAATTATCTGCCAAAGAGTACGATTACATTTCGACCGGCAAACACTCTCTCGGTTTGATTGCCGAAGATGTTATTAAGGTCTTGCCGCAGATAGTAGGATGCGACTCCAAAGGACGACCTGATTCTGTTTCGTATATGGAAATAATTCCATTATTGATTCAAAAAATTCAGAATTTAGAGCGTCGGATCAAACGCTTGGAAAATCCTGAAAGCATACAAGAAGATTAACAGATAAAAGAAAGGAGAAATTCATGGCAACGGAATTAAATCCCATTATTCAATATATGACGCTAGACCTTGCCACCACCAATAATTTTGATTTTGTCAAAGCGGTACAAGGGGATAATGAAACCAGATATCTTTATATTACGCTACTGAACGATAGTGTTCCTTATGAGTTAAACTGCGATTCCATTGTTTTAAGAGGAACGAAGCCTGACGGCACCGGTGTCTTTCATTATTGCACCTTATCGGAAAACGGTGAGGTCATTGTAGAACTGACGGAACAAATGCTGGCAGTACCGGGTATCGGAAAATACGAAATTGCCTTATACGGACAAGCGGAGGTAAATGAAGAAGTTGATGCGCTGACCACCTTCCCCTTCCGCATTGTCGTCGATAAGGCTGCCATTGATGCAGAAGTTATCACTTCTCTTAATGAATTTCAAGCGATTACGGAAATTATGGGCAATGCTGAAACCTTAAAGAAATCTTTGGATACGATACAGGAAGCGAAAGAATCGGCTTTACAGAGCAAGGAAACCGCCGCTTTATCTGCCAAAAGTGCAGCTACCAGTGAAAACAAGGCTTCTATATCCGAAAGTAATGCGAAGGCAAGCGAAAACGCAGCAAAAGCATCCGAGACAAGCGCAGGTGAATCTGCCAATAATGCCGCTGCCAGTGCGGCAGAGGCGGCAAACAGGGCAAACGAAGCAGGCACATCTTCCTCTAATGCGCAGTACTACTATCAGCAGAGCAAATCCATCTCAGAATCCTTTGCCGGAGCGCTGCGTCCCATGGGAACGGTAACATTTGCCTCCCTGCCGCTGCTTGAGGACGCCGCCGGAGGAGATATGTACAATCTCTCCGATGAATTTACCACAACGGCGGAGTTCAAGGAAGGCAGCGGAAATGTCATTCCGGCAGGGGCAAACGTCTACAAAACGGCAGACGGCTATTGGGATGTGCTTGCCGGAAACCCGGTGACGGGCGTAAAAGGCGATTCGGAAAGCAGTTACAGAAGGGGGAACGTTACTATCACAAAAGCAAATATCGGTTTGGGGAATGTTCCCAATGTAGCGACAAACGACCAGACGCCGACTTTTACGCAGACAACAACAAGGACAAACATTGCAAGCGGAGAAAAACTATCCGCACTGTTTGGAAAAATCATGAAATGGTTCGCCGATTTAAAAGCGGTGGCATTCAGTGGAAGTTATAACGATTTAAGTGATAAACCCACAATACCGTCTGTAGGAAACGGAACCATCACCATAACCCAAAACGGAACCGCAAAAGGAAGTTTTACGACAAACCAGTCCGGTAACACAACAATTGCCCTCACCGATACCAATACACATGCAGTGACTGGCGTAAAGGGAAATGCGGAAAGCTCTTACAGGACGGGCAATGTAAATCTCACCCCTGCAAATATCGGCGCTGCAGCAGCCAATCATACACACTCTTATTTACCTTTGAGCGGCGGCTCGGTAAGCGGTGCGCTTGGCGTTTCCGGTTCGTTACATTCAAATACAAATATTTGCACAAATAATACCGCAAAATTCTACGCAAATACCGGAACTTCAATTGGTGTGGGCGGTCAATTTTACGCAAGCGGAAACAACACTTATGTCGTGGCAAATAACAATAGTTCTGCTGCATGGTTAAAACTTCTGACCCCTCAGGAAATCCAATGTCAACGGTTGGATAATTCAACTTGGGCAGGGATTTCCGCCGCTTCGTTTACAAACCAGTCCTCCCGAAAGTATAAAAAGAATATTGAAGACATGACAGATGAAGTAGCAAAGAGTTTACTTGATTACAGAGTGGTATCGTATGATTACATTAATGAATTGGACGGCACGAATTGTCTTGGATTAATAGCGGAGGAGGTTGCAGAAATTTGTGAATATCCGGTAATCAGAGATTCCAACGGTAATCCGGACAAAATCGACTACAGCCGTTTTGTTCCGCAGCTTATTAAAATGGTGCAGATACAGCAGAAAGAAATTGATAAGTTGAAAACAATGATTGACAGTTAGTATAAATAATACAAGGTAGTGAGATTTTCTCGCTACCTTTTTTACGTCCTTACAATATCTCTTTTATTTACACAAAAAAGTGCCAAGACTTGCTCTCGGCACTTTTTACATGCAGGAAAAGAGACTTGAACTCTCATGGTATTGCTACCACACGGACCTGAACCGTGCGCGTCTGCCAATTCCGCCATTCCTGCGAACAAATCATATTTTATATTGTTTCATCTCAAATGTCAATAGAATTTTTTAAATTTTTGAAACAATTTATCACAGTTCAGCTATGGGATAACATAGCTGAACTGTGATTACTCGTTACTATCTCATAATTTTAAAAATAAGAGTTAAATAAAACGCCGGTGCTGTAAGTGTTGTTATAAGTACCGTTGGTGGTATACAGAGCTGACCTGGAAGCCGCCTGATCCGCCGCAAAATTAATCATGGATGCCTGTGCAGACACTCGGTAAGCGTAAGAACCGTTACCGTTAAACAGCGACTTCACGGTAGCCATATCCGCACTTTCAAAAGTCTCCTTATCCAGTGAAAGCGTATTATCCTCGTTAATCGTAATGCCTGTCTTATTCAAAAGTTTCTCATTTACAGCAGTAGCGTTCACCATGCTGGCGGTTCTGTTGATAACGGTTTTGCTGCTCACATCATTTGCCGCCTCAATAACAGCATTGTAATCGTCCACAAAGCTGCTCACCGCCTTATAAATGGCATCTGTATCATAACCCTTCGCAGTAGTCTCCACACCGTTTTCATCCCCGGTAACAACGTCCTTTGTCGCAAACAGAGACTTACTTCCCTTTACCAAAAGGGCGTCTGCTGAATCCTTCAGCGAATCGGTGGTACTCTCTACCTTGGTAAGCGCTTTTGTCTCTGCACCGGATACCGTGCTGGTCGTTGACTTGCTTGCCAGACTGTTTACGGCAGAATTACTGCTCTCACTGTAATATGCCTTCAGAAGCTTCGCATAACTGCCGTTCTTAATGCTTGCATACTGTACTAAAAAGTTACTGGTTGCCGCATTGTATGCGTTTGTTCCCAAACTGGAAAACAAATAAGTATAATCTGTTTTTGCCTTAATTGTCACACTCATAAACTACCTCCTTGTACTAAAATCAAATGTATCATCCGACTATTTGTACTATCCGCAACATCCTTGTTTTGGATTATCTTTATTATACCATGTTATCGGCAAAAAGGCAAAAAAAGTTTAGCTGCAATCCTGCCGAAAACAGCAATCATAAGATTTTCGTCCTATAATTGCTGCTAAAGCAAATCTATAATAGTTCCGCTCTCTTTTTCACCGTATTTCTAAAGTTTTCAATCTGATGGGTATATTCCTGTTCCATATAAAGGGAGTGCACCAGAAAATCCGCAGTTGCCTTATTGTTGGCAATAGGAATGTCATACACCTGTGCGATACGCAGCAGTGCTTTCACATCGGGGTCATGAGGCTGCGCTGCCAAAGGGTCAGAGAAGAAAATAACCATATTCACCTGTCCCTCCACAATTTTGGCGCCAATCTGCTGATCCCCGCCCAACGGACCGCTGTTATAGCCCTTGACGGATATGCCTACTCTCTCGGTAATCATACGCGCCGTCGTTCCGGTTCCGCACAGCTTATGCTTCTGCAATATCTCCTTATTTGCCTCACACCAGTCAAGCATCTCCTGCTTCTTGCCGTCATGTGCAATTAACGCTATCTTTTTCTGTTTTCCGATTGTCATTGTCAAATTGTCTACATTCATGCTCTGCCTCTCTTCCGTGTTGTGTACTGTACTCTGCTTTCACTATAACCAAATTTTATCATTCTAACCGTTTCTTCTCAATAACAAAATTGATACACTGATAACACTTTCCTCTTTTTAACATACAATATATAGTGTAGACCTATCAAAAAGGAGAAACCTATATGAGTATGCCCAAAATTGAATGCTCACACATTGACAAATGCTGTGCTGCTGCCGCACTTCTCCAGTCAATTGCACTGGAAGAAACCGCCATTTCCAACATTCTGAATGCGGAGGGAGAAAAGCTGCAAAAAGCCATTTCCCTTGACTGTAATCAGGAAGAATTGATTCAAATTAACAAATCTGTTGAGAATATGGTTGATAAGATTACCAGTCCGGAAATCGTATTAAAGTCTAAATTAGACTTGATTAAACCAATTCTTGACGACTGTGACAAGAAGCCTCCGAAACCGGAGTGCTGATTGCAGGGCTTTTATGCCCTGCTTACATATATAAAGTCCTTATGTGAGGTCTATTATGGAAAGCTGTTCAAATCTTTTTTATCTTTCAATGATTGCCTGTCAGCTCGGCAAATGTCTGTCAGAAAAAGAATTAGCTTCTTCGTACAAAACCATGTGCCAGTCATATTTCGTACGCCATTGCTTGAAATGGAATTTTTTAAGGTAAAATTACTCCGGAAGATGGGGCGCACGAGGCGTGGTGGGGCTGGGTTTTGCGCCGGTCAGTTCGAAGCGGAGACCTTGAATCTTGGGTTCAAGGAGCGCTTCGGTACAAAAAAAGGGCTGTAAAATAAGTTTCCCCGACCTCTCACCACCGTGGCGTACCGTTCGGTACACGGCGGTTCTTTAGTTTTCATAGACTACTGGATAATAGTCAAGCATGGACATGTATTTGCTTGTGTCTCCTAAAGTTCAGTCCTTCCCATGATGTTCGTAACCGCCTTGGTACCACACGTTTCTTTCTCTCCATATATCTGCCAGCATTTCTGTTCGTCAGACCAGAGATTTGCCTCCACCTTCCTTCAGATTCCACCTCACAATGGACACCCTTGGTCTTGACTGTATCCTTCCCACTACCAGGGCAGATTAGGGACTTTCCCCCGTTAGAAACGTGCGCCGCAAGGCGCACATGAAAAAATCTCCCGCACATAAGTGCGAGAGATTTTTAAAATCATTTTATTGCTGAATTCCGGTATCGGGGTTGAAGTAATACTGTACTCCGTCAATGTTTGCGTCACCCTTTGCCATGGTTCCGTAAATATAATCAAAGAAATACGTTCCTGCCTCGGTGGTCTGCCAGCCTTTTACCATGTGTCCGTTCTCATCGTAACGTACCCACTTGCCGCAGCGCTCGCCGTTTTC
>CALWSL010000008.1 GCA_944384205.1 uncultured Acetatifactor sp. | reverse complement strand
TTGAATACGCTGATTGAAAAAATCGTTGTCCATGAAGCGGTCAAAGGTGAGGACGGAAGCCGGGAACAGGAGGTAGAGATCTTCTACCGCTTTATCGGCAAAATTGATTGAATGATACCAATATCTTTAACTATGTGATACCGGCAACAGTCTGCCGGATATTATGCTGTTAGCGCCGATAGCCAGATTGTTGGGAATCACAGTGGACGACTTGCTGTCCTTTCGGGAGGAACTTACAGCGGAAGAGATAAACAGCTTTGTTTTGGAGACAGATGCCAGATTTAAGAAGGAATCCTATGAGGAGGTATTCCAAGGGGTAAAGGAAACACTGGAGCGTTACCCGAATTGCGAACAGCTTATCTGGCAGACGGCAGTCATTCTGGATGCCCAGAGAATTACAAATAAGATTCCCGATTCTGAAAAATATGATGCCTATATCAACGACTGCTATCATCGTGTGCTGAACAGTCAGGATGAAAGCCTGAGAATCCGTGCTGCGGATTCCCTGTTTAGCTTTTATTCAAGAAAGGGGCAATATGAAAAAGCAGAGGAATATCTGGTGTATTTTTCAGCAGAGAATCCGGAACGCAAGCGGAAGCAGGCATTCATTTACAGTAAGACCAACCGGATAGACGAGGCATGGCGGGCGTACGAGGAATTATTGTTTTCGAGCTATCAGATAATCAGCATGGTGTTCAATGGTATGTATCAACTGGCAATGGAGCAAAAGGATGGCGAAAAAGCCCATATGCTTGTGGAAAAGCAGATGTGTCTGGCAAAATTGTTTGAGATGGGAGAATATCAGGAGGCATCTGCCGGACTTGAACTGGCTGTAGCCGAGCAGAATGTGGAAAAGACCCTGCAGATTATGGAGAGGATGCTGTCCGGTCTGGATACCATAAGCGGTTTTACCCAATCTCCGCTTTACGGGCATATGAAATTCAAAAGTCCGAGGGAAGACTTTCTGGCGGAAGTAAGAAGGAATCTGATAGAGAATTTTAAGGATGAGGAGGCCTTTGGATTTTTGCAGGGAGAAAAGAAATGGAAAGAGCTGGTGGAAGGGGAGGGGTGAAAAGGCGGTAACAGAACGGTCACAAAATAATAAATTTGTGCAATCGCCATAGATTCTGCGGTTTAAATGTGTTAAACTGGAAAAATACGGAACACACATTTAAAAGAGAGATGTTAATATAATATATGGCAAATGAACTGATTACCACTTCAAATATATACGAGGTTGTGCGCCGGACTCTGGGGGTTATGGACAGCAAGGTTCTTTCCCATGGAGAAGTCACAGCATATATTTTTTACAATATGCTGAAAGCAGACGGAATGTATACGGATATGGAGCTGGCGGAATATACGCTGGTAGGTATGCTGCACGACATCGGTATGATAAAAACAGGCTATAAGGATGATATTGTGCAGGGTGAGACCGGCAATGTATGGGCGCACTCTGTTTACGGATATCTGTTTTTAAAATACCTGTCACCGGTAGACGATATGGCGGAAATTGTGCTGTATCACCATTTGCCTTATCATCTGCATTCCCATATTAAAAACTCCCAGCTAAAGGTAACGGAATATTTAACGCTTGCTGATAAGATGGATGTATTCATGCGTATGGAAGGGCATGATATGGCGCAGGATTACTTTATAAAGCGGGCAAATATTGATTTTTCCGCAAGAGCGCTGGAGAAATTCAATGCGGCTCAGGAAAAGTTTTCCTTCCTGAATAAACTGAAAACCGATGAATACCAGAAGGAGCTGGCGCAGCTTTTTGAAAGAGTGAGTTTTACGGAAAAGCAGAAGAAGGATTTTTTGGAAATGCTCGTGTATGCCATTGATTTCCGGAGTCAGCAGACGGTGATTCATACCATGTCCACCAAAACCTTTGCGCTGGAAATCGGCAGACTGATGCGTCTGTCTGCTGCGGATTTACAGATTTTGTACTATGGAACGCTGATGCACGATATTGGAAAAATCGTTATTCCCCTTTCCATTCTGGAGGCACCAAGACGATTGACCGATGACGAAATGCGGGTCATGAGAGCCCATGTAGTGATTACGGACAAGATTTTGCGCGGCATCTTTGATGACAGAATCGTGGATGTAGCGGCGAAGCATCATGAAAAACTGGACGGGACAGGTTATCCAATGGGACGGAAAAGCGGCGAACTTTCGCGGCTTGAGCGCATTGCGGCGGTAGCGGATATTATGAGTGCCCTTCACGGAAAACGAAGCTATAAGGATTCTTACAAACCGGAGAAGGTGAAGGCGATTCTGAGGGAGGAAGCTGCAGCAGGAAAAATATGCAGCGAAGTGGTTGGAGTGGTAATCAATAAATATGAAGACATCATACACAAATATGAAAATCAGCGAAATGATACTATGGAGCGATACATGGAAATTACCCGGCAGTATGTCAATATTTATGCAAAATTCCGAAAATCTGAATCGTAAGAGCGGACGGTAAAAAGTGGAAAAGGCGTGTAATTCGCAAGTGAAGCAGCTTGGAATTACACGCTTTTTTAGTGTTTCCGTCAGGTATACTTTTTCTGCTCAAGAAAAAAAGTTGAAGTTTTAAGAAAATAGTATATAATTATTAGTACGGAAAAGTGAGGAACATATGAAAAAGGAAGAAGTAAAACAAAAAGGTATCAGAGGAATAAAAACTATCATTTACGGAAGAACTTTAATTGTGATTCTGGCGTTTTTGGTTCAGCTTGCATTTTTTATCGTCGGCTACCTTTGGCTGAAGGAATACAGTTATATTCTGAACGGAATCCTCACGATTGTCAGTGTGATTGTGGTTTTGCATCTTTTTAACGAAAAAGGAATGCCTGACTTAAAGCTGGTATGGATGCTGCCGATTTCTATTTTTCCGGTGTTCGGCGCGTTGTTTTATTTATATATTTCAACTCAGGCGGGTACGCATATGCTGCAGAGACGTCTGCAGGTATTGTTTGGGCATACGAAAAAGTATATTGCACAGGAGGAAGCGGTGCGGCAGAGACTTACAGAGGAAAGCTTTCAAATGAGTCGGTTCGCGGAATATATGCTTTCTTACGATAACAGTCCGGTATACGGAAACACAAGGATAAAATATTATCCCCTGGGGGACGACCAGTTCCCCGATATGCTTGCGGAATTGAAGAAGGCTGAGAAGTTTATTTTTCTTGAGTTTTTTATTGTAAAAGAAGGATATATGTGGGAATCCATACTGGATGTTTTGAAGGAAAAGGTGAAGGAAGGCGTTGAGGTACGGTTTATGTACGATGGAACATGTTCTCTTTCACTGCTGCCCAATTTTTATCCAAAGGAAATGGAGAGAGAAGGCATAAAATGTAAAATGTTTTCTCCAATCAGACCTGTCTTTTCTTCCCATTATAACAATAGAGACCACAGAAAAATTCTTGTGGTGGATGGGAAGACGGCTTTTACCGGCGGTACTAATCTTGCGGATGAGTATATTAACCGTAAGTCCCGGTTTGGACATTGGAAGGATACGGCAATCCGACTGCAGGGAGACGCCGTGGAGCGATTCACCTATATGTTTCTGGAAATGTGGAATGTTACGGAGCGCTCCGAGGAGGATTATACGAAATATAAAACGTCTGCAGAAGTTGCCGTGAAAAGCGACGGATATGTGATTCCATACAGTGTAAGTCCGTACGGAACGGAGCGGATTGGAAAAAGAGTTTATCTGGATATTTTGAATACTGCGGTAAACTATGTCCATATTATGACGCCGTATCTGATTCTGGATTATGAGACGATGATGGCGCTGACCTATGCCGCAAGGCGGGGCGTGGAGGTAATTATTATTATGCCTCATATTCCCGATAAGCAGTATGCGTTTGTGGTTGCCAAGACGTATTACAATGAGTTGTTGGAGGCAGGTGTGAGGATTTATGAATATACGCCGGGCTTTGTCCATGCGAAGGTATTTGCGGCAGATGATGAAAAAGCAGTGGTAGGAACCGTCAATCTGGATTATCGAAGTATGTATCATCACTTTGAATGTGGAGCATTGCTGTACCGCAATTCAGAGATTGCTGCAATAGAGAGGGATTTTAAAGAGACGCTGGGGCAGTGTCAGGAGGTATCAACGGAGGATTACAAAAAGCAGAAGTTATGGGAAAGACTGGAGGGCAGATTCTTAAGAATGCTGGCTCCGTTGATGTAGACTGAAAGAAGAGAAAAATGATAAGAGACAGAGTAAGATATGGAGGAGGAAAGATATGAGCGATTTTATTATCAGCTGCTGTTCCACAGCAGATTTAAGCAAAGAGCATTTTCAGAAGAGAGATATTCATTATATCTGTTTTCATTTTGAATTGAATGGCAGGCAGTATAATGATGATTTGGGAGAATCCATTCCGTTTGAAAAATTTTATCAGATGATGGCGGAGGGAGCGGAAACGAAAACCTCCCAGATTAATGTGGAGGAATTTGAAGCTTATTTTGAACCGTTTTTGAAGGAGGGAAAGGATATTCTGCATCTATGCCTTTCCTCCGGCATTACCGGTGTTATCAATTCCGCTAATGTGGCAAAGAGTAATCTGGAGGAGCGTTATCCTGACCGTAAAATTTATATCGTGGATTCTTTGGCAGCGTCTTCCGGTTTCGGACTGCTTATGGATAAACTGGCGGATTTACGGGATGAAGGCATGCCGATTGACGAGCTGTATGAGTGGGCGAATGCAAATAAGAGGAAGCTGCGTCACTGGTTTTTCTCGACGGATTTGACCTTTTATGTCAAGGGCGGAAGAGTTTCCAAGACGGCAGGCTTTGTAGGCGGCATGTTAAATATCTGCCCGCTTCTTGACGTGGACTATATGGGAAGATTGATTCCACGCTTCAAGATTCGTACAAAGCGCAAGGTAATTCAGACCATTGTTGATAAAATGGAGGAAACTGCGGAAGACGGTCTGGATTACAGCGGAAAATGCTATATATCCTATTCCGCCTGCTATGAGGATGCGAGAGCGGTAGCTGATCTGGTGGAAGCACGTTTCCCTAAGCTGAACGGAAAGGTGCTGCTTAACAGCATCGGCACCACAATCGGAAGTCATACGGGACCGGGAACGGTTGCCTTATTTTACTGGGGAAGCGAAAGGACAAACTAACAGCAAGATGGATATGGAAACACTGTTGTGGTGTGATGCCGCGGCAGTGTTTTTTGAATCAAAGACCCAAAACTTTTTTGGAAAAAGGACGTCTATATGGGTGAACATACGAAAGAGAGAGGAGGGGCAGCATTGAAGGATACAGAAATACTGGATTTGTATTGGGACAGAAATGAGCGTGCAATCACGGAATCCCAGCATACCTATGGAAACTACTGCTATAGTATAGCTTATCATATTCTGCATGACAGAGAGGATTCGGATGAATGCGTCAATGATACGTGGCTTCGGGCTTGGTACGCCATACCGCCGAAACGTCCGAATAAGCTGTCGCTGTTTTTGGGGACGATCACCCGAAATTTATCCTTTGATAAATGGAAGCACAGGAATGCACAGAAACGGGGGAATGGTGAAATGGAACTGGCATTGGATGAACTGGTGGAGTGTGTTCCCGCAGCAAAAGGAACAGAGGAGGCTGTGGAGGCGGCAGAGCTGGAACGGCTGATTAACGAATTCTTACATACCTTGCCGGAGCGGGACTGCAACGTATTTCTGCGCAGATACTGGTATGTGG
Organism: uncultured Acetatifactor sp.; assembly: GCA_944384205.1. Classification (GTDB taxonomy): domain Bacteria; phylum Bacillota; class Clostridia; order Lachnospirales; family Lachnospiraceae; genus Acetatifactor. The sequence goes on along the minus strand of CALWSL010000008.1, from coordinate 131,345 downwards.
AGGAATATAGTGAAATCGCCCGCAGATTTCAGATGAATCTGAATACCGTAAAGACCTCGTTATTCCGTACCCGCAGTAAATTGAAGGACTATTTGGAACAGGAGGGAATTGTGCTATGAACTGGGAGGATGAAAAAAAAGACGGAAGGCTGTCGGGAGCAATGAGAATCTTTGAAGCCTTATCTTCGGTGGACGAAGAACTGCTGGAGCGGAGTGAGACAAGTCCTAAAGTGGTTCCCTTCCGGAAATATGCGAAGGTAATGGCGGCATGTGTTTGCATTGTAATACTGGGTACCGCAGTGTTTGCAGGGAGAAGCATGTTTTCTGTAAAAAACAGTACATCCTCGGACTGTGCAGCGGAAGAGCAGCAGTTTGCGGCAGATGCAGACGGTGCAGGTTACGGAGCGGCGCAAGAAGCTGCGGAAGACGCGGCAGCAGAAGGAATAGCGGAGGAGGGGGTGACGGAGGCAGAACAGGAAAAAAACAGGTTGACAGAGAGTTTGCAGAATGGCTCTGAGGAGTCAGATACAGGCATGATTGCCGGCTCTCAAATGACATCGGATATCAATGAATTGCAGAATGAACAGGAGCTGTTGGAAAAAAATGAGCAGGACGACGGACTTCTGTGGGATATGGAACCCTCTTTTGTGTCAGACCTTGTGTCAGACCCTTTGGATGAGGCAGCCATAAGAGCCACGGAAGAACTGGGAGCTTATCTTCCCACAGAACTTCCTGCGGGCTATGTGTATGAAAGCGGCTACAGAACCGGAGAGGCGGATGGGGCGGAAAGTATCAGTGTACTTTGGAGCCATGGTATGGATACTATTCATATTTCCATCAGCAGGTACGAAGAAAGTGAAGAGATGCAGGAGCGGTTGGCGGATATTTCCAGACCGGAGACATATGATGTGTATTTTTACGAAATTCCGTATTGTGATTCGGTACCGGAGGAATATTATATGACATTCCATTACCCGATTTTCCGTGAGAGTGATTTCTGTCTTGACATTGTAAAGATGCGTATGATGAGCGTGTCAGACCAGGGAGATACAGATACGCCGAGAGGCAGCTTTGCCGTATTGTACGACGGCGGAGTCCTTGTGGAATTTAACGGCGACGGTGATGCGGAAAGCATCTGGAATATGTTTCAGTCGATAGCACCGTAGAAACTCATAAAAAGCCAAACAAAAAGCGTCGCGTGACTGCGGCGCTTTTGAAAAAGGTTTCTTTTCTTATACATGCTCGTTATCCAGCATACGGTACCCAATTCCAATCTCTGTAAAAACATATTGTGGCTGGGCGGGATTTTTCTCTATTTTGCGGCGGATATTTGCCATATTTACACGAAGAATCTGATTGTTGCTGTCCATATAGGGACCCCATATGGCGTTCATAATAAAGCTGTAGGTCAGTACCCTGCCTGAATTTTCAGCAAGCAGGGTTAATAACTGATATTCTATCTGTGTCAGATGAATTTCCTTTCCTTCCAGTTTCACCAGTCTTTTTTCAAAGTTAATCTCCAAATTCAATGCCTTGTAAATGCGGTCGGGAGTGCCGGAATGGCGATGACGCATACAGGTGCGGATACGTGCCATCAGTTCTTCGGTGCCGAAGGGCTTAGTGATATAATCATCCGCCCCCATATCGAGTGCCTCCACCTTTTCCTGTTCTTTGGTGCGGGCGGAAAGAACGATGACGGGAACATTGCTCCAGGTGCGGATTTGCTTTAATACCTGCAAGCCATCTACATCGGGTAAGCCTAAATCCAGCAATATGACGTCGGGGCAGAAGGAAGCGGCGAGGCTGATTCCTTCTTTGCCGGTTAACGCAGCCATAATTTTGTAACCGTTTCCCTCCAGAGCGGTAGCGATAAAGCGGCTGATACTTTTATCGTCTTCTATCAATAAAATTTTGATTCTTGCTTTCATACGAAGTGTCCTTTCCCTTCTATATTTATATTTTCTGAAATCCTATTTTTCCAAGCCGTCCTCTTTTATTGTCTTGGGTAAGGTGAAAATAAATTCTGCCCCGTGTTTGTGATTGCGTCCTGTCAGCGTACCGTGATGAGCCGTAATGATAGTCTGGCAGATGGACAGTCCGATACCCATGCCTCTGTGGGCGTCGGACGTGCCGGAGGTGGTATATACGGTACTGTCAAACAGGTTATTAAGCATTTCCCTGGGAAGTCCGACGCCATAGTCCCTGATGGTAAAAGAGACATGGTCGGAATGATTTTCCACAAGAAGTTTTATCGGCGCAACACTTTCCGAGTGGATAATAGCGTTCTCCAAAAGGTTAATCGTAACCTGTTCAATCAAAATGGCGTCCATGGGAACCAGGATAAATTCATCCGGAATCTGCGCATCTATGACAACATCCGGGTAGCGCTTGGAAAGCCGCTGCAGGGATTCTGCCACTACCTCCTCCAATGGTTCTTCATTGGATTTGACGGTCAGGTTGTCGCCCGTAATCCGGGTGACGGTTAGCAGATTTTCCACCATATTTAACAGCCAGTTTGCATCATTATTGATATTGGAAACAATTTCCGTCTTTTCTTCTTCGGACAGTCTGACCTGATTTTCCAGAAAGACAGAACTGTTGCCGATAATGCCGGTTAACGGTGTGCGCAGGTCGTGTGAGATGGCGCGCAGGAGATTGGCGCGCATTTTTTCCTTTTCCGCTTCGTTCAGTTTCTTTTCATGCTCCGCAAGCATCTCTGCCTGTTTTGCAAGATGAGATGTCAGTGTGCTGGTCAGCAGTGTGATGGCTGCCATGCCCAAAAAAGTCACAGGGTAGTCCGGCAGAGTAAAATTTAATGCAAAATAAGGATATGCGAATAAGTAATTTACGCAAACCACGGCGAACAGGCAGCAAAAAATGCCATACCAGTACCCTACCGTATATCGGGATACAACAACCAGTGCCAGAATAAATATCAGTACGATATTGGTTAAATTGTCGGGAACCAGATTGTGATATATAAAAGAAACAGCAATTGCAACTCCCATACAAAAAATGGAGAAGAAAATGCTGAAAATATGCTGCTCTCGCCGTGTTAATTTTTTGAAAAAAGGATTCATGGGAACCTCCGTATACTTTTCCTCCGTTATTTCCATTATACCGAATCGGGAACACGGAAGCAACTTGACTTCGTAAAAATGACGTTAAGAACTGTCGTATTATTTTTGCTTGCAGAATAAAGCTCCGTTCGTTATGATAAGATAAAAGGAAAAGAAAAGGGAAATGGAACATGCAGAGACAATGTTTTCTTGACAGATTGCGCGTGACTGCCACCTGTGCGGTGGTACTGCTACATACGATAACGGGCGTTATGGATAACACGGATATGACAGCTTATCCTCTGGAAGAAAGAGTTTTTCTGGCGGCGCTGGATATGACAACCTGGTGTGTGCCCCTGTTTGTAATGATATCCGGATATCTGTTTTTGGATCCCGAAAAAAAACTGCCCTTTAAAAAAATGCTTGCAAAATATTGCAGGCGGATTCTGTTTGCCCTGTTTCTGTTCGGCGTTCCTTACACCTGTATTGAGATGATTATTTTGGAACAAACTGCAGGTATAAGTATGATAGGAGAGGCTTTTATCATGGTGTGCAGAGGGCAGACCTGGTCTCATATGTGGTATTTGTATCTGGTTCTGTTCCTGTATTTGATTACTCCCCTGCTTCGGTGGGCGTTGAAACAAATTCCCAAAAGCGGTCTGTATGCAGTATTGATTTTTCTGCTGGCAGGAAGCAGTATCCTTCCTTACTTAAACAGGCTGTTTGGGTCGGATGCTTTTGTCGTTCTGCCGGACAGCGGAATTTATCTATTCTATTATCTGTGCGGCTATTTGTTTGTGTGTGCGGACAAAAAGGCGGGCGGGGATTCCGGCGGAATATCCCGAAGACAGTTGCTTGCAAAGCGGGAAGGTGTACAATTAAAAATTGCTGTCGTTGTTTTGATTTGTCTGGGCGCAGGTATGGTGTGCAGCAGACTGTTTGGAGATTACAGTGTACAGATGGCGTATAATTATCCCTTTACGGTTGCAGTGTCCCTTCTTTTGATGTATCTTGCATGGAATCAGGAAGAAAAGCTGCGGCAAAAAAATACGGATTTTTGGAAAAATGCAGGAGGATTGTGCTTTACAATTTATTTGATACATCCTATTTTCGTGAATATATTTTACAAGTTCCTTCATATTACACTGCTGGATTTCCCTATCTGGATTTCCCTGCCGGTAATCTTCCTGACAGTGTTTGGGCTGTCTGTAGTGATGGCCTGGCTTCTGCACAGGATTCCGGTACTGCGGAAATATGTGCTGTAGCCCGGAGTTGTTTTTATGTCATCCAGCGTCCCGAAGCGCCGCAGGGCAGAACCAGTCCGCTTTCGGTTACGGGCAATCCGATTTCATCCGCTTCTACATGACCGCCGAATTTTTTCACAATTGCGGTATTCATCATATAGGACAATACCGCAGGCTGTAAGCCGGTAGTGTAGGAATTAATTAAGAAGAAAAGTGCGTTGTCCGACAGAATCCGGGTGGTCAGTTCAATAAAGCTCCAGATGCTTTCTTCGATTTTCCAGATTTCACCTTTGGGACCTCTTCCATAAGAAGGAGGATCCATAATAATGCCGTCGTATTTGCTGCCCCGGCGAATCTCGCGTTCCACGAATTTTACACAGTCATCCACCAGCCAGCGGACAGGCGCATCGCCAAGACCGGAGGAGACTGCATTTTCCTTCGCCCAGCCGACCATCCCCCTGGAGGCGTCCACATGGGTCACTGCGGCGCCTGCGGCAGCGGCGGACAGGGTTGCGCCGCCGGTATAGGCGAAAAGATTTAAAACTCTGACAGGTTTGTCCGCAGGGCGGTTTTCGTTTGCCTTGCGGATAATTCCGGAAAACCAGTCCCAGTTGGCTGCCTGTTCAGGGAACAGACCTGTGTGCTTGAAGCTGAAAGGTTTTAAGCGGAAGGTAAGCTGGTTGGCAGATCCATAACCGATGCTCCATTCATCCGGCAGATTGAAAAATTCCCATTCTCCGCCGCCTTTCGCGCTTCTGTGATAATGTCCGTTCTTTGTTTTCCAGCCCTTGTGGTCGTGCGGTGTGTTCCAGATAACCTGGGGGTCCGGGCGCACCAATATATAATCCCCCCAGCGTTCCAGCTTTTCACCGCCGGAGGCGTCCAATACTTCGTAATCCTTCCAGTTATTTGCTATCCACATAAAATATCCTCGTTTCCTATAATTCTTTTGGCAATACGTTTGCCGGTTTTCAATCGTAGTTTTATTTCTTCCCACTATACACTATTTCCATGGTTTGTGCAATTACATGAGAAAGCAGATGTTTTTTGTCGATAGAAAAAGCATGGTTTGGCTACAATTTCCTTCTTTTTCTGCTACCGGAATCACCGAAAATTTGCTATAATAGACTTAACAATATAGTTTTTTGCAACGAAATGAAAAGCAAAGATTCAGAGAGGTTCCTATGGCAAAAATATTGATTACGGACGACGCGGTTTTCATGCGGTTAATGTTAGGCAATATATTAAGAGAGGCTGGATATGAAGTCTGTGAAGCCAATAATGGACGGGATATGCTGGAAAAATATGACATAGAGCATCCGGATTTGGTAACATTGGATATTACTATGCCTGAGCTTGACGGTGTGCAGGCATTAAGACTTCTTCGGCAAAAGGCGCCAAAGGCAAAGGTTATTATGTGTTCCGCTATGGGGCAGCGTTCCATGGTATTGGACGCCATTCAGGCAGGAGCATGTGATTTTGTTGTAAAACCTTTTGAAAAGAGTAAAGTGCTGGAATCTGTCAGAAAAACGTTGGCGTTAAAAATTTAAAAGCATTGTACTAAAAAAAATACAATATTTAAAAAAAAAGTATTGCAATGTTAGAAACTTCCATGTATACTAAATGATGCTGTGGCATGATAGCTGTGAAGCGTGAGGTTGCTGCGATTCAGCAATGGAGAGCGGGTTTTCCGTGGAGCGAATGTCAAGTTAGAAAACTGACGACAAGTCACTGTACCATTTGAATGTCTACTATTGACAGTAGAAACGACGTGTAAAAGATTAAACCGGGAAGAAGAAAGCGTTGCGCAAAGGTTTAGGATACACACGGGAGAGTGTACAGTCACCGCTTGTCGTACTATTTAAGAGTGCGAAAAGGAGGCGACTTTTTTTATGGCAAGTCAAGTAATGAGAATTACCCTGAAAGCTTACGAGCATCAGTTGGTTGATGCTTCTGCCAAAAAAATCATTGAAACAGTAAAGAAGAACGGTTCCCAGGTGAGCGGACCGGTTCCCCTTCCTACCAAAAAGGAAGTTGTTACAATTCTGAGAGCAGTACACAAGTACAAGGACTCCAGAGAGCAGTTTGAGCAGAGAACTCATAAGAGACTGATTGATATCATTGCACCGACCCAGAAGACGGTTGATGCCCTGCAGAGACTGGAAATGCCGGCAGGCGTTTATATTGACATCAAAATGAAAAACAAATAAGTAAAAAACCTCTACTTAGACGTAAGAACACGAATCATCGGCAACGATGACGGGGAAATATTGCGAAGCGATATTTCCTGCGGATTGAGCAAGGCAAAATCCGTATGGTCCGCTATGTAGACAAAACAGGAGGTAAAAATGAAAAAAGCAATTTTGGCAACCAAAGTCGGAATGACTCAGATTTTTAATGAAGAAGGCGTGCTTGTTCCCGTAACCGTGCTTCAGGCAGGTCCCTGTGTGGTAACACAGATTAAGACAGTTGACAACGACGGATACAGTGCAGTACAGGTTGGCTTCGTTGACAAGAAAGACAAAATCGTCAACAAGGATGCAAGCGGAAAGAAAGAGGTCATCCACAGACATGGCGTTAACAAGGCGGAGCAGGGTCACTTCAAGAAAGCCGGCGTAAGCTCCAAGAGATATGTCAGAGAATTTAAGTTTGATAACGCTGAGGAGTATACGCTGGGCGCAGAGATTAAGGCTGATATCTTTACAGCAGGCGATAAGATTGATGCTTCTGCAATTTCCAAAGGTAAAGGCTTCCAGGGCGCAATCAAGAGACACGGACAGCACAGAGGACCTATGAAACACGGTTCCAAGTTCCATCGTCATCAGGGTTCCAACGGTGCATGTTCCTCACCCAGCCGAGTATTCAAAGGTAAGGGAATGCCCGGACATATGGGCTGCGTAAAAGTAACCGTTCAGAATCTTGAGGTTGTAAGAGTAGATGCTGACAAGAATCTGCTTCTTGTAAAGGGCGCAGTACCCGGACCTAAGAAGGCATTAGTAACCATTAAAGAAACCGTTAAGGTAGAAAGCTAGTTTAGGACGAAAGGAGGACCAATCAGATGGCAAACGTATCTGTTTATAATATGGAAGGCAAAGAAGTTGGTACAATCGAATTAAACGATGCAGTATTTGGCGTCTCTGTAAACGAGCACCTGGTACACATGGCGGTTGTACAGCAGCTTGCAAATAAGCGTCAGGGAACGCAGAAAGCAAAAACCCGTTCCGAAGTATCCGGCGGCGGAAGAAAACCCTGGAGACAAAAAGGTACAGGACATGCAAGACAGGGTTCAACCCGTGCTCCCCAGTGGACCGGCGGCGGTGTGGTATTCGCTCCTGTTCCCAGAGATTACTCTTTCAAGCTCAACAAAAAAGAGAAGAGAGTGGCTTTGAAATCTGCATTGACAAGCAAGGTGCAGGACAACAAGTTAATTGTTGTTGACGAACTGAAGTTTGACGAAATCAAGACGAAGAATTTTGTAAATGTAATGAATAATTTAAAGGTTCAGAAGGGTCTTGTGGTTATCGCTGATAATGATGCAAATGTAGTTATGTCTGCAAGAAACGTAGCTGAGGTAGACACCACTCTGGTTAACACCATTAACGTTTACGACATAATGAAGGCTAAGACAGTAGTTCTTACCAAGGACGCTGTTGCAAAAATCGAGGAGGTGTACGCATAATGGCAGATATTAAATACTATGACGTAATCCTCAAACCGGTTATCACTGAGAAGAGTATGGCCGGCATGGGCGAAAAGAAATATACCTTTTTGGTTCATACAGAAGCAAACAAGTCTCAGATTAAAGAGGCTGTAGAGAAAATGTTCGAGGGAACCAAGGTTAAGAGTGTCAACACAATGAATATGGACGGTAAGAAAAAGAGACGCGGTACGGTTGTCGGCAAGACTGCTAAAACCAAGAAGGCAATTGTAAAGCTTACCGAGGACAGCAAAGAGATTGAAATCTTCGCTGGACTATAATAGGACGTAAAGTTTTTCTAAGCTCGAAAAAACCTCGCTAAGAAAAACTGTCTTACGTCCGGAAGAATCGATTGCGATTCTTTTAAGCGAACCGCGTTCGCTTTGGTATGCGGCGTAGATTAGATGTCGCGATAAAAAATCAGTAACATAAGAACGCTTATGCAAAATGAGCAGTTCGTTGTTTAGTAAAGGAGAAAAAACAATGGGAATTAAGACATACAATCCCTATACACCTTCCAGAAGAAATATGACTGGTTCTGATTTTTCTGAGATTACAAAGAAAACTCCGGAAAAGAGTTTGTGTGTATCCTTAAAGAAAAATTCAGGTCGTAACAATCAGGGTAAAATTACTGTCAGACACCGCGGCGGCGGTTCCAGAAGACAGTACAGAATTATTGATTTCAAGAGAAATAAAGACGGCATTCCTGCAACTGTAATCGGTATCGAGTACGATCCGAACAGAACTGCCAATATTGCATTAATCTGCTATGCAGACGGTCAGAAAGCATACATCATTGCCCCTGAGGGATTAACCGACGGAATGAAGGTTATGAACGGACCCGAAGCAGAAGTAAGAGTAGGTAACTGCCTGCCTTTATCTGAGATTCCCGTTGGTACTCAGGTACACAACATTGAATTATATCCCGGCAAAGGCGGACAGCTTGTTCGTTCCGCCGGCAACAGTGCACAGTTGATGGCTAAGGAAGGAAAGTATGCAACTCTTCGTCTTCCTTCCGGAGAAATGAGAATGGTTCCTCTTGTGTGCCGTGCAACGGTTGGCATTGTCGGTAACGTTGATCACAGCCTGATTAATATCGGTAAGGCAGGACGTAAGCGTCACATGGGCATCCGCCCTACTGTACGCGGTTCTGTTATGAACCCTAACGACCATCCTCACGGCGGTGGTGAAGGTAAGACCGGTATTGGTCGTCCCGGTCCCAGCACTCCTTGGGGCAAGCCTGCTCTTGGTCTTAAGACCCGTAAGAAGAAAAAGGCTTCCAACAAGCTGATTGTAAGAAGACGCGACGGCAGAGCAATCAAATAATATGTTTTTATAAAAAACAGGAGGAAAGACAATGGCTAGATCACTGAAAAAAGGACCTTTCGCAGACCAGAGTCTGCTTAAGAAGGTGGATGCTTTAAATGCAGCAGGACAGAAGCAGGTTATTAAAACCTGGTCCCGTCGTTCCACAATTTTCCCTTCCTTCGTTGGACACACAATTGCAGTTCATGATGGAAGAAAGCATGTGCCTGTATATGTAACCGAAGATATGGTTGGTCACAAGCTCGGTGAGTTCGTTGCAACCAGAACCTACCGCGGACATGGCAAGGACGAGAAGAAATCTAAGGTTAGGTAGTAACTGCCATGTCCGCTGGACATTGGCAAGGACGAGAAGAAATCTAAGGTTAGGTAGTAACTGCCATGTCCGCTGGACATTGGCAAAGACGAAAAGAAATCTAAGGTTAGATAATATTGAAGAGGTAACAGTAACGTACGGTTACCCGGACAGGGTGACCGCGTGGGCAGATAAGTCCGGCGTCCGGCTGTAGCGCGTCAGCGCTATAGCGGATACGTTGATTTTGAAAGGAGGACAAAATCTATGGCTAAAGGACATAGATCCCAAATTAAGAGAGAGAGAAACGCGCAGAAGGACACCAGACCTTCCGCTAAGTTATCCTATGCAAGAGTATCTGTTCAGAAAGCCTGTTTCGTTTTAGACGCCATCAGAGGCAAAGACGTACAGACTGCACTGGCAATTTTGGAGTACAATCCCAGATATGCTTCCAGCCTGATTAAGAAGCTGTTGCAGTCAGCAATCGCTAACGCTGAGAACAACAACGGTATGAATACCGAAAACCTTTACATTGCAGAGTGTTATGCAAATAAGGGACCTACAATGAAACGTGTTAGACCCAGAGCACAGGGCAGGGCTTACAGAATCGAGAAGAGAATGAGCCATATTACCATTGTGCTTGATGAGAAGAAGTAGGGAAAGGAGCTTAAAAACAAATGGGACAGAAAGTTAATCCTCACGGCCTGAGAGTTGGCGTAATTAAAGATTGGGATTCTAAATGGTACGCTGATGCTGAGTTTTCTGACTACCTTGTAGAAGATTACAACATCAGAAAATTCCTGAAGAAGAAATTATACAGCGCAGGTGTTTCTAAAATTGAAATCGAGAGAGCATCTGACAGAGTAAAAGTTATCATTTATACTGCAAAGCCCGGTGTTGTAATCGGTAAGGGCGGCGCTGAAATCGAAGTAACCAAGAAAGAGCTTTCTAAGTTAACTGATAAGAAAGTATTAGTAGATATCAAAGAAATCAAGAAACCTGACAGGGATGCACAGCTTGTTGCTGAGAATATCGCATTACAGCTTGAAAACCGTGTGTCCTTCAGACGTGCTATGAAGTCTTGTATGGGAAGAACCATGAAATCAGGTGCGCTTGGTATCAAAACATCCTGCTCCGGACGTCTGGGCGGCGCCGATATGGCTCGTACCGAGTTCTACAGCGAGGGTACGATTCCTCTTCAGACTTTAAGAGCAGATATTGATTATGGCTTCGCAGAGGCTGACACTACTTATGGTAAAGTCGGCGTTAAGGTTTGGATTTACAAAGGCGAAGTTCTTCCCACTAAAAATCAGGAAGGGAGCGAGAAATAATTATGTTAATGCCTAAAAGAGTAAAACGTCGTAAACAGTTCCGTGGTTCCATGACCGGTAAAGCTTTAAGAGGTAACACGCTTACTTACGGTGAGTATGGTCTGGTTGCTACCGAACCCTGCTGGATTAAATCAAACCAGATTGAGGCAGCCCGTATTGCGCTTACCCGTTATACAAAGCGTACCGGTAAGGTCTGGATTAAGATTTTCCCGGATAAGCCTGTAACAGCAAAGCCTGCTGAAACCCGTATGGGTTCCGGTAAAGGTACTTTGGAGTATTGGGTAGCGGTTGTTAAACCCGGACGTGTAATGTTTGAAATCGCAGGAGTTCCTGAAGAAGCAGCCCGCGAAGCATTGCGTCTCGCTATGCACAAGCTCCCCTGTAAATGCAAGATCGTTTCTAAAGCAGATTTGGAAGGCGGTGTATCATAATGAAATCAAATAAATTTGTAGAAGAATTGAAGACCAAATCCGAAGCAGAGCTGGCACAGGAGCTGGTAGCTGCAAAAAAAGAACTTTTCAATTTGAGATTCCAGAACGCAACCAATCAGTTGGATAATACGGCAAGAATCAAAGAAGTAAGAAAAAATATTGCACGTATTCAGACTGTAATCACCGAGAAGGCAAGAGCGTAATCGAAGGGCGCGAGGAAAGGAGATCAATCGTGGAAAGAAATTTAAGAAAAACACGTACTGGTAAGGTTATCAGTAATAAGATGGATAAAACTATTGTTGTTGCAATCGAAGAGCACGTTAAGCATCCTCTTTACAAAAAAGTCGTAAAGAATACTTACAAGCTGAAAGCACATGATGAAAATAACGAATGCAACATTGGCGATACCGTTAAGGTTATGGAAACAAGACCTCTCTCCAAAGACAAGAGATGGAGACTTGTAGAAATTGTAGAAAAGGTTAAATAAATTTCGTAATATGTCGTAATTGCGGCAAAGGAGGAAAATCATGATTCAGCAAGAAAGCAGACTTAAAGTTGCTGATAACACCGGTGCAAAAGAACTGCTTTGCATCCGCGTTATGGGCGGCTCTACAAGAAGATATGCACAAATCGGCGATGTGATTGTTGCTTCCGTTAAAGATGCAACACCAGGCGGCGTTGTAAAGAAGGGTGACGTTGTTAAGGCAGTTGTTGTTCGTTCCGTAAAAGGCGCTCGTCGTAAAGATGGTTCCTACATCAAATTTGATGAGAATGCTGCCGTTATTATCAAAGATGACAAGACACCCAGAGGAACCCGTATATTTGGACCGGTAGCAAGAGAGCTTCGTGAAAAACAGTTTATGAAAATTGTTTCCCTGGCTCCTGAAGTATTATAAGGAGGTGCCATATGTCAACAATGAAGATTAAAAAAGGTGATACCGTTAAAGTTATCGCCGGTAAGGATAATAACACAGAAGGAAAAGTTCTTTCTGTAGACGCTAAGAACGGCAAGGTTGTTGTTGAAGGTGTCAATATGATTACCAAACATACCAAACCGTCTCAGGCAAACCCTAACGGTGGTATTGTTCATAAAGAAGCTCCTATTGATATTTCAAACGTTATGCTTGTTTTCAAGGGCAAGGCAACCAGAGTTGGCTTCAAGGTAGAAAACGGCAAAAAAGTACGTTTCGCGAAATCAACGGGCGAAGTAATTGATTAATCAATAGGAAGGAGGAAATAAACGTGAGCAGACTGAAAGATTTGTACAATGATGAAATCGTTGCAGCAATGACTAAAAAGTTTGGGTACAAAAATGTCATGGAAGTTCCCAAGCTTGATAAAATCGTTATCAATATGGGCGTTGGCGAAGCAAAAGACAACGCAAAGATTCTTGAGAACGCAGTAAGCGATATGGAGACTATTACCGGTCAGAAGGCGGTTCTTACCAGAGCTAAGAATTCTGTAGCTAACTTCAAGATTCGTGAGGGTATGGCAATCGGATGCAAGACAACTCTTCGTGGTGAGAAGATGTATGAGTTCCTTGATCGTCTGGTAAATCTGGCTTTACCTCGAGTACGTGACTTCCGCGGCGTGAATCCCAACGCATTCGACGGCAGAGGTAATTATGCACTTGGTATCAAAGAACAGTTTATCTTTCCTGAGATAGAATATGATAAGATTGACAAGACCAGAGGTATGGATATCATTTTCGTAACTACAGCAAAAACTGATGAAGAGGCACGTGAATTATTAACATTGTTCAACATGCCGTTTGCTAAATAATAAGGAGGTAAATTCTGATGGCAAAGACATCAATGAAAATTAAACAGCAGCGCAAACCTAAATTTTCTACACAAGCTTATACACGCTGCAAGATTTGTGGTCGTCCACATTCAGTTTTGAGAAAATACGGAATTTGCAGAGTTTGCTTCCGTGAGTTGGCATACAAGGGCGAGATTCCCGGCGTTAAGAAAGCAAGCTGGTAAGAAGGAGGAAACAAACCATGACAATGAGCGATCCTATTGCAGATATGCTTACAAGAATCCGTAATGCAAATACTGCAAAACATGATACAGTTGATGTTCCTGCTTCTAAAATGAAATTGGCAATCGCACAGATTCTTTTAGAAGAAGGTTATATTAAGAAGTACGATATCATCGAAGACGGCAGCTTCAAGACTATCCACATCACCTTAAAATATGGTGCGGATAAGAATGAAAAGATTATCTCCGGTATCAAGAGAATTTCCAAGCCCGGTCTTCGTGTATATGCCGGCAAGGAAGATATGCCTAAGGTATTGGGCGGTCTTGGTATTGCTATCGTTTCTACGAACCAGGGCGTCATCACTGACAAGAAGGCAAGAGAGCTGGGCGTTGGCGGCGAAGTTTTAGCGTTCGTCTGGTAAAAAAGCGAAAAGAATTTCTAAGGCGATAAAGTACATCGCCTAAGAAATGCTATATTTCGCTTAGAAGAATGTCCAAGGACATTCTTCGTATAGAGACTATTAATCTATAAATCAATTTAGGAGGTACGGGCATGTCACGTATAGGAAGAATGCCAATCGCGATTCCTGCAGGAGTAACTGTAGAAGTTGCAGAAAATAACAAAGTGACTGTAAAAGGTCCTAAGGGAACGCTTGAGAGAGTGTTACCCACTGAGATGGAAATTAAAGTAGAGGGCGCTGAGGTTGTTGTCAGCAGACCAAACGATTTAAAGAAAATGAAATCTCTTCACGGTTTAACCAGAACCCTGATTAACAACATGGTTGTCGGTGTTACGGCAGGTTATGAGAAGAAGCTGGAAGTAAACGGTGTCGGTTACAGAGCCGCTAAGGCGGGCAAGAAGCTGACGCTGAACCTTGGTTATTCTCATCCTGTTGAGATGGAAGATCCGGAAGGCATCGAAACGGTTGTGGAAGGACAGAACCTGATTATCGTTAAGGGTATTGATAAAGAAAAAGTTGGCCAATTCGCAGCTGAAATCAGAGATAAGAGAAGACCTGAACCTTACAAGGGCAAGGGTATCAAGTATGCTGATGAGACAATCAGACGTAAAGTTGGTAAGACTGGTAAGAAATAACAGATAAGGAGAGTATGAAGATGGTTAGAAAAGAATCCAGACAGGCAATTCGTGTTAAGAAGCACAAGAAAATTCGTAACCGCTTCAGCGGCACTGCTGAAAGACCCCGTCTTGCAGTGTTCAGAAGCAATAATCATATGTATGCTCAAATTATCGACGATACAGTTGGGAATACTTTAGTAGCTGCTTCCACTCTTGAGAAGGAGATTAAAGCAGAACTGGAAAAAACCAATAACGTTGATGCAGCAGCATATTTGGGAACCGTAATTGCAAAGAGAGCAATGGAAAAAGGTATTAAGGAAGTTGTTTTTGACAGAGGCGGCTTTATATACCAGGGTAAAATCGCAGCATTAGCTGATGCAGCCAGAGAAGCTGGCTTGGAATTCTAGGAAAGGAAGAGGAAACACATGAAACATACAATCATAGATGCAAGCCAGTTAGAATTGACGGATAAGGTTGTTACCATCAAACGTGTTACCAAGACCGTTAAAGGTGGACGTAATATGCGTTTTACTGCTTTGGTAGTAGTTGGTGACGGCAATGGTCATGTAGGTGCCGGACTTGGAAAGGCTGTTGAAATTCCTGAAGCTATCCGCAAGGGAAAAGAAGACGCAGTTAAGCATATCGTAGAAGTTGCGCTTGATGAGAATAAGTCTATCACACATGACTTTATCGGTAAATACGGTTCTGCTAATGTATTGCTTAAGAAAGCTCCCGAAGGTACCGGTATCATCGCAGGGGGTCCTGCCCGTATCGTATGTGAGCTTGCAGGTATCAAGAATATCCGTACCAAGTCTTTGGGCTCTAATAACAAGCAGAACGTTGTTCTTGCAACCATTACCGGTTTAAGTCAGTTAAAGGCTCCTGAGGAAGTTGCAAAGAACCGCGGCAAATCTGTGGAGGAGGTATTGGCATAATGGCAGATAAGAAGTTAAAGATTACTTTGGTAAAGTCCACAATCGGCGCTGTACCAAAAAATAAAAAAACTGTTGAATCCATGGGACTTCGCAAAATCGGTAAGTCCATAATACTTCCTGATAATGAAGCTACCAGAGGACAGATTCGTCAGGTTAGTCACTTAATAAAAGTTGAAGAAGTTTAACGAAAAGGAGGTGTTAGGAATGGAATTATCCAATTTAAGACCCGCTGAAGGTTCCAAACACAGTAATAATTTTAGAAGGGGTCGTGGACACGGTTCAGGAAACGGCAAGACTGCAGGTAAAGGACACAAAGGTCAGAAGGCTCGTTCCGGAGCACCCAGACCCGGTTTTGAAGGCGGTCAGATGCCTTTATACAGACGTATTCCTAAGAGAGGTTTCACCAACAGGAACACGAAGGATATCGTTGCGATTAATGTCAGTGTGCTTGAAAGGTTTGAAGACGGTGCAACCGTTGATGTAAATGCGTTGATAGAAGCTGGAATTATTAAGAATCCTAGAGATGGCGTAAAGATACTCGGAAATGGAGAAATTACCAAAAAACTCGATGTTAAGGCAGATGCTTTCAGTGCATCTGCAAAAGAGAAAATCGAGGCACTTGGTGGAACAGCAGAGGTGATTTAATGCTTACAACCTTAAAAAACGCATTCAGAATTAAAGAGATAAGACAAAAAATCTTTTTTACCCTGGCTATGTTAGTTGTGATCCGTATCGGGTCACAGCTTCCTGTGCCGGGAGTGAACACGGCATATTTTGCTCAGTGGTTTGAAGCTCAGACAAGCGGTGCGTTCAGCTTCTTTGATGCTATTACCGGCGGCTCTTTTGCAAGCATGGGAGTTTTAGCATTGGGTATTAACCCGTACATTACTTCTTCCATTATTATGCAGCTTTTAACGATTGCTATTCCCAAGCTGGAAGAGATGCAGCGTGACGGTGAGGATGGAAGAAAGAAAATAGTTGCAATTACAAGATATGTGACAGTTGCTTTGGCATTAATTCAGTCTACCGCTATGGCAGTAGGCTTTGGCAGACAGGGTTATCTGACGGAGTACAATGCCATAAACGTAATTACAGCAATCGCAGCTCTTACCGCAGGTAGTGCATTTCTGATGTGGATTGGAGAGAGAATCACTGAAAAAGGTATCGGAAATGGTATTTCCATTGTCTTGGTTATCAATATTATTTCAAGACTGCCTCAGGATTTATATGGACTTTTCGAGCAGTTTGTGTTTGGAAAAGCTCCTGCAACTGCCGTTCTGGCGGCTGTAATCATCATTGCTATTATTGTGGCAATGGTAATATTAGTAATTATCTTAAATGGCGGTGTGCGCAGGATCCCCGTGCAGTACGCTAAGAAAGTACAGGGAAGAAAAATGGTTGGCGGACAAACCTCCAGCATTCCGATGAAGGTGAATACCTCCGGTGTTATCCCTGTTATTTTTGCACAGTCCATTATGCAGTTTCCGATTATCATCTGTTCCTTTGTCGGATACAGCGGTACGGGTGTGTGGGCTGAAATTCTGAAAGGTCTGAATTCAGATAACTGGTGTAAACCCAGTCAGCCGGTTTATACAATCGGTTTGTTATTGTATATTGTATTAATAGTATTCTTCGCATACTTTTATACATCCATTACCTTTAATCCTTTGATGATTGCAGACAACATGAAGAAACAGGGCGGTTTCATTCCCGGAATCAGACCCGGTAAGCCCACCAGCGATTATCTGAATAAGGTTTTGAATTACATTGTAATCATTGGAGCTATCGGCTTGATTATTGTTTCTGTCATTCCTTTCATCTTTAACGGTGTATTCGGTGCAAGTGTATCCTTTGGCGGTACCAGCCTTATCATTATCGTAAGTGTTATTCTGGAAACGATGAAACAGGTTGAGTCACAGATGATGGTTCGTAACTACAAGGGCTTTTTGGAAAGTTAACCGTTGCTTTACAGGGTATTTGAGTGATGAAAATCATTCAGATACCTTTTTTTTCTATTAGATATTGCAAAGTTTTTTTAAAGACGTTAAAATATAAATATTGGCGTCAATATACAGATGGCATTTTATGTCCCCGTATCTGTATGGGAACGCCGGAATGGGAACGAAGGAAAACCGCGCAGACAGCGCAGAAAAGAGGTTAAGTATGAAAATTATTATGTTAGGTGCACCCGGTGCCGGTAAAGGTACACAGGCAAAAATGATTGCAGAAAAATACGGTATTCCCCATGTCTCCACAGGGGATATTTTCCGCGCTAATATCAAGAACGGTACAGAGCTTGGTATGGAAGCGAAAAAATATATGGATCAGGGACTTCTCGTTCCCGATGAGCTGACGGTAAAGATTCTGTTAGACAGAGTTGCCCAGTCCGATTGTGCAAACGGCTATGTTCTGGACGGATTTCCCAGAACGATTCCCCAGGCAGAAGTGTTGGATAAGGCGCTGACAGAGCTTGGCGACGCGATTGACTATGCGGTAAACG
This sequence comes from uncultured Acetatifactor sp., assembly GCA_944384205.1. Classification (GTDB taxonomy): domain Bacteria; phylum Bacillota; class Clostridia; order Lachnospirales; family Lachnospiraceae; genus Acetatifactor. The sequence goes on along the minus strand of CALWSL010000008.1, from coordinate 113,474 downwards.
TTGATGTGCCGGATGAGAATATTGTAAAGAGAATGTCCGGCAGACGTGCCTGTCTGTCCTGCGGAGCAACTTATCACATTGAACATATTCCTCCGAAGAAGGAAGGCGTATGTGATACCTGCGGACAGGATCTGGTGCTTCGTGATGATGATAAGCCGGAGACAGTATTGAACCGTTTGAAGGTATACCATGAGCAGACACAGCCTTTAATTGATTTTTATACTGCAAAGGGCGTTCTGAAAACCGTTGACGGAACAGTAGATATGAACGATGTATTTAATGCTATTGTGGCAATTCTCGGTTAAACAACTCGGCGGTACACTAAGGCGTTGTATCTTGATGCCTTAGTGTACCGGAATTGAGCTTGCAAAAATATAGAAAGTAGGTTTCAATATGGCAGTAACGGTTAAGTCACAACGTGAGATAGAACTGATGAGAGAATCCTGCAAGCTGTTGGCAGACGTCTTTCAAAATATGGAGAGAGCGATACATCCCGGTATGTCCACTATGGACATCAATATCCTTGGTGACAAGCTGATTCGCGAACATGGATGTATTCCTAATTTTCTCCATTATAACGGATATCCCGCCTCCATTTGCGTATCTGTAAACGATGAGGTGGTACACGGTATCCCTCGCAGGGATCACATTTTGCAGGAGGGCGACATTGTAAGTCTTGATGCCGGATTAATATACAAAGGATATCATTCCGATATGGCGCGTACCTTTGGTGTAGGAGAAATCAGCGAAGAAGCAAAGCTGCTTATTGAGCGTACAAGACAGAGCTTCTTTGACGGTATAAAAATGGCAAAAGCAGGAAACCATCTATACGATATCTCCAATGCAATTAATGCTTCCATTAAACCTTATGGTTACGGTATTGTAAGGGATCTTGTGGGACACGGAATCGGAACCAGTCTCCATGAGGATCCTCAGATACCGAATTTCGCACAGAGAAGGCGAGGTCTTAAGCTTCAAGCCGGCATGACACTTGCTATTGAGCCTATGATTAATCTGGGCAGAGCGGATGTTGAGTGGCTGGATGATGACTGGACTGTCGTAACGGAGGATGGTTCCATTTCCGCACACTACGAGAATACGATACTTGTTACGGACGGCGATCCGGAGATTTTGACACTTTACTAGTTCATTGTGGAAAAGAGGAAATTATGATAGGTAAATTTGCAATCTCCAAAGCAGGACATGACCGGTCTGAAATTTATGTGATTGTGGCGGAGGAGGGTGATTTTGTATATCTGTGCGACGGAAAATACAGAACTTTTTCCAAGCCTAAGAAAAAACGAAAGAAACATATACAGCTGATTAATTGTATTGTGGGAGATGAACTGCTCACAAAGCTTCTGAATGGCGGGAAGGTAATGGATGAGCAGATTAAATATGAATTGAAAATTTTAAAAAAATAAATTGATTGAATATGGAGGAAATATATGTCAAAAAGTGATGTAATTGAAATTGAAGGAACTGTTGTAGAGAAGCTGCCCAACACGATGTTTCGTGTAGAATTGGAAAACGGACATCGCGTGCTGGCAACCATCAGCGGTAAGCTGCGTCAGAACTTTATCCGCATCCTTCCCGGTGATAAAGTAACGCTGGAACTGTCTCCTTATGATTTGACGAAGGGACGTATTATCTGGAGAGATAAATAAGGCAGATTATTTACTGTTGGGAGACTTCAAAGAATGGAGAACAAAAAGGGTAGGATTGCACGTAAGGCAGTGTGGTCACTTTTCATACTGATACTACTAATATATCCGCTGCGCCATGTTCAAATTGGGGTCGATTTGTGGGATGGCGGCTATAATTATGCAAATTTCCGCTATAGCGGATTAGAGTATATGGATTCCATGTGGTTTTTTGCTACATGGTTAGCAAACAGCATCGGCAGTCTGTTCACCAAAATGCCATTCGGAGATACATGTTTGGGAATGAATATCTATACGGGCCTGGTGGTAAGTTTTATGGCTGCCATGGCTTTTCTTTTTTGTGTGCGCGGATTAAAAATGCCTGCGTGGATGGTTTTTGGGGCGGAAATATTGGCGATAAGTCTCTGTTGGGCACCGACTGCCATGCTTTACAGCTATCTGACGTATGCGTTTTTGCTTGTGGGTACGATTCTTTTGTATCAGGGTCTTTTAAGCCAAAAGTATGGCTATCTGATTGCGGCAGGCGCCGTCCTTGGTTTCAATGTGGGAAACCGCTTCTCAAACCTTGTCCAGACCGGGCTGATTCTGGCTGTCTGGCTTTACGGTTTTATACAAAAAAAGAAATTTAAAAAAGTGATGCAGGAGACCGGCTGGTGTGTGCTGGGCTATGTGAGTGCGCTTGCATTTTTTCTGGCTTTTATGGCTTTGAAATATGGTTTTGGCAATTATGTGGAAGGTGTGTTTCGGCTGTTTCAAATGACTGAGAATGCGGAGGATTATACACCGGGGCGTATGCTGCTAGGAATGGTGTGGGCGTATTACGACTGCACTTATTTTTTGAAGCGGTTTGGACTGGCAGTCGTGTGCGGGCTGGCGGTATGTGTGATTCTGCCGAAAAAATGGGCAGCGCTGAAACGGATAGCTGTGATTTTCATTACAGCGCTGTTGTGCGTATGGCTTTCACGGAATCTGTTTTATTCCGGGGATTTTGCTGTTTATAATGCCGTGTACTATCCATGTGTTACGGTGCTTACCATGACACTGGTTCTTTCTGTGTACAATATTGTGAATAAAAAGGCGGCAAAGGAAGACAAGCTGTTCGGCATTCTTTTGGTCCTCACTATCCTGATTACTTCTCTGGGCGGAAATAACGCTATTTATGCAAGCATCAACAACTTGTTTTTAGTATTGCCGGGCTTTTTGTGGATGGTATGGAAATTTTGCCGGGAAAATGTAAATATCTGTTATTTCCCGATAAAAGCGATTCTGGTTGCGGGACTGTTTTTCCTGACGGTGCAGGGAGTACAGTTTGGCTGGTATTTTGTGTACGAAGAAGCAGGCGGCGGAAGAAACCTGACTGCTAAGGTACAGGACGTGCCGGTGCTTGAGGGAATGATTACAAGTCCCGAAAAGGCGGATACACTTTCGGAGCTTTATCTATATATTAAGGAAGAGAAACTGGATGAAAGGGAATGTATTTTGTACGGAAATGTGCCCGGACTCAGCTTTTATATGGAAATGGCTCCTGCCATGAATGTGTGGAGCGATTTGCGCTCCTATGATTATGAAATCATGGCGCAGGATTTGTACGAGATAGAGGGGCGTCCTGTGATTCTGATGTCGGCTGAATGTGGGCAGTATGTCACAGACAGGGACGGCACCAGGCTTTTTTGGGATGCAACGGCACAGCAAAAGATGGATTTGCTGTGTTCTTATATAGAAGAAAAGGGATACCGGGAGACGTTCCGGAATGAAAAGTTTGTAGTATATGAGTAGAAAACGCGGTATTTAAGCAATATGCAGATTTGAGACTGGCATTTACAAGGAAAATATCAGAATACGAAAGTTTGCCTGATTGTGCAAATCGGGGTTATTTTTTCAGACACATTGTACGATAATAATATAAGCTATGGAAAGCGACTGTCATACCAGGGAAGGGTGTTGAGGTCGCTTTTTGTTTGGAAATAAGGGAAGGGAGTAATTGAACCATGAATATTAACAGCGTAAATCATACATTACCGAAATATTTTACGGATAGTGTGGAGAAGAGTTCAAAAGGAGAATTTGTGAAGATGCTTCGCGGAGCTTCTGAGACAGGAACGAAGTGCCCTTATCAGGCGCTTGCAAAGGACGGCGTTATTGAGTATAAGGGCGTGACGTTTGTTTGTGATTTCCTGCGGAATCAGATAACCCTTGGTGACGTAAGCAATAAAAAAGATTGTATCATAGTTGCCTTGTCTGAAGGCGGAAGCCTGGTAGTAAACAGGGATAATCTGTCTGACTTGTCCAAAGCGATTGGAATGTTTTCGGCGGAAGATGTGAACAGAATCATGCGGGCAATCGCTCTTGATAACAAAATACATCAAATGCAGCAGGAATTAGAGGAAGAGGAGAATAAAGTAATTGAGATGGGAGCTGAGAAAGAGCAGTAAAACAGGTGCTGAAAATGTTCACAAAAAATTTACAAATATATGGCAAAATGGCTTGCAATCAACGAATTGCTATGCTATAATCAAAAACGGTCTTTTTTGAAAGGAGGGTTTAACGTGAAGGTTAGATCATCAGTAAAACCAATTTGCGAGAAATGCAAAATCATTAAAAGAAAAGGACGCATCAGAGTAATCTGTGAGAATCCGAAACACAAACAGAGACAGGGATAATCACCGCTTGATTGTTTTTTTAGGAAACAGAAATCAGGTCAGTGAGTTCTTGTCCGGTTATTATGTGCGGCTGAATCGGCTTGTCTTTGGATGCGCTGATTATCATAATAGAATGTGGATAGAGCTTACGGGAGATTACTTGTTGATACCAGGACAAAAAGATTTGCTAAATTTGCAAAGGACGCAAATTAAGAAAATCTATGTTTTGTCCCGAAAAATGCACAGGTGCATTTTTCCCTGAATGGCAAAACAAATTTGCACTGGAAAGATCGGATTGTGTCCGGTTGGGTGAAAACCCCAATCAATTAGTAACTGAATAAGCGTACAGATTAACAGACCAGATGTACGCAGGCGTACTTTCGGGAAACGAAAGCGCAGGAAAATGGAGGAAACGTAAATGGCTCGTATCGCAGGTGTTGACTTACCTAGAGAAAAACGAATTGAAATTGGTTTGACCTATGTTTATGGAATTGGCAGACCTACCGCTAACAAGATTTTAGCAGAGGCAGGAGTAAATCCTGATACCAGAGTTAGAGACATCACCGATGAAGAAGTTAAGAAAATCAGTGAAGCTATCGAGAGTTTGGGTGTTACGGTAGAGGGTGATCTCAGAAGAGAAATCGCTCTGAACATCAAGAGACTTCAGGAAATCGGATGTTATCGCGGTATCCGTCATCGTAAAGGACTTCCTGTTCGTGGTCAGAAGACAAAGACCAATGCCAGAACACGTAAGGGTCCAAAACGTACAGTCGCTAACAAGAAGAAATAATTAAAGTGGCTGAGTTGTACGTTTCAAACGTACAGTCACTAATAAGAAGAAACAGTTAGAGTGACTGAACGGTGCGTTTCAGGCGTACCGTTGCAAACAAAAAGAAATAAGATTTAAAAATCAGTAACTGATAATAGGGAAACAGAGAGTGATTCCCGGAATGAGAAAGTAGGTTAGTTTAAAATGGCTAAAAAAGTTGCAAAAAAAGTAACAAAAAAGCGTGTAAAGAAAAACGTTGAACGCGGACAGGCACATATTCAGTCTTCTTTTAACAATACAATTGTTACATTGACAGATACAGAAGGTAATGCTCTTAGCTGGGCAAGTGCTGGTGGTCTTGGTTTTAGAGGTTCAAAGAAATCTACTCCATATGCTGCACAGATGGCAGCCGAAACAGCTACCAAAGCTGCTTTAGTACATGGACTTAAGACCGTTGACGTGTTCGTAAAAGGTCCTGGTTCAGGACGTGAAGCAGCAATCAGAGCATTGTCTGCTTGTGGTTTGGAAGTTGTAAGTATCCGTGACGTAACTCCTGTTCCTCATAATGGATGCCGTCCTCCGAAACGCCGTCGCGTCTAGGTGAAAAGAAACGAAAACAAGCGGCTGCACAGCAGTCTGTTTTCAAAAAAAGTTGGATGAAGGTAGAAGTAGTACTGTAAACAATATGCGAGGAGGAAAAAAATGAGCGCTGCATGGCAGGCATTCATTTTTGCCCGACGAAGCAACGAGAAAATCAAAGCGCGCGGGTGCGGATACAGCATAGCGGCAGGATTTTCGAGTTAATTTAAAGAAGGGAAAATAAGAAAATGGCAGTAAATCGTGTACCCGTATTAAAAAGATGCAGATCTCTTGGTCTTGAGCCTTCCTATTTAGGCTATGATAAAAAATCTAACAGAACTTCTGCGAGAGCAGGCAAGAAGGTAAGTGAGTATGGTCTGCAGCTGAGAGAAAAGCAGAAAGCAAAATTCATTTATGGCGTGTTAGAGAAACCTTTCAGAAACTACTATGAAAAAGCTGATAGAATGAAAGGTATGACCGGTGAAAACCTTATGGTTTTGCTGGAAAGAAGACTTGACAGTGTCGTGTTCAGAATGGGATTTGCAAGAACCAGAAGAGAAGCAAGACAAATCGTTGGTCACAAGCATGTATTAGTAAACGGAAAGAAAGTTAATATTCCTTCTTACTTAATCAAAGCCGGTGATGTTATCGAAATTAAGGAAAATGCAAAATCTATGCAGAGATATAAAGATATCATTGAAGTTACCGGTGGTAGATTAGTACCTGAGTGGATGGATGTTGATATCGAGAACTTTAAGGGAACCATCAAAAATCTCCCTACAAGAGAAATGATTGATGTTCCTGTAAATGAAATGCTTATCGTCGAGTTATACTCCAAATAAGCCCTATAAGACTCTGAATCTGCACCGGCGTAAGCTGTGTGCGATTCGGAAATTCTCAGGCACCATTTTGCTGGTGCCTTAGAGTTTCCTATCAATAACATTCGTAAAGGAGGGTATTTACAGTGTTTGATTTTGAAAGACCTAATATTGAGGTTGCTGAGATTTCAGAAGACAAAAAGTACGGCAAATTCGTAGTTGAGCCTTTGGAAAGAGGTTATGGTATCACTCTTGGTAACTCTTTAAGAAGGATTATGCTTTCTTCTCTTCCAGGCGCGGCAGTCAGTCAGGTTAAGATTGAAGGCGTTTTGCATGAATTCAGTTCCATCCCTGGCGTAAAGGAAGATGTAACTGAAATTATTATGAACATTAAGAGTTTAGCGATTAAGAACAGCAGTGAAACCAATGAAATTAAGACTGCATACATTGAATTTGAAGGCGAAGGCATTGTAAGAGCTTCTGATATTCAGGTTGATCAGGATATCGAGATTTTGAATCCTGATTTGGTTATTGCTACGCTGAGTGGCAAAGACACAAAGCTTTACATGGAACTGACCATTACAAAAGGTCGCGGCTATGTAAGTGCAGACAAGAACAAACACGAGGATTTACCGATTGGCGTTATCGCTATCGATTCTATTTATACACCTGTAGAAAGAGTCAATGTTACTGTTGAAAATACCCGTGTAGGTCAGATTACGGATTATGATAAGCTGACCTTAGATGTATATACCAATGGAACCCTGGTTCCTGATGAGGCTGTCAGTCTGGCTGCAAAGGTGCTCAGCGAGCACTTAAGTCTCTTCATTGATTTGTCCGAGAATGCTAAAACCGCAGAGGTTATGATTGAGAAGGAAGATGACGAGAAAGAAAAAGTTCTTGAAATGAGCATTGATGAATTAGAGCTTTCAGTTCGTTCATACAACTGTTTGAAGAGAGCCGGCATCAATACTGTGGAAGAACTGACCAACAGAACGTCAGAGGATATGATGAAGGTTCGTAACCTCGGACGTAAGTCTCTGGAAGAAGTATTGGCTAAATTAAAGGAACTGGGATTACAGTTGAATCCCAGCGACGAATAGAGCGAGAAGATTGACTAAGGAGTCAAAAGACACCGCCTGAGACAATCTAAATTTCGCTCTGAAGAATGAAGATTTTCTAAGACAATAAAGTACATTGTCTAAGAAAATCTAAGTCATTCAAGGCTTAGTAAGATATTCCGTGCACGGTAAAACCAAAGAGTGCGTGCATGGTTCATCTCTAAATGGCAAGTAAACGCATTCGGTAAGTAAGTCCAAAGAGCGTGGCCGGATGTACCATGAAATGAGAAAGGAAATAAAAAAATGGCAAAGTACAGAAAACTTGGCAGAACATCTGCACAGAGAAAGGCATTATTAAGAAATCAGGTAACTGCATTGTTAAACCATGGCAGAATCGTTACCACCGAAGCTAAGGCTAAGGAAGTAAAGAAGATTGCCGAAGGACTGATTGCGCTGGCAGTGAAAGAAAAAGATAATTATGAGATGGTTAAGGTAGAAGCAAAGGTTCCTGAGAAAGACAAAGACGGCAAGAGAGTAAAGGAAGTCGTTGACGGTAAGAAAGTTACCAAATACCAGACGGTAGAAAAGGAAATCAAGAAAGATATGCCTTCCAGATTACATGCAAGACGTCAGATGATGAAGGTTCTGTATCCGGTAGTCGACGTTCCTACTGAGGCAGCCGGGAGAAAGAGAAACACTAAGGAAGTTGACCTTGTTGCAAAGCTGTTTGACGAAATTGCACCTAAGTATGTAGATCGTAAGGGCGGTTACACCAGAATCGTTAAGATTGGTATGCGTAAGGGTGACGCAGCTATGGAAGTTGTCCTTGAGTTAGTATAGGATATCGCTACAAGTCCAAGCAGAAAGATGAAAAAGAACAGAGGAGTGGATGCTTGCATACACGAATCTGTTCTTTTTTGTGTTTCTATTTGGCGACAGCCAAACCGCGAGGAAATGCGAAGCATTTACGAGTGGGCTTGGACTTGTGTGACAAATACGAAACATTTACGAGCGGGCTTGGACTTGTCTTATGGCTTAACTTTCTGGAAATGCTGATAATCCTTGCTGGAATTCCAATTCCCGCCCCAGGTGAAACCATGCTCCGTAAAGAGCTTGTAGCACAAATCGTTTTCATCAATCTTGTAAGGGAAGTTTATGGTTCTGTCAGCATAAGCGGAAGCGCTTGCCGGGGAAATCCGCTCGCTGCCGTCATCTTCATAGGTAATGTAAGGATTATAGAGCGGATTGATATCAATGGCGAGCCCCAGCGCGTGCCTGGAAAGGGAGGTGCTGCCTTCCACCAAACGATAGTTGAAGCAGGAGGTATTGTTGTCTTCCATGGATGCTGTGTCGTCACCGTTATATTCGTCAATCAGATGTACCTTTTCCAGCCGATATTCATTGCGGTAAAGCTCATAAAAGATTTCAACCAGATCCTGCGCAATCCATTCATTGCAGATAAGTTCTCCTTCTGCAAGATTTCCGTCAAAATCATAATGCAGAATGTGCACATAACGCAACTCGTCATAGGTAATTGCCGGTTCTTCCCCGTCAGAAACGGAGGGAAAGGAAACGCCGGTGATATAACGCTTCAAATTGTCGGACAGCGGTTCATAGTAAAAGGAAGCGGTATAGCTGGTTCGTTGTTCTTCCATGGTATCCCCGTTTAAAATGGCGCCGGTAAGAGTGGATGTGGGAGCGCTTTCCGTTTCTCCTGACAGGACTTCCGTTGCGGTTTCAGCGTCCGCACTAATGAAATCGGTATCGGTTGCTGTGTCTGTCTCATTGTAATCTTCTTCTGTATCGGTTTCTAAGCTTTCCGTTTCTTTTTTTTCGGCAAGCTCCGGATTTTGCGCGGCGTATTCTGACAGGGATATGGAGTTGCGTCCCATCCATTGTGTCATGGCAAAGACAACAATAAAAAGTGCCGCCAAAGTCAGCAGTGATTTTATAAGTTTGTTTTTATCTATATTCATTTTATTTCCTTTCTTCTAAAAAATGTCTAAAAGTAGCATATCATGACAATCTTGTTTTGTAAATCCTTCTAAAGCCGCGTTTACCTGTTGTAATTCCTCCGTGAATTTAGTAAAATAAGATACAGTTCAGCCATGATGAGAGTAAAATGGTTAAGTGTCCGTATACTGAGAGAAAGAGTGCGAGATAAAGATGGGAATCATTAAGACAAAGAATGTCGTATATGAATATATCAGACGTGATGAAGATGGAAACGTGGAAGGTATTACCAAGGCAGTGGATGATGTGAACCTTGACATTAATCAGGGAGATTTTATTGCAATCCTGGGACATAATGGTTCCGGGAAGTCTACTTTAGCGAAGCATTTGAATGCCATACTGAACCCTACCGAGGGAACCGTATGGGTGGATGGAATGGATACGAATGATGAGAGCCAATTGTGGAACATTCGTCAGACTGCCGGAATGGTATTTCAGAATCCTGACAATCAGATTATCGGACAGGTAGTTGAGGAGGATGTAGGATTTGGACCGGAGAATATCGGAGTGCCGACCAAAGAAATCTGGGAGCGTGTGGAAGAAAGCCTTCGGGCGGTTGGTATGTATCAGTTTCGTAAGCATTCGCCCAATAAACTGTCAGGAGGGCAGAAGCAGAGAGTATCCATTGCGGGCGTGCTTGCCATGCACCCGAAATGTATCGTTCTGGACGAGCCTACTGCCATGCTGGACCCCAACGGAAGAAAAGAGGTTATCCGTGCTATCCGCGGTTTGAATGATGTGGAAGGGGTAACGGTTATTCTGATTACACATTATATGGAAGAAATTATTCATGCGGATAAAGTTTTCGTGATGGATCAGGGCAAGATTGCCATGGAAGGAACGCCGAGAGAAATCTTTTCCCAGGTAGAGAAGCTGAAAAACCTGCGCCTTGATGTGCCGCAGATTACATTATTGGCATACGAATTGCAGAAGAAAGGGATTCTGCTTCCTGACGGTATTCTCACCATAAAGGAGTTTATTCAGGCACTTCATTTGTAAATTTCAGAAAGGCACAGGACAATAGAAAATGTCATTGATATTAGATCATGTAAATTATGTGTACGGGGATGATACGCCTTTGGCGGTAAAGGCTCTCGACGATATCTGTCTGACGATACCGGACGGACAATTCATCGGCATTATCGGACATACCGGCTCCGGCAAATCAACTCTGATGCAGCATTTAAACGGATTACTTAAGGCTTCCGACGGCAGTATTTATTTTAACGGAGAAGACATATACGACAAAGATTATGATATGAAAAAGCTTCGCAGTAAGGTGGGACTGGTATTCCAGTATCCGGAGCATCAGCTGTTTGAAGTGGATGTGTTCACAGATGTGTGCTTTGGACCTAAGAATTTAGGTTTAGACCAGAGAGAGGTGGAACTGAGAGCTTATGACGCGCTGCGAAAGGTAGGCTTGCCGGACGAATTGTTTTATCAGTCGCCCTTTGACTTGTCAGGTGGTCAGAAGCGGCGCGTGGCAATTGCGGGAGTGTTGGCGATGAAGCCGGAGGTTCTGATTCTGGACGAGCCTACCGCGGGATTGGATCCCAGAGGACGGGATGAGATTCTGGGTCAGATAAAGAAACTTCAGACCGAGACAGGCATGACTATTCTCCTGGTATCACACAGTATGGAAGATGTGGCGGAATACGTGGACCGCATTATTGTAATGAACAAGGGAAAAGTGATGTATGATGACGAGCCCAAAAAGGTTTTCCGGCATTATAAGGAACTGGAGGAGGTTGGACTGGCAGCCCCGCAGGTAACTTATATTATGCACGCTTTGAAAGAAAAAGGCTTAAATGTAGATGTAGATGCAACGACCATTGAGGAAGCTACCCGGCAGATTTATAAGGCGTTGACAGAATAAAGGAGCATTATGCTTAGAGATATTACAATAGGACAATATTATCAAACGGAATCTGTATTACACAAAATGGACCCAAGAGTAAAGCTGGGAGGTACGCTGCTTTATATTATTTCCCTGTTTTTGATAAAAAACTTTGTGGGATATATTATTGCAGCCTTATTCTTGGGAATTGTGATTAAGCTTTCAAAGGTTCCCTTTAAGTTTATGATAAAGGGTATGAAAACAATTATACTGTTATTGATGATAACAGTGCTTTTCAATCTGTTTCTGACGCCGGGCGAGGAACTTGTCACTGTGTGGAAGCTGACCATTACAGTAGAGGGTCTGCGTTCAGCAGTCTCCATGGCAATTCGGTTGACGCTGCTGATTATCGGCTCCTCGGTAATGACCCTTACGACCACACCCAATAACCTTACCGACGGTATGGAAAAAATGATGCGCCCGTTAAAGGTAATTAAGGTACCTGTTCATGAGGTGGCAATGATGATGTCTATCGCATTGCGATTTATTCCTATTTTATTGGAAGAGACAGACAAGATTATGAAAGCGCAGATTGCAAGAGGCGCCGATTTTGAGAGCGGCAATCTTTTGAAACGTGCCAAAGCGATGGTGCCGCTTCTGGTACCGTTGTTTATTTCCGCATTCCGCCGGGCAAACGATTTGGCAATGGCGATGGAAGCAAGATGTTATCGCGGCGGCGACGGGCGTACCAAAATGAAACCTCTTTGCTATCAGAAACGTGACTACATTGCGTATATCTGTATTCTGCTTTATCTTGCGGTGGGTATTACCGTGGGAAGAATTTTGTTTTAATAGAATATGCGCAACATAGGAAAGAATTTTAAGTGCGAAACGCATCTGAGGAAGACTGTATGGAAAAAAAAAGAGTGCGCCTGACCGTTGCCTATGACGGTACAAACTATCATGGCTGGCAGGTGCAGAAGAATGGGATTACCATTGAAAGTGAATTGAATAGATGTCTGTCTGATTTGCTTCAGGAGCCAATCGAAGTAATCGGCGCCAGCAGAACGGATTCCGGTGTGCATGCGCTGGGGAATATTGCAGTATTTGATACGGTAAACCGTATGCCGGCGGAAAAAATTTCCTATGCTTTAAATCAGAGACTTCCGGAGGATATCCGCATTCAAAAATCGGAGGCGGTTGCCTCAGACTGGCATCCCAGACGCTGTGAAAGCCGTAAGACTTATGAATACCGCGTTTACCGCGGACAGTTTCCTATGCCGGTAAGGCGGCTTTATTCCCTTTTCACCTATCGTATGCTGGATGTGAACAGAATGCGGGAGGCTGCAGCTTATCTGGAAGGCGAGCATGATTTCAAAAGCTTCTGTCAGACCGGCGCGCAGGTGGAATCCACAGTGCGTACCCTTTACTTCGTGGAGATAGAGGAGCAGGGAGAGGAGCTTGTGATTCGTGTCTGCGGCAACGGTTTCCTGTATAATATGGTAAGAATTATCGCGGGCACTTTGTTGGAAATCGGAGAGGGGAAGCGTGACCCCATGGATATTTTCACCATTCTGGAGGAAAAGGACAGAGCGGCAGCGGGTCCAACGGCGCCTGCCCACGGATTGACGCTGGTGAAATACGAGTGGTATGACTGAGATTGCATATTATTTGTAAAAAATGCAATTTCGTTGAAAAATAGATATTGACACACGCGGCAGGATGTCATATAATATATCACTGTGACGATGTTTCAAAATGCCGAGTCAAAGCCCCGACGAAGCATTTAGAGATAGAAAATAATCTGTTCTGAAGAAGTTTTAGATTGTAGCCGGACATCTGCAATTTATGACAGGAGCAGGACAACAAGAGGATTTCAAGGAATCCGTCTACAAAAGTAATATGGAGGGAACATAATGAAAACATTTATGGCTAGTCCAGCTACAATCGATAGAAAATGGTATGTAGTCGACGCTACAGATATGACTTTGGGACGTTTGGCTTCCGAAGTTGCTAAGATTTTAAGAGGAAAGAACAAACCTGTTTTTACTCCTCATATGGATTGCGGTGACTATGTAATCGTTATCAACGCAGAGAAGATTAAAGTAACCGGTAAGAAGTTAGACCAGAAGATTTACTATCATCACTCCGACTATGTTGGTGGTATGAAAGAAGCTACCTTAAGAGAAAAATTGAACAAAAAGCCAGAGCAGGTGATTGAGCTTGCTGTTAAAGGTATGCTTCCCAAGGGACCTTTAGGAAGACAGATGTACACCAAACTTCATGTATACGCAGGACCTGAGCACAAGCATGAGGCTCAGAAGCCTGAAGTACTGACATTCTAAGGGACTGAAAGGAGGAAAATAAATCATGGCTAAAACAGAAAGATACTACGGAACAGGTAGAAGAAAAAAATCAATCGCCAGAGTATATTTGGTACCCGGTAAAGGCGATGTTGTTATCAACAAGAGAAGCATGGATGAGTATTTCGGTCTTGAAACCTTAAAGGTTATCGTTCGTCAGCCTTTAGTTCTGACTGAAACTGCTGATAGATTAGATGTTATCGTGAATGTTCATGGCGGTGGATACACTGGTCAGGCTGGTGCTATCAGACACGGTATTGCAAGAGCATTACTTCAGGTAGACGGAGATTTCAGACCGGTATTGAAGAAAGCCGGTTATTTAACCAGAGACCCTCGTATGAAGGAAAGAAAGAAATATGGTCTCAAGGCAGCGAGAAGAGCGCCGCAGTTCTCAAAGAGATAATTTGCGATATACGCAAGATTCAAGAAAAGCGCGATTTTTTCAAGTTTTTCGAAGAAAAACTTTGGTTACAAGAGGTTGTGGAAAGTTGTCAGATGTGCTGGATTTCAAACGGTATGCAACACATATGCAACAAGTATGCAACACGAATATCAATGATATGTATAGGACATTTTCAGAGAAATCTGGGAATGTCCTTTTTTTGTTTAAATCTTGTTAATCGCATTTACAAGCTCCTTAACATCAAAGTGGGTATATACTTTCTCGGTTAAAGTCATTGCACCGGAGTGCCCCACAATCTTCTTGATAATCGTCTGATCGACACCGGCTTCTGCTAACATGGAGATACATGTGTGTCTGCAGCAATGTGGTGTGCGGTCAATCTTAAGTTGTTCCATCAGTGGATGGAAGTAGCTGTCATAATAATTTCGGTATTGGAAGTGTTTGCCATCCGGTGTATGGATAAGATATTCGCATTCCGAATTATCTTCAAACCAAGCCTTGTAGTAAGGTAAGACCTTATCAGCGATAGGAACCTTTCGAATTCCATTCTCGGTTTTACTGCTAATTACATCGAAGTATTGCTCGTCCAGATGGACATTTTCCTTTTTCAAATCCAAGAATTCTGAAATTCTTACGCCGTTATACAGTAGCATCAATATGATTTGATAATACTTATCATCTTTCTGCTCCCATATCCGTTCGATTTCTTCCTTCTCGAATTTGTTTCGGTCATACTTATTCGGATTACGGTCCTTATACTGAACAACATCTACAAAGGTGGAATAATCCTTATTGCAAATATCATTCTTGATAGCAAAATCATAAAGCTGGTTGAACAGCACCTTGATTTTCCTTAAGGTAGGATAATTCTTACCACAGGTATCAATGACTGTCTGTAAGTCCACAAGCTTTAAATCCTTAAACACCTTATGATATAGACTGCTACATGTCTTGTAAGCGGCTGTGTAGCCTTTTACATTGGATTCTGATACGGTAGGGTACTTACGTTTTGACCATTCCTCATATACATCATCAAAGGTCATTTTTGCAGCCTTCGTATCAAATGGATTCTTGTTATAGTCTGCTAGCATCTGCAAGCCATCTGCTCTGGTGGGAGCATATCCTATAATGATAAAATCCTGAACTTGTTTATCCTTTTCTTTGTCGAAGTGCCAGCCGTTGGTTTTTCGCACCAGATAAGGATTTCTTCTTTTGCCGGAAAGTTTTACAACGCTTCCGTATCCGTTGGGTAACTTCATTTGCACCATTCCTTTCGCTTAGATTCAGCAAGCTGATAAGCGATTCCGGTGCCAATCTTACTCCTCGTGGGTTACCTTTGTAACACTCGGACGGATGGTTTTCCATATTTCATAATTGTCCTGTGTCTGACTGCCTGATTGTAATAATTCTTTCATAGCCTGCCAATCCTTCAGAAACTGTACCAGACTTTTGTTTTCAAAGAAGATTCCAGGTGTACCATCTACATCTTTAATAGTGGCTGGAAATGCTTCGTCAATAGCAAACAGGAGAGGTAGTATATCTCCATCTGTCTGAATATCAAATTCTGCAAGTGTGTTGACATTTACATTCAATGCGTCTGCAATCTTTCGTAACTGCTCCGGTTTCGGAAGATTCTTTCCTAACTCATACTTACGAATTGCGACTTCATGAATGCCGGCTAAATCACCAAGCTCTTTTTGCGTTAATCCACGAAATGTACGGATTAGCTTAATCTTTTTACCAGTATTCATCTTATCAACCTCCTGTGCAATATAATTTAACATACAAAAATAGAATTGTCAACATAACTATTAGCACTCTTGACAGAGCAATAAAGACTCTGTATAATACATAATAGAAAACAGAGCAAATAATGCTCTGAAAGAATCGAGGAGGTGCATAGAATGCCGGAAATTCAATACAAAGTTGATTTACCGGCTTTTACAGGAAGGAATGTTCCAATTAAGGAGATAGCGAAGGCTATGGGGAAGGATGCTCAGTATGTAAGAGTTGGTATTCAGCAAGGGGTTCTCAAATTCGGTGTAGCAATAAAGATGGAAGATTCGAATGAATACAACTATTATTGCCCTGATAAAAAAGTTTGGGAAGAGACAGGTTACTTCAGAAGTATTCCTGAAACAGTATAGAAAGATTAGAGAAAGGATGTGATTACGATGGATTACTTAAATAAGGGTAGCGGTTAATATACACCCACCGGAGCTTGGCTCCCTGTCGGTGTAACCCTCGGAGAGCCCCCGCACATTTGGTTTGCCAAATGTGCTAGGGGGTTATCATCTGTGGCAAAGCAAAGATGATAAGCAGCACTCCGTAGGGAAAGACAGATAAGGAGGAAGTGTATGGAAGGAATATCATTTACAGCTCATGTGAGCAATAAGAAAAGTGCAATAACATCTAAGTCGAAACTTGCCGGGGTGGCAAAACACAACTTAAGAAAATACAAATCAGCAGAATATAGCGCCGATAATATTTTTCTGATATATGGAACTGACAATCTTGTTCAGGATGTAAAAGCAGTTTATCATCAGGAATTTGATGAAGCTTTAAAGGTCTACAATGAAAATCAAACCAGAGCAGATCGTAAGATTGAAGACTATTTTGAACATGTAGCAAACAAGGAACAGGATATGGCGGTGGAGATTATCATTCAGATAGGGGATAGAGCATATTGGCAGCAACATTATGAAAATAAATGTTATATGAAGAAGATTTATAGCATGATGCTAGCTGAATTACAATATCTGCTTCCGGAGTTTGTTGTAGCCAACGCAGTAGTTCATATGGATGAGGACAGTCCGCATATGCATGTGGTAGGTGTACCAGTAGCAACCGGCTACAAAAAAGGATTGTCTAAGCAGGTATCCAAACGAAAGGTATTTACAAAAGAAGTGCTTTCCGAAGTTCTTCAGGATGAATTAAGAGCTGTCGCGAATACAAAGGTAAGAATTGCTTTTGATGAACAGATAAGAGAAAAGTCTAAAGGACGAAATCATGATTTATCGGTTATGGAATATAAGGTGCTAAAAGAGGAAATTCGTTACGACGAATTGAAGGAACAGGCTGATGAAAAGCAACAGGAGAATGAACTGTTGGAGCGTGAAAAGGCACAGCTTGTACAGGAGTATGACACTTTATCCATGCGGGTAGCGGTTAAGCAGATGGATTATGAGGAAGCTGATGAACGAGTAAAAGAGGCTAATGAGCGAGCTGACAGAATTGAGGCTTATATCAAAACGCAAAGCGATACTCTGGTGGATTTGGAAGAGAAGGCAACGAAACTGGAGAGAAAAGCGGAGATTGCAGAACAGGTATATGAAATGGCTTGTGGTTCCGGTGGTAATGAAGCCTTGAGAGAGAAACTTATAGATGTTATGTATGAAAATGAGCAATTAAAGGCTGAAAACTCTAAACTTCGGGAAACACTGAATAAGGCATACGATTTCATGAAGCAATTTGTGATGGATGGTAGGAACCTGCTGGAAAGATTTCTGGAGAGTATCGGACAGGTGGTTGAGAAGGTTAGGAGTGGGCTAAAGAGGTAGGAAATGTGGGACAATTCTTCATTGTCCCACATTTGTAAAAATAAATGAAATATCAGGAATGTTATAATGGAAATATGAGCTAAATTATGATAAAATAATATGGGGTATTTTACATTTGATGATATGTAAAATACTCTACAACAAAGAAAAATACAACTTGAAAAATAAGAACGTATGTTCTATAATAAAATTGATGAAGCAGTTTAGAAATAAAGTGTACAAGGAGATGATATAGCAATGAAAAAAGCTAATGTTGATAAGATTGATATGAGTAATGTTATAAATAGATTGTTTGAGGGAGATTGTCTGCAGTATATGGAGGAAATACCAGATGGTAGTGTAGATATGATTTTGTGTGATTTACCATATGGTATGACACAGAATCAGTGGGATTGTTATATTCCACTGGATAAACTCTGGGAACAATATAATAGAATTATTAAACCGAACGGAGCTATTGTACTTACCTCTAATGGAATATTTACAGCAAAATTGATACTGAGTCAGCCGGATATATATAAGTATAAGTGGGTTTGGGAAAAATCAAAACCAACTAATTTCTTAAATGCTAAAAAGCAACCTTTGCGAAAGCATGAAGATGTATGCGTATTTTATAAAAAACAGCCGGTTTACCATCCGCAGATGACTCAAGGAGAACCTTATGATAAAGGTACTCGAAAGAATCAATTATGTGGAAATTACGGGGATTTTGAGCCAGTGCATGTTGCGAGCGAAGGTGAAAGATATCCTACAGATATTATTTATGTAAAGACTGCAGAGTGTGAAGGTGCAGTTTTGCACCCAACACAGAAGCCGATAGAGTTGGGAAGATATATGATACGAACATATACAAATCCTGGCGATGTTGTATTAGATAATACATTTGGAAGTGGTTCGTTTTTAGTAGCTGCTTTAATGGAAGGACGCAACTTTATTGGTATTGAGAAGAACGAAAATGTAGCATTATTTAAGAGAGAAGAGATTGACTACATTGATGTGGCTAAAAGACGCTTATTTTTAGCATGGGAAGGGCTTGATAAGAAGACGAAGAAGCATATAGCTATTCAGAATCTTATCGCAGAATTTGAAGAAAGGTAGGAAGGTTATGGGGACAATAGTAAGAAGAAATGAAAGAAGTTGGGCGATTGTAATTATATCAGAGATTAGAGTTATGCTTAATTCTTTAAATTTGAAGATTAAGAGTGCTGGCGGGGAAAGCACTTTATCTGTAAATAAAAAGAGTATGTTTCCGGATGTGTTGTTGTATGAAGACGAAACTCAAACGAAAATTTTACAAGGTTGGGAATTAAAAATGCCAGATGTATTAATTACAGATGAGGCATTAATTGCTGATGCTACAAGGAAAGCAAAAGCATTAGGTTTAAATAGCTTTGTTATATGGAATTTTACATACGGAAAACTTTATGTGGAAACAGAAGAAGGTAGGTTTGAAGAAGCAAAAGCGTGGACAGGTACTAGTCATATTAAAAAGCGCGAAGATGTAATGACATATAAGAATGAATGGATTCCTGTTGTAAAAGAAATAGTTTTAACTGTAAATGAATATTTGGTGAATGGAAAGATTTCAGCGGCACCTATAATTACAACTATATCTGATGGATTAATAACAGAAGTCATTCAGAGAAACAAGGAACTAGTTGCTGAAAATATTCTTATTGAAGCGCAGAAAAGTATGCCGATGGAGAGCCGAATAAAGGTGTGGTGGAATGCATTCAAGGAAGAGTACGATAAAGATGAAAGTAATATGTATTCAGCATATGCAAAATCAATATTACTCAATTGGACAAATCGAATAACTTTTGCTAACGCAATTAAGAAATACCATAATTGCGCATATGCTATTAAAGATATTGATAATACTACTTCACCTGAAGACGGGAACATTATAATAGATAAAATTGTGGAACAAGGGGATTTCTATAATGTATTTAAGAAAATTGAATTTAATGAAGTTATTCCCGAAGATACATGGATTGATATTGTAGATTATAACCAATTTTTAGTAGCAAATAACATAGAACAGATTGACCAGACGGTATTACAAGATGTATTAGAAAAAACAGTAAATACAACGAAAAGAGAAATTAGAGGTCAATTTGCAACACCATATCAATTAGCGGATTTATTAAGTCAGATGACTGTAAAGGATTGGACAAAAGCCTGTGCAGATTTATGTGCTGGTACAGGAACAATTGCAAAAGCGATTATTGATAATAAAGCAAAGAGGACAAATAATCCGGAAGAAGCTTTAAATACAACATGGATATCTGATAAGTATGCATATCCGCTACAGATAGCCAATATTTCAGTTACTAATATTCATGCTTTTAATGTTCCGATAAATATGTTTCAATCGGATGTTTTTAATGTGAATACAGGTATGTTGGTGAATATTAAGAGCCCGGTTGATGGGAGTAATATAGAAAAGGAAATCCCGCAATTTGGGGCGATTGTATCTAACCTTCCATTTGTAGAATACAATAAAATTGCTGCTGATGAAAGAAGTTTTATGGCAGAGTATAATGAAAAAATCAAGCAGACAACAGGAATTGAATTTACACTTGGAAAAGCGGATTTATATAATTATTTGCCTTTTAAATTGCATGAGTTATTGGAAGATGGAGGCAATTTGGGGATTATTTTATCTAACTCATGGTTGGGAACTGATATAGGTAAGAAATTCTATAAAGCTCTTCAACATTATTACCATATAAAATCTGTTGTTATGAGTAATTGCAATAGATGGTTCAAGAATGCAGATGTGGTAGGAACTTTGCTTATTCTTGAAAAGAAGCAAATAAGTGAGCCAAATTTGAATGCTGAAATTTGTTTTTGGTTAGTAAATAAAGATATTAGAATGCTTGATATTCATGAAAAAGAAACAATAGTAAATAGTGTAGTCTTGTCAGAGGAATTAGATTCTGATATAGCAACTATGAAGAAGTATTCAATGGCTATTATAGAACAAATTTCCGGTTTGGGAATAACATTGAATTCTTTGTTCCATGATGTGATGTGGACAGATAAAATAAAAGATAAGCTTATTCCGATAGAATGCCTGTTAACTGTAAAAAGGGGTGAGCGTAGAGGGTGGAATGACTTGTTTTATCCATCAGAAGAAAATGAAATTGAATCAGAGTATATAAAGCCGGTGCTTAAAAATCCAGCATTATTAAAGTCGTATACAGCAGAAACCGATATTCAGGCATTTTGCTGTCATAAGTCAAAAGAAGAATTACAAACGTTAGGTCATACTGGTGCAATAAATTGGATAGAAAAATTTGAGAACATAAAGAATGGAACGGGCAAATTATTGCCTATGGCATTAAGAAGATCTGGAAGTTATTGGTACGAAATGGATGATGCATCTAAAGCAGATTATGTTACTGCACTTAATCCAGATAAAAGATTGTTTGTTGCAAAATTTGATGAACCTACATTTGTTGACCAACGATTCACCAGATTATTGTTGAAAAATAAGGCTTCTTCAGCAGAGTTGATTCATGCTTTACTTAATTCTGTATATGGTATGTTTGCAATTGAGGCAATAGGGTTTGGAAGAGGGCTAGGTGTTCTTGATGCAAGTAGCTCTAAACTGAAAAATATGTATATGATTAATCCTGATAATATTTCCGAAAGTGATAAGAAGGAAATTCTTGATTTGTTTGCAGAAATAAAATCAAGAGATGTTATGGATGTAGAAGACGAGTTAAAGGATCCGATTAGAGAAAAATTTGACCGCAAAGTGCTTGCAGCCATTGGACAAGAAGATTTGTATGAGGCAATAAAGAAATCTTTATTGTCAATGCAACATACAAGACATTGTGTGAGATAGCTCGTTAAATGGTATTTGAAACGCAAAACGATTTAAGGAAGTTGATAAAATGATACGTGATTTAGAAGAAGTCAAAAAGATGTTTGCAGATGCAGATGCGTTGATTAAAGAAAAACCAGAATTATTAACAATGCATATTGATCAAATATTTGACGAATTAGATGATGGAACCCCGGAAATGATACATATTCGCTGGGGGGTTATGGCACGTGCAAAAATGACGGAAATTAAATCGTTTTGCAATATAGATATCTTGAACTTTTTGACTAGTATTAAAGAACATAATTTATTGTGTGAGTATATTGGATATGTATTGCAAGTAGAACATCAAATTAGCTTAGTGGAACTTTTGGTGAATGCATATGAGGAGGGTGTGCATAAGGAAGTTTTGCCATTTGTGGAATCTTCTTTAAAAAATGAGAAAGATTGCTGTATAGATAAATTAGATACTATTTTAGAGATAATGGATTCTATAGAAGATAGTGAAAAAATGAGATTGGCTAATGGCTATGGTGCATTGGTTTTAAAAACAGATAATGAAGAAGTAATATTCGAAAAATATCTCAAAAACTATTCGGAATCACTTGAGTGCTTGGTAGGGTATTTAGTAGGTGGGTTATATCCCTCAAAAGAGGTGATAGCAAAAAAGTGGTTGAGTATTTTTATGGGTGAAGAAAAACCATATTGTAAAAAAGCAGGTATACATTTGTTGCGTAGAAGTCTGAATTATAATACTACGATTTTTGAGGATTATTTTGCAGTGTTAGAACAGCTAAGTGAGAACCAGGAGTATTGGGAGCAATTAATAGGTGTATACATTCAATATATTGAAAATGAAAGTAATGTACTTTATAGAAACAAGGTCAAGGAAAGATTAATAAGGGTTAAGGATGGGAGTCTTAAAGAAAAAAGAATTTGTGTTCAAGAGATAGATTATAGAATAAAAAGAGTAAATGAGTATTCAGAAATTATTGAAAAGATACTAGAAAAGTCTTTTGATAAGGATAGGCTGATATTGGAATCCATTGATTATTACGTTGACTATATGCTAGATGAGAATTTGATTAAGGCTGTGGATGTGTTGTATAAGGTGTATGATACAAATGGATTTGGAAACAGTGACGAGTATTTGGAATATTTACCACAAGCTAGTGTCAAGATGAATCATAAACAAGAAGAGTTATTTGATATATGGTGGAATAAGTTTTTGTATGGTAACAATACGGATTTCTTTTTGTCGGTAGAGATGTTTCGACGAATATTGTCACTAGAGAAATTAGAAAAATATTTATGTGAGATGGATGTTTCTAAAGAAGATGCATTATTGTTGTTGGAAGGAATATTTCTATTTATTATTGAGGAAAAGAAAATTGCAAATTTGGTGTTTACAATAGCTGTATGTGTAAAAGATAATGAATTTTTTGCTGACTATTGTATAGAGAATATATTTGTTAACTATCCAGGTGCATTAGTAGATGCAGCTAAACAACATATTGACAATGAAAATGTATATAAAAAGGCTTTAGCAGAATATATTGTTAAATATTATGATACTTTTGACAAAAAAATAAGGAAAGGGTACGAAGATAAGGATTTTGTGCCATCTACTGACAGACAAATTGTATATCGAAAGTTTATAGCTCGGCAGAACAAGGAAATATTTAAAAATGCCAATGAGCAGTCGTTTTTTGCCAACCTCTTTTCTTCTAGGAAAATGAAATATGGTAGACGAATTGCATTCTTGCAGACACATAGAAAAGGACAATATAATTATAATGTAAGCGAGTATGCAAGAAATACTTTTTCAGCAGAATTACCCAAATGTTTTATAAATGATCCTATGAGATATGTTTATATGAGAGCAAACTATTTGAAAGAAAGAGGAAAAAATGCGATTAATAGTTAAAGAATATATATCACAATTAAAAGAAAAAGATGAACTGGATATTTTGCTCGGAGAAATATTTACTCAAAAAGGGTATATAGCCGATAATCAACCCAAAACAGGTAATAGACAGTATGGGGTTGACATTCAGTTGCATAATAAAGCAGAACTTTTGCTATTGGTTATTAAACAGGGAGATATTGATAGAGTAATCTGGGATGGTAGCGTTAATGCAGTGAGACAAAGTCTGGATGAAATCAAAGATGTGACAATTAATTCTTTGACATATGAAGAACGCACGAAGAAAGTGAGAATAATTGTAGCAACCAATGGAAAAAAAGATGAAGCTATTAAGTTAAATTGGAATAATTATGTCAATAGTAATCAAGAGTGGGGCGGAATTCCTATAAAGATTGAGTTTATGGGAATAGATAATATTGTAGAAGAGGTATTAGATAATTATTTCAACGAATGTTTATTTGAAAAGGAAATGCATAGCTTAATGAGAAAGGCATTGTATTTCATTGATGAAGGAGATTATAAAAGTAGCTACTATGAACAAATTGTTGATTTAATGATTCAAAAAATTGTTGATGCAGGGAGTAATAAAAAGAAATATAACAAAGCATGTTCTGCAATGTATCTTGCAAGTCAAATGATTTGTCAGTATGCAAATAATGTAGGGAATACAAAAGTGGCAATTGAGGTTTCGGAATATGTAATAATCAGATATTGGAAGTTGCTGTTTGAAAAGAATTTGCTGGGTAAGGTTCATTCAATAGAATGGCTACATAGATTTTGCAGATGCTATGAAGGTTGGAACGAGAATTATGTAGAGAAAATAGGAAGCATAGTGAAGAAAGAGGTAATTTTACCAAATTATAATGTGGTAGAAAACAGAGTTCTATTATATGAAATATTAGGCTATTTAGCATCATACGGAAATTATTTATTGGACGTGGATGAAGAAAGAGCCAAAGTAGTCTTAAATTATATTATAGGATTGATAAATGAATACGAGTATTATGTTTATGCACCATATGATGTAAGTGTTAATGTTATGATAATGATATTTAGATTATTAGGCCACTTCAATCGAAGAGAAGAGATAATCTGTTTGATTAAATTTCAGACAGAGACATTGATGAATCATTATAGGTTGCATAATAAATTTCCGGCACCTTCTGATACCTTTGAAGAAGCTATGGAAATAGAAATGAAGTCAGGGAGTGTTACCTATGATGTTTCTGCATTGTGGGGATATTATTTGCTAATTATATATTATATGGACGAAAAAGAAATTTATGAGTGTTTGCAAGAGTTTCTAGAAGTAGAGTTAGATAAGGTTTCTAAATGCGTATGGTTTTTGAGAAATACGGAAGAAAAGATGTTCTATGATTCTTGGGCAATGAATGCTTCCGGAGAAGGGGTAGCCATAGATGTAGAAAAAGATTTTGAAACTTTTAAGAAGAAAATGGACTTTATTGTTAAACAATATGATGATGTCTTTTCATTTGAAGAGTATTGTTTTTCAGGCCTCGAAATGATGATTTGTCGTTATTATGATTATATTCCAAGAGTAAAATTTATTGATGCAAAACAATAAATTTAGAAACTAGTGGGGAGTTAATTAAACTCCCCCATCGCCTCAACATACCCCTGCAAGCCACCAACTCTGGAAGCCAATTTTGCATACAAACCTGGTTCTTCTCTGGCAAGCCTTGTAAGATATGCAATATCAGAAGGCTCGTTCAGACGAACGGAAGCATTACTTTTTTCGCAGTTAAAAGAGACATGGATTTCATTGTTGAGACTAACCTCAACGCAGTCGGTTTCTGGGTTATACATTGCAAAGATTATTTTAGTCATAAGTAACTCCTTTCGATTAATGCTATATGCGGGTTGTAAGTACACAGAAGTCGTGGGACACCCTGAGTAGTCTACCGTGTAAAACACGTATGCAACATTTGATGTAAGGAATCCCTTGTTTTCGGGCTTTTCAAGCTATCAAAGCGTTAACGAAGAGATAATTCCAAGACAATTAAAAAAATTATTAAAACCCTTGAAAGTCCAGTATTTTCAAGGGTTTTCTTTATGTCAGCGTTTTTGAAAATTTTTGAAAAAAGTGCAAAATTTTGAAGAGTAGCACACAAGTAGCATACAGGTAGCACACAAATTTGATTGACTTTTTTGGAAATTGCTGGTATTATGCGTACAATCTCATATTATGCTTTCTGTATTGGCAACTATTCCGATTTAGGGGGCTAAAATTGGAATAGGTACAGAGGGCAGAAGATAGGCAGGGTACGCATATAAGGCATACTCATTAAGTGTACACATTTTTGTGATGAGTGCTGCAAATCAGCTTGAAATATGTTTGAGCATAAATTATAATATGCTTACAAGGCATATAGCAGGAAAAAATAAAATAGAACACTATAGTATAATATAAGACAACATATACCCTACTGAAACAATCAAAATTTCAGATAAAATGGAGCTATGTAATATGTCTAAATATTCTTTAGAAAAAATTAGAAACAAAGCCTATAAAGCTGGTTACAGAGTAAGTAAAGGATTTCAGCATTATATGTATAACGGAGCAGTTGTAAAAGATTGCAATGGTTTAGCCTGTACAGGTTTTAATGTTGAGGACTTAACAACAGGTACTCTTGTTTGGGGATGTTATGATGCAAATTATGACCACCTTTGGACACTTGAAGATATCGAGAGTTTTCTAAAGACCGTTTATAAAGAAAATGGACTTGAATACTAAGTACGTGGGCTAATGAACGGAATTCCTGCATAAGTGCATTTACAAAGACCGTTACCCAAAGTAGGAGGGTAGCGGTTTCTTTTTTAGAATGATTAAAGGGCATCTGCATAATACAGACACCCCATGAATTATATCAATCCTAACTCTTTGAAGGTTTTATTGTAATTATATCCAAAAATGGTAAATAATTCGTTGTTGAGCCTTAAATCTAAATCAAGGCTTTTGAACAAAAATAGTAATCCATGATGACCGCCAATTTCTGATAATTCAGAATTATGTAAAATATTAGCATGATTATATATTATTTGGTCAAGATTTTTGATTTTTAAAAGAAGCTGTTTATATAATTCAAGAATCAAAGTTTCTCTTAATAGTGGGGTTGCCAAAGATAATATGTGTTCGTGTGCGTGAATCATTTCGTGTAGAATGATGTTTTTATCATTAACATAGCGGGGATTGATTTTTATTGTTCTTTCATAAATATCTGTTTCGCTGTCCGAGTTTGTTTCTGCGATAATGAATTTGTAATAATGTGCATCAAGGCTTAAACAGTAAGTATCTTCTTTTAAGCTACCATAAGTAGTATCTAGGTATTTCCCCATTATAGAAGATTTAGCCATACACATATCATCAAATAAATCTTCATACATAAGTGAGTTTATATGCAAATTGCTTATTTCATCTGTTTGTTGCTGAATCCAGTTGTTATAAGCATTTTTTAAAATATCGTTGCATTTTAGTATATCATTGTAAATGTGATTAAGGACTGAAGTATCAGAGCAATTATTGATTGCGGATATTGTAGTTTTTCTCAAATCCATTATTGACCTCCTTTTATTTAGATAGAGGGTATCTAAATTATAGACACCCTCTAATGCGGCTTTCTATGTAACGGTTATTTCTTTTCAAGATGTTCCAGTTTAACCGCTTTCATAACGTCTTTTTCGTCAGCAAATGCCTTTGCAAAATAATATATCTTCATCAGATATTCTTCGTTCTTCTTGATGTTCTGCAAAAGTGCGATAAGCAATTTTTTATAACTCATTATGACGCACCACCTTTCTCCCTGCGGTACTTAGCAAGAATATAATGATACGATTTGAAAAGATAATCATCATTCTTCATTGACAGTATCATTTTGATAATTGCTTTCTTGTAGTTTATCATGCAACACCGCCTTTCTGCTGTTCGTACTGCTTTAAGGCTTCATCAATGACTTTTTGGCGTTCCTCACGCTCTGCCTTTTTCCTCGCTTCTTTTTCCTCTCTCTCTGCCCGGATTGCAAGGGCTGGTTTTGCTATTCTTCTAGGGAAAAACGCTTCAAGCATACCATCTTCAAAAGAATAAACCATAAGATAGTAAAAATATTCTGCATGATAGCCAAAAGGCAAATAATAGACAAGTTCCAAAAGGCGGCGTTGCATATCGCTATACATGCGCTTATCAACCTTTGCTTTCAAATCAGCTTCGGATTGTTTATATCCTGCCATAAAACCATAATTGAACAAATCGTATAGCAGCGATGCAAAATCTTCTTTGTTCGCTTTCTCAAAAAGTTCCCTAAACTGGTTTATCTGCAAACCATTCATGTCAAAATCATCATTGCGTGGGTGCTTTGCTTCAAACTTGGAAAATGCCTGTCTTGCTTCGCCAATACTCATGTTTTTAATCTTCTTCATTGTCAAATCTTCCTTTCTTTTGGTCGGGAAGTATGCTATAATCAGCATATCCCTTTTGTTTTGTGTGATAGCTTAATAATCGGGTGTGGCTCTATGGTATTTGCGGTACTGTAGAGCCTTTTTAATTACTACAATCAATCTGCATCAACTCCTTTTCTTAAATCGTGTTTATGGCATCTAAAAGGGCTTCAATTTCAAAGTGGGTATATACTTGTTGTGTTACACCCTGTCCCTTATGGCCTACAATTTTTTTGACAAGCCGATCATCAACCCCGGCTTCAGCAAGCAATGAAATACAAGTATGCCTTGTATCGTGTGGGCGGTGGCTCATTCCTAATTGTTCTATTAACGGTTTCCAATAGCTATCATAATAATTGCGGTATTCAAAATGCTTGCCTTCTGGTGTGCTTAAAAGGTACTCGCAATCATTCAGATTATACCAATAATCAAAGAATGGTAGCACTTTATTAGATATAGGGACTTTGCGTATTCCTGCTTCTGTTTTGGCAGCAGTTACATCAAACCAACGCTCATTTATATTAACGTTTTCTTTTTTCAAATCCAGTAATTCAGAAATTCGACAGCCGGGGTATATCAGCATTAAAATCACGTTAAAGTAAACGTTCGTATCTTTCCACTTCCAAACTTTTTCAATCTCTTTCTTACTGAATGGCTCTCGGTTGTATGCGTTGGGGTTTCCTGCTTTCTTAATGTCGATATATTGGGTTTTATTCATATCGGGCGGTATTATGTCATGTATGACCGCATATTTGAACATAAGACCCACAAGCACCTTATATTTGCGTAGGGTAGGTGTATTCTTGCCGGAATTATCAGCGATATACTGTAAGTCATCCAGTTTTACATCTGCCATACGCTTATTTGCGATAGGCTCACATAGTAAATATGCTGCCCTGTAGCCCTTTGCATTGCTTTCTGATACTGTTGGGAAATGTTCTTCGCTCCAACGCTCATAGACTTCTTGAAATGTGACCTTTGAAGCATCTACATCATAAGGCGATTTGTTGTAATCTGCTAATGCTTGTAGGGCTTCTTTTTTGCTTTCATAGTAGCCTATAGTTTTGCGTTTTTGCTTCCATTTGCCTGTTTGTGTGTCAATCTGCCAACGCTCCGTTACAATAGCCCGATATGGGTTTCTTCGATTACCTGGTAGCTTATACACGGAGCCAAAGCCATTAGGTAGTTTCATTTAATCGCTTCCTTTCTTTGTTAAAATCTTGTTTCCATTCATCAAGTTGTAATTGAATACAGTGCATGGCATGTGATTCTAATATGGTTGTGGGAAGATGTATGGTTTCATACGCAGGATAGCCTAGAACTTCATCACCAGTTTTTCTGCCAACTACAATAGTTTTTTCGTTACCAAATAACATGATTGTATCTTCGGGTTCTTCGGACTCTACATATATTTGCTTTTCTGTGTCATAATGCACGGGCGTATCATAATCATTATCAAAATATAGTGATATGCTAGATAAAAACCGTCCAAACTTTGCATAATCTTTCATTATGAAATTTATAAACTCAATATAATCGCTTCTTTTTAATATTTTTAATGTTTGAATGGCATTCTCGTTCAATCCCGTTTTTTTGTTTATATCGGTATCTTCTCGTGTAGGCAAGTTTATGTTTCCGAGTAGATAATCTGCATCACATTTAAAAAGCTTACAATATGCAATCGTAAATTCTCCTTGCAATTCTCGTGGTGTATCTGAGTTTAAATGTTTAAGTATTTTTTTTCTGACAGAATCGATAGCGTTATCTCGCTTTTCTTTCTCGCTTCTGTATGTATCTTTTTGCTCAACTGTTACTAGACCGCAATCATACAACTTTTTAGCTAGCTCTGGAGCAGATGTGTAGCCGTTACGTTCCATTAAAAGCCATAATCTGTTAGCGAATACTGATAAATCGCTATGGTCTGCAGTTCTGTGATATGCCATGAATACTCACTCCTTCTTAAACGGGATAAATATATCCTTTTTAATAAGAAGAACAAACAAAAAGGATTGATTATAGGATTTAATTTTCCCATTGTTACTGCTATTATAAAGGCATAACGAACGTTCGTCAAGCAATATTGCTATTCAAACTTAAAAAAGTTAAAGAAAGTAGGTATCAATATGAAAAATCTTGACATTAGAAATTATGCAAAAGAACACAAAGTAAATCTATGGGAAGTATCAGAACGATTAGGATATGCACATGAAACAGCATTTTCAAGAGTGTTAAGGCATGAATTGCCAAACGATAAGAAAGCAGAAATCAGAGCAATCATTGATAAACTGGCAGTAGGGCAGTAAGGCGGTGGAGCTATGGACGGACGGATTAAGGTAGAAGATGCGGCTAGATTTCTTCGCATGGACAGTCAGACCTTGCGCCTAATGATTCAAAACAACCTCATCCCGGGTGCAATGTGTTTCAAACGAGGTAGGAGCAGACAGTATACATATGTAATACTTGCTAAACCATTCATTGAAGCAACTGGCTATAAAGGGGGTGCAGGAGTGTGATCAGAAATAAGGAAATTACAGGTCAGATTGCTGTTGATACGCTTGAACAACTAATTAAAGACCGCATAGAACAGCTAAATAGCACACCGTTATTTTTAGAATTAGAGCGAAAAAATCTTGAGATGGAGATTAAAGATTACAAAAGACATCTTCGAGATATATTGGATGGTGGTGGAAAATCATGATTGATTCTAACGGATTAAAGTCATACTGTCGGGAGGTAAAGGACACAAAAGACGGCGGTTTTGATTGCTTATGTAATTGCCACGATGACCATCATCCAAGTTTCCATTGGAAGATAGGCGATAAAGGCTGGATTGGATGTTGCAAAACCTGTGGAGCAAAAGGAGTTGATTTTGCTAGGCAAGCAGGTGTTCCAGTGCAGGAAATGTTCAAAGACAGTAAATCGCAAAGAACGGATTATGCGCCATGGAAAGCCTATGTAGAGGGCAGAGAGAAACGTCGGATTGA
Source organism: uncultured Acetatifactor sp. (assembly GCA_944384205.1). Lineage (GTDB taxonomy): Bacteria > Bacillota > Clostridia > Lachnospirales > Lachnospiraceae > Acetatifactor. The sequence continues at coordinate 82,570 of CALWSL010000008.1, read as the reverse complement.
AGCAATTTATAATTACGTTTCTATTAACGGTAATTATGCTTTTACAAAGATTAGGCTTGAGGGTAAGAAGATTATCTATGGAAAATTACAGAATGGCCGCTTTACATACGGTTTAGGGCATGATGTAGGCAGAAAGAGCTACAAAGCCATTTATGGAAGCGTACAAGCCTTAAAAAAGGCGGTTTCAGAGGGCAGACCTATTTTTATACCAGAGGGCGAAAAAGATGTTGATACGCTGACAAAACAAGGCTACACAGCTTTTACCTATGGCGGCGTGAATGACTGGCAATCAGATTTTGCTGCATTGGTACAGGGTGCAGAGGTATTTATATTGGCAGACAATGACGAGCCGGGAAAACGTGTTGCAAATGCTATCTTAAATGACATTCGGACAGTGGCCAAAAGTGCAAAGGTTATTGTGCCTACTCCCGACATTCCAAAGGGCGATATATCAGACTATTTTCAAGCCGGACATAATAAGCAGGATTTTGAGAAGATGTTAAAGGACGTTACAGAAAACCGTATTGAGGGAGTAACGAAACGTGATACCCCTAAGGTAGGGCCGGCACAGATTGACCTTATGCAGTTTCATCATGTTGCAGAGAACGGAAAGTTAACAGGTGTTTACCACAATGCTATTTTTGAGTATATCAAAAGTACATATAATATTTTGGTTTGTGGCGGTACTCCTTATATTTACGATGGAGGATATTACAAGGTGGACATGTCTGGGGCAAAATTAAAAAGCATTATAAGACAGTTGATATATCCGCAATTTATCAAAAGCACCACAATCAACAATATCTATACATTATTTTTGCAGGATATTGAGTTAGAGGTTAGTTTTGAAGAATTGAACAATTACCCCTCATACTGGATATGTTTTCAGAATGGTATGTATGACACGAAAGCAAAGGAATTAAGACCGCATAACCCAAAGTATAGGGCTATTAATCAAATACCGCATAAATACGAACCAAACGCAAAATATGAGGGGAAAAAGACAGAGGAATATCTACACTTTATTTGTGATGAGCAGGACAGCCGGGAGATGCTCTTACAGTTTATCGGTTATACTCTGACAAAGGATGTAGGTCAACAAAAGTTTCTTGTGCTAAATGGCGAGGGTGGAACTGGAAAAAGCACTGTTATCAGAATGATTGAAGCACTTACGGGAAGCAGGAATGTTTCTAATATTAGTTTGACTGATTTACAACAGAGATTTGCGAGTTTTGGGCTTATGGGAAAACTTCTTAATTCGTGTGCAGACCTTGAAATAGGAGCATTGGAAGATACAAGCACTATAAAGAAAATTTTAGGCGAAGACACATTGAGGGGAGAACAAAAGGGCAGAGATGCAATATCTTTTAAGTCTTATGCAAAACTTATTTTTTCTACAAATGAATTGCCGCTTGTGAAATCAGAAAAGACAAACGGATTTTATCGCAGACTTTTAGTATTAACAATGAACAAAGTACCAGTAAAGAAAAACCCTAACTTATATCAAGAGTTGGTGCAAGAGATTGATTATTTATTGCAGTTATCTGTGCAAGCTGTAGAGCGAATGTATCAGCAAGGGATAATTACTATATCGGAAGCATCGGAAAAAGCGGTATTACAGTTAAGAGCAGATAGCGACACTGTAGAAGCATTTTTACAAGAAATCTGTTTTGATGATGAAAAGGGCAGAATTGAAAGGACAGATTTATATAAAAAATATGCTGATTATTGCGAAGAAACGGACAGGCAAAGTTTGACAAAGAACAATTTTTATAAATCTTTAAGAGTAAAAGGTTATATGGAAATCAAGACAAGTGGGTACAGATATTTTAAGGGCATTTCATACTTAAAAGATTGCCCACAAGATGCCCTCAATTCTGCCCCAAGTGGTTTTATGAACATAACACAGGAACAGTTAAGCGAATTACCATTTGATTAAGGGCAGAAAAAAGGGCAGTTGTAGGGCAGTAATTTTTACAATAATTGCCCTTTGCAAACCCTTGATTTTACTTACTTTAGGGCATAAGGGCAGTTTATTTTTATATATTTTGAGATTTTTATAAAACGTGTTTTATATGGGGCAGATATACATATAAAAGAAATCACAGAAAAAAGTTGCCCTTTTGCCCCAATGTCATTTAGTTAAGTTCAAAATCATTAAGTTAAGGGATAAGTCTTCGGATTTGTCCCTTAAAAATTTGCTAACAGAAAAAGTTCATTAAGTTAATCATTTCTCCCATATTAAAATTTATTGATTTTTTCATACCTTTTTTGAAAAATGTTGTATAATATAGATGTGGGCATGGTTAAGTTTATGCGAAACAGAGAGATTACACAGAATATAGCGAGAACAGAGAGAACACAACAGAGAGAGAATTTATATTAGAGTTTATTTAGTTTCAGTTAGTAGAGAGAGTACAGCAGTTACAGAGAGTTTGAATAGTTAAGAGAGAATATTAGTAAAACTTACACCACAAGAATAGTCTGCTCCTTTTGAGAAAGGGGTGCTTTTCTTGTTTTTTTGTGCCCATTTCTAATTACTACTGAAACGAGGTAAATAAGAATGAAAATAGTAAATTCTACTCCGAACGAGTTAAAAGAGAACTTGGATATTGCAATCCAAGAAGCAGTTGCCGACTATCTGGCAAATAATAAACTATACAATCCGCACTTCTCCCGCAAGCGAGTACTGACCATGGACGAAGTGATAAAACTGCTGATTTCCATGCAGGGCGGAAGCCTTAAAAAAGAACTGTACGATGCAGGAGTTGCGGTAACTGCTTCTGCATTTGTGCAACAGCGAGCCAAAATACCGTCAATGGTTATGGACGAAGTATTTGAGCGCTTTAATTCACTGTGCAAAGACGAAAAGACCTACAAAGGTTACAAGGTACTTGCCATTGACGGTACTACCGTAAATATGGCGAGAAACCCAAAATCGGATAGTTTTGTAAAGAATGACAGCACACCAAAGGGGTATAATCAGCTTCATGTAAATCCCCTATATGATGTGTTAAACAAAACTTATCATTCCTGCGTCATTCAGCCACAGCCGAAGCAGGACGAAGTGGGGGCACTCACCTTTCTGCTTGGGTGGCATGAGTTTAAGGAAAAGACACTGATTGTTGCAGACAGAGGTTACGAGTCCTATAATGCCTTTGCCCATTTGCAGAACACACCAAACACGGATTTTCTGATAAGAGTAAAGCAAGACCGTACCGCCATGCGTGAAATTAGTAAACTACCGATGATGGAGTTAGATACCGATGTGTCGTTTACGATTACCACCACGCAGACAAAGGAAGATAAGGAAAAGGGATATATTCTGCTACAGACACACAAAAACGAAGACAGAATATACAGCAACAAGACAAGGGCAGGACGTTGGGATTTTCCTTCCCCTTATCCCATGACCTTTCGTGTGGTGCGGTTTCAACTGGAAACTGGGGAATATGAAACCCTTGCAACAAGCCTTTCCCGATGTTTCACTCCTGCGGAAATCAAAGAACTGTATCATGCCCGTTGGGGTATCGAAACAGCATTCCGAGAGTTAAAATATGGTCTGGGATTGGTAAACCTGCATGGTAAAAAAGACGATTTCGTAAAGCAGGAAGTATATGCAGCAATGATTATGGCAAACTTCTGTAGTCGGATTGTAAATGAGGTTGTGGTAAAGAAAAATGATACCAATATCCACGAATATAAGGTAAACATGAAAATGGCAATCCATATCTGCAGGCAGTTCGTCCGCTCTCCCAATGCCGATGCAAAGCAGTTATTAAAAGACATTGCAAGATACACCGAGCCGGTACGACCGGGAAGACGTGACGAAAGAAACATTAGGGCGAAATCCTTTGTCGGCTTTATCTACCGAGTATCTGCATAAAAGTATATGGCAAACTGACGAAAAAGAAAGGGGGCAGAATTTTATGGCATCTGCCCCCTTTCATAATTTTTTGTAAAAACTAGCGTTTTCCATGCCAAAGACAAGGTTTTTCAAAAAAGAATATTTTGCCACTGCTTAACAAGGGGTAAAAAACACCAAAACAGTGAAAGCCTATGAAAAATTATTAACTAGTCATTGAAATGTATATAAAAATGGCACAGTTTTCTGTTTGAGCGAAAACAGAATGATGTTACGGTTTTATCAACCAGTTCTTGCAATGTATTGAAAAGTAAACGATTGCATTTTAAGTACCCCCACTCTTTCACATTTTGCACATATAGAAAAGTGTATTAAGTTAAGAATGATATGGACGTATGGAATTTTCCATTATCGGCATTTTTAGATCAATAGGCAATTTTTTGATACCTTATAGCAACAAGTGAGAAAATGCTAATTTTAAGAATTATTTGCGATTTGATAGAAAATGAATAATTTTTTAGACGTTACTGTGACTAGTTGAGATTTTGCAGTATTGCAGTTTTATAACTTTATACGGAAATTTTGATACATTAAACAGACTAGTTGATAAACTGAAAAAGGAAGGTAATTTATTGACGTTGACGTGTAGTAACTGTATACTATGGGAAAGAACAAACTTTGAATTTGGTGTGAGGTTATTTATGAATAAATTTGAATATCATTTGGTAGAAAATGAATTAAATGCCAAAGATTTTATCCGTTTAAAAGTTGCAACTGGATTTAGAGACAGACCGATTGAGCAAGTAGAAAAGGCATTGAAAAGTAATCTATTTGACGTAACTGCTGTATATAACGATGAAGTTATTGGAATGGGGAGACTTGTTGGTGATGGTGCTATGTATTGGTATTTACAAGAAATAATAGTGTTGCCTCAATTTCAAGGACAAGGTATAGGAACGAGAATTGTTAATCGGTTATTAGATTACATCAAAGAAAATACATCACCAGGAACTTTTGTAAGTGTTGGTCTAACTGCCGCAACTGGTAAAGATACATTTTATGAGAAATTTGGGTTTTCAAAGAGTTTAGGAATGACGAAGTACATAGAAAGATGATATTCCGTTTGGTACGGATTGTGAAATCTTGAAGTTGCTGAAGTAATATGATGAAAACATTAATTATAAATGGTTCTCCAAGGATAAATGGCGATACAGCAAGTTTAATAAATGTTATAAAAGAAAATATAGAGGGTGAATATAGAATAATTGATGCATATAGATGTTCTATATCACCTTGCTTAGATTGTAGATTTTGTTGGGAAAACAACGGATGTGCTATAAATGATGAAATGCAAGAGATATATGATTATATACAAATTTGCGATAATATACTGATTGCTTCGCCTATATATTTTTCTGAGCTTACAGGAAAATTATTAGATGTTGGAAGTAGATTACAGACATATTTTTGCTCTAAATTTTTTCGAAAAGAAGAGCCAATAACAAAATCAAAAAAAGGTGCAGTTGTATTAGTTGGTGGTGGTGATGGTAGTATAAGCAAACCATACGAAACAGCATGTACTCTTTTGAATCATATGAATTGCCATAATATTCACGACGTAGTATTTAGTCATAACACTAATGTTACACCAGCAATCGCAGATAAACAAACCCTTAAAGGAATTTGTAGTATTATTGATTTCTTTAACAATGTCGAATAGTTCCGCGTCCAATTTGTAGGGAACAGAAAAAATGGGTTGATGTAGCTTATCATAAAAAAGGGTACCGTTCACTTTTGGGGAAAGTGAACGGTATTTTTTTGTAAGACCTTAACTTAATGATTTTAAACTTAGCTAAATGACATTGCCTTTTGCCCTACGGTTTTTTGTAACGGAATTTCAGAGAGCAGGTGTTATATGGATTATTGGAATATTTATAAAGATGTTTGGAACTTCCACAAGAAGTATGCAGATGTGAAAGAAGATGATGCGTACTGGGAAGCAGCAGTAAATGAAAGTAATCAGATAGCAAAACAATATGGCGAATGTAAATTTGCTATCAATTTGCTATTAGCGGTCATTGATGAATTGGAAAGAATTTATAAGGAGATGAAGAATAATGCAGACACAGAAATATAAGGAGTATATAAAATCTGATGCGTGGCAGGAAAAATGTAATCAGCGGTTAGAGATAGCCGGGCATAAGTGCGAGATGTGCGGCAGACTTGAGAAAAATTCAAAGGGCTTGCAGATACATCATATCAGCTACAAGAATTTAGGGCATGAAAATGTAGCAAATGATTTGATATGCCTTTGTGGAAGGTGTCACATTCTGATACATAGATACTATAACCGCAAGAGGGCTTGAAAGACTAAGCACAACGCACAACCTTAACATCATAAAAAGACTTAAAAATTTTGAAAATAGCCAATAATGGCAGAAAAGAGGTAAAAACATGGGAAAAAACTACCCACAAGGGGCACTTGATGAAATGGAGCCTACAACAGTGCAGGAAATTGTTACATCATTGAAAGAATTGCACGATATGGGAAAGCCGGAAACTGATGCAGAGATTAAAAATAGAATTGATGATTATTTTTCATTCTGTCAGCGATCCAGTATCAGACCGGGAATAGAAAGCCTTTGCATGGCACTCCATATCAGCAGGACAACGCTTTTTAATTGGAATAATGGGATAAATTGCAGTAAGGAATGTCAAGAATTGATTCAGTCGGCAAAGTCATTTATCGGGGCATATATTGAACAGGCTATGTTAGGCGGCAAAATATCCCCTCCGTCCGGCATATTTTTGATGAAAAACTGGCTGTCATATAAGGACGCTATCAGCATTGAGGAAAGTATACCAGGCACAACAGAGAAAAAGGTCTTGTCTGCTGCAGAACTTCCTAAATTGGGAGATTTTAAGCAGTTGCAAGCGGAGGATTTACCAAAATTAGGAGGAGTTGAAGATTATGATTGACAAAGAGAAACTAGCGTTAAAATTTTTTCAAAGGTCTACAAATGCTGAATTATTGAAATATGTATTATTTCCATTTTTGTATTTTAGACGCAAAGGATTAAGAAGATTAGCACTACGGGAATTACGCAGACGGTTTTACTTTAACGATTTATTTTAAGGAGGTTTTATCATGAGATACAAGAATTATGTTTCAAAAATCACAAGCACATTAGAAGAGTACAAGGCTACTATTGACAAACTGGAGAGCGATTATCAAGCAGAAACAGCAGCAGTCAAAGCGAAAGCCGAGAGTATGAAAGGAAAATGGACTGATGATTATATTAAACAGTATATTTCAGAGCATAACCCGGATGCACGTTACAGGGAGCAGATACAGACTGCTAAGGCAAAGGCAGAGCCTGCTGTAAATCATTATCTTGAACGCATTAAGAACAATCTGGATTCGTATTTTAACGCACCTATCAGAAATGATTTTGCAAATAAGATTATGAGTATCAAAATGACAGGGCTTGAGCTTTCAGATCTGGAGCTTGAGCTACTCAAACAAAGTGTATCATGCTACATGGAGGGCAGGCTTTTAGGACAGCTTGCAGAGGGCAGGCTTACAGACCTTAAACTGCCAAACATGGAAGCTACATATCAAGCCTTTAATGAATATAGTATGTATGCAAAGGGGCTTGTCAATAATTGGAGTGGTGATACTGCTGCCTTACTTCATCTTAATGATACAAATGCAGAAGATTTTGAAGCTGTGAGCTGGGATGTCTATTTTAAAAACAATAAGGCAGATGAATTTTCAAAGGTCATGGAGCAGGCAAACGCTATTCTGCCAGAGAGTAAGATTAAGCACGAATTAAGCGAAAATGACCGCAAATTTATTGATACTCTGATAGACAGCAAATATCCGTCAGTAGCAAAAGAACGAGTAAAAGAGCTTGCGGCAGCGGACAGCCATATTGAAAGCCTGCTGTTATTAGATGAGCGTTACAGCAAATATCTCGAAGAAGAATAAGCCTATACTTGCAAAGTTAAAAGAAATATGCTATATTAGAGGTACAAAAGAGGAGCAACCGCCCACAAGGTGGGTTGACCAGTTAAAGAATGAACATAGAAATGCCACCCTGTCACTCGGTCAAAGTTTAAGGGTGGTTTTTCTATGTATAGCTACTTACAAAACGTAAAAACGAATGTAAGCAATGCTAAAAGGAATATGCCAAAAGTCAACAAATCCTTAAAATCAAAATTATTATTGTTCTGATTTTTCATAGCATCACCCCCATTCTATCAAGAATAGAGGTCAACGCACCCTGTAACACGATTGCTCCATGCTTCATATAATAACATAATTCCACATCAATGACAATTTAATTTTAATTATTTGCTGCCATATCAAATTTAATGTCACACAAAATAGTAGCAAAAGTTATTGACAACAACAATAATAAGGTATAAAATGATAGTATCAAATCAAACGAACAATAGAATTGATATTAAAGGCGAGGTTGTCAATTATGTGTGTATATGGCTATTGCAGAATAAGTACTAAACAGCAGAGCATTGAAAGACAGATTAGAAATATAAAGACAGAATATGATACAGCGGTTATTATTACAGAAGCCTATAGCGGTACTACAATGAATCGCCCGGAATGGAATAAACTGTATAAAAAAGCAAAAACAGGAGATACTATTGTATTTGATAGCGTGTCACGAATGAGTAGGGATGCAGACGAGGGCTTTTCATTATATGAAGAATTGTATAATAAAGGCATTGAAATTGTATTTCTCAAAGAGCCGCATATCAATACAACTACATACAAGAAAGCGTTACAGAATAACGTATCAATGACGGGTACTAACGTGGATTATATTCTTGAGGGTGTAAATAAGTATCTTATGGCACTTGCGAAGGAGCAGATTAAACTTGCGTTTAAGCAGTCAGAGAAAGAGGTTGAGGACTTACACCAAAGGACAAGAGAGGGTATTGCTACAGCAAGATTAAACGGTAAACAGATAGGACAGAAGCAAGGGGTAAAGCTGACAACAAAGAAATCTATTGAAGCAAAGAAGCAGATACGGAAATACAGCAAAGACTTTGACGGTCAATTATCGGATGTGGATTGTATGCGAATGGTAGGACTTGCAAGAAATACGTTTTATAAATACAAGAGAGAAATGAAAGAGGAATAATACAGAGAATGGCAGGACTTTATCGTTCTGCTTTTTCTTTATTTATACCCCGGGGGTCTGTATGGTTCTTGCTGATAGCCTTATTAAGTCCTGTCTTGTCGCACAAGTTTTCAAAAAGGCTTTATCCTGCTGCCATGTTCAAAAAATTCTTCAAAAATGTAAAAAGGCGGTTTATAATATAAAAAAGAGAAGCCATAATTCTGACAGTCTGACTTCCCTTTAATATACTGCATCTGCCTATATTATAGTGTAAAGGTAGGTGTATTTCAATGACGAATGAAGCACTTGTTGAAAGAATTAGGAACGGTTATTCTGTAACGGATAATATGCAATTACTGTATGAAAATAATCTGCCATTGATTAAGCGATACATAAAGCCATATACAGCTTATGAGCCTATGGAAGATTGTTTACAGGAAGCCTATTTCGGATTGTGGGAAGCGGTAAAACGCTATGAAACTTCTGAAAATGTGTTGTTTATGACTTATGCCGGGTACTGGATAAAACAGAGCGTACAGCGGTATATTGAAAAGTGTGGTGCTGTAGTTAAAATACCGAGCCATACAAGACAGAAAATAGCACGTTACAAGAAAACTGCCACGAGATTATCACAGGAGCAGGGGAGAACTCCAACAGATGCAGAAGTAGCCGCTAATATGGGCGTATCGGTGGCAGCAGTACAGGAAATCAAAGGCTATATGCAAGTGGTAGCCAGTTTAGACAGTCCCTTATCTGTAGATGATGAATTGACACTAGGGGATAGCGTACAAGCCGATTTTAGCCTTGAAGATGAAACAATAGATAAAATGTATGAGGAATACTCAAAAAATGAATTATGGGGCATTGTGGAGCATTACACAGGTGAAAGAGAAAACCATATAATCAAAGAGTATTTTATACATAATAAATCAATGCCGGAGATAGCCAAAGAGCAGAGCATCACAGTAGGCAGAGTGCGGGAAATCAAAGAAGCTGGGTTACGCAGATTACGGATAGGCAAGGCAAAGCGTGAGTTATTAGAAAAATTTGATATTGTGGAAGCCGGAGAATACAGAAACAGTATGAGTAAATTCAATGAACATGGTTTTACTTCTACGGTGGAATATATAGCCATACGCCGGGCAGAGATACAAGCGGAATACGAGGAACGCAAGAAACGGATTGAAGTTATGTTTGAACAGGAAAGAGCGTGTTTGTGAGTGTTTATAAAAGGTGTAAAATATTCTTTCGTAACACACTTGTAGCACACAAACAGACCGAAAAGCCTTATTTTATGGGGATTGCAGTTCTCGAAGAGATAATTTGCGATATACGCAAGATTCAAGAAAAGCGCGATTTTTTCAAGTTTTTCGAAGAAAAACTTTGGTTACAAGAGGTTGTGGAAAGTTGTCAGATGTGCTGGATTTCAAACGGTATGCAACACATATGTAACAAGTATACAACATGAATATCAATGATATGTATAGGACATTTTCAGAGAAATTTGGGAATGTCCTTTTTACTTTGTTTAAATCCTGTTAATTGTATTTACATGGATTGTCAACACTTTTTTTGACAGCTTACAATTTTAACTTTAATTCTTCCAATGTATGGAAAGTTTCATTCCATATAAATTCCGTTTTTATGACTTTAAATGCAGCTTCTGCCACTGCATTGTCATATGGATATCCCTTAACCTGTAGGACGCGGCACATTGTTGATACAGAGTATTCGCGGGTGTTTGCCTTGATCACATTTACTTTCGTCCTAAGATCAACGCCGCTTGTTTTAAAATATCATTTTCCATTTTTAACTGCCGGTTTTCTTTGCCTGTTTTATCCATTTGTCAAACAGGGAAGTAGCAATAAAATCTGCCCAGTTTATTGTAACCGATCCAAAGTGGTTTTAGAAGGTAGGAAAATTAGGGCAAGTTGCAGAGATGCAGTTTGTTCTAATTAATATTCAAAAGAGAACAGGTGTTTGCAAAAAGTTCTTGCAATTGTTCAGATAAATGAATATAATAGTAGATAGTGTAAGGAGGCGCGATATGGAATATTTAACAACATTAGAGATGTCGGAAAAATGGGGCATATCAGCAAGAAGAATAGCATTATTATGTGAGAAAGGACGTATTGCAGGGGTTGTGAAGAAAGGTAAAACATGGTTGATACCAGAAGAAGCCGAGAAGCCTGCGGATAAAAGAAAAATCATTTAGTTGCATAAGTGTAAGGAGGAATTGCTATGAATCCAATGATTAAGTATAGAGGTGGTAAGTCTAAGGAAGTATCTCATTTTGTGAGCAATATGCCATCTGAATATAATAGATATATAGAGCCCTTTTTTGGTGGTGGTGCATTGTACTTTTTTCTGGAGCCAGATAGAGCAATCATTAATGATGTAAATACAAAATTATATTCATTTTATCAAGAAATGAAGGAAGATTATCCCAAAGTGAGAATTCAGCTTGATGAGTTGCAAAAAATATATGAGAATAATCAAAAGGAATACGAAGAACTAAAAAGACAACATCCAGAAGAAAGAATGAAGAATAAGAATGAAGAATTGTACTATAAAATAAGAGATATGTTTAATAAGAAGACAGAGCCTGAGTACTTGGATTCGGTAATTTATTTTTTTATTAATAAAACGGCATATTCAGGGATGATAAGATATAATGCCAATGGTGAATTTAATGTTCCGTTTGGCAGATACAAGAATTTGAATACAAAGTTAATTACGGATGAACATTATAAACTATTAAGACGTACAGATATATATAATTGTGATTATTCAGAAATATTTAATATGGCTCAGGTAGATGATTTTATTTTTTTGGATCCGCCATACGATTGTATTTTTAGTGATTATGGAAATGAAGCATATAAAAATGGTTTTGGAGAGGAAGAGCATAGAAGATTAGCAAATGATTTTATGAATTTGCCATGTAAAGCACTTTTAGTTATTGGAAAAACTCCATTAACAGAAGAGTTGTATGGGGCTAATATTGTTGAGGAATATGAAAAGTCTTATGCAGTTAACATCAGGAACCGGTTTAAAGCAGATGCAAAACATATTATTGTGACTAATTACTAGGAGAATATCAAATGGCATATTTAAAAAGCAAGATACTTTTTTTCACAACCTCACCTCGATCTCCATTAAAGATGATTCCGGAGATAGAGGTTTTACATAATAATTTTGAAGGGAAAATATGGAATACAGACACGCAGGTTGCTTTTATAAAGAAATTGGCTGAAGGCAGCGATTTCAAAGGACAAGGATTGGATAAAGATATGGCATTAAGTGCAAGAGATAGAATTACTCGAGCACCCAAAGCTCTTGGATTTGTTGATTTAAAGCCAGTTATTAAGTTGACAGAGCCAGGTGAGAAATTGATTAGTGGGAAAAGAACAGAGGAAGTATTATTGAGGCAACTTTTGAAATTTCAGCTACCATCCCCGTATCATAAGGAACCAGAACAATTTAATGGATTGTTCGGAGTAAAACCTTATCTCGAAATATTTAGGCTGATTTATGAACTTGGTACAGTGAGTTTTGATGAATTGATGATTTTTGGCATGCAGTTAACGCATTATAACAAATTTGATAAAGTTGTTTCTGAAATAAAGCAGTTTCGAAGAATGAAAATATATGCTGAAGCAAGCTATAAAATTTTTAGAGGTACGTATCTTCGGAATGAGGTAGAAAAAATATATCAGGATGATATATTTGAAGGAAAGACCAAAACACGCGAATCAAGAGATAAATCTCTTGATAAATTTGTTAAGACAAAAGCAAGCAATATGAGAGATTATGCAGATGCTTGTTTTAGATATTTACGTGCGACAGGAATGGTTGAAATATCGCAAAGAGGACACTCACTTTCCATTATGCCAGAAAAAAAGGCTGAAGTAGAATATTTTCTTCATACGATTGATCGTAATCCAGTGTATGTGGATGATGAGGAGAAATATAAGGAGTATCTTTTTGATGCGACATTCCCTGTGTTGTATTCAGATGATAGAGAAAGGTTATTAAAGCAAGTTGCAGAGGTGTCTGGAATAACCAGAGACTTATCTGTTGAAACAACAGAAAAATTGAAAGATATTCTTGAAGATGTTATCGTTACAAAGAAAACGAAGATTGTAAATGAACAGATTAGAAATTTGAAAGAATATAAGGATTATGCCGATGTAATGACTGTCTTTGATGATATTAAGAAAAATGCGTTTTATGATACACCACTTATGTTGGAATGGAATACTTGGCGTGCTATGACTATGCTTGATGGTGGAGATATTAAGGCAAATCTAAAACTTGATGATAAAGGACAACCTATGTCAACAGCATTAGGTAATATGGCAGATATAGTATGTGACTATGGCGATTTTGGATTGGCAGTTGAAGTTACGATGCAATCAGGACAAAAGCAGTACGAAATGGAAGGAGAACCAGTATCAAGACATCTTGCAAAATTAAAAAAAACAATTGGAAAAGAGGCATTTTGCTTGTTTATAGCACCTAAAATCAATGAGTCATGTATTGCATATTTTTATGCATTACATACTATGAATATTGCGTTTTATGGAGGGAAATCTGTAATAGTTCCGTTGGAGATGGATGTATTTATCAATATGGTGGAACAGTCATATAGAGCAGGATACGTTCCAAATTCAAAACAAGTAAAAGGAATATTTGAGTATTCTATGGAACAGGCAAAGGTATCAAAAGATGAGAATGAGTGGTATGCAAAAATAAAGGAAAAAGCGTTGAACTGGTTATAGGAGGTAACATGCAAGTGATTATATATCGATAGGAGCTTGTTTGATTTCCGTAATTGCAGCAATAACATCTATTGTCGTATGTGTGACTGCAAAGAAACAATAAAAATCGTATATTAAAATTATACGAAATTCCGTTGTTGCGATTTAAAACAAATGGCAGTGGTGAAAAAGAAATTCTAACAGAAAAATTAAAGGAGCTTCTTGGCATATATTGATTTATTATGCCTAATAGGATATATTAAAACTACAAAATAAATGAGATGCGTTTATATGATGTATCATACAAAACAGAAAGCAGTAAGAAGGATAAAGGAATGATATATGATGGAACTTTGGATATTAATACTTATTGCATATTTGTCAGGCAGTCTGTTGCCTGCCAAATTTTTTGTATAATAGGAAATTCCTCCTTGGGGAGGAATCTTGAATTAAAATAGCCCGCTGGAGACGGGCATGAAAAGAAGACGGTTACTGAAAGAGGTCTGTATAGAAGCCTTCCTCTGGTTCGTCGCCATCCCAGTCGTCATCTTCAGTTAGAAAATAGTGCATGTCCAATAAATCCGAATCGGTCATGCCTTTTACAAGTTTTGCGGTCATACCCTCCGGTGGATTTTTGATATATTTGTTGCGAAGTTCCCCTGGAGCTTTAACGTCCATAACTGATACCTCCCTGTCTGCGAATAAATATAGTATGAGGCAGACGGGAGAATAAATCAAGCGGAACGACACTTTGCGATTGCCTTTTCGTAAAGTTCTTCCAGGGAAACACGCTTGTGATTATAGTAAACATCTGTCAGGGACATTGTATGTTTGCAGTTAGGACAGCAAAGTGGGTCATATCCAAAAGAAATGAGTATGTTGTTGCGCCACATGGTAAAGCTGCAAATAGTTTTACGCTTGGATTTATGAATTGCAAGGGTAAGGGACGTATCATTTTGGCGATGACGGACATACAGACCGTAATAGCGGGTCATTTTGTAGTGAGGCTCAGGTATGTGCTGAATCAAAAGGGATATGAAGTCCGGAGCCGGTATAGTTTTCTTTACAAAAACATTGTCCTGGTGGCGGTTGTAATGGAAAGTGACATTTTCGCCATCGTAAGAATCAATGCGGCTTAGTGCAATGACAGGGCGTCCAAGATAGCGGCTGATGTATTTGATAACAGTCTTTGTATCGCAGAGGTTAGGCTTGGCATAAACATAGAAGCCATTTATGTCCTTTCTGTAGATGGCAGCTTTGGTTTTTTTGAAAGAGGGACCGATTTTCTTTTCCATTTCATTAAGTAAGGCAGTCTGAAAGGATTTGCGTAGAAGCGTGTAGCTAAAGTGTTTTACAACACGCCAGAAGCCATCGTCGGAGAGACCGCCTTCAGTGATAAGACAATGAATATGTGGGTTCCATTCCAGAGGGCGTCCGAAAGTATGAAGAACACAGATGAAACCGGGAACAAAGTTTTTAGATTTGTTCATTTCATGGAACATACGGAGAACAACACTTCTGACAGCGTTAAAAAGGCAGTCGAGAAGGGAACGGTCTTCGAGAAAGAAATGCCGTAATTCTTCATCGATTGTGAAAACACAGTGTCTGTGTGTGCATTGAATCAGTTTAAAAGACATGGCATTGGAACGTTCCTGACAGTATTTCACACCACAAGTGGGGCAGAAACGGCTTTTACAGCGGAAAGGAACGTATTTCAACATCCCACATTTGGAGCAGGCGTACATAGTGCCACCCAAAGAAGGGTCACCACAGTTAATCATCTTGTCGACGTTAGTAATGACGGCATGACGAGGATGTAAAATATATAACATTTCTTCATAATGGTCAGTAAAGATTTCTTGAAGTATATTCATAACACTATTATGAAGGAAAAAGTAAGAAAAGAAAACCCCATCCCTCAAGATTGAGGGGCAGGGGAGTTGAATAGGCGAAGCCTATTTTTTATGAGGCTATTGGCAAAGGAGGATATCGTGGAAAAAAGTCCCGACAGCAATCCCGGAACCTTTAACGCTTTTCAATGCGGAGGCTTCCTGTGATGGCTGCCTCACACTGTTTTGCGATTTGGCAAAGGGCTTTCTGCCGGTGGCTTTGTATTTGGAGCATAAGGCTGAATTCCCGATGTATGGAATTGCTCTTGTGCTTGCGGCTCCGGTCTGCGGGCATGCCTTTTCTGTCTTTCATAAATTTCACGGTGGAAAAGGGATTGCCGTTTCCTTTGGCTGCCTTTTAGGGCTGTTTCCGTATTTACGTCCCGCGGCTATTTTGGCGGCAGTATTTATATTCTTATCTTTAGTTGTAAAAATATCGCCACATTATTACCGGACTTTGTTTACGTATCTTGTTTCGGTATGTATTATGCCTTGTTTTGTTTCGGAACGCCCTATTTTAGCGGGGTTTCTGCTGATTTCTGTCGTTGTAATGGCAAGACTGATGTTGAGTAAGGAAGAGAAGGGGAAATGTGAGGTAAAAATCGGATGGAAATCTTAGTTTTATCCTGTGGCATGGGCGGCGGTCACAACGCTGCCGGTCAGGCGGTAACGGACGAATTACAGCGGAGAGGGCACTCTGTTGTTTTTATGAATGCTTATCATCTGAACGGAAAGAAAATTGCCCCTATTGTCAACGGGACATATATCAAAATTGCCCAGAAGACGCCGAGACTATTTGGGTTTATTTACTTTTTGGGAGATTCCTACCGCAAGCTGCCAATCAAGTCCCCCGTGTATTGGGCAAACGGGAAGATGGCTGGATATGTGGAGGATTTCCTTAAGGAGCATCATTTTGATGCAGTTGTTATGACACATATTTTTCCGGCACAGACCTTTGCAAAGCTGAAAAAGGAGCATGTGAAGCTGCCGGAAACATTTCTGGTTGCCACAGATTATACCTGCATTCCCTTTATGGAGGAAGCCGACTGTGACTACTGCGTGATTCCGTCTGCGGAATTGGCAAAGGAATTTTGCAGTTATGGTTTTGACAAAGAGAAGCTGCTTCCCTTCGGCATTCCGGTTCGGAGGGAGTTCGTTGAGGAAAGAGCACAGGCTGATGTGCGCAGACAGCTTGGTTTGAAAAAAGATGGCTTCTGTATTCTTTTGTCAGGCGGAAGTATGGGAGCAGGCAAAATTACGGAGGCGGTTGGTGTTTTGCAGTCATTTCTGACAGAGAATAAGAGAAATCAGCTGATTGTGGTTTGCGGTAATAATCATAAGCTTTATGAAACCTTGGAACGAAAATATGGGGCAAATGCGCAGATTTGTCTTCTTAAGAAAACCTCACAGATGGCGGATTATATGAAAGCCTGTGACGTGCTGATTACAAAGCCGGGCGGTCTTACCTCAACGGAAGCTGCCGCTGTGGGTGTTCCCCTGATTCATATTTCACCGATTCCCGGCTGTGAGTCAAGAAATTTCAGTTTTTTTGAGGAGCGTAAGATGAGTATTGCGGTCAGAGATTTGAAAACAGAATTGCTCCCTGCCATACGAAGGACGCAGGATCCCGTGTTTGCAGACAAAATGAGGCAGGCGCAGCACACAACCGTCAATCGTTTTTCGACAATGAAGCTGTGTGATTTTATTGAGCGACTGCCCCGCTAAATTTAGTTATTATTATGGAAATCGACGGGTTCGTAATCCTGAAGGGGAGCAAGGAACCCGCGTTTTTTTAAGGCTTCGTGGATATAGTCCAGTATTTCCTCGCTGTCTGCTGTGACGGTATGGTAATGATACCCGGAGGTCACATTTTTTAACAGGCTGGATTTGCCGGAGGCAAGGTCATCCATAAAGTGTTTTACATCAAGCCGTGAGCGGATGTTCATAGGTGCCTTTACAATATTATAAATTTTGTGAGACACGAAAACATCCTCTACACGCCCGCCGCAGTCAACAATCAGGGACAATTCGTCCTCTGCCTCCTCGTCGGTGTGAATGACCTTGAAGACACGGGAGACGCCCGGTGAGTCGGCAAGTAGGTAGCCCTGATTGGTAGAAACAATGTTATGTGAGTTAGCGCGCAACAAAGCAATGTCCTGCACAATCACCTGGCGGCTGACACCCACCTGTCTGGCAAGAGCGGTTCCTGAAAGCGGTGTGTCGCTATGATTTAGCAATTCTATGATTTTTAATCTTCGTTCCTCGCCGGTCATGATAATTCTTCCTTTCTAATGCTGTCCGATATCTCAGGCAATCGGATGAAGGTTTTTCAAAGAGACGTCCAAAATAGGAGCGGAATGGGTCAATGCACCGCTGGAAATATAGTCGACGTTCAGGTCCTTAATTTTTTCGATATTTTCCTTCGTGACATTTCCTGATATTTCCACCTCGGCACGTCCGTCGATGATGTTTAACGCCTCCTGCATCTGGTCATGGGACATATTGTCCAGCATGATAATGTGGGCGCCAGCTTCCACTGCTTCCTTTACCATGTCCAGATTTTCCACTTCCACCTCAATCTTGCGGACAAAGGGGGCATAATTTTTTGCCATGGTAATCGCCTGGCGGACGCCGCCTGCGGCGCCGATGTGATTGTCCTTTAACAGAACGCCGTCCGAGAGATTGTAGCGGTGATTGTTGCCGCCGCCTACGCGGACTGCATATTTTTCAAAGAGACGGTTGTTAGGCGTGGTCTTGCGGGTGTCCAAAAGCTTAATGGAGGTTCCTTCCAGAAGCGCGGCAACCTTATGGGTATAAGTAGCAATTCCGCTCATGCGCTGTAAATAGTTCAGGGCGGTGCGTTCGCCGCTAAGCAAAGTGCGGATATCGCCGGTTACTTTGGCGAGAAGCTGTCCCTTGGTTACGGCGTCGCCGTCCTTTGCCAGCAAATCCACTTTTGTAGCAGGGTCTAAGAGGGTAAATACCCTTGCAAAAATATCCAGACCACAGATAATGCCGTCCTCCTTACAGATTAAATCGGCTTCGCCAAGCTGTTTTTCGGGGGTGACGCTGTTGGTGGAAACATCCTCGCTGGTGATGTCCTCCCGCAGCGCGCTCAGAATCAAAGGGTCTGCATTTAAGGTTAAGGTAATCGGATTGTTCATTTTTTCTGTCCTTTCTGAATGGTATTCATAATCATATCATGGTACTTTTGTGCAAGAGCGTTGAAATCGGTATCCTCATTAATCATAGTAGAAAGCTCACTGCCTTTGTCATTGGCGCTTTCATAATGCGCTGAAAGGTCAAAGGCTGCCCGTTTCGCAAAAACCAGGCTCTCTAAGAGAGAATTGCTGGCAAGGCGGTTTTTGCCGTGTACACCGTTGCAGGCGGTTTCCCCGATGGCGTAAAGCCGTTCCATGGAAGTTTTGGACTGGTGGTTGACCTCGATTCCTCCCATAAAATAGTGCTGCGCGGGTACTACAGGGATACATTCTCTGGTAACGTCATACCCCATTTTTTTGCAGTGGGCTACAATATTGGGAAAATGCAGCGTGAGTTCCTCTGTAGGAATGGGACGCAAATCCTCCCAGACAAAATCGGTTCCGTCCTTTTTCATCTGTGCGTAAATTGCTTCCGTCAGCAAATCTCTTGGCAGCAGTTCGTCCACGAAACGCTGCATGTTTTTGTCATACAGCCGTGCGCCCTCTCCACGGACAGACTCGGAGATTAAAAAGCTTCGGTCTTCCTTCTTATCGGAAAAAAGGGTGGTTGGGTGAATCTGAATATAATCCAAATCCTTTGTGCGGATGTTATGCTTTAGTGCGATAGCAATGGAATCCCCTGTCAGATGCCGGAAATTGGTGGAATGACGGTAGAGACCGCCGACGCCGCCGGTGGCAAGCAGGGTGTAATCTGCGCTGATTCGTGATACAGACCCGTCTGCATTGCGGACAACTGCGCCATAGCAGGCATTCCCCTCGCAAAGTAAATCCAGAAGACAGGTGTTTTCCAGAATCGTCACATTTTTTCGATTTCTCACCTGTGTCAGTAAGTGAGAGGTGATTTCCTTTCCGGTGATATCCTTATGAAAAAGAATCCGCTTGGTGGAATGAGCCCCTTCCTTGGTGAAGGAAAAGGAACCGTCCTCCTCCCTCTGAAAATCGACGCCATAGCTGACCAAATCGTCAACAATGTCGGGGGATGATTTTATCATAATTTCCACAGAGGTTTTATCATTTTCATAATGACCTGCCCTTAACGTGTCTTCAAAATAGGAATCATAATCACCGGAATCTTTGAGCATACACATTCCGCCCTGTGCAAGAAAGGAATCGCTGCTCTCCGAATCTTTTTTGGTAATGATAGTAATTGCTTTATCCTGTGGGAGGTGAAGGGCAGCATAAAGACCTGCGCAGCCGCTTCCCACAATGAGTATATCCGTTGTCATAAAACCAGCTTTCTCATGCAGGTAGACGCATTGCGAATACCCGTATGTAATAGATTTTAAAATCTCATTAGCGAACAGTATAACACATGCTTTTACAGTTGACAAGACAGATAAATGGACAATTCTTTACATATGTCTTGACAGTGGGATTCCGCTTTACTATAATGTCAAAATACCGAGAAAAAGCCTACAGCAGAGAGGTAAGGAGATTAAAGATGAGTACAACAAGAGAATTGCAGGATGAAATAAGGAAGCTGAAGCAGGAAAAAGATATCTGCATTCTGGCGCATGCCTATCAGAGTCATGATATTCTGGAAGTGGCAGATTATATCGGAGATTCCTATGGATTGAGTGAGAAGGCGGCTGCTGCGCCCCAAAAGACGGTTTTAATGTGTGGGGTGCGCTTTATGGCGGAGACCGTCAAGATTTTGTCCCCGGAGAAGAAGGTTCTTTTATCCCATTCCGAGGCGGATTGCCCCATGGCAAGACAACTGGATGTGGAACAGGTACAGGCGTTAAAAGCCAAATATCCGGGCTATGCGGTGGTTGCATACATCAACACCACGGCGGATTTAAAGACAGTTTCCGACGTGTGTGTTACATCTGCTTCCGCAGTAAAGATTGTCCGCAATATGAAGGAAAAAAATATTTTATTTATTCCGGACTGTAATCTGGGTGCGTGGGTTGCAAAGCAGGTGCCGGAGAAAAAGATACAGCTTGTTCAGGGAGGATGCCCTGTTCATGCGGCGATTACAAAGCAGGAAGCGCTGGCAGCGAGAAAGAAATATCCCGGCGCAGAGCTTTTAGTGCATCCGGAATGCGTGGCGGACGTTGTGGAAATGGCGGATTATATTGGAAGCACTACGGGCATTATGAATTATGCGAAAAACAGCGACCATCAGGAATTTATCATCGGAACGGAGAACAGTATCATCCAGCATTTACAGTTTGAGTGTCCGGACAAGAGATTTTATCCACTGTCCAAGCATCTTGTATGCCGTGACATGAAGCTGACCACTCTGGCGGATGTCTATCACTGCGTAAAGGGCGATACAGGAGAGGAAATCACTTTATCTGATGAAGTCCGTCTGGCAGCGAAGAAATGTCTGGATGCCATGCTGGAGCTGGGATAAAACGGTACATATATGAGAGAGGTAGCGCGATGAGAACACTGTATGTTACAGATTTGGACGGCACCCTGTTAAATACGCATGACAGGATTAATCCCTATAGTATCAAAGTCATTAACGGTCTGGTGGAAAGAGGACTGCTGTTTACCTATGCCACCGCAAGAAGTCTGGTATCCGCATCCGTGGTGGCGGAAGGATTGACAACAAACATTCCGGTGATTGCCTATAATGGGGCATTTATTATCAATCCCTCCACCGGAGAAATCCTGACTGCCTCTTTTTTTAGCAAAGAAGAGACGGACAGAGTGATGAAGGTACTTCAAGAACACAATATCAGTCCGCTGGTGTATTCCTATATAGACGGAGTTGAGAAGGTTTCCTGGGTGACAACAAAGGAAAATGACGGGATAAAAAGATATCTTGGGAAACGCCAAGGGGACAGGCGCCTGCGCCCATTAAACGACAGTGGCGGGCTGTATGACGGAGATGTGTTTTATTTCACCTGCATCGGTGAGCGGGCGGAGCTGCTTCCTGTGTATGAAATTTTTTCCGGGGATGACAGATATACCTGCACCTTACAGCAGGAATTGTACCGTCCGGAATATTGGTGTGAGATAATGCCGAAGAAAGCGACCAAGGCAGAGGCAATCAGAAAATTAAAGAAGCTTTGGGACTGTGACCGTGTGGTTTCCTTCGGGGACACCATCAATGATATTCCCATGTTCCGGATTTCCGACGAATGCTATGCCGTCAGCAATGCGGTGGAGGCATTGAAGGAGCTGGCAACGGGAATCATCGGAAGCAACGACGAGGACGGCGTTGCAAAATGGCTGCAGGAGCATGTAAAGGAGGTTTAGACTCAGGGCGTTGCCCTCATGAGTATTGTAAAGGCGATGGGAGCTATTGATTGTGTATATTTAGCTCAAATACATTTTTATGGTAATTAAGCAGACCTTCTTTTTTCATCTTTCCCAGCTCTTTAGACAGCGCGCTGCGGTCAACATTAAGGTAATCTGCAAGCTGTTGGCGGTCAAAGGGAATTTTGATTTTGCTGCTGCCCTGTATTGCAGCCTGCTGCGAGAAATAGGAAAGCAGTCTGCCGCGTATGGTTTTGGAGGAGGTGTGGAAAATCCGCTGTGTCAGATGCAGATTTTTTCTTGCACTGACGATAACAAGATTCTGAATCAGTTTGTTATGGCAGGAACAGCTATTATCGCAGGGCTGAAAGAGTTTGGGTACATTGACAAAAAGGATTTCACAGTCCTGATTGGCGATTACATCTACCATCAGCGGCTCATTGGGAATACAGGCGTATGCCTCGGCGAATACGCCGCCGCTTTCCACAATACCTAAGATACTTTTATTACCCCATATATCATTGTTTTCTATCCGCACACTTCCGGAAAGCACCAGACCGATGTCTGATACCGTGTCTCCGGACAGAGCAATGACATCCCCCCTGCGGTAGCTGCGGGTGCCAAAATCTAAACAGCGGCAAATGCTTTCAATATCCTGTTCGGTACAACCGCGAAAGAGAGCAGTTCTTGCGATCCATTTATAATTCATAAAAACCTCTATTTTGTGGTTTTAACCACATAATTGTATTTTTTATCCTACTATAATAAGGCAGTAAAGTCAAGTATAGATAGGAGGACCATAGAATGATACGAAAAATTATTCAGATAAATGAAGAGAAGTGTAATGGCTGCGGTGCCTGTGCGAATGCCTGTCATGAGGGTGCCATCGGCATGGTAAACGGCAAGGCAAAGCTGCTTCGCGATGATTACTGCGACGGTATGGGTGACTGTCTCCCGGAATGTCCCACCGGTGCGATCACCTTTGTGGAGCGGGAGGCAGCGGCATACGATGAAGCGGCGGTGCTTGCCAACAAGCAAAAGAAGCAGGCACAGGCAGACGACAAGGTGCATACAGGCTGCCCGGGTTCACGTTCTTTTCAGATGGAGCGGAAGGATATACCTGCGGAAAGAGCTGTTGCTGGAGTTTCACAGCTTCGGCAGTGGCCTGTACAAATAAAGCTTGCACCGATTAACGCACCGTATTTTCAGGGAGCCAGACTGTTAATCGCTGCTGACTGTACAGCATATGCTTACGCAAACTTTCATCAGGATTTTATTCGCGGAAAAATCACCCTGATAGGCTGTCCTAAGTTGGATGCGGTTGATTATCGTGAAAAGCTGACGGAAATAATTCAGAATAATGAGATTCAGAGCGTTACGGTTGTGCGAATGGAGGTGCCCTGCTGCGGAGGAATAGAGCAGGCGGCGAAAGAGGCATTGCGGGAAAGCGGCAAATTTATTCCATGGCAGGTTGTCACAATCAGCACAGACGGACGGATTTTAGAATAAGAGCCAGATAGCGCTTTTGCTATTTGATATAAGTCGTGTTATAATATGTCAAAGATAGGAAAGTAAATAAGATTGGACGATAATGATTTATAAAACAAGGAGACTGATAATCAAATGGGAAAAGTAACAATTTTAAGCGAGACGCCTAAGAATCCGATTACCCTGATGGGAGAAAGAGCCGGCGTGTGCTGGGGTGCCAATATTGACGATATGGAAAAAAATTATAACAGGGGAATTGACTGCATTCAGTCAGGTCATCACCGTGTGATGGAATATGTCAATATTGAGTTGATTCTGGACGGTTATTCCGCAAGGGTAATCAGGGAATGGTATACCCATATAGGAGGAGCGCCCACAAGGCTACAGGCAAGTACCCGTTACATTAATTATAAGGATTTTGAGTATGTAACCCCTCCTTGTGTAAAACAGAATGAGGAAGCCCTGAAAAAATACCGGGAAGCGATGAACATGATTGCCCAAATTAGCGATGAACTGATAACCTCCTGTGGAATTCCCAAAGAGGATGCTGCTCTGCTGCTGCCGCTGGGTATGTGCACCAAAATTGTGGACAAGCGGAATGCCCGTAATCTGATTGAAATGTCGCACCAGAGATTATGTACCAGAGCCTACTGGGAATACCGCCAACTGATGAGAGACATCATGGAGGCTCTCAGCGAGTATTCGGAGGAATGGAAATACTTAGTGAAAAATTATTTTGTGCCCAAGTGCGAAATGATGGGATATTGCCCGGAAAAAAGAAGCTGCGGACGTATGCCGAAGAAGGGTTCGGAATGACAGAGGAAAAATAAATGATAATACTGAATTTAATGGAAGATACCCCGGGACGGGAAGGATGTCTGAAGGAACATGGGTTAAGCTTTTATATCGAGACGGACAAACATAAGCTGCTCATGGATACCGGAGCCACGGACGCTTTTCTCAAAAATGCAAAAGTCCTGGGAGTTGATTTGGGACAGGTGGATACGGTCATTTTAAGTCATGGACATTATGACCACTCAGGCGGCATTCTGCCTTTTGCGGAACGGAATACTGCCGCCCGGATTTATATGCAGCGAAGTGCGGGGGCGGATTATTACAGTATTCGCGACAGTGGGGAAACATATATTGGAATTGACAAAAGGATTCTTACACTTCCGCAGGTGGAAATGCTCGACGGGGACTGCCGGATGGATGAAGAGTTGTCTCTTTTTACAGGCATTACCGGAAGGCGTTTTCGGGCAAAAAGCAATCTGCGCCTGAAACGCAGGGATGGCAATGGGCTTATGCAGGATGATTTTGCGCATGAGCAGTGCCTTGTAATTACACAGGGAGAAAGAAGGATGCTGTTGTCGGGTTGTGCCCACAACGGTATTTTAAATATTCTGGACAGATATCAGGAGCTATATGGAAAGGCTCCCGATGTGGTTATCAGCGGATTTCATATGATACAGAAGGAATATGCAGCGGAGGATATTGAGGCGATTCGCAGTACAGCCAGAGAACTTTCCAGGCTGAATACCCTGTTTTATACCGGGCATTGTACCGGCAAAGAAGCCTATGGAATGATGAAGGAAATTATGGGAGAACAACTGGAAGAAATCCATTGCGGCGAAGCGATAACACTGTAATATTATGGGGGTAATATTGGAGGGAAAAATGGATATTAACAAGTTATTACAACAAGTGGATGCGTATTATGAGCAGAACAGGGGCAGTGATGCAGAGCTGCTGATGCAGCAGGGGATTGCCCAGGCGGTACAGGAGCAGGACGATGAAAGCCTGCTGCAACTGTTAAATGAACTGCTGGGATATTACCGCGAGACCAGTCAGGTGGAAAGCTCGTATCGGATAGCAGAGCAGGCAATTGCGCAGGCGGAGCGGATGGGCTTGCAGGGCACGATTCCCTATGCAACTACGCTGCTGAATGTGGCAAACGCTTACCGCGCCGGCGGCAAATTACAGGATTCCCTTTCCTGCTATCTGATGGTACGGAAAATTTATCATGAGATACTTGAACCCGACAATATGCTGGTGGCGAGCCTTGAAAATAATGTGAGTCTCCTGTATCAGGAAATGGGAGATTTTCCCAGAGCAAAGGAGTGCCTGTTAAAAGCGCTTTCCATCGTGGAGGCGAAACAGGCGGACTTTGAGGTGGCGGTGACATACGCCAATCTTGCAGGAACCTGTATGCAGCTTGGGGAGCAGGAAGAAGCGTACTCCTCTGCACAAAAGGCAATCAAAGGCTTCGAGACGCTCGGGGTGTCGGACGCCCATTACGGCGCGGCGTTATCTGCGCTCGGAACGTATTATTATCAGAAAAAGGAATATACTTCTGCAGCAGAATTGTTCCGCAAAGCCATGCAGATTATGGAAAGAAATCTTGGCAGAAATGAATATTATTACAGATTACAGGAGAATCTTGCGGCGTGCGAGAGGGAATGTGACGGCAGCAGTGAACATCAGCAATTAGGCGGTTTAGAACTCTGCCGCCAATATTACGAGACACATGTCAAGCCTATGCTGGAAGAACAGTTTCCGGATTATATAGACAAAATTGCAGTGGGACTTGTGGGAAAAGGCTCGGACTGCTTTGGCTTTGACGATGCAATTTCAAGGGACCATGACTGGGGACCGGACATCTGTATGTGGGTCACGGAGGAGACTTATGGGCAGATTGGCGAGGCGTTGCAGCAGGCATATGAAAAGCTTCCCTGTGAGTTTATGGGATACAGGCGGAGCTACAGCGCCATGGGACAGGGAAGAAGGGGCGTTATGACGATTTCTTCCTTTTACAGACATCTGCTGCAGACGAGTGATTATGATAAGATTGACTGGCGGCAGGTATCGGACGCTTCCCTGGCAGCAGCGGTAAACGGCGAAGTATTTCGGGATGCAGAGGGTATTTTCAGCGCTTTCCGTGCGAAGTTGCAGCAGGGCTATCCGGAACGGATTCGTTTCCTGAAAATAGCGGAGAGCGGGGCTCGTTTTTCCCAGACAGGACAGTACAATTACTTCCGTATGCGAAAAAGAGGCGATATGCTCACTGCCCGGATGATGCTGTCCGATTGTATCAAAGAGGCTATGAAGCTACAGCACTATATAGAAGGAAGCTATCCGCCCCATGATAAATGGCTTTATCACAGTATGCAGAATTTAAGTCGGGGAAGAAAACTGGCAGAGCTGCTCGCAAACATGTGGGAGCTGCCGATACAGGCAACCGCCGGAGAAAAACTATCCGCTGAGTCCGGCGATAGGGAAGTGATAGAGCAGGCTGCAGCTTTTCTGGTAAACGAATTATATGAAGAAAATTTCATCAGTGACTCAGACACTTATCTGGATGCCCATACAGAAGAATTGCTCAGGAAATCAGCATTGGCGGCAAAGAGTACCGCTGAATTGGTGGAGCAGGTGGCAGAACTGGAATTTGAGGCATTCGATAAGGTAAAGAACGTGGGCGGACGCGCCTCCTGTCAGAATGACTGGGCAACCTTTTCCATTATGCGCAAGAGCCAGTACCTGACATGGAACCGTACCATGCTGTTACAGTATTTGTATGATTTCCATACGGAGTATCATAAAGGACATAACCTGATTGAAGAAAAGTACGGGCGTATGATGGAAAGTACTGCGCCGGAGGAGTACGAACAGATGAAGGAGTATTTCCCTGTGATATCCCCTGAAAAAAAAGCAATTATTGAACAGATTGTGCAGCTGCAGGTTGCGTGGATGGAGGAATTTGCCGCAAAATATCCTTATCTGGCAGAGAATGCAAGGAGTATCAGGAGTACGGAGGATAACCTGTATAATACCTCCTATGAAACCTATCTCCGCGGAGAAATCAGCACCTATTCCGACAAGATGCTGGAGCTGTACGGCAGATATGTGGTGGAGTACGCGAGGGCGGACAAAAATCTCGCCTTTGCCATTATGGAAAACAGTGTCCGCCTGTATGGTTATGCCGATTTGGACGCTGCTGAGCGTTTTTTGGAGATATAAAACACGGACAACTGCCAATGGGACCCTCATCAAATAATTTTCCGTAAAACTGCGCACACTAATCTCTGCACAGGTATGATACCGGCAAAAAGGAGAGTGTGTTATGGATACAAACGGAACATCGATGGGAGGAGTGCCTTTTACGGGCATTCCCATGGGATTCGGAATGGCGCTGGCAATGAACGAGCCTGCCATGAGAGGCTATGCGCAGCTGACAGAAACGGAGCGGGAACACATTATTATGCGATGCAAGGACGCCCGTTCCAAGGAGGAAATGCAGGAAATCGTGAATTCTCTGGTTCCTGACGGAAATGTGAATAGCTTATATGAGCATGGAGAAGGGACGGCGGAGGGTTAATACCATCCGCCGTCAATTGTAAGTATCTGACCGGTCAGATACGTTGGGGCATCTGCAAGCTGGAGGGCGAGACGTGCTACCTCTTCGGGTTTTCCAAAGCGGTCTGCCGGAATTTCTGCGCGCAGAGCTTCCATATCCTCTTCAGAAAAGCAGGAATTCATGGAGGTTTCAATCACGCCGCAGGAGATTGCATTTACCTGAATATTGCTGGGTGCCAGTTCCTTCGCCAGCGCTTTGGTAAAAGCGTTGACGCCGCCTTTGGAGGCGGAATAAGCTACCTCCATGGAAGCGCCTGTATTCCCCCAGACGGAGGAAATGTTAATGATTCTCCCGGCATGTTTCTTAAGCATAAGCGGGATGGCAAGCCTGCAGGTGTAAAAAAGGGAATCCAGATTCACCGCCATCAGATGCTGCCATTCTTCCACGGTCATATCGGACAAAAGTCCGATGTGGGTGATACCTGCGTTATTTATCAGCACATCCAGAGAGGATATCTGTTCAAATACGTTTTCCACATCGGCGTAATTTCCCATATCAGCGCGCAAGGCGAGACAGGAAACGCCGTATTTCGTATTCAGCGAGGAGGCGAACTCTGTCAGCGCAGGAAGAGTGCGGCTGCTGGTTAAAATGAGCTGATAGCCGTCGGCGGCAAAGGCTTCCGCGATTGCTTTGCCAATTCCGCGGGATGCTCCGGTAATCAGAGCGGTTTTTGTATTGTTCATTTTTTCAAGTCCTTTCCTACACAGTATAGCACAGGCGGCGCATGGGGGAAAGCAGCTATTTGCTTTTGCCCGGGAAACTGTTATATTGGTGTTATGCAGGTTTGCTATGGAGAAAAAAGAAGAAACATACTGTAAGTGCTATGCCATGTAACATTCAGTGGCAGAAAGGAAAACTATGTACGATTTAATTATTATCGGTTCGGGTCCGGCGGGACTTTCAGCGGCTGTATATGGAAGCAGAGCGGGACTTAAGCTGCTGGTGCTTGAAAAAAATCCCATGAGCGGCGGGCAGATTCTGAATACCTATGAGGTGGACAATTATCTCGGAATGCCCGGGACGAACGGTTTTGATATGGGAATGCAGTTCCGCGCCCATGCGGACAAGCTTGGCGTGACCTTTAAAACAGCAAAAGTGTTGTCCATTGAGGACGCCGGAGAAAAGAAAGTGATTCATACCCGTAAGGAGAATTATGAAGCAAAAGCGGTGCTTCTGGCTACCGGAGCGGAACATGCCAAATTAGGCGTGCCGGGGGAGACGGAGTTCTCAGGCAGGGGTGTGTCTTACTGTGCTACCTGTGACGGCGCTTTTTTTGCCGGAAAAACCGTTGCGGTGGTTGGCGGCGGTGATGTTGCGCTGGAGGATGCCATTTATCTGGCACGCACCTGTGAAAAGGTTTATGTGATTCACAGAAGGGACGAGTTTCGCGGAGCAATGATTTTACAGGAAGAATTAAAGAAGCTTTCCAATGTGGAAATTCTGTACAGTCACAGGGTGACGGCTATTCTGGGAAGGGACACCGTGGAAGCTGCCTGTGTTGAGAATATCAAAGGCGGCGGAGAGAAAAAAATTGCACTGGCAGGCGTTTTCATTGCGGTGGGAATCCACCCCGATACGGAGCTGGTGAAGGATATGCTTACTCTGGATGAGGGAGGTTACGTTACGGCAGGGGAAGATTGTGTGACGGAAAGACCGGGCATTTTTGTTGCAGGTGATATCCGAAGGAAGCCACTGCGGCAGATAGTCACGGCGGTAGCTGACGGGGCGAATGCGGCGGTCAGCGCAGAACATTATTCCCGCCAGCAACGAACCGTTTGATTGCAGACATTAAATTTTTCTTAAAAATAGTGAAAGAAAAAATATACAAATCAAACAGGGTATTTTTGGTAATAACCACAAAAACACTGAAAAAATCAGTATTTCCGGCTATATTCCAAATCATTCCACGGGTTGACAAATATTGCAGCAGGTGATATATTTGTTAACGGATGTAATAATTTTGTAATAAATCGAACGGACAGGGTTCGGCGTGGATGGATAGAGAATATACAAATGGAGGTTATTATGATTCGTGGTTCAGTGAAAATAGCGGCTTGTACATTGGCGGCGGCTATTACATTTTCCGGAATGAGTATCACCGCAGATGCAGTTTCCATAGCATCCGTTTTGCCCAGCGGCGGTGTTGATCTTGCCATTGCAAATGGAAATGCTTTGGAAAACATTGCTTCAAATACAGGAAATACGACAATGCCAATCGAAGCGGTTATTGAATTTGCGATTAGCGAGACAGAGGATACAGAGGCTTTGGAGCCTACAGAAGAAGATATTTTTCGCAATCTTGTTATTGCACAGGTAAATGATTATGTAAATGTCAGAAGTATACCCAGTGAAGAGGGTGAGATTTTAGGAAAGCTGTATAACAATTCCGTAGGTACTTTTCAGGGAGAGGAAAACGGCTGGTATCAGATTACTTCAGGTACCGTTACAGGGTATGTAAAAGCGGAATACTGCGTGACCGGTGAGGAAGCCGTTGAGCTTGCGAGAGAAGTCGGAACAAGAATTGCAACCGTAACGACTACCACACTGTTTGTCCGTACTGAGCCTACTACAGATTCTTCCGTTTTGGGAATGGTTCCTATTGACGACCAGTTAGTAGTTCTGGAGGAAACCGACGGATGGGTTAAGGTTGATATCGAGGAAGGTATCGGATGGGTTTCTACCGATTATGTTACTCTGCATTCTGAGTTTGTGCAGGCAGAGTCCAAGGAAGAGGAAGAAAAGCGTCTTGCGAAGGAAGCGGAAGAGAGGAAGAAGGCGCGTGAGGCTGCTGCGGCTAAGGCGGCTCAGAATCAGTCAAGCGCCTCAAGTACATCCAATACTGCCACAGAGGTAACAGTGGGAAGCGGAAGTGAGATGGGCGTAGCGGTTGCGGAATATGCAGTCCAGTTTGTCGGTAATCCCTATGTTTACGGAGGAACCAGTTTGACAGACGGCGCGGATTGTTCCGGATTCGTAATGAGTGTGTATGCAAATTTCGGCGTAAGTCTGCCTCATTCCTCGTCTGCAGATCGTTCGCAGGGATATGCTGTTGACGGATTGGAAAACGCGCAGCCCGGAGATATTATCTGTTACTCCGGACATGTGGCAATCTATATCGGCAACGGGCAGATTGTGCATGCCTCCACGAAGAAAACAGGTATTATTATTTCCAATGCGGATTATAAAAAAGTATTGGCTGTCAGAAGAATTTTCTAAGCTATAAGTGGGAAAAATAGAAGATAGAAAGATTTCAGACTGCTGCATCGTATATTGATGCAGCAGTTTTTACATGTGCGCCATAGGGCGCAGGATTTTAACGAAGAGGTATGCAAAGAGGTATGAATGACAGCAGAAAGACAGTATTTGTGTATTGATTTGAAATCCTTCTATGCTTCTGTGGAATGTGTGGAGCGAAAACTGGACCCGCTGAAAACGAATCTTGTTGTGGCTGATCCGGAGCGCAGTGACAGAACAATCTGTCTTGCCATTACGCCTGCCATGAAGGCGCTGGGGATTCCGAACCGGTGCAGATTATTTCAGATTCCCAAGGACGTGGAGTATATCACGGCAGAGCCGAGAATGGCATTGTATATTGATTATGCCGCGGAAATTTATGAGGTTTATTTGAAATATATTGCAAAGGAAGATATTCATGTATATTCCATTGACGAAGCGTTCATGGATGTGACGGACTATCTGACACTCTATGGAATGAATGCAAAACAGCTCGGCGTTCAGATTATGGATGACATTTTTAAAAAAACAGGAATCCGGTCTGCATGCGGTATCGGAACCAATCTTTATCTCGCCAAGGTTGCCCTTGATATTACGGCAAAACATTCCGCAGATTTTATCAGTGAACTGAATGAAGAAACGTATCGGGAAACTCTGTGGAATCACAGACCGTTGACAGACTTTTGGCGGGTTGGCGAAGGTACGGCAAAATATCTGGAACGATTGGGAATCCGTACTATGGGCGATATTGCCGCGATGGATGAGGAGGTGCTGTATCGCCGTTTTGGAATCGATGCGGAACTTCTGATCGACCATGCGTGGGGAAGGGAACCGACTACGATTGCGGACATTAAAGCTTACAAGCCCAAAAACAGTTCCATTACCAGTGGACAAGTACTGATGCGCGATTATAATTTTGAAGAGGGCAGACTGATTGTTAAGGAAATGGCAGATCTAATATGCCTTGATTTGGTGGATCAAAATCTGATTACGGATTCCGTTACTTTACAGGTGGGCTACAGCAATGTGTTTGGTTTGCCGCCGGTAAGGGGAACGACCGCCCTTCCTTTTGAAACCAATGCCGGCAAAATGATCATTCCCGCCGTGGTGGCACTTTATGAACGGATTGTAAATCCCGGATATCCCATCCGCCGTGTGAATATATCCTGTAACCGGGTGGTGGCGGAGGAATACAGACAGTATAATTTCTTTGCAGATATGGAGGAGCTGGAAAAGGATAGAAAGCTTCAGAAGGCGATGCTTGAGATAAAAAAGAAATACGGTAAGAATGCAGTTTTGAGAGGAATGAATCTGGAGGAGGGCGCAACGACCATGGAGCGGAACCGGCAGATAGGAGGGCATAAAAGTGGCAGGTAGACCGAAAACAAGAATGTCTGTGGAGCAGCGTGCCAAGCAGTTTATGCCCTTTGCTGCGCTGCGCGGGCTGCCGGAGGCGTTGGCGGTAAAGGAGAAGGTGATTGTACCTAAGGTGGAATTATCAGAGGAAATGGCGGCAGAGCTTGACCGGAAGATGCACATGCTTAAGAAGGGGAAAGTTGCGGAAGTGATTTACTTTTCCAATGATGAATATCTGAAAAAGACGGGAATGGTTGCCGGAATTGATGAGACTGCAAGAGCGCTGCGGATTGTAAACACTGTAATTTCTTTTGAGGATATTCTGGATGTAGAATTTGATTTTGAATAAAGAATTGTGCAATTTGTCAAAATATTGTAAATGCTTCTAAAGTACCATTGACTTTGTCTGTCTGTACAACTTGTACAAAGTAAACAAAACAAACAATAAAAAGATAAAATAAAATCAATAATACATTAAAAGTTATCCACATATGAAATGGCGCAAATTTAGGCAAAAGACATTTATACACTAAGTTATACACATTATCCACAGAATTTTATATCATTCAAACTTGTTTTTGTTTGTAATTGGATGGAACAAATGTTTTGTGAAGTTCTAATAAAAATCAAATTTACACGAAAAATGTCGAAATTTTGGTTGACGGACATAATTTCTAAATCAAATAAAAAAACTGTCAAATTGTTGCAAAAAGTAAGTAAAACATGTTATAATGCTTATACAATAAATACTGAAAGGGATGATCGGCATGAAGTTTGTTATTGTAGGAAGAAATATTGAAGTAACCCCCGGATTAAAATCGGCAGTAGAGGATAAGATTGGTAAGCTGGAGAAGTATTTCAATCCCAATACAGAAGTACATGTAACGTTAAGTGTTGAGAAAGAACGCCAGAAAATTGAGGTAACGATTCCTGTGAAAGGAAGCATCATTCGCTCAGAACAGGTCAGCAATGATATGTATGTTTCCATTGATTTGGTGGAAGAAATTATTGAAAGACAGTTGAAGAAATATAAGAACAAGATTGTGGA
Organism: uncultured Acetatifactor sp.; assembly: GCA_944384205.1. Classification (GTDB taxonomy): domain Bacteria; phylum Bacillota; class Clostridia; order Lachnospirales; family Lachnospiraceae; genus Acetatifactor. The sequence continues at coordinate 48,932 of CALWSL010000008.1, read as the reverse complement.
CAAGCATCAGGCGGCTGGTTCCTTCAGCAAGATGTATGTGGAAAACGACTACATGGATGATGAAGATGTAAAAATTGTCCGTACCAAGAGGTTTGATATCAAGCCCATGTACCCTGAGGACGCCTGCATCCAGATGGAATTGCTGGGACATAATTTCTTTGTTTTCTGCAATGCTGAGACAGATCAGGTCAACGTAGTGTACAAGAGAAAAGGCGATACCTATGGGTTGATTGAGCCTGAGGCTTAAAACAGTAAGGAGAGGATGTGCAGTGGCTGCTGCGCATCCTTTTTCATAGATTGGTAGTTCCCTTCATAAGATGTAGAAAGACATCTGCGTTTTAGAGGGACTTTATATACATGCGCGTTTCTGATTTTTTTACATATCTTTCTTTTCCAAAAGCAAAATCCCGGTTTATACGAAGAATGCAAAAAGCGATTTTAGTGGAAGCGGTTCTGGTGATAGTTTTGGCTGGGCTTTCGTATGGGTCGGCCCATGAATCCGGGCAGGCGGTTTTGACCGGAACGACAGCTTCGGGAAAAGATTACATCAAGTGGGTGGACTTTACCGTATCCTATGAAGCGCTCTGCAAGGCGTATGACTGGGATGTGGATACCCATGATACGGAGCATCCGGTAAGCTGGATAGAGCTGTTGGCATATACGGCAGCGAGGACAGGCGGAGAGTTTAACAAAAAAGCGCTTTCCATTCTTGAGGATACGGCGGAAAAGCTGTGCGACGGGGAGACTACGATGGAAGAATTGACAAAAGACATGAAATATTATTCCTATTATAAGGAAGCCTATACAGCGGTCCTGGGAGGAATGGTAGGAGAATATGAAGCTGAGGTGGAGGATGAAAACGGCAATCGGGAGTATTGCACAAAATACGGTCTGAAAGCGTATTTCCCGTTGGCAAGAGGCTTTGATTACAAAGTTATCAACTAAGATACATATGTTTTTGTAAATTGCATCACGCTCCTCATTAGCAGATTTCTGACAGGCGGCAGCCTGCTCACTACGGCGAAGCTGCATGGAAAGAGTGGAAAGCTTCTTATCCAGCTCTTCAATCTGAGCAATAATATACTTGGCAGCAGTAGAGGAAGCATTTTGCTGTAATTGCAGTGTGAGGTTGCGGATAGAATTTTCGGTAGCTTTGATATTAGCCTTAACGACAACAGGATTCGTATATTCCTGCTCGGCGTTTTTCTGTACCTGGATGTATTGAGGGTTCAATTTTATATCCTGTAGTTTCTTTATAAACAGATCGTCAATATCATCTATTCTGTAGTATCGAATCTGACAGGTTTTTTGACGGGAAGCTTTCATGCAGTAATAATATGCAAACGGTATATTGTTCTTAACATACACGCGATTCACCATCTTTGAGCCGCAGGAACAGGTAAGTACGCCCTTTAGGATACCGACCTGATATTTATTAGACCTGTCCTGTTTATTAACGCCCAGACGACTTTGAATTGCTCTCCATTGCTCAAAGGTAAAAACATAGTCATGAATGCCGGTGGCAATGGACCAATTTCTGCAATCGTTTTTCCGTTGTCCATTTGCAGTAGTCTGAGTGCGTCCGTATGCAATCAAGCCTTTTGTTCCGTCAAATAAGGCAGGATTTTCAGGCACTTTACAACCGAGGGATTTAAAATGGTAATAAGCTTCCTGCGAATTCTGGCAATACACAGGGTTGGACAGTATAGTATGAATCTGGGACGTACTTAAAAAATACCCCCTTGCACTTTTTATATCATGGTCGCAACAGTAGCGTTCAATTTTCGTTATACTATATCCATTTAACATCAGTTCGCCCAATAAGCGTACTTTCCAAACGCTTGCTTCGTCCAGTTGCAGAAAGGAGTGTTCCCGCCCATGTACCACTTTTCGGATGGAAGTGGTACCAAGCGGCAGCAGTCCTCCAGTCCAATATCCGGCATCACCGAGAGCCTGCATACTATCGGAGACACGCTCGGATGTATAATTTGTAGACTATGACAGCATCCAGCAAATTATTGCGTACATCACATATCATTTCCTGATAGGATGGGCGGTTCGTATTTTTACCGGAGAAACCTTCGTCCTTATCATATACAGAAAATTCGATGTCCTCACTTGGAAATATAATCCGCGAATATTCTTTACAGAGCTTTACCTGAACGGATACAGATTCGCTATTGTCACGAAATACAGATTTTCTTGGATAGATTCCGATTCTTTTCATTGTGCATCATTCTCCTGTTATTCAATTAATATGAATTTTGGGCACAAAAATGCCCGGTAAACTTGTATTTTTACCGAGAGAATGATACAATATCACTTGTCTAGGGTGAGTTGTATCGGTTCTTCCGGTATAATTCCGTTTCCGCTCCGGTGTTGGTAGCACTGGAGCGGTTTTTAGTTGTTTTTAATTATAATAAATCTGCAATAGTAATACTTAAATCTTTGTATATGCCAACTTGGATAGACTGAGTGAAAGGAATAATAATAGGAGCAGCATCCTCTTCATAGCGGTATACGGTAGTACGTTCTTTTTCAGGGTCCACAATCCAGTATTCACGAACTCCGGCATTGGTGTATAAAGTGTTTTTGGTAGAGTAATCCATCTTGCGGCTGCTGGGAGAGACTATTTCTATAATGAAGTCTGGGGCGCCATTGCAACCACGGTCATTCAATTTATTTTTGTCACAGATAACACTGATATCTGGCTCTACATAGGTTTCATCATTTGCATTGAGATTTACTGCGAATGGGGCAGGGTAAACTTCGCAATCTCCATTATTTGCATCAATATAGTTTCCAACGATTTTGCTAAATTGCTGGATTAATTTCTGGTGAATTCTTGAGGGAGCAGCCTGCATGTATAACTGTCCGTCAATCAGTTCAGCGCGCTCTCCTTCCGGCAGGTTCCAGTAATCCTCTGAGGTATAGATCTTTTCTCTTAATTGTGGCATATGATACTCCTTTCTAGTTGGTATTATTGGCATCGTATTTTTTTGTTTTCAATTTTTACAGCCTGCATTGCTATAGTAAGAGCATTTCTGAGAAGAGCTTTCGTTTCGTCTGTTAAATGCACTTCAATGCCGTCATAATATAGAACATCTCCATTTTCAAGGCTCTCCATGATATTGTCGACGTTCTTTTTAATGTCACGTTTGTCTTTGGAAGTTAAATCTGTTGGAAGTTTCTCTTCGTTTAATTGTAAATTACCGCTAGCCAGCTCATTCATATCTACATTTAATAGGACGGATAATTCCTTGAGTTTTTTAATTGGTGGTTCAGATACGCCAGATTCCCACTTTTGAATAGTTGTATATGATTTGTAACCAAGTTTTTCAGCTATGTAGTCTTGTGAAAAACCGAGTTTTGTTCTTAAGTATCTTATATTGTCGCCAAGACCCATAAAGTGCACCGCCTTTCTTGGTTAAAGAATACTATAAGAAAGAAAAAAATTCAAGTTTAGTATTGACACATGAAAAATATTCATGTAGAATACAAACATGAAAATAATTCATGTAAAATAGTAATTATAAGAGGAGGATAAATATAAAGTCAAGCAAAAGTTACCTTTTATTATTCCGGTAAATATTATTTGCATATTTAGGAGCATCTTAGAATTATGTGTTTGTATCCATATAAATCCTTACGGCTTTCCTGATAAGGTCAGATATGGACATATGATGTTTGTAGCAATATTGTTTTATTTCATTATAAAAACAGTAGCTAACTTCAGAACCAATTTTCGGCTTTGTGTTTACATTCTCAAGATGATAATCGGGTTTCTTGTGATTTGCAGAACGTTTACAAACCACAAAAACGGCAATCACAATAACCAACAACAATATGAAGATAATAAAGCACATCTAGATAGTCCCATTTCTTATGTACTCGGCTCTGGCGGGAACCTGTAAGTACAGTATACATAAATTTGTCACTCCTTCAGATTATTGCAATGGATAAATACCAGTTTTACTCATTGCCTATTCAATCTACTGTGGTGTGACACGAACGTACCAAAGGCAGTTCAACCTGCATAAAACGAACGCTGCGAATGAGGAGCTGGTTATCAGTCTGTTTTACGGACGCGAAGTCCAGGAAAGGAGAAGATATCCAATTGCTACCTACATTCTAACAGCTTAAGCAACAAGATGGATAATTCATTACTGGCTGTAAGGGATATTAACCATAAATACATTGTAGTAGGTTAAGGAGAGGATGTGCAGTGGCTGCTGCGCATCCTTTTTCATAGATTGGTAGTTCCCTTCATAAGATGTAGAAAGACATCTGCGTTTTAGAGGGACTTTATATACATGCGCGTTTCTGATTTTTTTACATATCTTTCTTTTCCAAAAGCAAAATCCCGGTTTATACGAAGAATGCAAAAAGCGATTTTAGTGGAAGCGGTTCTGGTGATAGTTTTGGCTGGGCTTTCGTATGGGTCGGCCCATGAATCCGGGCAGGCGGTTTTGACCGGAACGACAGCTTCGGGAAAAGATTACATCAAGTGGGTGGACTTTACCGTATCCTATGAAGCGCTCTGCAAGGCGTATGACTGGGATGTGGATACCCATGATACGGAGCATCCGGTAAGCTGGATAGAGCTGTTGGCATATACGGCAGCGAGGACAGGCGGAGAGTTTAACAAAAAAGCGCTTTCCATTCTTGAGGATACGGCGGAAAAGCTGTGCGACGGGGAGACTACGATGGAAGAATTGACAAAAGACATGAAATATTATTCCTATTATAAGGAAGCCTATACAGCGGTCCTGGGAGGAATGGTAGGAGAATATGAAGCTGAGGTGGAGGATGAAAACGGCAATCGGGAGTATTGCACAAAATACGGTCTGAAAGCGTATTTCCCATTGGCAAGAGGCTTTGATTACAGTCACTATGATGACTTTGGAACAGGGCGGAGCTATGGTTATGAAAGAAAGCATCTTGGACATGACATGATGGGTCTCGTGGGAACACCGATAATCTGTGTGGAATCAGGCTACGTAGAGGCATTGGGCTGGAACCAGTACGGCGGGTGGCGAATCGGTATCCGCAGTTTTGACGGGAAACGCTACTATTACTATGCACATCTGCGACAGAATTACCCCTATGCGGAAAATCTGGAGGAGGGAAGTATTGTTACGGCAGGAGATGTCATCGGCTATATGGGGCATACCGGATATTCCACCAAGGAAAATGTCAACAACATAGAAGTGACCCATCTGCATTGGGGACTGGAGCTGATATTTGATGAGTCCCAAAAAGAGAGCGACAATGAAATCTGGATTGACGTCTATCCCCTTACCCGGTTTCTTGCAAAGCATACCCAGCCGGTAGAAAAGGTGGAGGGGACGAAAGAATGGATTCGTACCACGGGAATAAAGGATCCGGAGGTAGAGAAGGCAAAGGGGGAGAAAGAGCAGTAGTTTGCCGGTGTATTTGTTATTTTTTTGTCAAATTTATTTCAAAAGTCGTTGCAAAAGAATATCCCATATGATACAATAAGAAAAGCGGCAATGATAAAAAAATAACAATCATTGCAGGAACATGAATTTAACACTGAAAAGTGTGAAGATACATGTAAATTTTTATAGCAAAGAAAACATTGGAGGAAAAACAAATGGCAAAGAAAGTTGTATTAGCAGGCGCTTGCCGTACCGCAATCGGAACAATGGGCGGCACACTCAGCACTACCCCCGTAGCAGAGCTCGGTGCTATCGTAATCAAGGAAGCACTGAACAGAGCAGGTGTTGCTCCGGAAGCAGTTGATCAGGTTTATATGGGTTGTGTAATTCAGGCTGGTCAGGGACAGAACGTTGCACGTCAGGCAGCTATCAAGGCAGGTCTTCCGATTGAAGTACCCGCTGTTACCATGAACGTGGTTTGCGGTTCCGGTCTGAACTGTGTAAATCAGGCGGCACAGATGATTATGGCAGGAGATGCTGACATCGTTGTTGCAGGCGGTATGGAGAATATGTCCATGGCTCCTTATGCAATTCCTCAGGCACGTTACGGATACAGAATGAACAACGGTACTTTGGTTGATACCATGATTAAGGATGCGCTGTGGGATGCTTTCAATGATTATCATATGATTAAAACCGCAGACAATATCTGCGAAGAGTGGGGACTTACCCGCGAAGAGCTGGATGAGTTTGCATTAAAGAGCCAGCAGAAGGCAGAAGCGGCTCAGAAGAGTGGTGCATTTGATGCAGAAATCGTTCCTGTAATGGTTAAGAAGAAAAAAGAAGTAATTGAGTTCAAGGTTGATGAAGGTCCTCGTCATGGTTCTACCATCGAAGGTCTGGCTAAGCTTCGCCCTATCAATCCAAACGGTTTCGTTACTGCAGGTAATGCTTCCGGTATCAACGACGGTGCAGCAGCAATCGTTGTTATGAGTGAAGAGAAAGCCAAGGAGCTTGGCGTTAAGCCGATGGCTACTTTTGTAGCAGGCGCACTGGCAGGCTGCCGTCCCGAGGTTATGGGTATCGGTCCTGTTTACTCCACCAGAAAGGTTATGGAGAAGACCGGCATGAAGATTGAAGACTTCGACATCATCGAGGCAAATGAAGCATTTGCTGCGCAGTCTGTGGCAGTAGGTAAGGATTTAGGTATCGATGTTGATAAGCAGTTGAATCCGAACGGCGGTGCAATCGCACTGGGACATCCCGTTGGCGCGTCAGGATGCCGTATTCTGGTAACCCTGCTTCATGAGATGCAGGCAAAGGGCGCTAAGACCGGTCTTGCAACTCTGTGCATCGGCGGCGGTATGGGTTGCTCCACAATCGTTAAAATCGAAGACTAATTTAGTAGATAAATCCACGAAAAAGAATACCAATACCGTAGGAGCGGCGCGGTATTCTTTTTCATGTTTCTTTTTATCAGGAAATATATTATAATGTTGTGCAGTAATACAATACATATAAACGGAGGATTACCATGGAGTATATTTTATACGAACAGAAGGGCAGTTATGCAATTATTACCATTAATCGCGAGAAGGCATTGAACGCTCTTAATTCTCAGGTGCTTGACGAGTTGGACAAGACCCTGGATGCAGTAAATCTTGATGAAGTACGCTGCCTGATTCTTACAGGAGCAGGTCAGAAATCTTTTGTTGCAGGTGCAGATATCGGAGAGATGAGCACCCTTACCAAAGCAGAGGGAGAAGCCTTCGGCAAAAAAGGAAATGACGTATTCCGCAAACTGGAAACCTTCCCCATCCCTGTCATTGCAGCAGTGAACGGATTTGCACTGGGCGGCGGATGTGAGATTTCCATGAGCTGTGATATCAGAATCTGTTCCGACAATGCGGTGTTCGGACAGCCTGAGGTTGGTCTTGGAATTACCCCCGGATTCGGCGGCACACAGAGACTGGCTCGTCTGGTTGGTGCAGGAATGGCAAAGCAGATGATTTATACCGCACGCAATATCAAGGCTGACGAAGCTTACAGAATCGGTCTTGTAAATGCTGTTTATACCCAGGAAGAGCTGCTTCCCGCAGCAGAGAAGATGGCAGCAGGCATCGCAAAGAATGCTCCTATCGCTGTCCGCAACTGCAAGAAAGCAATTAACGAGGGTCTTGACGTAGATATGGACGAAGCAATCGTAATCGAAGAGAAGCTTTTCGGTGACTGCTTCGAGACAGAGGATCAGAAATACGGTATGGCATTTTTCCTTGACAAGAACAAAGAAAAGGTAAAAGAGCCGTTCAAGAACTGCTAAGCAAAGCAAATGGATTTCTGAGTTACATATCTGGATAGAAAAGAAATAACTTTATAATTAATAAATCATTTTATAATAAGGAGGAACTTTCAATGAAAGTAGGTATTATTGGTGCTGGTACCATGGGACAGGGCATTGCAAAGGCATTTGCCCAGGTTGACGGATATGAGGTTGCACTCTGCGATATTAAGCAGGAGTGGGCTGAAGGTGGCAAAGAAAAAATTGCCAAGGGTTATGCAAAGCTTGTAGAAAAAGGCAAAATGACACAGGAAACCGTAGATGCCATTCTTGCAAAAATCACACCCGGTCTGAAAGAGAACCTCTGTGCAGACTGTGATTTAATTGTGGAAGCAGCATTTGAAAATATGGAAGTTAAGAAGACTACCTTTGGTGAGTTGGACAAGATTGCAAAACCGGAATGTATTTTCGCATCCAACACCTCCAGTCTTTCTATTACAGAGATTGGAAACGGTTTAAATCGTCCTATGATTGGTATGCACTTCTTCAATCCCGCAGACCGTATGAAGCTGGTTGAGGTAATTGCAGGTGTGAATACTCCTCAGGAGATTGTTGATACCATTAAAAAGATTTCCGAAGAAATCGGCAAGACACCCGTTCAGGTAAATGAGGCAGCAGGTTTTGTCGTAAACCGTATCCTGATTCCGATGATTAATGAAGCTGCTTTCATCAAAATGGAAGGTGTTTCCGATATCGCAGGTATTGACGCAGCTATGAAGCTGGGTGCAAATCATCCTATGGGACCTTTGGAGCTGGGCGATTTCGTAGGTCTGGATATCTGTCTTGCTATTATGGATGTTCTTTATCAGGAGACCGGTGACAGCAAGTACCGTGCATGTCCTCTTATCCGTAAGATGGTGCGCGGCGGTAATCTTGGTGTTAAGAGCGGAAAGGGCTTCTATGTTTACAATGCAGACAGAACCAAAACCCCTGTTGATGCTCAGTAAATAAAATTATATTTATATGGAGGAAATAAAATCATGGATTTCACTTTAAGTAAAAAGCATGAAATGGCGCGTACTCTTTTCAGAGAGTTCGCTGAAAAAGAAGTAAAGCCTTTGGCACAGGAGGTTGACGAGACAGAAGAATTCCCTCGCGCAACTGTTGAGAAAATGGCTAAGGCAGGCTTCATGGGAATTCCTATCCCTAAGGAGTACGGCGGACAGGGCTGTGATATTTTAACATATGCTATGTGTGTGGAGGAGCTTTCCAAGGTTTGTGGTACGACAGGCGTTATCGTATCCGCACATACCTCTCTTTGCTGCGACCCTATTCTGACCTTTGGTACGGAAGAGCAGAAGCAGAAATATCTGCCTGATTTGGCAAGCGGTAAGAGACTTGGCGCTTTCGGTCTGACCGAGCCCGGCGCTGGTACGGATGCTCAGGGACAGCAGACAAAGGCTGTTTTAGATGGAGACGAGTGGGTTATTAACGGATCCAAAATCTTTATTACCAACGGTAAAGAAGCAGAGGTATATGTAATCTTTGCCGTTACCGGAATGGTTGAGAAGAAACCCGGCAGATTTATGAAAGAGATTTCTGCATTTATCGTAGAGAAAGGCACTCCCGGATTTACCTTCGGTACCAAGGAGAAGAAAATGGGTATCCGTGGATCCTCTACTTATGAGTTGATTTTCACTGACTGCCGTATCCCCAAGGAGAATTTGCTCGGCAAACAGGGACAGGGCTTCAAGATTGCTATGCACACTCTGGATGGCGGACGTATCGGTATCGCCGCTCAGGCACTTGGTATTGGCGAGGGCGCTCTTGAGAGAACTATCGAGTATACCAAGGAAAGAAAGCAGTTCGGCAAGTCCATTGCTGCGCAGCAGAATACCCAGTTCCAGCTTGCTGATATGGCAACCAAGGCTCAGGCAGCACAGCTTCTTGTATACAAGGCAGCCCGCACCAAAGACCAGTACACGGTAGACCATAAGACTGCTTACGGTGTTGAAGCAGCTATGGCAAAATTGTATGCAGCAGAGATGGCTATGGAAGTTACGACAAAGGCTGTTCAGTTACATGGCGGTTACGGTTACACCAGAGAATACGATGTAGAGCGTATGATGCGTGACGCTAAGATTACCGAGATTTACGAGGGAACCAGCGAGGTTCAGAGAATGGTAATTTCCGCGAATCTGCTTAAGTAAGCCGGAATAAGATTTTGGAATGACCGGCTTTGTGCTTGCACAAAAAGCCGGGAATGACAAAAGATTATGAGCGGTGCAGCGCTGCACCGCGACCGAGGAATCCGAAGGATTACGAGGTTCCGGCGGAAAAGCCGGAGGTTCCGGCGGAAAAGCCGGAGGTTCCGGCATCCGGAGAATCCGGCGACAGCCAAAGAACATAAAACAAAAATAAATATAAGGAGTGAAAATACAATGAAAATTGTTGTTTGTATTAAGCAGGTTCCTGATACTAAGGGCGGCGTTAAATTCAATCCCGATGGTACTCTGGACAGAGCTGCTATGATGACTATTATGAACCCTGATGATAAAGCAGGCTTGGAAGCGGCACTTAGATTAAAAGATCAGTATGGCGCAGAAGTTACCGTAATTACGATGGGTCTTCCCAAGGCGGAAGATGTTCTTCGTGAGGCAATCGCTATGGGCGCTGACAAAGGTATCCTTGTAACAGACCGTGTACTTGGCGGCGCTGATACCTGGGCAACCAGCCAGACGCTTGCAGGTGCAATCCGCAATCTTGAATATGATTTGATTATTACCGGACGTCAGGCTATCGACGGAGATACCGCACAGGTTGGTCCTCAGATTTCCGAGCATCTGAATATTCCTGTTATTTCTTATGCCCAGAAAATCGAAATCGATGGTGACAGCGTAATTGTTGAGCGCCAGTACGATGACAGATATCATGTATTAAAGGCAAAAATGCCTTGTCTGATAACTGCACTGGCAGAGTTGAACGAGCCTCGTTATATGACTCCCGGCGGAATCTTCGATGCCTGCGAAGCTGAGATTACCGTATGGGGCAGAGCTAATCTGGTGGATGTTGATGATTCCAACTTAGGTCTGAAGGGTTCACCTACCCAGATTGCGAAGGCTTCTGATAAGGTTAGAAAGGGCGCCGGCGAAAAGGTTACATTAGATACCGCAGAGGCTGTTGACTACATTGTTGGTAAGATGAAAGAAAAGCACGTTATTTAATCAGTGCAAAAGAAAAGCAAGCTTAATAATTTGGAGGAAAAACAATGAACTTAGAAGAATATAAGGGCGTATATGTCTTCGCACAGCAGGTAGACAACGAAATCAATAGCATTGCCTTCGAGCTGATTGGTAAAGGTAAAGACCTTGCAGAAGCTCTGGGAACCGAAGTAACTGCTGTATTAGTAGGTAGTGACGTAAAGGGTCTTGCTGATGAATTGGCTGAGTACGGTGCAGACAAGGTTATCGTAGTAGATGATCCCGAGTTGAAAGAGTACAGAACCGAGCCTTATGCACATGCTTTGGCATCAGTTATCAACGAATATAAACCTGAAATTTTCCTTGTAGGTGCAACAGCAATCGGACGTGACCTTGGTCCCCGTGTTTCCGCAAGAATCCATACCGGTCTGACCGCAGACTGTACACAGCTTGAGATTGGCGATTTCCCTATCAATCCTGTACCCGGTAAGGAGCAGAAGCACAATCAGTTACTGATGACCCGTCCTGCATTCGGTGGTAATACTATCGCCACCATCGCTTGTCCTGACTTCCGTCCTCAGATGGCTACGGTACGTCCCGGTGTTATGCAGAAGCGTGCAAAGGTAGCAGGTGCAAAGGCTAACGTAATTGAATTTAATCCCGGATTTACTCCTGATAACAAGTACGTGGAGATTCTGAAGGTTGTCAAGGCTGTTACCGATACGGTAGATATCATGGATGCAAAGATTCTGGTATCCGGTGGTCGTGGCGTCGGCAGTGCAGAAAACTTCAAGCTGTTGGATGACCTTGCAGAGGTGCTTGGCGCTACCGTAAGCTGCTCCCGTGCAGTTGTAGATGCAGGCTGGAAGTCCAAAGACCTTCAGGTTGGACAGACCGGAAAAACTGTTCGTCCTAATGTATACTTTGCAATCGGTATCTCCGGTGCGATTCAGCACCTGGCAGGTATGGAGGAGTCCGATATCATCATCGCTATCAACAAGGATGAGACCGCTCCTATCTTTGATGTAGCTGATTACGGTATCGTAGGCGACTTAAACAAGATTGTTCCTGCATTGACTGAGAAGTTAAAAGCAGAAATCGCTGCGAAATAAGTTTTAAAACCAAAAGCATTTCGCTGAATTGAGGAAATACTCCTTAGTCGGCGGAATGCTTTTTTTGTTGCAAAATATAATAAAAAATAGTATTTGAGTTTGTACTATCGAAAAGTCCTGAACTGTGAAAAGCCTTGCAAATACTGGTTTTTTCGCCTGTTAAGGAACTAAAAAAAACAGTGATTTTTGACGCTTCAGTTACCAAATGGTGCCCGAGTTTCTTATGGCGATATAAAACGATATGGGCGGCTATAAGGAAATACCATACTATGTGAAGGCGAAAGCACTCGTTGCTTTCGCTCTCTTGTTTGCCACATAAGTAGGGAAAGGCGGACTTGTCAACGGCGGTCGAAGCCCGCTCATCTTAAACGTTGATGAGGTCGTCTGGCACTGCTATTCCGTATAGAGCAGAATTACAGTACAATAATCTATATATGGGTGCTATAATATTAAGTATACAAATCGACAAATTTCATTTTAGGAAGGTAAAGGTAATGATAGAAATTAGATATGTTCAGTCGGAAGATAAAGAATTTTGGTATAGTCTTGATAAGCATTTGCCAGAACAAGAATTTGACAACAAAGTCAGCAATAGAAGAGGATATATTTTATTAGATGATAATAAACAAATTGGATTGTTAAGATACAATCTTTTTTGGGATAACACACCATTTTGTACAATGCTATTTATTGATTGGAACTATCAAGGTAAAGGTTATGGAAAAAAACTTATGGAGCATTGGGAAGTTGATATGAAATCGCAAGGATATGGTATGCTTTTGACATCTACGCAGGTCGATGAAGAAGCACAACATTTTTATAGAAAATTAGGCTATAAAGATTGTGGTGGTTTTGTCATAGATGTTCCAGAGTATGAACAACCAATGGAAATGTTTTTGATTAAAGGAATTTAACAAATCCGAGTTTGTGTAGGGGCTTGGGATATTCCCCACAAGTAAAAATCGCCGTAACTATCGTATACAGAAACGAATGATTTTTACGGAAAGGGTACCCCTTTCCTATGCTTGCTATGAAACTTTTCACAGAGGAACGGAAAGGAATAGATAATCTAAACGGATAGCATTTTTCTTTGAAATGTTACGCAGTTAAATGGTATTTTCGTAGGAAAAGGTATAAGCGCTTTGCTCTATCAGCTTTGTGCCTATAAATCCTTTGTTTGCAAGGCTTATTAAACTTTTAATGCACAACATAATAGCGTAAAACAAAGTAGCCCTAAACTGCCTTTGCGGATGTGGTAATATCGCTCTACGCTATGTGTATCGTCTTATTTGTGGTGCTAAAATGGTGCCCGGTCTTACAAAATTATCTTATACAGAGATACGGCAAGATGAATAACAAAGCACACAACAAAATCATAAAAAAGGAGAAACGAATATGAAAAACAAAATAAAGAAATTAGCTGTAATGATGTTTATGGTGGTTTTGCTGTGCGGCAGTGTGCTGACCGCACAGGCACAATGTAATCATACAGGAGAAAGAAGAAATTCAACATTATTATAATGTATATGACGCATATTGTACTCAATGTGGCATACTTATAGCTCAACCACGAACATTTAAATACGAAATACATGTTCCGCAATAGAAATCTGGCATAATACATACGTAGGAGACAACTGATATGAAGAAACGATGGATATCTGTTTTTGTGATAATTTGTCTGTTATTAAGCGCATGCGGCACCGATGCGATTGTAAGTAAAGAGACAAAAACAGATGAGAAAATTCAGAGCATACAGGGAGCAGAAAACGCAGATGCAGTAGAAAGCAGGGAAGAAGAACAGACAAAGGAATGGATTGCGGATAAAATCAAGCTGCCGGATGCAGATGCGGCATTAGGCGATATGATTTTGGAAGAAAGTGTTGTGTCTGATGAAATGTGGGGAATTGCAGAAGAAACTGTCTATCGTTTTCTGACAATCAGCTCGTCTCCTGAGGACTTGGAATATTCTGTATGTTGTGTGCAAACTCTGCAAGCTCCTTATACCCAATGGGTGAATCATTCTATTGCACTGGAAGAGTGGGTGACAGAAGAAAGCGTCAGTTCAAGTTATACGCTGACCCGCTGTTTATCTGAAGATGGAACCATTTATGTGTTGCTTCGGGGAAGCGACAATGATTATATCGGAAAATGGTCGATAGCGGAAGGATATTCGGCTACTCGGATTGATGGGGAATGGATACCCGAACAGGGAAGTGGGAGAACCATTAATAAACTGCATATGGGAGAGGGATTGGAAAATTACGTTCTTTATATGGATTTTGATGCAGTGAGCGGAGAAATTGCGTTTAGCTCCAGTTATTTAGATAAAGAATATAGGATGATGGAAGCAGCGCCCGATATCAAGGAAGGCTATGTATGGCAGCCAATCGTAAATCCTTTTTCCGGAGAGACCTATCTGTGTGGCTGCGATGAAAACGGTGTTATTTTGAGTTCAGGGAACATTTCCATGGGAAGCAGTGGCTTCAGTATCTGGTCAGAAGATGGGAAACTGATATTTACGGCGGAGGATACCGGTATGTCGTATCTGGATAAGGTTGTCTTCTGTTCAGAAACAGAAGGATATCTGTGGAATACAAACGGACTATGGCAGTTTTCGTTAGATAACCAATCTATGGAGTTGTTATTTGACAGTTATAAAAATGATTATTATTTGGATATGTTTATTTTACAGGGATTCTGTATAAGTACGGAAGGAAAATTGCTGTTGCTGTTTCAGAATGCGGAACAGGAATATGTTCTGTGGGAGATGAGGGAGGATACTGGGGTACGGGACGAACAGGCAGAGAAAAAGGTGTTGGAACTAGCTACCACATTTGCGGGTTTTTTTTTGAAACAGGCAATAGTTGATTTTAATAAACAGAGCGAAGAGTATCAGATTGTATTGCGCACGGTGGAAGACGGGGAGGACTATGAGGATTTCAGAACCAGAATACAGGCAGAGCTTGCAGCAGGAAAAGGTCCTGATTTGTTAGCTGCGCAAAATGCAATTGATGTAGAAGCCGGTGCGCAGCGAGGATATTTGCTGGATCTGTCAGAATATTTCACAGAGTATGAGGATATAGTGCTGCCGTCGGTATGGCAGGTGGGACAGGTGGATGGAAAGCTGTGTGCCGTTCCGTACAGTTGTGGTATTAACACTCTGGTTGCCAGTGCGGATGTGGTGGGAGAACGGACCAGCTGGACTCTGCAGGAAGCGATGAAATGTATGGAAGAAAGTGGTGCGGTTTCCTTTGCCGGTATGGAAAATGAAGCAGGTTTGTTCTATAAGCTGGGTTTAATATCGGAAGGTAATGCGAGTCTTGTGGACTGGGAACAGAAAAAAAGTTATCTGAACAGTGATGAGGCAGTACAACTGTTGGAGTTTGCTGCAAAATATGCAGACAAAGAGAGTACTTACAGCAATGTAGAACAACGGATTGCAGACGGGGAAGTGTTGACCTATGTATTGAATTTATATGGCTATAATCCCATTCAGATTGCTACGGCAGTGTTTCAGAAAAGGGAGGTCTATATTGGTTTTCCAACGGAAGATGGAGGAAGCGGACACCTAATCTATGGGGATTCTTTTGCGGTGAATCAAGCGTGTTCCGATGTGGACGGTGCAGTAGAATTTCTGAAATATCTGCTGTCAGAAGAAGTACAGAAAGAGATGGCGGAAGAAGCGTCAAAGGACCACAGCGGATTCCCGGTACAAAGGGAAGCCTTGGAGCAGTTTTTTGATTATCTCCGGGAAGAGGATGAGAAGCCGGAAGGACTGAGCTATATCGGTGAGTTTGCCTATCAGCAGGTAGCGCTCACGGATAAAGATATTGACAGGCTTCGTGAGATGTTTCTGACAGCGCGCCCTATGGGAACAAAATCAGAAAAATTAATGTCTGTGATAGAGGAGGAACTGGATGGCTACAGCTCGGGAAGCAGGACTGCGAAAGAGGTACTGGATGTCGTGCAGAACCGTGCGCAGCTTTATCTGGATGAGATACAATAAGGAAATGGGCTGCCGCATCAATAATGGAAAAATACTGAGCGCGGCAGTCACCATGTTTATACACTTTCCGCTTTGCTGTTTATCGGCGAATAAATTCACCGGCTTCCAAAACATATTCCCGTGTCTCGTAATGTCTTTGGTTATCAAAGCTGTCATAATGTCCATCCTGAACGTAATGGAACCCTACTTTTTCCATGACCTTTCCGGAATTGGGATTTTCCTTGGCGTGACAGGCGTAAAGCGTTGTTTCCTTCAAGGTCTGAAAGGCAAATGCTACCATAGCGGCAGCGGCTTCGGAGGTGTACCCCTGATGCCAGCAGTCTTTCATAATGTTGTAGCCGATTTCAAAACCCTTGTGCCGTTCATTGTAATAGAGCCCGCCGCTTCCAATCAGCTTGTTGTCTGACTTTCGGACAAACCCCCAGTCATAGGAGGTATCGGAAGCAGTATTCTGTTCAATAAGTGTCAGCCATTCCCTTGTGACATCCACATTCTCATGGGTATTCCATCTCATAAATTTGGCGACATCGGGATCGCTGGTCCAGTTTTTGAATGCTTCATCGGCATCGGCTACGGTTAAAAGGCGTAAAATCAAACGTTCCGTTTCTAGGATAGGTGTTATCATATTATTTCCCTCACATTCTTTCTTTATAGTGTTCACAAACGTTTTTGCAGCTGCAATAATTTTTATTGCCTGCAAAAAAATAACCGGTTCCCATATATTTCTATACAGGCACCGGCGGAAAGTACGATAAACTCACCATATGCAAATTATATGGCAGGAATAAAAGGCGGAGACTGTATAGAGAGGGATAAAGTTTCGGGTGCGGAAACAAAACCAAAGTCCATGGGGACGTTTGGGTAAGAAAAGACGTATGGCATGGAATGTTGCATCGTACCAATGAACTGTTTCATCTCTGTGTCTCCTTTCTGAAAAATCATTTTAAGAAACCTTGCGCAAAGCTAATCTTATTTTTTTGTTATTATACGCCGAAAAAACAAATTGTCAATCTTTTTTGAAAAACAAGAAATAATACAGAGAAGAAAACGGATTTCCGCTTTGCGTATCCTTTTCATCTGGTGTATACTTAGAAGCAGACAAAAGGTGCCTGTAGCGGCACAAAAGGAGTAACTATGGCAAAGCAGAAGGAAGTAAAAACAAATGCCATGCGCATTTTGGAGTCCATGAAGATTCCGTTTACCCATTATACCTATGAATGTGATGAATTTATTGACGGCTTGCAGATAGCGGACAAGTTGTCCCTGCCCTATGAAAAGGTTTACAAGACTCTGGTAACCCAGGGCAACAGCAAAAATTATTTTGTGTTCGTGATTCCCATTGCAGAGGAATTGGATATGAAAAAGGCGGCGAAGTCCGTGGGAGAGAAGAGTGTGGAAATGATACACGTAAAAGATATCAATGCCGTGACGGGGTATATCCGGGGCGGCTGCACTGCCGTTGGCATGAAGAAGCAGTATGTCACCCGCATCGACAGCACGGCGCAGAACCAGTCCGCCATTATTGTAAGCGGCGGAAAAATCGGCTCCCAGATTGAGCTTGCACCCGATGATTTGCGCAAAGCCGCCGGAGCGGAATATGCCGATATTATAAAAGCATAGGAGGGGCAAACAATGAAAAGGAATGTCAGTCTGGAGGAGATATCCGATGGCAGATTATATGGTTTAAATGATATGGTAAAAGCAGACTGTCATGGCTGTGAGGGGTGTTCCCAGTGCTGCCGCGGCATGGGGAATTCCATTATTTTGGACCCTTTGGATGTGTATCATCTGACAAAAGGCTTGGGAAAAGAATTTCAGGAGCTGATAGGCACTGCCATAGAGTTAAATGTAGTGGACGGAGTGATTCTCCCTAATCTGCGCATGACGGGTGCGGAGGAAGCCTGTTTGTTCTTAAACGAAGAGGGGCTCTGCAGCATACACGCATTCCGCCCCGGCATTTGCAGGCTGTTTCCCCTGGGAAGATATTATGAGAACGGTTCCTTTCAATATTTTTTACAGACAGGGGAATGTACCAGACCCCATACCAAAATCAAGGTCAGCAAATGGATTGACACACCGGACTTGCCGAAAAATCAAGCGTTTCTCAATACATGGCACTACCTGTTAAATCAGGCGGAAGAGCTGGTAAACGGCAGTGAGGAAGATGAATTCCGCAAGAATCTGAATCTGTTTTTGCTGAATACCTTTTATGTCACCGCTTATGATACGGAGAGTGATTTTTACGGGCAGTTTGAGGAGCGGCTGGCGCGGTTTCGTCAGATTGTTCCCGAGCCTTGCTGATAACCGACAAAATCCATTCGATGCCCGCTGCCGCATAGGGAAGCAGAAGCATCCCATAAAGAAAAATATAACGGGAGTTTGCTTCCCAGAGCATGTGAAACAGAAATCCGCCGAATACACCAATCAGACCCAGATACAGAGGCAATCCGTTCATTTTTGGACGGATTTTTTTCATACAGCTTCCCAGACAAAAAAGGAAAGCCCCCGGATACAGGAGGTTCTGGAAAGCATTACAATACGAGATAAACGCTTCACTGTATTTCCCGGCATATAATTCATTGAAAAATTCCTGTCTGCCTCCGAAGGTTGCCAAAGTTGCCTGACGGCAGGCATAGGTGCCGTCCGCCCACTGGGAAAGAAATTTGCCAAGGTAGAATTCTGCGGCATAGCCGGGATGTTGGGCAAAATAGGAAAGGCGCTCATCAATGGCAGCAAGGCTTTTTTGGTTGGTTAGCTCCGTGTCCATATTGCTTTCCTGATACGTGTTGAAATTAAACCCGTTGTACCAGCCGTTTGCCCGGGAGGATTCCTGCATGCCCATGGCAAAGTAGGACAGGGCAGGCACACCGGAACGCAGCGTATTGTCGGCGCGAAGCTCGTAACCCTTTTGAATCAGAGGAAGAATGCTTACGGAACAGACAGTGCATAAAAGGGCGAAAATGAGCAGGATGGGTCTGCGTTTTTTGCACCACGTCAGGAGACTTACCAAGACGACAGCAATAATCAGAATCAGGGAGTTTTTCCTAAGCTGGACGCTCATGGTTAAGAAGAGCAGCGCCAAAACAAAATTGGAAATGATACGTTTGCGTCTGTTTTCCGTTTCGGATAACGCGCGAAGCATCCGCAGAAAGCAGTAGATTCCGATACTTAAGGCGGCAAAAGAAGGAATTTCGCCGTACACAAAAGAGGTATACATCAGAAACGGCAGGTTGGCTGCCGACAACAGGATAAAAATGACGTCAGTTCTGTCATTTTCAAACAAATAATGTACCGTGTGATATTGGAAATAAAATATAACCACACCTAAAAAAACGTAAATTACTTTCAGAAAATGATAGGCGGGAAGGTCAAAAGGCAGCAGATTCCAAAGACGGATGAGGGGTTCATAAAAAGCCACCAGTCCAATCTGCTGTGGATAATAGGAAAGATAGGAATCCGTCGGATGAATCACCGAAGTATCTCCATTTGCAAGAATTCTTGCAATATCGTAGACTGAATAGGCGTCTGCGGCGGGAACCGTTTTACTGAACACAATGAAAATGGCGCCCACACCCAGAATCCACAGGGATGTCAGAATCAAAAGCAGTTTTTTGGAAAAAGCGGGTTCTCGTCCGGCAAGGTGTGTAAGAAGTCCCAGCACAATCAGAAACAGGGCAATACCAAACAGATTCCACAGAGGAGAATCCCATTTTGTCAGTACCAGCTGAGTTTCCATATCCAGCGCGTAGCAGGTGCAGACAAAGCCGCATATGGCGAGAATAGCCGTAAACAGTAAGGAAATAATTTCTATAGAACGGTTGGAAAATTGATATAGTTTCAACATCAGGAAAGCCTCCAATTCATAGTCATTCAAAACATAACCAAAAAGATAACTTATTATAACATAACCCTTTTCATAAAAATAGTGGTTAGGGGAAAGCAATTATGATATGATGGAACTGTCAGACCTTTGGGGAAATTGAAAGAAACGGAAAAATCAGCATGGATACAAAACAGCTACTTTCTAAGAAAAAAGGATACGGTATATTTGTTTTTATGGGAATCCTGTGTGCTTTCCTCTGGAAAGCCGAAAAGGATTTAGCAGCTTGGGGCAATATTGTATGGACAGGAAATTATATTGTGGGGATTCTTGCCTTTTCCCTGATTGTGGGCGGACTTGCAGGTGGATGTATCTGCTTTCTTGTGTATGCGCAGGCAGAGGGGAAATGGAGCGGACTGTGGAAGCGTGTATGTGAAAAATGCGGCAGGCAGATTGGAAACTGTGAAAACCGTAATCTGAAGAACTGGCAGGTTTTTCTGGCAGGCATGGCTTTTATCGTGCTTTGCTGGCTGCCGGCATATCTTGCCTATTATCCCGGTATCTGCTCCTATGACACTACCGTCCAGCTTGCGCAGATTGTGGAGGGAACCTTCAATGACCATCATCCCATTGCCCACACGCTGCTGTTAAAATGGGCAATGGAGCTGGGAGAGGGGATGTTTGACAGTGTGAATACGGGAATCGGTATTCTGGTAGCCTTGCAGATGGTATTTCTGGCGGCAGCGTTTGCCTACGGAATTTCAGTGCTGCATAAATTTCAGGTGAAACCGGTCTGGATCATTATGGTTCTGGTGTACTGCATGATATATCCCTTTCACTGGTATATGAGCATCAGCACCATTAAGGATACCATATTCAGCGCCTTTTTCCTGTTACAGATGGTGTCGTTTTGCGTGCTTTTACTGCAGGGAGAAGCATTATCTTTTTTCAACCGTTCTGCGGCGCTGTTTGTGGTCGGTACAGTGGGGATGATATTGTTCCGCAATAACGGAAAATACGCTATGCTGGTGCTGCTGGTCTTTCTGCTGCTGACGCTGTGGCGCGGGAAAAAGAACCGAAGACTGTGGGGAAGGCTCATGATTTATGCGCTGGCAGGTTTTCTTGTGGGAAATATTATGGTTTCAGCGGTATATGAACTGACGGATGCCCGGCAGGGAGACAAGCGGGAAATGCTGAGTATGCCCATTCAGCAGTTGGCACGCTGCATGATTTATCACGGCGGCGTGGGTGTGCTTGCGGAGGATGATAACACCATGAGCGGGGAAGATAAGGCGTTAATCAATGATTTTCTGTTGGATGAAAGCTATAAAGAATACCGTCCGGACATCTCCGACCCGGTGAAACGTCACACCAATACTTATGTGGTAAGATACCGCGCAAAGGAATTTATTTCCACTTATCTGGGACTGCTTGCGGAATATCCGGGGGATTTTATCAACGCGGCGCTGGCGACCAATGCCGGATATCTTTCACCGTCGGATGTGACCCATGCCACGATTAATGTAAACGGACGAGACACGGGACTTGGCTATGTGCAGACCAGATGGGTGGATGCCGAGCTGAATCCCCAGGGCATCTATAAGGACTCTCTGTGGGAAGGACTTCGGGAAAAGCTGGAAAAGTGGGCGGACGACAATGCCTATCTGAATATCCCGGTGTTGAAATACCTGTTTGTGCCGGGGAGCTTTCTATGGCTGTACCTGCTTCTGGCAGGGGTTCTGTCAGTGAATAAAAGGTATCGTATGCTTCTTCCCTTATCGCTGATACTGGGGTATTATGCCACACTGCTTTTGGGACCGACGGTACAGCTAAGGTACCTTTATCCGGTTATGATTGTTTTGCCTTTTGCGGGGCTGCTTGGAAATAGAAAGTAATTGCAAAGTATTGCAAAATTTTATATAATATTTTTATAAAATTCTTATTGCAGAAAAATAAAATATTACGAAAGCGGAGGTATGACGGATGGACAACAAAAATAGTTTTACTAACCGGATGAAAAGGGTCGTTCAAGGCATTATCATTATCATGATAATATTGCAGTGTATGAACATCATCGGAGTATTAGGTTTTGGTCCGGCAATCGTTTATGTAATTTCAGGCGTACTGCTTCTGATTGTCAATATTATTTTGATTAGGAAAGCGTACAGGCTTCTGGTAAAGGATTTTTTACAGCCGCTATCCGAAATCGATACATCGATTAAGCGGTTTGCGGAAGGAAATCTGGATATTGAGATTTCCTATGCGAATGACGACGAGTTGGGAAAGCTGGCAGACAGTGTCAGAGACGCGGCGTCTGTTTTTAAAACAGTGATAGATGATATTACGCATATTCTTGACGAGTTCCAAAAGGGTAATTTTGACGTCAGAAGTGAACACAGAGAGGCTTATGTGGGTAGTTTTCAGGAGGTTTTGGAAGAACTGCGGAAGCTGGTTATTATATTCAGCGATACGATGTCAGATATCAATAATGCGGCAGAACAGGTATCCGTGGGGTCCAATGATCTGGCAGTCAGCTCACAGGATTTGGCACAGGGAGCAACGGATCAGGCTGCAGTTGTAGAAGAACTGCTGGCAACGGTGACGGTTGTAACCGAACAGGTGGTTGAGAATACCAAGGCAACGGATCAGGCGGGTGAGAATGCAAAAACTATCGGCGAGCAGGCCAAGCTCAGCAAGGAGAAAATGACGGAACTTACTTCGGCTATGGAGAATATCAAAGCGACCTCGGGTGAAATCGAGAAAATTATCGGAGATATCGAGGGGATTGCATCCCAGACAAATCTGCTTTCCCTGAATGCAGCAATTGAGGCGGCAAGAGCAGGCGAAGCGGGAAGAGGCTTTGCGGTTGTTGCGGATCAGATTAGAAAGCTGGCGGAGGACAGTGCGGCGAGTGCGGTCACTACCAAGCAGTTGATTGACAAAGCGATTCATGAAATTCAAAAGGGCAATGAGATTACGGAGGATACTTCTCTTGCATTAAACAATGTCATTGATGAAATGGAAAAGATTGTGGTCGCAGTGGAACATATCCGTGAAGATTCTGACCAGCAGGCGGTTTCCATGAAAGAAATTGAGACCAGTGTGGAACAAATCAGCGGTGTTATTCAGAATAATTCTGCGACAGCAGAAGAAACCTCCGCTACCAGCGAAGAACTGTCCGCGCAGGCAATTACATTGAAGGAGCTGGTAGGACAGTTCCGGCTGAGACAGAAATAAATCAGAAGAGGATTGGGAAATGGAATACAATAAGGAATATTTTGCCAAAAGTGCAAATAGAAAAGCGATGGCAATCTGGGCAACTTTGGGAATTTTGCTCAGCCTGGCATATGTTTTAGAGATTGTGAAAGGCTTGCGAACCATAGAGTATTATCTTGTTTTCCTTGCATTCTGCTGGATACCTTTTATTGCAGGTCTTGTGTTATTGAAGGTGAAGGGTTGGGCATCCCCTTATTACAAGGATGTGCTTGCAGTGGGATATGGTATTTTTTATGTATTTGTCCTTCTGACCACTACATCCCCCCTTGCATTTGTATACATATTGCCGCTCACAAGTATGCTGATTCTGTTTAAGAATCGCAATTATATGCTTCGCTGCGGCATTTCAAATCTGATTGCAATGATTGCAGTCATTATCAAAAATTATCTGGGCGGAGCCAATTCCGCAAGCGACCTTACCGGCTATGAAATTCAGATAGCGGCTATTGTTCTCTGTTATGTAGGATACATTTTGTCCATCAATCATCTGAACAAGTCGGACGGCGCCATGCTGGCTACGGTAGAAGGTAATCTGGATAAGATAGTTACCACGGTAGACAAGGTAAAAGTGGCAAGCTCCGCAGTCGTAGACAGAGTAACGGTAGTAAGGGACCTGGCGGAAGAAAATAAAGAAGGTGCAAATGATGTAGTGGTAAGCATGGTAGAGCTGTCAGATAATAATGATATGCTGAATCAGAAGGTTGATTCTACCATGAATATGACGGAAAATATTGACAGTCAGGTGACGAATGTAGCAAATCTTATGGAACATATTGTAACGCTGATTGATGAGTCTGCCACTCATGCAGCGGAAAGCACCGGTGAATTGTCAAAGGTAATGGAATCTACTAACGTGATGGCGAAATTATCTGCGGATGTAGAGAAAATTCTCGGTGAATTCCGGGATGAATTTGATATGGTGAAGAATGAAACGGGAACCATTGAAAATATTTCTTCCCAGACCAATCTGCTTGCCCTGAATGCGTCTATTGAGGCGGCAAGGGCAGGCGAGGCGGGAAGGGGCTTTGCGGTAGTTGCAGACGAGATCAGAAATCTGAGTATCGGTACACAGAGTTCCTCTAACAGCATTATGGAGGCATTAAAGCGGCTGGAAGAGACTTCGGGCAAAATGACGGAATCCATCACAACGATTCTTTCTCTGATTGGCGAGACGCTTACACAAATGAAAACCGTTACTTCCGGTGTGAGCGCCATTGCAGAGGATTCCAAACAGCTTGGAAATGAGATTGAGATAGTGGATGCTGCAGTGAAGCAAGTGGAAGATGCCAATAAGAACATGGTAGACAACATGAAGCAGGTTCAGGATATCATGGCGGCTATGAATGAGAGCGTAAACCGCTCTGAGGAAATCAGCACAGCTATGCTGCATAAATACGAAGAAACTGCGAAACATGTAGTTGATATTGAGAATGTTGTCGGCACTCTGGTAGAGGAGTTGGGCGAAGGCGGCTTTATGGGAACCAGAGATTTGGAACCCGGTATGAAGCTGGTATTAGTAGAAAGTAATACCAAGAAGGAGTACGGAGCGGAAATCGTCGAGGTTTTGCAGGACGGCGTTATGATTCGTGTTCAGGAGGCGGCGCTGAATGATACAGTTTTGGGAACAAAGGACAGCAAACAGAAATATGATACAAGAATTTTTGTAAAGAACGCTATGTACCTGTGGGAAAATGTTAAACTGACGTTTGTAAAGAAGAGCGGAGCAGATATTTATCGTGTAATTCTCAGTGACAGTCCAAAGGTACTAAACCGCAGAAAATATCCAAGACTGCCCATCAGTAACGATTGTGAAATTTTCCTGAAATCTAAGAACAGTTCCTTTACCGGAAAAATGGTAAACATCAGCGCCGGAGGATGTTGTTTCAGAACAACGGCAAAAGAATTTGCAGACGCGGTTGGAGAGCAGATCCGGGTTACTGTTCAGGATTTTGAAATCCTGGAGGGCGTCCAGTTAATCGGAACCATTATTCGTTCGACCGACGACAGGGACGCTTATATTGTGGGATGCAGAATGATTGAGGATAATACGGACATTATGGAGTATGTGAATGCAAGAATGTCAAAGTAACAATATGCAGGAGGAAACAGCAAAAATGGCTGTGTGCGAGAGCATGCAGTCATTTTTGTGCTGACGGGCGGATTGTGAAGCGCCATATGGAACAATCGGAAAAATGAGACGGGAGGAATCAGAAAAGTGAAGCTGGAAATAAGAGATATTCACAAAAGCTTTGGAGAAAAAGAAATTTTGCACGGAATCAGTTTTGAGGTAGAAAGCGGGAAGGCATTAGGCTTACTTGGAAGAAACGGTGCGGGAAAAACGACCACCATCCGTATTCTTATGGATGTGTTTCACGCAAACAGCGGAGAAATTTTTTTGGACGGAAAGTCCTTCGCACCTGCGAAAACACCTATCGGTTATCTGCCGGAGGAGCGCGGTTTGTATCCGAAAAGAACAGTGATGGAGCAGGTGGTATTCCTGGCAAAGCTGCGGGGAATGAATGCCAGAGCAGCCAGGGAGAGCGCGAAAAAATGGTTGGAGCGTCTGGAGGTTTCAGAGTATGCCAACCGCAAATTAGAAACGCTTTCCAAGGGAAATCAGCAGAAGGTTCAGCTTGCGGCAACTCTGGTGCATGAGCCGGACATCGTGATTCTGGATGAGCCGTTCAGCGGTCTTGACCCGGTAAATGCACAGATATTAAAGGATGTGGTAAGGGAGCTGATCGCGGAGAACAGAATCGTTATCTTTTCCAGCCATCAGATGAGTTATGTGGAGGAATTCTGCGACAATATCGCCATTATTAATCAGGGCAAAATTGTGCTCGCCGGAGATTTGAAGGAAATCCGCAAGGAATACGGCAAAAACAGGATGACCTTATCTGCCAACAACATGGAACTGGAAGAACTGGAGAAGTATGTTGGTGAGCAGCTTTCCGATGTAGTAACCGTATCCGAGCGCAAAAAGACCTTTCTCGTGCTGGAGCTTGCGGAGGGCAGATGCAATACAGATTTATTGAGGAGACTGGGAGAGACAGCGATTGACGTGGAACGTTATGGAATTTACGAGCCGTCGTTAAATGATATCTTCGTGGAAAAGGTTGGTGAGGAAGTATGAAAAAATTTTTGACCGTATTACAATTTGAGATGAAGGAGTATTTAAGCTCAAAGGGCTTTATGCTGATTACGGTTTTGCTGGCGCTTGTGGGTGCAGTGGCTCTGTGTGCGCCCCGTTTTATTGATATGTCCGGTTACACGGGTGTGCAGGTGGTGAAGGAAACTGCACCGGAGAGTGAAGAAGTGGAAGAAATCGAGAAAAAGCTGTATTTATATGATAAGGCAGGGGTAATTGTACCTGAGCTTTTGGCAGCCTTCTATCCCAATACTGAGTGGGTGATGGTGGAAAGTGAGGAAGCAGTAAAAAATGCCGTGGATGCACAGGAAACCGAAGAAGGGTATGTGACCACATCTGAAAGCAGCTATGATTATTATGTGTACAATAAGGCGATGTATGGGGACGGCACCGCGCTTTTTGAGGAACTGCTGCGGGAGTGCTACCGCGTCCGGTATTGTGCCGAGCACCAGCTTGATTACGCGGAAATATCAGGACTTTACACAATAGACATCACCGGGACGGAGCAGATATTGAACAAGGACAGCTCACAAAATTACTGGTACAGCTACGCTATGGTTATGATTGTATTCTTTTTGATTATGATGTACGGACAGATGATTGCGGTTTCCGTTACAAACGAAAAGAGCAACCGTGCCGTTGAGGTTTTGGTGACGTCCACCACGTCAAACAGTCTGTTGTTCGGCAAGGTTATTGCGGGCGCCGTCGGAGGACTGTTACAGATGGGCATTATATTGGGGAGTATTCTGATTTCTTATCAATGCAACCGAGGGGTTTGGGGCGGCAAGCTGGATTTCGTTTTGAATATTCCGGCGGAGGTTCTGATTACCTTTGCGCTGTTTGGACTTGGCGGCTATCTCTTCTATGCGTTCCTTTTCGGCGCCATGGGCGCACTGGTAAGCAAAACGGAGGACGTCAGCAAAAGCTCCGGCGGACTGATGATGGTAATAATGATTGTGTATTTTATTGCATTATTCCAGATGACGAATGTGGAAGGCTTTGCCATGAAGCTGCTGTCCTTCCTGCCGTTCAGCTCCTACAGCACGATGTTTATCCGCATTGCCATGGGAACGGTGGAAGTGTGGGAAATTGTAGTATCTTTTGCCATTCTGGCAGCTTCCATTGTCGGAGCAGGCGTCTTTGGCGCAAAAATTTACCGTATGGGAACATTGCGTTACGGCAATCAGATTAAGCTGGGCGCGGCTATTAAGAGCCTGCGGAATGAGCAGTAAAGCGATGGAAAGACAGACACAATTTTGTTTTGACAAAGGGTTACGCTGATAGTAATATAATACTAATAAACTAAAAAGTGAGGTTTTGGGGATAGGATTCGTCAGAAATTTGAATGGGCAAAGGAGAATAAAGATGCGTAAGAAATTTGAAGCCATGAATATCAAACAAAAACTTAATTTTGGTTATATAATAGTCATTATTTTTATGATGATTTCAGGTATTGTGAGCGTAACGGGGTTAGCGGTTCTCGACAAGGGACTGAATGATTTTATTGACGGAGCCAATGCGACGGATCTGGCAGCAAAGGCGAGTCAGATTGATATCAATATTGCTGCGAGAAACATTCGGGATGCGGCTTTGAACGATGACAAGGAGAGCTTTGCGGAATATAAGCAGACAGTAGAAGAAAGACTTACGGATGTGGATAAACAGCTTCAAATCATTAAGGAAACGGAACTAATTGAGGATTCATTATATCAGAGATATGTGGATGCAATTACGGTATGGGCAAACAGAGGCTATGAGATTCTTGAAATGATTGAAACCGGTGACAGAGACGGGGCGGTGAACGCTATTTTGACAGAGTGTTCTCCCGCATTAGAGGAGTTGATTGTTATCTCTCAGGAACTGGATGCGGTAGCCGATGAGTTGATGGAGCAGTCCGTGAGCCGCAGTCAGATCATCTTTATCCTGATTATGATTTGCATTATTATATTTATCGTGATTGCGATTGTATCGGCAGTACAGATTAGCAAACGGATTGTAAAGTCTATTACCGATCCTCTGACACAGATAGAACATGTTGCAAAGGAATTGACAGAGGGTAATTTACATAGTCAGATTCAGTATCGATCACAGGATGAAATCGGAAATCTTGCGCATAGTCTGCGTAAATCCATCCGTATTCTGGGTTCCTATGTGGATGATATCGCTTGGGCGATGGAAGAATTTTCACAGGGCAATTTCGCCGTAAAGCCTACGGTAGAGTGGAAAGGCGATTTTGTAGCGATTTGCAATGCGTTTATGACATTTGAAAAAAGTATGGCGGAAACCGTTAGAGAAATTCAGCGGGTGGCGGATCAGGTGGAAAGCGGAGCAGAACAGGTTTCCGAGAGTTCTTCCGATTTGGCACAGGGCGCCACAGATCAGGCAAGCATTACGGAAGAGCTTACTGCTACGATAGAGACTGTTTCCGGGCAGGTAGCTGTCAATGCTGAGACGGCGAAGGCGATCAGCAAAAAGGTAGAGGATTCCGGTGCGGCAATTGAAGCCGGCAACGAGAAGATGAAGGAAATGGTTACCTCTATGGATGAAATCAATACTGCTTCTCAGGAAATCAGGAAGATTATTGACACGATTAATGATATTGCATCCCAGACCAATCTGCTTGCACTGAATGCTTCTATCGAGGCGGCCAGAGCAGGTGAGGCGGGAAGAGGATTTGCGGTTGTTGCGGATCAGGTGTCTGCATTGGCATCCCAGAGTGCAGAGGCGGCAAAAGAGTCCGCTGTACTGATTGAGGCTTCCATGAGAGCAGTAGAAAAAGGAATTACGATTGCTGACGAGACTGCACAGCAGCTTGAGCAGGTTCTCGCTTCTTCCAGAATTGTTACGGAAGAGGTCGGCAGGGTTGCAGATGCCTTGGAGGCACAGAATGAATCCTTTGCTCAGATTAATGTGGGTGTGGAACATATCAATGATGTAGTACAGACCAACTCCGCAACATCGGAAGAGTGTGCGGCTGCCAGTCAGGAGATGAACAGTCAGGCGACGGTGTTGAAGGAAGCGGTTGGCAAGTTCAGAGTTGCGGCTATTGAAGAATGAATCATTGAAAAAGGTGATAAAAGCGGACCGTAGACCAAATGGTTTACGGTCTGTTTTGAGGTAGGTTATGTATAGAGAAGAGGATTTGGTAAGAATTGCAAAACGGGAAAATAACAACATTAGAAAATATCTTGTGGTGAACAGGCTGCAGGGAAAGCATATTCCGGTAAAACCGGGCGAGGCATTTGCCATGTTTCGGGAATTGGCTGATATCTTAAAAAAGGAGTATAAAAAGGAAAACCTGCTGCTGATAGGCTTTGCAGAAACCGCAACAGCAATCGGAGCTGCTGTGGCAGTGGAATTGGGGACAAGATATATTCAAACCACCAGAGAAATCATACCGGACGTGGAATATCTGTTTTTTTCCGAGGAGCACAGTCATGCTACAGAGCAGAAGCTGGTAAAAAACGACATTGACAGCGTTATCAGTGAAATTGACAGGATTATTTTTATAGAAGATGAAGTGACCACAGGAAAAACCATATTGAATATTATTCAGATTCTGGAAAAGCTGTACCCTGAAAAGGTGAAGTTCTCGGTTGCTTCCCTGTTAAACGGTATGGATGAAAAGGCGTTGAAAACCTATTATGAAAAAAATATCCCCACACATTATTTAGTAAAGACCAATCATCGAAAATATACAGAAATTGCAGAAGGTTTTGCAGGGGATGGTATTTATGTACCATGCAGCGGGGAAGAGCAGAATGTAACGAAAGAGATTAGGGCAGGTGCAGGCATGAACGCCAGAAGACTGGTAGATGCGGACAAGTATCGGGAAGCCTGTGAAAAGCTGTGGATAGAAATAGACGGCATGGTACATGACGAATTGGTGGGAAGAGTGCTTGTACTGGGAACCGAGGAATTTATGTATCCGGCATTGTATGTTGCAAACCGGATAGCGCAGTCAGGCGCGGAGACGTTCTGTCATTCTACGACCAGAAGCCCGATTGCAGTGAGCGCGGAGCCGGAATACCCGCTGCACACGAGATATGAGCTGAAAAGCCTATACGATAAGGAGAGAACGACCTATCTCTATGACATTGATTCCTATGAAGCCGTATTGATAATTACGGATTCCCAAAACGGGGAAAAAGAAGGACTTTATTCTTTGGTGAATGCCGTCCGTACAAAAAATAATAAAATATATTTAGTGAGGTGGTGTTGACTTGAGAAGTTCCTATTGTGAGAATGATGTAATACTATTGTTGAAGGATATTACAGGACTGGTTCGTCCCCAGCCCACGGAGGAGAGGGAAAAGCTGATTCAGGCGGGAAAGCATTACTGCGAGATGCTGCCTGTTGAATATGTGCCTACGGAAAAATATATGGAGGTTTACAGAGAGGCTTTGGAAAACTATTCTGAGGCTACCGCCTTAGCGGTAGGCAGACTGGCGGACAAGATTATGGCAGCCAAAGGAAAAGATGTAGTGTTGGTCTCTTTAGCGAGAGCGGGAATTCCCATCGGTATTCTGATAAAGCGTTATATCAGGTTAAAATATAAAACCGATGTGCCGCACTATTCGATTTCCATTATCAGAGGACGGGGAATTG
Organism: uncultured Acetatifactor sp.; assembly: GCA_944384205.1. Lineage (GTDB taxonomy): Bacteria > Bacillota > Clostridia > Lachnospirales > Lachnospiraceae > Acetatifactor. The sequence continues at coordinate 18,079 of CALWSL010000008.1, read as the reverse complement.
ATGATAATGCCATGAAGTTTTTGTTAGGAAAATACAGACCGCAGCAGCTTTTGTTTGTGGACGGATGGATTGGCAAAGGCGCTATTTTAAACGAGCTGAAAAAGGATGTTGCCGCCTATGAGGGCGTGTCGGCGGATATAGCAGTCCTTGCAGACCCGGCAAACGTGACGGATCTATGCGGAACCCATGAGGATATCCTGATTCCAAGCTCCTGCTTAAACAGTACCGTATCGGGACTGGTGAGCAGAACCTTCTTAAGAAGCGATATTATCGGAGAACATGATTTTCACGGTGCAGTCTATTATGGGGAGCTTGCGGACTCGGATTTATCCTATGAGTTTATTCATGCGATTGAAAAGCATTTCAGGCAGGATGCTGCCTATGAAGATTTCGCTGTGGAGGGCTTGGGAGCGGACGAGGTGACTGAGATTGCAGGGGCGTTTGGCATAAAAGATATTAATCTTATAAAACCGGGAATCGGAGAGACCACCCGCGTATTGCTGCGAAGAGTGCCATGGAAGGTTCTGATTGATGAAAAATACAGGGAAGACAGAGAGCTTAGCCATATCGTAAGACTGGCGGAGGAGAAAGGAGTTCCCATTGAATATTACCCGCTAAAGCATTATAAATGCTGCGGTATGATTAAAAAATTAGCGGATACATGAGGAGCGGAAGATGGTAAGAGTATGGTTTAATCACTGGTTTAGTACCTCCTACAGATTAATTGAACTGATGAAGGAGGACAGGGAGGAACAGATTTATGTTATCGGCAGCAATCAGCAGGCGGATTCCGTTATTCAAAAGGTCTGCGATGAATGGTATGAGGAACCGGCTCTGGACGGGGAGGCTTATCTGGAGTATTGTCTGGACTTTTGTAAAGTGCATAAGGTGGATGTGTTCGTGCCAAGAGCGAAAATGGTAGATATCAGTAAGAACAGAAAACGCTTTGAGCAGAACGGCACGAAAATCATGGTGGATGATTATTCCGTGATTCACTTCTTAAGCGACAAAGCCGCGACCTATGATTATTTCAGAAAATGTGAGGGATTACACATACCGGATTATGTAATTGTAAACACTGCCGGACAGTTTGCGGAAGCCTACGCCGGATTACGGGAAAACTACAGTCAGATTTGTATCAAGTTTGTCAGGGATGAAGGCGGTATGAGCTTCAGAAAGGTTACAGAGAAGGTGGACCGCTTTCGGAGACTGCGGATGTATCCGGGAACGGATATCGCTTATGAGACGCTGCTGGATATCTTAAAGGAGAAGGAGCGGTTTGATGATTTAATGGTGATGCCCTATCTGCCCGACCATGAAATCAGCGTGGACTGCCTGGATACGGAGAAGGGGCTGATTGCCATTCCCCGCAATAAGGGCACAGCCCGGCATGAGAGAGTGGAATACCCTGTGGAGATTCTTGAGATGGTACAGATTATCATGGATAAAATCAAGCTGCAATATCCCTGTAATATTCAATTTAAAATTCAGGATGGCGTACCGTATCTTCTGGAAATTAATACAAGAATGTCAGGCGGTTTGCAGATGAGCTGTCTGGCAGCGGATGTGAATATTCCCAATATTGCCTTGAATAAAGTGCTTGGAAAACAGGTTGACTGGACCATGGACAAAACAGAAAAAACCGTGTCCTATATTGAGCTTCCCCGGATTATCCGATAAGGGGAAGCTCGATGTAGGACACAGGCAGCCAGATTATTTTACGCCATAATATTCAGCCAGAAACAGGATGGTTTTCGCCCAGTTAGAATGGGTTTTATATTCATTCATCCGCTCCTTTGAGGGACTTCCGGAAACTAAGGAGGCGGTGTTGTCATCCCAGTCAAGGATTGCCTTTGCGTCGGCAAGGTCTGTATTGGAAACCTTGTATGCAGAATTTACAAGTTCAATCTGCTTGGGGTGAATGACAGTTTTGCCGATAAAACCGCACTGTCTGTCCTCATGCAATTCGTTTGTCAGTCCCAAATCCCAGTTGTCGCCGTTAAAGTACTCCCACACAGGACCGGAAACCACATAATCCATACCGAATACAGTGATGATATCAGAAAAAATATTTGCAATAGGTCTGACGCTGTGTATGGATTCCGTACTGTGTCTTCTGAAGCCAAACATGTGGCAGAGGTCGTTTCCGCCCACTCTGATATTCAAAACGTATTGCGCCACAGCGTCCAGCTTTTCTTTTAAGGCATAAAGAATGTTGCTTCTATATTGCAGATTGATGATAGTGGGACTCTCAAAAATCGGCATCATATAGACGGTTCTTGTTGCTGTCTCGTTTAATTTCGTGATTGCATTGATATAGGAATCCGCATTGTCCAGCGCAAATTTAGGGATAATGAAGCCTGTAATTAATTCTTTTGCAGTCCCCAGGCGTTCAAACAGTGTGAAAATCTGTTCCGGGCGCCTGACGCGGATAAAGATTTTGGGAATATAAAAGTTCTTTGTCTGTCTTTCCAGCAGAACGGTCTGCAGTGAGGCGATTAATTTCTGTTCCGCCTCCGGAACGTATTCATCCCGGATGGTATCTTCCAGACACAGGGCAAGAGAGTATTTGGAACCGAAACGCTCCTGAATAATGGATTTTGCAATGCTTTCATTGTTTGCAGGGCAATAAAGTAATGCTCCTACAGTATAATATATGAATGAATCTTTCATAAAAAATAGGAAACTCCTTGTATCATTTGTCAAATCCTCTCTAATATAGCATAACTGAAGTGAAAATGGTAGATAAATATTACTGAAAGTGGTAAGATAGAATCATTCAGAATCAAGTACGTCAGGATAGAGAGTATAAAAGGTGCGTGAGATGGAAGGATTGATAAGATTTCGGCATAATGTCATGAATGTGCAGACGATAAGTACTTTTGAGAACATAAAAGGCGGAATCAATAATAATTGTAAGGATGTGTACTTTGTAAGGGCGGTTGGAACAAATGCAACCTATGAAAAAGATATTCAGAAGATGGATGAGGTCTTGCTTAACCGTATGAATGGTGGAAAGGGATATTATCATCGACTGAGCGGACTGCCAAAGCTGCAAAGAACAGAGGATACTACCTTTTATTCGGGCTGTTATTCGAGCTGGCTGGATAGTCAGAAAAAAGAAGTGACAACGCGCACAACGGAAAAAAACAAGGCGCTGTCCGGTATGCTTGCAAATGCCTGTGCTGCAGTGGAAGACATTTATATGCAGAATAAAAAGAAGATAACGGATTCTATGGCGAAAAATTTTATTATCAAGCTGTTATTCTGGTATGATTCCATATTTGGAGATGAAAAATTTAGCTGGGACGAGAAAAAGTCGATAAAAATAGTTGCGGAAAATATTGAGAAGAAGCATGAATATCTGTTTTTCTATCTGGTGACGCTGATGGGGTGTGACGTGCTCTTACTGCAAAGCAGATGTGATATCGGAGCCGAAGCAGAGAGCTTGGGATTGTCAACAAAGTTTGTTCTGGGAAGTTATTCGCAAACGGCTATTCCGGAATTCCGGCGGCATGAGATGCCTACGCAGGCACCAACCGCCGTGCCGATGCGGACAGTTTCGCCAACGGCAGGAAATGTCAACGACCGTGTGGAAAAAAGCTTTGAGGAATTGGCGCAGTTAGCGGCTTCCGTAGTATTAATTGAAATTCATGATGACAAAGGGCAGAGAATCGGAAGCGGTTCCGGCATCATGACAGGCAGGGACGGATACATATTAACCAATAATCATGTGGCATGCGGCGGCAAATTTTATACCGTAAGAATTGAAGAGGATGAACAGGAATACAGAACGGATGAAGTCATCAAATATAATTCCGTGCTGGATCTGGCAATCATCCGTATTCAGAGAAAATTAAATCCGATTCCGGTATATCAGGGGAAGAAACCCCTTGTCAGAGGACAGAAGGTGGTTGCCATAGGAAGTCCTCTCGGATTGTTTAACTCCGTATCAGACGGTATCATTTCAGGTTTCAGAAAAATTGACAATGTGGATATGATACAGTTTACGGCGCCCACCTCCCGCGGAAGCTCAGGAGGGGCGGTACTGAATATGCAGGGGGAAGTAATCGGCATTAGTACCGCAGGAATTGATTCCGGACAGAATATTAATCTGGCAGTGGGATATGAATGTATTAACATGTTTATCAGAGGCTTTACCTAAGCGGGTAAAGATGATATAATATGATAGCGTGTTAAAGCAGAGAGGGGAAAGAAATGGAAGAGAACAAAAGAAAGATTAGGGTGTCATTTAACTCACCGGCAGTTTTGGGTTTTACAATCATATGTTTTGTGGCTCTGATACTGAACTGGATTACAAAGGGATGGACCAACAATATGCTTTTCAGTGTTTATCATTCCTCACTGGCGAATCCGCTTACCTATGTAAGATTTATCGGGCATATTTTCGGACATGCCGGCTGGGAGCATTTTATCGGTAACATTATGCTGATTCTGGTAATCGGACCGTTGCTGGAAGAAAAATATGGTACTGCTAATCTTATTTTTGTAATACTTGCCACTGCATTGGTTACCGGACTTGTAAATTACATCTTTTTTCCCAATGTTCAGCTGCTTGGGGCGAGCGGGGTAGTGTTTGCATTTATCCTGCTGTCTCCTTTTACCGGTGTAAAGGAGGGAACCATACCTGCTACGCTGATACTGGTAGCATTGATTTATATTGGGGAACAGATTTACAGCGGTATATTTGTTCAGGATAATGTGTCTCATTTAACCCATATACTTGGCGGAGGAGTAGGAGCAAGCCTGGGATTTGTTATGCACAAATACAAGATGAATAAATATTAAGGGTGAAAAGAATCTATGTTTGAACATATAAAGCTTCAAAGCTTAGACGATTTTTTCTTGGAACTAAAAGACAGAAGCAGTCAGGGAATCTTCTTTTACAGGATTAACGGATATAATGACCGGATATATGAATTCATCAGGAAATATTATGAGGCGGCGAGAACAGCCGGAGTTATCATTGAAGGCAGAATACCGAATCCGGATGAGCAGAATTTGTCCTATTACAATGAAATTATGGGAACAAATTTCCAGTTGAGTATGGGGTTTCTGACCTCCAGTCTGCGGAAGTGGCTTCCAAGGATGAGCGAATATCAGAGAAATACGGTGGCGGCATCTATCTATGATACGCTGGATTCTCTGAGAAAAGCCGGCAAGAATGAAAATATGATGAAAAATGCGTATATCAAATTTATGTGCTGGCTCTATTATAAGTTTGAACGAATTGTAAGTCAGTTGGGTAACGACAGGATACCCAAGATTTTATACGAGGGCGAAATCGGTAATTATGAGCTGCTGCTGATTCAGGTATTGGCAAGCGCGGGATGCGACGTTGTGCTGCTGCAGTACGCAGGAGACCGGAATTATTTGAAGCTGGATCCGGAATCCAAAATATCGGATGCGTTAGCTGTGCCGGATATGACGGCGTTTCCGGCAGACTTTAATCTCAAATGGCTCAGGGAAGAAATGAAAAACAGCCTGAACCGGGAAAGACTCTACGGAAAGAAGCCGGAGGTTTTAAACTGTACGAATGCCTGGATGACAGGAAAATGGCAGGATGACATTAAAACAGGCATCCAAAGCAGAGGAAATGACCCTAAGCTGTTCTATAATTGTTTCTGCAGAATTAACGGGGCGGAGGATAAATTAACCTATCTGAATGAGCTGTACCTGCTGCAGCTTGAACTGAAAAATGCCGGACGGAGAGTAGTTATCGTCGACAATGAAATCCCTCAGCCGTCCATGGAAGAAATAAATCAGATACGGCGGCGTAATTATCAGAAGCAGGAGGACATGATACTGGGTTTGTCCTGCAACATAAAATATACAGCCAATGTAGAACTGCAGCGACTGATGGTAAAAGGGTTTGTCGATATTTTCTTAGAGGAAGCAAATCAGACAGACATGTCCCTCAATAAATTAACAAATAAAGCCGTGATATTGCTGTGCTGGATGAGACGATATCAGGAAAAGCTTTTCTGCAACTGGAAGATGCCGGATATCGGCTGCTTTTTCTATATGGGCGGATGCAGGAATGAAAATGAAGCCATGTTTTTAAGGCTTCTGGCGCGTCTGCCGGTAGATACCGTTATTTTCAATCCGAATCTGAATACAAAGTGCTGTCTGACAGACAGGCTGCTGTATGAGGTAAACTATCAGGAATCATTGGTTGTAAATAAGTTTCCGCAGGAGAACAGCGAAATCCACATTGGTACTGCGGCATATCATGCGGAGAGAGAATTGGATACCCTGATGTACGGCGATTCGGGACTTTACCGGAATCAGCAGTATAGCAAGGCGGTTTCCGTTACCTTACAGACGATGTACGAAGAAATTGCAATCCTGTGGAAGCAGGAATTAAAGTACAGACCGAATTTCAGTGTTGTTGAAAGCGTGGTAAACATGCCCGTGATTTTTGCCAAGGTATCAGGGGTAAAGGACGGAAATGTTGCAAAGTACTGGACGGATATTAAGGCGCTGCAGACGCCGGAGACATTTTTTATTAAACAGGTTCCGTTTGTTTCTTCTACCGATGAAAACAGGATGAAGTCCTATGCAACAGAGTTTTTCAGGAACGGAAGGGTTCAGAAGAATAAAATAAAAGCCCATCCGTCCTACCAGTACGGAATGCTCAGAGAGGAAATGCAGGAGCATATTCTGGACAAGCTGCAGGTGCTGATTGACCGGAAGCTGATAAAGGGTACTTTTGAAAACGGTACGGAATATACAATTGTAGCTACCATTCTGAATATGAAAAAAGAAATTATCAGAATGATACAGAAATTTGATTTTACGAAAGGAAATCCCAAGATAGTATATATCAATGCCACGGACAGCTCCATTTCCCTGGAGGATTCCATATTGACGGCATTCTTGAATTTAGTGGGATTTGATGTAGTATTCTTTGTTCCTACGGGATATCAAAGTATAGAGAAATATTTTAACAAGAGGTTAATGGAGGAACATCAGGTGGGCGAATATATGTATGATTTGCAGATACCGGATTTCAATATGGTTTCTTCAACCACCCGCCTGTCATTGCGCGACAAAATTTTTAAGAGAGGTACATGATTATGGGACTTGATTTCAGCAAAACAAACACACAGCAGCAGACGATTGTTCCTGACACAAAGAATGAGGTGGCAGTGGTAGAGCAGTATGACATTGTTGCAGACAGACAGCAGATGAATGAACAGCTTGTAAATTCGCCGGAGGTGGATGCACTGGTAAGCACCATTGAGATTAACAATTTAGAGACGATTGTATCCTTCGGCGCAGAGGCGGCGGAGGAGATTTCCAAGGCATCCGATGTCGTTTTAAACAGCATGAATATGTCACAGCTCGATGATTCCAGCGAGATGCTGAATGTGCTGGCAAAAATAATGTCCAAATTTGATATTGAGGAACTGAAGGAAAATCCGGGGCTGTTTGGAAAGCTGTTTGGGAACCTGAGAAAGCAGTTGGACAAAATTCTTGAAAAATATCATACGATGGGCGAAGAGGTTGATAAGATATACGTTCAGTTAAAGCAGTACGAAGCAGAGATTAAGCAGTCCAACCGCAAGCTGAATCAAATGTTTGAAGCCAACGTAAATTACTACCATGAGCTGGTGAAATATATTTTAGCCGGCGAGCAGGGCTGTAAGGAAATTGAGGAATATATTGCCAAAAGACAGGCGGATATGGAAGCAACCGGTGATAATTCCATCCAGTTTGAAGTTCAGAGCCTCCAGCAGGCGCTTATGATGCTGGAGCAGAGAACCCAGGATTTGAGAACGGCGGAGAGCGTTGCAATGCAGTCCATCCCCATGATTAAGACCATGGAATTCAGCAATATGAATCTGGTAAGAAAAATCAATTCCGCATTTATTATTACCCTGCCGGTGTTTAAGCAGGCTTTGGCGCAGGCAATTATGTTAAAGCGTCAGCGCATTCAGGCCGAGGCAATGTCTGCACTGGATGAAAAGACGAATGAAATGCTGATTCAAAATGCGCGCAATACAGTAGAACAATCGAAGATGACTGCAAAACTGGCTTCCGGCAGTTCCATTAAGATTGAAACGCTGGAAACAACCTGGAGAACGATTGTAAACGGTATTGACGAGACAAAACAGATTCAGGAGAATGCAAGAAAGCAAAGAATTGAGGATCAGGCAAGACTCGAAAATATTAAGTCAGAGTTCAACAAGATGTATCATATGCCAAATAAAAAATAATAATAATTAAGGAGGAAAGAGATATGCCTATTAATTTGTCAAAAGGGCAGAAGGTAGATTTAACAAAGGGAAATCCGGGACTTAAAAATATCATGGTAGGTCTTGGATGGGATGTAAATGTTTATGACTCCGGCGCCAGTTTTGATTTGGATGCGGCTGCATTTATGTTAGGAGAAAACGGCAAGTGTCCAACCGAACAGGAATTTATTTTCTATGGAAATCTGGAGCATAAGAGCGGTTCCGTAAAGCATTTGGGAGATAATTTAACGGGAGAGGGAGACGGCGATGATGAGCAGATTCAGATTGATCTGTCCATGATTCCTGCCAATGTAGCAAAGGTTGCTTTCACCGTTACTATTTATGATGCAGAGGTCAGACGCCAGAACTTTGGGCAGGTTTCCAATGCGTTTATCAGAATTGTGGATGAGGCTACCGGAACGGAGTTAATCCGCTATGATTTGGGCGAGGATTTCTCGATTGAGACAGCGGTTGTAGTCGGTGAATTATACAGACATAATGGCGAATGGAAGTTTAATGCTATCGGAAGCGGCTTCCAGGGCGGATTAGCAGCGCTTTGCGGTCATTATGGTATTGAAGTAGCATAAGGAGGGATAAAAAATGCCGATTTCTTTACAGAAAGGTCAGAAAGTAAGTTTAACAAAGGATAATCCGGGACTGACAAGAGTAGTAGTAGGTCTTGGGTGGGATGTAAATCAGTTTGATACGGGCGGCAGCTTTGATTTGGATGCGGCAGCATTTCTTCTTACTGATGCCGGAAAAGTTTCCAAATCAGAGGATTTTGTTTTCTACGGAAATCTGAATCATCCGTCAGGCAGCGTACAGCATTTGGGAGACAATTTAACCGGAGCCGGAGACGGTGATGATGAGCAGATTAAAGTAAATCTGGCGGCAGTGCCTGAAAACATTACAAAAATTGCGTTTACGGTTACGATTTATGAAGCGGAGGCGAGACGACAGAATTTCGGACAAATCAATAACGCTTTTATCAGAATTTATAACGAAGAGACGGGAGAGGAGCTGCTTCGATATGATTTGGGGGAGGATTTCTCCATTGAAACGGCAGCGGTTTTCGGTGAATTATACAAGAATGGCAGTGAATGGAAGTTTAATGCCATCGGAAGCGGATATCAGGGCGGACTTGCGGCATTGTGTGCGAATTACGGAGTAGATGTAGAGTAGGAGGTAAGTATGGCGATTAGTTTACAAAAAGGACAGAAGATAAGCTTATCAAAGGATAATGCGGGACTTTCAAAGGTAGTTATAGGCTTAGGCTGGGATGAAGTGCAGCAGAAGAGAGGATTTTTCGCACCGAAGCCACAGGCAATTGACTGTGACGCTTCAGCAATCCTGCTTCAGAACGGTCATTTCGTTGATAAGACGGATGTTGTATATTTCGGCAATCTGCGTCATAAGTCAGGAACCGTTCAGCATATGGGCGACAATCTTACCGGTGCAGGTGATGGCGATGACGAACAGATTATTGTAGATTTAGCAAGTATACCTGCACAGTACGACAAGATTGTACTGGTGGTAAATATCTATCAGGCGCTTCAGAGAAATCAGCATTTCGGAATGATTCAGAATGCTTTTATCAGATTGGTGGATGCGAGAAACAATAACGAAATGTGCAGATATAATCTGACGGAAGATTATTCCGGAATGACAGCAATGATTTTTGGGGAAGTATATAAACATAATGGGGAGTGGAAATTTAGCGCTATCGGTCAGGGGACTACTGATGCCGGAATTGGCGAGCTGGTAAACAGATTCGTCTAAATAAGATGCAGCAAGAGGGAGAAATTGCAAAAAGTTTCTCCTTCTGTGTGCGTAATGAGAAATATTTGAAGGAGAATTTTATATGAAATATAATGGACTTACAGACAAAGAGGTTTTGGCATCACGCGAGAAATATGGCTCAAATGAGATACCTGATTCCAAGCCAACCACATTTTGGGAGGAGTTTAAAGAAACCTTTTCAGATCCCATGATTAAAATATTGCTTGCAATTGCAGCATTAATGATTGTGATGTTTTTTTTCGGTTATGCGGAAATTTATGAGCCGCTTGGTACAATCGTTGCTATTTTGGTGGTTGCATTTGTATCTGCTAAGACGGGCGTTGCAAGTGATACCAAATATAGAGAGCTTAAGGACAGTACCAAGAAGGATCAGTGTAAGGTACACAGAAATGGTCTGATTACCGTAATTGATGTAGATGACGTGGTAGTAGGCGATAAGGTACTGCTTCAGTCGGGTGATAAAATTCCCGCTGACGGCATTCTGGTATCCGGTGCTTTGAGAGTTGACAATTCTGCCTTGAACGGTGAGGCAGAGGAATGTAAAAAGACGCAGGCAAGCGAGGATTTTCAGCTTGCGGAGGATATTACCGGCGATACTTTTGTAGACAAGCATTCCTTATTCAGAGGAGCTGTTGTGTTTGATGGCGAAGGCATTCTGGATGTAAGAAAAGTAGGTCTTAAGACCATGATGGGTAAAATGGCAGAAGAAATGCAGGAGGACGAGCCGGATTCCCCGCTTAAAGTAAAGCTTGCGAAGCTGGCAAAACAAATTTCCACCTTTGGATATATTGGAGCGATTGTGATTGCAATTCTTTATTTTGCATATTTTATCGTTTCCGCAGGTGGCTTTTCTGCATATTTTGCCATCGGTGCAGCCGAAATTGTAAAGGATGTTATTGAGGCAGTTTCCCTGGCAATTGTTATTATTGTCTGTGCGGTTCCTGAGGGATTACCGCTTATGATTTCATTGGTTCTGATGCAGAACACCAGCAAGATGCTTGACCATAACGTACTGGTAAGAAAAGCAGAAGGTATTGAGACAGCAGGTTCCTTAAATATTCTGTTCAGTGATAAGACAGGTACCATTACAAAGGGTATGCTGGAAGTAGTAGATTTCTTTACGGCAGATGGTAAATCCATTGAAATTTCTGAGCTTAGTAAGCACAGTAAAGTAAAAGGTTTTGTGGATTTAGCCATTGGTAAGAACACACAGTCCATGTTTGATGCTTCCCACAGGGTAATCGGCGGAAATGCCACAGATCAGGCATTAATGAAATTTATCGGAGAGGCTACTTTTAATACACTGCAGGCAAACAAAGAGTATGCGGTATCAGCAAGTCAGGGCTTTAACTCAACCAATAAGTTCAGTCAGGCAAGAATTGACAGTGTAGGTAAGACATTTTATAAAGGTGCTCCGGAGAGACTGCTGGCGTCAGCTACACAGTATCTGGATGAAAGCGGTAATCTGAAAACAATTGATAAAGCTGTATTGGATAGAAAAATTGATGAGCTTGCTTCCAAGGCAATGCGTGTTTTGGCATTTGGTTATTCTGAGAAGCAGCTTGTAGAGAATACCATTAATGATGATATTGTTATCATTGGTCTTGTTGGTATCAGGGATGATGTCAGAGCAGAGGCTAAGGAGGCAATTGAGGAGGTTCAGAGAGCGGGAATTCAGGTAGTTATGATTACCGGAGACAGACTGGAAACTGCTATTGCAATCGCAAAGGATGCAGGTTTGTTAAAGAACAATTCCGACAGAGCGTTATCTTCCGCGCAGTTAAATGAGATGTCTGACGAGGAGGTAAAAAAGATTATCCCGAATATCAGAGTTATTGCAAGAGCGCTGCCTACGGATAAATCCAGAATGGTACGCTTGTGTCAGGAAATGAATCTGGTAGTCGGAATGACCGGTGACGGTGTAAATGACTCTCCTGCTTTGAAGCGTGCAGACGTTGGTTTTGCGATGGGAAGCGGCACAGAGGCAGCAAAAGAGGCAGGAAAGATTGTAATTTTGGATGATAACTTCAAATCCATTAAAGATGCAATTTGGTATGGCAGAACGATTTATCACAATATTTTGAAATTCTGTAAGTTCCAGTTAGTGATTAACGTGGCGGCAGTCGTTGTAAGTGCAATAGCTCCGTTTTTTGGCGTGGAAGAGCCGCTTAAAGTAACACATTTGCTGTTTGTTAATCTGGTAATGGATAGTCTGGGAGCTATTATGCTTGGCAATGAGCCTGCATTGAAGAAGTATATGAGTGAAAAACCCAGAAGAAGAGACGAAAATATTGTCAGCAAAAAAATGATGGCACAGATTGTTACCATGGGTGCATGGCTGGTTGCAATCAGCTTTGTATACCTGAAGCATCCGTTCTTCATTGGTCTGTTTGATAATGAAGCGCAGCACCTGACAGGTTATTTTGTATTATTTATTGTGAGCGCTCTGTTCAACGGCTTTAATGTAAGGGACGACGGCTTTGGTATTTTTAAGGGACTGAATGAAAACACAGGTTTTCTGAAGGTATTTTTTGCTATCATCGGTATTCAGGCATTAATAGTAAATGCAGCACGTATACCGGTTGTGGTGTTTGAATGGATTGGAAATATGTTTAGCTGTGAGCCGTTTGGCATCAGGGGCTGGATTGCAGTTGTTATTCTTGCTGCAACAATGATTCCGGCAGATATGCTTAGAAAACTGATTGTAAAAATCTTTTCTGACAAAAGCCTGGAAAAATGATAATATTTAATGTTGATTTGGACAACACATTAATTTACTCTTATAAGCATGATATCGGAGAGAAGAGGAGATGTGCCGAAATCTATCAGGGCAGAGAGATTTCTTTTATCACAGACAAAACGCAGGACTTGTTAAAGGAAATCTCCCGGAAAATTCTTATAGTGCCGACCACAACCAGAACCATAGAGCAGTACCGGCGGATTGATTTAGGATTAGGCAGCATTCCCTATGTGTTGGTGTGCAACGGCGGAGTGTTATTAAGAAATGGTGTAGAGGATGAAAAGTGGTACAGGGAATCCTTAGAGATAATTGCCGGGAGCGAGGATGAACTGAAAAAGGCGGAGATAATGCTGGAAGAGGATGTAAACAGATGCTTTGAAGTCAGAAATATCAAGGATTTATTTCTGTTTACAAAGAGTAATCAGCCAGTGGAATCCGTGAAAGCTTTGTCCCAAAAGCTGGATGCTTCTCAGGTGGATGTTTTCCACAATGGTATCAAAGTGTATGTGGTACCTCGAGGACTAAACAAAGGAAATGCCGCAGGAAGATTAAAGGAAAAATTACGTGCAGACAGGGTGATTGCCGCCGGAGACAGCGAGTTCGATATTTCCATGTTGCAGTGTGCAGATATTGGAATCGCTCCCGCAAAGCTTGAGATTGCTGCTGCGGACAGTGAAAGAATTTTGAGAGTGAAACCGGATGTGTTGTTTTCAGAAGGACTTTTAGAGTATATCAGAAAGCTTTTGCCGGATATAGAGCGTAAAAATTAAGAAAAACCTCTTAGGAAGATGTATGGAATGCTTTTCCTAAGAGGTTCTTTTAAGTTTAATCAACGCCGACACGTATACCGCCTCTGCGTTCCGTAGGCTGTATGATAACGGATACAGGCTGGTTGCCGCTCCATTCAAAAGCGTAAGACTCGCCGGATGCCTGACCAATCAGATTTTTCCATGACAAATCCGTTTTAATATTCGGATCGCAATAGCCGGACTGTCCCATCCAGCAGATAACAGCATCAGGATCCACAGAAATGGTGTTGCGGCTTTGAATATTGCTCAATACAATAGGATTGCCGTCGCAAAGAACTGCAACATAGGCGTTGGCACCGGCGCCGGTTAAGGTTGAGGTTGCCAGTCCCTTTTGGGAAAGTACACCGCATCCGATAAAACGAACATCATATTTGCAGTCCTGGGTAAAAGCCAGTATATTTTCCGACTCAACAGAAATGACTTCCCCCACAGCCAGCTTATAAATTACAACGTGCTGGCTATAGCTTGCATAATAGGTAACAGAATCCCCGCTGAACATTACTTTCATCAGCGGAATATTTTCGCCTGTGACACGGCGCATCAGGGAACCAAGGGCAGCCTGTGCAAGATTGTTCTGTGGTCCCAGCAGAAGCTTTTCAAATTTGTAGTTCTTTCCGCCTGCACTGTCTCCGGCAATAAATGCACCGGCTTTTGTAAAGAGTACATCATTGCCGGTACATGTAACTTTTAATGTTAATTCGTTTACTGTCTCAAAAGATAACATTTCCTTTGTTCCTCCTAATCGCTTACTTGTACACCATATAAATTGCAAAGTCCTGATAAATCCCTGGCAACACCGTTTCCGATAGCATTAAATTTCCATGCGCCATTGTGCCGGTAGATTTCCCCAATCATCATCGAAATTACATTTGAATAATAATCTGTCATCCGGAAGCTGACCAGTTCGCTTCCGTCCTCGTTCAGGATTCTGACGTATACATCCTTCATCATTCCAAAGTTAAGATTTTTTTGAAGTGCTTCGTTGATTGTCAAAACAAATACAATTTTTTTTACATTTGCATTTAATGTCTGGAGATTGATGCTTATCACTTCGCAGTCTGCAGAATTGTCTGCGAGGAATTTGGTGCTTTGGTCCGGACTTTCGGTTTGTCCGTAAAATACAAACCAGGAATCACCCAGAACTTTTCCGTCAGCACCCAGCAGAAAAGCGGAAACATCCACATCGCATTGGGGATTTATTGCATTCCAGCCAAAACATGCCCTGACGGACTTTAGAGGACCGGCAGTTTCTAAGGATATTTTTTGCCCCTTCTGCACTGGTTTTGCCAGTCGTGGAAATTGACGCTGTGCGGAAGTTTGTTGGTTGGGGTGAAATGAGGGGTGGGATGTACTTTCAGGTATTTTTTCTTGGTTTAATGTTCCAATGTTTTGGGAGGTAAGCACTCCCCGCCCATTGGGAGCATTAAGGGAAGAAATGGTACATCGGTCAAGGGCACCCTTTGATTTCATAATAATATTAATCATGCTGCCTCCTGAAATTATCATTTTGTAGTTGTTGTTGGATACAAATAATCTAAATGATTCCCAACAATTATATTATATCGTATATCTCAGCGTAAATAAATTATAATATTTATTTTTGCTTTAGAAAGTTTACAAAAGCTTAATACAATTTGTTAGCACTCTCTATTGACGAGTGCTAACAAAAGTGTTATAACATAGATATAACAAAAAGAACAAATGTCTAAATAGAAGGAGGAATGACATATGTTGATGCCCAGTATTTTTGGAGAAAGTTTATTTGATGAGTTTTTTGACGAGTTTACACGTCCGGTTAAAAATGTAGCAAGGGTGAATGCTCCGACGGCTGTTATGAAAACAGACGTGAAAGAGAACGAGACTGGTTACGAACTGGATATTGACCTCCCGGGATATAAGAAGGAAGATGTGCAGGTTCAGTTCAAGGACGGTTATCTGAATATTACAGCTACATCCAGGACCGGCGACGAGCAGAAGGAGGAAGGCGGCAAATATATTCGCAGAGAAAGATATTATGGAACCTGCAGCAGAAGCTTTTATGTAGGTGAGGATATAGAGAAGGATAATATCAAAGCGAAATTTGAGGACGGCATATTAAAAATTGCGGTACCGAAGAAGGAAGCAAAACAGGAGATAGAGGAAAATAAGTATATTACCATTGAAGGCTGATGACAGTCTGATTAGGATATTTCAGCGAGGTTCATCGTTCCCTGCATCATAGGAAAAACGAGAAACTTTCACGATACACTAAATTACAGGGATACCGGTTGTGATACTGTGTATCCCTTCTTATATTCGGAGGTGTTGAATAATGGGCAAGAAGGATTATTATGAAGTCCTTGGTCTAAACCGGAGTGCGGATGAGGCGGAAATAAAACGGGCTTACCGGAAACTTGCCAAGAAATATCATCCGGATGCAACTCCCGGGGATAAACAGGTGGAACAGAAATTTAAGGAAATAACAGAGGCATATAATGTTTTAAGTGACTCTGAGAAGAAAAAGCTGTACGATCAGTATGGAGCTGCTGCGTTTGAAGAAGGTTTTGAGGCAAGTCGGGGTCGAACCGGTGGACCAGGCTATCAGGAATTTCATTTTACAAATGCCGATATGGGTGATATTTTTGAGAATCTCTTTGGGGACCTGTTTCATGGACATGATGCGGGTACGTTTCATTCCCGTACAGAAAGCAAATTTGGAGGAAACAGGTTTCGACGGAAAGGGGCTGATGTTCATGCGGATATGGAAATCAGTTTTGATGAAGCTGTTACCGGATGCGATAAGATATTGCAGTTAAGGGACGAAAACGGAAAAATTGGTTCTCTGCAGGTACACATTCCTGCAGGCATAGATGACGGGCAAATTGTCCGCCTGAAAGAGAAAGGTCAATCCGGGGAGGGCGGCGGACCTGCGGGAGACATTATGCTGAAGATACATATTATGCCGAAACCCGGGTACGAGCGTAAGGGAAACGATGTGTATGTGACAGTAACGATTCCATATACCACTGCAGTACTTGGCGGAGAAGCGATTGTTCCGACCCTGACGGGAAAAGTATCCTGTAAAATTGCTGCCGGAACACAGTCAGGAAGTAAGATACGACTTAAGAATAAAGGAATACAGTCAATGAAGAATCACGGACAGAAAGGAGACGAATACATTGTGATTCAGATAGAAGTGCCCAAAAATCTGACGCCGGATGAACGGCAGAAACTGATGGAGTATGACAGGGTATGTAAGATACATCAGAAATAAGAAACCGTGTGAATTGAAATTTGCTATGAAGCCGGAAGGCTTATGTGATGAGGCATGGAAGGCAATTTATCAGTATGTTTTTGCACTTGCTCACGGTGCGGGAAATGATGTATTTTATTATGGAGACTGGATTCGTAAGCCGGGAGTTGCAATTTGCAGTTGTAATGACGGACTTCGGCCTGTAATTTTTAAATTAGAAGCTACTGATGAGGAATCGCAGATAGATTATGAACCTGTGCGGTAGTTCGCTATAAAGAAAGCGAACTGCCGCTTGTTTTTCCGAAAGAGATTTCCGACAAAAGGAGAGGACGAAGGATACTCAATCCGTTATCAGACGGATATGGGTATCCTTTTAATATTTCGCAAACAAAAATCAAACAAAGCAGAAACAAACCCATGGTATTCTTTCCATATCAAAGGAAACAAAATAAATGAAAAGGAGATAGTAAGAAATGGCAAAATCAAAACTGGTAGAAGCAAATGAAAAAATTGCAGAAAATGTAGTCGAGGGCTATAAGAAGATTGAGGAAGGTGTAGTCGGAGGCTACAAAAAAATTGAGGAAGGAGCGGTCGGCGGGTTTACTAAGATTGCGGATAAATTCGTGGACAGCTTTTTGACAAAGGAAGGCGAGTCTGTAGAAGAGGCAAAAGAAAGATTGGTCGCAGAACAGAAGGCAAGAGAAGAAGCGGCAGAGGCAAAAAAAAAGGCAGGTATCAGATAATGAAAAAGAGTACATTTGTATCTATGATTTTAGGAACCATCGGAGGCATTTTGTTTGCCCTTGGAATGTGTATGGCGCTGATTCCGGAGTGGAATGCGTTTGGACCGGGCGTTATAATGGGAGTGATCGGAGCTGTCGTACTGCTGATTATGGTGTTTGTATGGAGAAGGATGGAAAACAAAGAACCTATTAAGCTGTCAGGAAAAACCATAGGCGCATCACTGGTCGGAATTGTTGGAGCCCTGTTGCTGGGTGTGGGCATGTGTCTTACAATGGTATGGAGCCATATGGTTGCCGGAATTGGAATCGGAATTGTCGGTATCGTTGTTCTCCTTTGCCTGATTCCGTTTATCAAAGGCTTAAAATAAAATGTATGCAAAAGGCATCAATGCGGTGGAAGTAAATTCTGCCGCATTGTTTCTGTGTGCCCGGCGGGCACACGTTCTAACGGGTGAAAGTCCTTGACCCGCCCGGCAGTGGGAAGGGTGCAGCTA
>CALWSL010000007.1 GCA_944384205.1 uncultured Acetatifactor sp. | reverse complement strand
TGTTCTTGACAAACTTTAGTATACAGGTAAATCCACGAACCTACAATGCGGAGGTCATTACATATTGTCTAAAAATGCTTCCATCTAAAATTTCCTCTTCATAGGAAAATATACTGTCAAATACATATACATCCTCTTGTGTCTGTATATATTCATTTCCTATCAGTTGCCGCTCTAATTTTTCTAACTGCTCCTCACTGGCATTTTCTGTTGCTATACGAACAAGTGAAGCCTTGGAAAGTGCGTTCAATTCCTTATCGACTTTTTCTGCTATTCCATTCGTAATTCCCATCATTCCCGTCACGCTACAGAGGCCTATTGAGATTCCGAATATTGTTAATAATGTTCGTTTTTTCTTTAAAAACAGATTGTGAAAAGCTACTGATAAAGTATCTAAAATACTCATCCCTTTTTCATTTGTTTCTTTCCATCTTCTTGTACTTGTTTCTTTAGCAAAAACTGGTTGTTTTCTATCTGTTTCGTAGATAGTATCTTCTATAATCTTTCCATCCAGCATGCGGATATTTCGCTTTGCCCAAGCCGCAATCTCTTCATCATGTGTAACCATGATAATAGTTACGCCTTCCTCCTCATTTAAAGATTTTAAAATCCCCATAATTTCTTGGGTTGTTTGTGAATCCAATGAACCTGTTGGTTCATCTGCCAAAATCAAACTTGGATAATTTGCTAATGCCCTCGCAATAGCCACTCTCTGCTTCTGTCCTCCTGACAATTGAGATGGTTTGTTTTTCATACGATTCCCCAACCCAACTCTGCTAAGGAGTTCCTTTGCCCTCTTTTTACGTCCACGCTTTCCATATGCAGATACCGATAAAGCCAATTCTACATTTTTCAATGCTGAAAAATGCGAAATTAGATGAAAATTTTGAAAGATATTTCCTACGTGATTTTTTCTCCAGCTATCCCAATCGGATTCTTTATAAGTCGCTGTGTTTTTTCCATTTAAAACCAGTTCTCCGCCATCTGCCTGCATTAATCCTGCCAGTATATTCAAAAATGTTGATTTCCCACATCCGGAAGGACCTAATATTGCTACAAATTCCCCTTTTTCAATCTTACAATCAATACCTTTTAATACTGATACCTGTCCTTGACCCACTTTATAATTTTTAACCAGCTTACTTACCTGAATCATTTCTATTCTCCTATTCATATCGAAGAGCTTCTGCCGGTGCTATTTTTGCTGCCTTCTTGGCAGGTCTCATTCCTGAAAACATGGCTATAACGGTACTTAAAGCAATGCAAATAATAATTGTGTTTCCATTCATTTGATATAATCTGAAACTCATATTATTTAATTTATTTTCAATAACCATATTGATTACTTTCCCTAAACAAGTTCCACATAATACGCCTGTTATTCCTGAAAATATACCCAAAATACCAGCTTCCATCACAAAAATTCTCTTAATATCTTTCTTACTTGCACCTATGGCACCCATAATTCCAATTTCTTTGGTTCTCTCTAATACGTTGGTGTGCAACACAATCTTAATCATAATTCCTGAAATAAACAGAGCTGCTGCTGATACAAAAAATAAAAAAAGCTTTCCTGCCATAATTAAGCTGTTAATATTGGAAAAATCTTCTTTATTAGTTGCTACTGTATATCCCAACTCATGAATAGCTGTTACTACACCATCATAATCCGCGCTTTTCGCTGCCCTTACTTCTGCCCCTTTTTGCTCAGCAACTTCCAATCTGCATGATTGATTCGCTAATTCTGCTGCCACATGATATGGTATAAAAGAAGAACCTGCCACAAGACCCGTATCATTAATTCCTACCACTGTAAATAAAGTTTCTACCTCGTACGTTAGTCTGTTGTTTAGTATTAAACGTGTAATAATGCTGATTTCTTTTCCGATAAGGTTCTCTGTGTGTTCACCTGCCAATTGTTTTGCAACTTCGCTGGTGAGAACAATTTCATAACTTGTATCATCTTTTGGAATTACACCAATATTAGCAAGACTCCTTTCATATTCTGTTATCTCCGCCTTCGGTCCAAACGCATCCATCATTCCCTCAGCGCTGTTATTCTCATAGTAGTACGTTGACATAAATAGGTTGTTATCCAGCACGGATTCCACACCTTCTATCTTCTTTAATTTAGAGATATCATCTTGTGTCATGGAACTTGCCGCGTCCGAAGGGGTAACCCAAATAGTTTCATCACCAACAAATGCTCGCAATTCATAATTTATCTTTGCTTCTGCACCGATACCAATGCCCAGCATAAGCGTCATTCCTGTTACGCCAACTGCCATGCCAAAGACTGCAAGAATATTTCTCTTCTTTTTTTGTATGATATTTTTCATTCCCTCTTGCATAGCAGATAATAATGACATTTTTTCTGCCTTTAATGATGTTAACTCTTTCTGTTTTGTCCAATTTATATCTTTATTTTGATTCTCAACAATCTGATTAATACTGCCATCTTTCATATAGACAATTCGGTCAGCTTGCTTTGCTAACTCTTTATTATGAGTTACAAAAATAATGGTTACCCCATTCTCCTGATTAATTTTTTTAAGAATTTTCATAATCTCTCTGGAATGTTCGGTATCCAATGCACCTGTCGGTTCATCTGCCAAAAGAATATCCGGCTCATTGGCAAGTGCTCTTGCTATAGCTACACGCTGCTTTTGTCCTCCTGACAATTGTGACGGCATATATTTCGCTTTATCTTCCAATCCCACCATCTTTAGGAGGAAAAGCGCCCGCGTTTTTCTATATTTTTCTTTTCTTCCATTAAACTTCATTGGAAGTTCAACATTATCCTGTACACTTAAATGAGAAATCAGATTAAAATTTTGAAAAATATATCCAACTTTCTGTTTTCTATAAGTAATCCGGTCTTTTTCTCTAAACTGTGTTATATTTTTGTTTTCGTAATAGATTTCACCTTCTATATCATCTTCTAATCCACCAATGATATTTAATAGTGTTGTTTTTCCACATCCCGATTGTCCTAGAATACTAATAAATTCCCCTTTGTAAATTTCCAGATTGATATGATTTAAAACACATATTTTCTCTTTCCTTAATTTGTAATTTTTAACCAGATTATTTATTTTTATCATGGAAATCCATATCCCTTCTAACACCATTTAAAGTTCTTATAAACCATCTTATACTAATTAAAAATGTCATAAGCGCAAGCACCAGCTTCCACGTTCCTGTTACAATTCCAATTAATAAAACTATTAGAAGGTTTGCAATTATTGCAAATAATACCGTCAATCCTTCTCTGCATTTCTGATTCTCTGATTCTGACAAATTCATATCAGCTATTGCAATCATCTTTTCTGCAATTCTTCTAAATATCTTCATGTTGTCCTCCGTTTTGTTGCTTTATGTTTCATTTGATATGCTTAGTATAATCAAAAACGCATCTCACTCCAATCTTTCACCTCTATATTACTTTTAATCCGCTTTATTTTACATTCTGCTATTTATCATCTTGTTTTTCTGTCGTATTTTTATTATTATTTGTTTGTAAAATAAAAAGTGCTGTCATACAGATGTTAAGACTTTGTACAACAACACTTTTTTCTATACTATTTTCCAAAATACTTCGCCAACACTTCTTTGCGATAGGTTCTGCCTATCGACATTTCCTTTCCGTTTTTTAAAAATACAATATTTCCTTTTATCTCTTTTATCATATTACAGTTCACAACTTCTCCCTGATTCACACGAATAAAGGAATCATCTAATCGTCCGCAAAGAGAAGTAATCGTTTCGTATACCTGATATTCTTTCTGCCGGGTCATGATAATACTCTTTGACTGCTGCCGTTGTATATAAAGAATATCCGGACAATTTATTTTCTTTTTTATATTCTCATCTGTGATAACAATTTCTGCCTTCGGCTCTTCCACAGGTTTCTTCTCTAACAGGTTCAGTGCCTTCTTCAGCACATTTTCCATCTTTTTGATATCATAAGGCTTTACCAAATATCCCAAAGCTTCTACTTCAAAAGCTTCCTCTGCAAATTCTCTATGCCCTGTCACAAAAATAGTGATAATATGAGGGTAATTCCGGGCAACCCATGCCGCTATTTCTATCCCCGTTTCATCACCTAAATCAATATCCAAAAACAAAAGATCCAAATGGTGGGATGTCAAATAATTACGTAACTGCTTTCCTGACTGAAACCCATGGCATTCAAAATCATACCCATTCTTTGCGGCCAACTCTTTTAATAATAGATTATTTACTTTTATCTGATATATTTCATCATCACAAAATCCAACCTGATAAGACATAAGTTGCTCCCTTTTCAATTTGTTTTGTATTTGATGCAATTATTATAAACTATTATCTGCCAAATGTAAAATCCGATTCGCTATAAAAGCACCCGCTCCTTCGCGAGAATAATATGCTCCAGAATATGTCCGATATTGCCCTCCCCAGCATACAGAGCGGAGTCAAAGAAATTATATTCCAGCGAAGACCAGTATAGCTCATTTTCATTTCCATTTACAGCTACAGCGTTATGCAGCTTTCCTGCATACACCTCCACATAACAGTCATCCAAAGGATACGTAAAATCCATCAAATGTGTCAGCAGAATATCCTCTCTGGTAATTGCAGTTTCCTCCTCCAGTTCCCGGTAAGCAGCCTCCAGACCATCTTCATTTTCCTCGATTTTTCCACCCACAAGATTAGACAAACCCATATAGGGGTCCTTTCTCCGCCTGCACATCAGCCAACTATCTTCTGTTTCATTAAAAACCGCTATCAAATTATATCCCTGCATATCTTCTAACTCCAACTTTTTATTGTAATTAATATATCGATATCATTTTTTATTTATACTATATACTCAGTTCCGTTACAAGTGCAGAATATCTATGTGACTTCTCCCGAATATCTTCCTCCGTCACCCCATAGTACAAATAAATGTCTTTGGAAATGCGATGAAGCTCCTTCATTCCTTTTTTGCTGCCGCTGTATGAACCGCCGAATACCTTCCAGATAGTTTCAATGCTAAAGCGCATTTCTCCTGCATCCGGCACCTTTATCCGGTAGAGATGAAAATCCATCGGGAACAGCTCCGCAGGAACGCTCTGTGCTTTCCTGCTGCGAAGTTCCATCTGCTTCCAAAATTCCTTTAACGATTGAAACTCCGTTTCTGTGGGAGCCTTTAACTCCGCCATATCCCCCAGCAGCTCCGGCTTATGCCGGAGAATAAGAGATTCCTTTAAACTTTCATACTCTTCCAAATAGGCATGGGAATCCTTTGACACTTCTACCGCATCATAGGTATCCTGCAAATATCGGATTACCTCCTCCAGGGTATGAGGGTTTGCCGTGATGGTTTTTTCGATTTTTCTCCGTTTCCTTCTATAAAAGAATCTCTTTATTCTCTCTTTTAGAGGAATCTTCTTCGATTTTCCAGCAATAAAAACACTGGTCGGTCCGTCTGCACCACCAATTATGGATACACCGCGGGCGCTTTTTCTTCTCATAACATCCACCGTTCTTTCATCTAATATGGATACTCCGGCATTAACTCTGCCAGTTTTTTAACCTTTCCGTTATTATCCAGCATTATTTCAATATCTCCTGCACCTTCGCCAAGCTGCATCATAAATTCTCTGCATGCACCACAGGGCGCCATAATATTTCCATCCTGATAGACAGCCAAAACTTTGTCAACTTCTTTTTCACCGTGCGTAATCATGGTAGACAACGCATTTCGTTCTGCGCACATCCCCAAAGAACAACTGGTATCAATGCACACCCCTGTATATATATTCCCTTTTTTTGTCAAGATGGCAGCCGCAACACTGCCTACATAGATATTAGAGGAAATCTCATGTGGATTTATTACCTCCATCGCACAATTATATAGCTTTTCCCATAGTTCATTCATTTCTCACTACCTCGTATCAATCCCAAAAATAATTGTCTTGAGAAAGGTTGCACCAAAGGTCATTATTTTCCCCGTCTCTCTTTCCCGCACACCACAATACCCGTCGATTTATGGATATACATATATCCCTCTTCATTTTTCTCTGTCCTCACCCGGTCTAAAAACTGCTCTTTGTCCTTACTGACAAGTTCCATTGCCTGTGTTGAATAGGAAGAAACATAATCAAATACCAGTTCCTCTTCAGGAACCAGCAAATCGTTCTCCTGCTCCTCCACCTGAACCACTGTAAAGAAATTGCGTAATTCTTCTTTGGCAGTCTCAAGCCAGATGTCAAAGGAATCCGACGGAATTTTAATATCGGGATAGTACTCCCGAATCAACTCATGCAGCTCATTCAGATGCTTTTTTCCAATCAGACTGCATGAAAATCTTCCGTTTTCAGCTAACAAATCATTTATCTTTTGGTACAAATCAAGCCGGCTTTCTTTATTAATATAATACAACATGTGATTTGCCATAATACGGTCAAATCCCGCCACCGGGTAAGAAAAGCTTGTCGCATCCCTTTTTTCAAATACAAATTTCAGTCCCTTTTCCGGATATTTCTTTTGAATATTATAGACTGTACTCTTAGCGCTGGCAAGCATCCCGTCAGAGTAATCCACCAGATGTATCTCCATTCTCTCCGGAAGTTTCTCTGCCATATGCCCCCAAAAGGCTGCGTTGCCGCACCCGATAT
This sequence comes from uncultured Acetatifactor sp., assembly GCA_944384205.1. Taxonomy (GTDB): domain Bacteria; phylum Bacillota; class Clostridia; order Lachnospirales; family Lachnospiraceae; genus Acetatifactor. The sequence continues at coordinate 139,888 of CALWSL010000007.1, read as the reverse complement.
CCAGCACCTTCAGACCGGAAGTCAAAGCAATTTTTTCAAACATCCATTCATAAAAGCCCACTTCTGAGGTGCTGTAATCATGAATGGAAATACGCTTTTTAAGGTTATCATCACTTCTGTATTGCCGGATGACATCTTCCCGCTCCTTGGTAATGTCAATAATTCTGAACATATTGTCCCACAATTCCTCATCGGAAGCCTGCCTGGTCTTGCGAACCGCCTCTAAAATCCTCTCAATATGCTCCTTTTTCTCCAACAACAGATTTTCCTGCTCCTGCAGTGATTTTCTTACATCAAAATCCTCTTCCTGCATCATTTCACTGATTTGCTCCAGAGAAAAATCCATGAATCTCAGCATAATGATTTTCTGCAGACGTTCCGCGCTTTCATCGTTATAAATGCGATAGCCCGCCTCCGAATACTCGCATGGGGTCAGTAATCTTTTTTCATCGTAAAACCGGATGGTCCTTCCTGATACTCCTAATTTTTTTGCCAGCTCTCCCGCCGTGTACTTCATAGCTGTATGCCTCCTTTTTTCTTTACCGTACACCTTGACGTAACGGCAAGGTCAAGCGTCTGTGTGAAAATTTATCCCTTCTCCAACAATTTTTTATAAAGATTATCAATACAGATTGCCCCAAACGGCGCGGTTATCAGAATTGACAGAACTGCAACCGTCAAAACAATCTGCCCGCAGGGCAGCCCCATGGAAAGCGGAATGGAGCCGATAGCTGCCTGTACCGTAGCCTTCGGTGTATATGCCACCATGCAGAATATTCTTTCCTTCTTTGTCAGCTTTGTTTTTACCAACGACAACACCACGCCCAGCATCCGGAAAATCAGAGCGCCAATTACCAGCAAAATTGCAAAAGCTCCTGCTGCCAGCGCATATTTTAAATCTACAGTTGCTCCCACCAAAACAAATAAAAATATTTCCGCTGCCACCCACAGCTTATTGTATTTGCCTGATAATCTTACCGCCAGTGCGCCATAGCTTTGTTTGATTACCATGCCCACACTCATAATCGCCAATAGTCCGGAAATCGGTACAATCTCTTCTAATCGGTTCTGTAATTCCAACAGCAAAAACGAAATGCTGAGAATCATTAAAATCTTAACGGAATCTCTCATGTGAAACCGTTTAAAAAACCACACAAGAAGCTGACCTACACTTGCTCCTATCAGAATTCCCAACAGAATCGAGACGGGGATTTGCAGGAAGCTTACCACCGATACCGTTCCTGTGGAAGCTAAGGAGGTCAATGCGGTAAATACCACAATCACAAAAACATCATCCACCGATGCCCCTGCCAATATCAACTGTGGGATACCGTTCTTTTTCCCGTATCCCTCCTCAATGAGACGTATCATTCTGGGCACGACAACTGCGGGTGATACTGCAGCAATCACGCTCCCTGTAATAGCCGCTTCTAAAACTGTTATTCCCAGCAATAACGGCGCGAGAATGATAGTACCCAGTATTTCCACGCACGCAGGAACAAAGCACATCAGCACCGCCGGTCTTCCCACCTTTTTCAAATCCGTAATATCCAGCGACAATCCCGCTCTTGTCAGAATAATCACTAATGCAATCTGTCTTAGTTCCGCCGATATGTTTAAAATGGATTCATCAATCACATTCAGGGCATACGGACCCAAAATAATTCCTACAAGAATCATTCCCAGCAAGCTTGGCAGCTTTATTTTGGAAAAAAGGCTTCCCAAAAGCAGTCCTGATAACAGAATCAATGCAATACTTGTTAACATCTCTCCTCCTATCCCGCGCGTCAAAACATAATACCTCTATGGAAAAGGGAAGCATAACTTCATAAAACGAACAGCCTACAGAACCAACCACAATGTTACTCTTCTTTTCCAAAACTGCATACGCCAGATACTCTCTGCTGGGATTATTTCCTTTATCCAGCGATATGGCTTCCGCAAGCCAGTCCTTCATCCACTTATCACACTCTCCGCAATCCCCGAATATCTCAGTCAGAGTTCCGTCCGAAGCCATTTCCACATATGCCTTTTCATCCGTCAACTCTAAACTGCGAATCACTAATCTCTCTGTTTCTATGTACATACTTTTTCCCCTAAGACCAAGCTTTACTGCCATTCTTCCTATAAATCAATCTCTACGTTATATTCATCCTCTATCAGAATGTAATTGCAGCCATACTTTTTGCACATCCGCAAAGTCTCCTCATTTTCCCAAATCAGCCACTCTGCCGTGCAGGGAGAATCATCAAGCCTTTTCTCAATTGCATTTGCATATTTCTGAATGTCTGAAAAATGCTTTTCAATATACGCTCGCGTCATGACAAGACAAAAATACTGAATGTCTTCCAGATAGTCAGCATCAAAGTCCCTTTTCCAGTCATATGGAATATAGCAGCCTTCTATTATCAGATTTTGATTGTTTTCAATGGCTGTTTTGACAATTTCCTTAACAATAGACCAAAGACAGGGTACCAGCTCTTCATCATCCTCCGGTGTCAGTTCTATATTGCCACTCCTGATAAGCCCCATTTTTAAATGGTCAATGGACAGGTATGGATATTTGTATTTTTCCAGCAGTTTTTGAGCCAGCAAGGTTTTTCCTGTGTGTGAGGCTCCTGAAATCAGAATAATCATTGGTTTGTCTCTCCAATTTTTTATTATACTATACATCGATTATATCTTTATGAGTTCAGGTATATCATAACCGCCTGCTGAACCTCCAACAAGCATTTCTTAAATTCATATCCCACAAAATACTTAGATTCTATTGTATCCTCAGAAACCTCTTCTCCCCGATAAAATGGTGGACAGGGATTTAAAACAGCGCCTTCATTTGCACGCTCCATAATGGCTTTTGTCACCTGACAATTTTGAAAAAAACGACACTTTTTCCACTCAGAATATCCGTATATTTTCCCTGTGTAACCTCGTCTGCAATATTGAAGATTTCATAAATATCCTCTGATGTGTAATCCGTCAACCTTATTAAATTTTTCATCTATAGCTCCCCCTTATATGAATTTCATTTTTCCGTTAAATTACTCCAACCCCTCTGTTCTACAGCCCCATCCACAATAACTTCATTTTCCAAAATACCGCCCATCTTCTGATTGCATGGGGAACAATCTCTTCGCCTCCTCGACTATAAGCTTATAAAAGTAAGTATATCATAAATCTTCGCAGAATCAAAATAAACTCTCCAACTCCTTTTACTCAAATCTTACAATATTTTACTCAAAATTGATAGAAACATATCTCCCACTTTTTTATACTGACAGGGTAATGAAAGGGGATATTATTATTTATGAACATACTACATCTTACAGACCTGCACTTTTCCACAGAAGATGATTACAACCACGTTGCAGACAAATGGAATAAAATTATTTCACTTGCACGAAACCTCAATGAGAGATATTCCATAGATGCCCTTGCCGCCACGGGGGATATCACCTGTCATGGGTTGGAAAGTGAGTTTGCGCAGGCGCATAACTACCTGATGCAGTTGACTGCTGTTCTTTCCATAAAAAGAGAGTTCCTTCTGCTCTGCCCCGGCAACCATGATGCCGATTGCGGAAATGCCCATTCTTCATTTACCCATTATGAAAATTTCCTTAAGCAGTTTGATATCCTTCCCTCACATACGGACTGCGATAAACATCCGCGTTTTTCTTTTCAAACAATCAATACCTGCACGGAGACTTCCCTGACCTTTTTCGATCAGGCAGTTATTCCGCAAAACAGTATTGACCTTATAAATACCATTGACAAAAAAAGCTATGGTGTTCTGCTGATGCACCACCAGCCGGAGGTCATCAAAAATCAGGATAGATTAATGGAAATTGTAAACAGCGGAAAAATCAGGCTGATACTTTGCGGGCATTTGCATTCCACGGATACCCGTCTCTATTCAATCAAAAAAAGTATTGTAGTAAACGGTATGGCTGTGACGCCACACCTGTCTTGGCTGCCTTCAGGAATGCAGCTTGTACACGTTAACACAAGAGGAAAAGTAACGGTAAAATCCATATTTATTTACTAAAATATTACAAAGTTTTACATTGTATTGGTTGTTTCTTATTTTCTTTCTTCTTATACTTATCTTACTTACGTAAGCAAACACATACAACTCTTAAGAAAAGGGAGATAGGAGAATGAAAAAATTAATATGTAGTCTTTTAGTAGGAATTATGACAATTTCCTTGGCAGCATGTGGACAGTCAGAAAATCAAAACACACAAAGCGTGAACAGCTCGGCTACACAGACAAACGAAGCGCAGAATCAAAACACAGAATCACAGACAAACGATACTACTTCCAAAGAGCCTATTGAGCTTACCATGTATTTCCCGGTATCTGTAGGTGGCGGTCCTGATGCACTGATTGATGCGTTATGCCAACAGTATCATGAAGAAAATCCCAACGTAACTGTCAAACCCGTATATGCAGGAAGTTACGCTGATACCAGAACTAAGGTACAGGCAGCTATCAAAGCAGGAAATATCCCCGATATGGCAATTATGTTTTCCATCGACTTATATTCCTTATTGGCTATGGATGCGGTTATTGATATGGATAGTATGTGTGTAACAGAGGAAGACAAAGAGTGGTTAAACGGCTTTTACGACGGATTTATGATGAACAGCCGCGATGGTGAAACCACCTATGGTATTCCCTGGCAGAGAAGTACCATCATTCTCTACTACAATAAAGAAGCTTTTGCAGCCGCTGGCTTAGATCCCGAGAAGGCTGCTTCCACTTGGGATGAGTTAAAAGAATATGCAAAGAAGCTGACCATAAAGGACGGCAATACCACCACACAATACGGTATTGAAATTCCTTCCGACGGCTATGCTTACTGGATGCTTCAGACCTTCTGTACACAACAGAACGGCTTTAACCTTATGAACGAAACCGGTACAGAAGTTTACTACAATGATGAGAGAACTGCAAAAGGACTTTCTTTCTGGAAATCTCTTGCTGAGGATGGTTCCATGCCGGAGGGCATTGTAGCATGGGCAACAACCCCTTCTGATTTTATTGAAGGCAAGACGGCTATGATGTACCATACCACAGGTAATCTTACTAACGTAAAAAATAATGCGCAATTTGAGTTTGGCGTTGCGATGCTTCCCGCAGATGAGACGCCTGGTTCTCCTACAGGCGGCGGTAATTTCTACATTTTCAAAGGTATTTCCGAAGAAAGACAGCAAGCAGCATTTAAATTTATTAAATGGATGACTGATGACGAGCGTGTTGCACAGTGGAGTATTGATACCGGATATGTTGCAACCAGACCCACAGCATATGAAACGGAACGCATGAAAGCATATGCAGCAGAATTCCCTTACTGTCTGGTGGCAAGAGACCAATTGGAATACGGCTATGCAGAGCTTTCCACTTATAATCAGGCTGAGGTTCAGAAGGCTATTGACGATGCAATTTCTTATGTTATGACCGGTCAGTCCGATGTTCAGACGGCACTGAATCAGGCACAGGAAACGGCAACCAATATTCTGAAAGCTTATCAATAAAAAATTTACAAACCAGACCGGTTGTAGACTACAATCGGTCTGTTATATAGGGAGGAACTTATGGATTCCAGTCAAATTTTACAAACATCCGCCTGTTTGCCTGCCCGTGATGAGGTTTATCAACGGGCTTTACATAAAGAAATCCGAAGTAAATGGAGGCGTACTTTGACAGGATGGCTACTGCTGGCACCCTCTTTGGTCTTTCTGGCTATTTTTACAATTTACCCCATTATTAAAAGTGTCATAAGCAGTTTTTACAAAGATAATCTGTCCGTAATGGATCCTGTTTTTACAGGTCTTGACAACTATCTCTCTCTATTTCACGATATGGTATTCTGGGAATGCTTTTTTAACAACCTTTTAGTTGCAGTCGTTACGGTTCCCATAAGTATTGCATTTGCCGTTATAATGGCGCTTTTTGCCAACAGCCTGAAAAAAGGAAAAACCATTGTACGGTTAGGCTTTACCTACCCCACCTTTATTCCATTGGTAGCTGCCGCTAATATCTGGATGTTTATTTACACGCCCATCTATGGATTGCTGGGTTATATCAACCCAGAATGGCGTTTTCTTGCCGACAGCGACACAGCTATCTGGGCTTTGATTGTCATGCTTATCTGGAAACAGGCAGGCTATATTATGCTTTTCTATATAGCAGGACTGCACGGTATTTCCAGAGAATTATACGAAGCTGCCAAAATCGACGGTGCCAACTCTGTAAAAATTTTTATAAAAATTACCTGGCCCATGCTAAAGCCCACAACAATTTACGTCCTTATCATTGCACTGACCAACGCTTACAAAATGGTGGATCATCTGTACATTATGACAAAGGGCGGTCCCGGAAATGCCACTAATGTTCTGCTCTTTTACATCTATCAGACTGGTTTTGATTACTGGGATACCGGTAAAGCGTCTGCCATGACCGTAATTTTAGTAACACTGCTCTTAATGGTCACTTCCATATGCTTTTTTGTTCAAGATAAAAAGGCATATTATAATGATTAGATTTAGTTAGAAAAGGTTGAATGAAAATGAATAATACATATAAACCTGCCATGACAAGATATCATGGAAAAAGAACCCGTAAAATCAATATCAATAAATTACTGGTATATATTCCGATGTTTTCCCTGCTTTTTATCAGTACGATTCCACTTCTATGGATAATTAGAACTGCCTTCATCCCACAAAGTCTTACATTAGACTTAACTGCAATCGCCGCGCCGGTGCTGGACAATTTTAAAAGAGTTCTGGCGGCTGCGCCCTTCGGAAAGTATTATGGTAACACTATTATTATTGTAGTCGGCGTATTAGCGGTACAGTTTGTGTTAATTACACTTGCAGGATACGCTTTTTCAAGAATTGATTTTTATGGCTCCAAAGCTTTGTTTGTGCTGTTTCTATCACAGCTTATGATTGCACCGGAAGTATTAATTCTTCCCAACTATACCCTGATGACGAAATGGGGGCTCACCGATACACGCATTGGCATTATGCTTCCCTTCTTTGCTTCTGCCATGGGAACCCTGATTGTCCGCCAGACCATCAAGACCATTCCCTATGAGCTGGAGGAGGCTGCCAAGGTGGACGGCGCCAACCTGTTTCAGATTCTTTGGAAGGTATATGTTCCTCTTCTGAAACCGGCATACATCTCTTTTGGTATGATATCCGCGTCCTTCCAGTGGAATAATTTCCTTTGGCCCCTTGTTATGACGGATTCCGTAGAGAAAAGACCGCTATCCCTGGGGCTTGCCATGTTCGCCATGTCCTATGAGACCGGCGCGCAGTGGAGCGATGTCAGCGCTGCAACTGTTTTGGTATGTGCACCCCTGCTAATACTGTTCATCATCTTTCAGCGCCAATTTATGGAAAGCTTTATGCACTCCGGTATAAAATAAGATTTTTTTAAGAAAAAATAAGGCTATCACACAAACAATTGCAAAAATCGTAGGTGGGATAGCCTTTTTCCTTAACTTCTATATCATTCTATTACTGACATTTCTTACAGAGCTCTTCCCATCTCTTGTCAACTTCCATCTGAAACTGCCCGATTAAATCTTCATTGCCCGCTTTGAACAAGTGGCTGAATCGCTTCTGTGGACGAAGGAAATCCTCAATGGGCAGCTTTTTCTTCGGCTCATAGGTCAGCTTCCACTGTCCGTCCACAACCTCAAACATAGGCCAGTAGCAGGTATCCACTGCCAGCTTGCAGATATTCATCAGCTCGGAAGTATCATAACCCCAACCTCTCGGACAGGGAGACAATACATTCAGAAACGCTGCGCCCGGTGTATAAATCGCCTTCTCCGCCTTGGTATGAATATCCTTGAAATTGCTTGTAAAAGTGGTCTGTCCCACATAGGGAATATGGTGCTCCGCCATAATAGCTGCCAAATCCTTACGAACCTGTACCTTACCGCTGGAAACCTTACCTGCGGGAGTGGTAGTGGTGTCCGCAAACTGGGGCGTTGCGGAGGAACGCTGGGTTCCGGTGTTCATGTAAGCGCCGTTGTCATAGCAGACATAGACCATATCATGTCCACGCTCCATAGCGCCTGACAAGGACTGCAGACCGATATCATAGGTTCCACCGTCACCGCCGAAGGTGATGAATTTATAAGTATCCTGTATTTTTCCTTTTTTCTTTAATACTCTGTAGGCAGTCTCTACACCCGACAGGGTCGCGCCTGCATTTTCAAATGCGTTATGTATATAGCTGTCCTCGTAAGCAGTGTAGGGATACATAAAAGAGGAAACCTCCAGACAGCCGGTAGCATTACCGATAACCGCTTTATCCTCCTCATGCAGAGCGCGCAATACGGCACGTACTGTTATGGTTCCGCCGCAGCCCGCACACATTCTATGTCCCGGCGCCAGACGCTCCGGTTTGCTCATTACTTCTTTAAACTGATATGCTGTTTCCATATTATTCTCCATTCTTATACAATCTGTAAAAAATGCCGCATTTGTCGACTCAAATAGAAATGAAAAACGCTGCCCTTAGCGTTTTTCCTGTGTGAAACTTAATAATTCTTAGGCAGTGTCTTTTGCTGCCTTAGAATTATTTTTCACACTATGCCTTTTCTATTTCTCGCGGAGTCCGATATAATCGTACATTCCTTTTACCTCATGGGTTTCTGCCATTACTTCCAGATTTGCGTATACCTGCTGGAAATCCTCCACAGTGATATCTCTGCCGCCCAGTCCGTAGAAATAATTCACCACTTCCGCATTGGATTTCGCCTGATACAAAGCCGCACGCACCTCTGCGCCCAAAGGACCGCTGGTAGCGGAAAACATCTCAGAACGGTCCATAACAGCAATTGCCTTCATATCCTTCAAAGCCTCTGCCAGCTCCTCTTCGGGGAAAGGACGGAATACTCTGATTTTTACCAGACCAACCTTCTTGCCTGTGGTCTCTCTGATATGGTCAATTGCCGCCTTGCAGGTTCCCGCTGCGGAACCGATGATTACTACGGCATATTCCGCATCTTCCATCTTGTATTCTTCAAAGAAGCTGTATTTTCTGCCTGTCAGCTTCTCGAACTTGTCAGCCATTTCCAGAATTACCTTTTTTGCATTCTTCATGGCTTCCCGCTGCGCCCTCTTGGTCTCCATGTAGTAATTGGATACCGCATAGGGACCTACCGCCATAGGCTCCTTGTTATTCAGGAGAAAATGCTCCGGATGATACTCGCCTACAAACTCCTTTACCTTTTCATCTTCCACCAAAAGAATATTTTCCACGCCGTGACTGGTGATGAAGCCGTCCTGACAAATCATAACCGGAAGGTGGACATCGGGATGCTCCGCAATGGGGAATGCCTGTAAAAAGTTGTCGTAAACCTCCTGATTGGACTCTGCATAAATCTGAATCCAGCCGGAATCTCTGGCGCCCATACTGTCGGAATGGTCCGCGTTAATATTAATGGGTCCGGTCAATGCACGGTTCACAAGCGCGAGTACAATGGGAAGTCTGTCGGAAGCCGCCACATAAAGCTCCTCCCACATCAGCGCCATACCACAGGAGGAGGTTGCTGTTAAAGCTCTCGCTCCCGCTGCGGATGCTCCGATGGTTGCGCTCATCGCACTGTGTTCGCTTTCCACATGAATAAATTCCGTATCAATCTCGCCGTTTGCGATGTAGGTCGCAACGTACTGAGGAATTTCCGTAGACGGTGTAATGGGAAAAGCCGGCATTACATCGGGATTAATCTGTTTGATGGCATAAGCCACTGCTTCATTTCCTGATAAACGTTCTCTGATTGCCATTTATTTACCCTCCCTCATAGTAATTGCACCGAAGGGACATACCTTTGCACAGATGCCGCAACCCTTGCAGTGGTCATAGTCAAATTCTCCTCTTTTGCCATCCTTGACAGGAATGGAGGAGTCGGGACAAACCGGTGCGCACAGCAGACATTGCTTGCATTTTTCGATGTGAAATTCGGGGGTAGCGGTTCTCCACTCTCCTGTGCAGAAATTTCTGGAGGTAGCGGATTCAAAGATTTTGTTGCCCTCCGTAATGTCCTGCCATGGACTTTTTTCATTAATATCTATACTTTTCATGTATCGCCAAATCCTTTCTTACTTTATAGTTGTTCAGAGCCGGACAAAGTTGGCTCTGAACAGGTTTCCTATTTTATTTGACCGCATCTAACGTCATCTGTAAAGCTTTCATATTACCGTCGATTACTTCCGGTTTCTTGGCAAATTTATGTTCAAAGGATGCCCTCATTTCCTTCAAAAACACCTCCGGCTCCATAACCCCGGTTACTGCCACCACTGCGGCAAGCATAGGGGAGTTGGGATAATTTTTACCGAGAGCTTTCACGGAGATATCCTTTGCATCAATGGTGTACACCTCTCCCTGATATCCGTTCAGCATGGCTGTAATCTCTTCCTTGCTTTTCCGGGTGTTTACGATGATAGCGCCTTCGGGTTTCAATCCATGGGTTACGTCGATGGTCTCAAGCAGACTGTCATCCACCACCGCCACGTAATCAGGATAGTAAATGTTGGAATGAATGGTAATGGGGTTCGCGCTGACTCTGTTGTACGCGGTAATGGGCGCTCCCATTCGCTCAGGACCGTATTCAGGGAAACCCTGTACATACTTGCCTGTCTTAAATGCCACATCCGCTAACAGCAGAGCAGCAGTTTTGGCACCCTGACCACCGCGTCCGTGCCATCTGATTTCAATCGTGTCTTTCATTGTGATACCTTACCTTTCTATTTTAAACATCTTTTATTTTTATGTACAAAAAAACCGACATTTTTCGCATTGCCGGCTATCTTAAAATAGTTCAGGAATTTTAAAAAGCTCCTACCGCAAACGGCAGAAGCTTTATCCTCTTTTTCCATTTACGACATACCAACATATGCGTCCTTTATCACGGAAGGAATCCGTCAGCATCTACTCGCTTGCGCTTTGGTGCTGCAACTTGGGAGGGATATTCCATAGTTCCTACTCATACCGCTTCTCAGCTAACGCGGCTCTCTGTGACTTTCAAAAAAATGTACTGTCTCCGTCATCGTTTTTAGACTTTTATCAATTTATTTTATTATAGTAGTGTAAAAAAACGTTGTCAACTGTTTTTTACCTGAGTTCAGCCTGATTATTCAACTGTCAATTTCCCGTCTGTCCCTAAACTCCTCCCTGCTGATATCTATACCGTTTCACAGATTCTCACGCAATTCTGTTTTAATTTTCAAAAAAATATAAAAAATCATTGCTTTTTGTATGCAATAGTGTTATAGTTAATAAAACTTCAAATATATCTATCAATCGGCTTTGTTTTTACAAGCCATGAAGTCAGGGCGTTTCGCCTGTAATTACCCAAATATTTTAAATAAGCAGGCAAGCGTTGCAGTGAAGCTTTTCGTTGTTTGTCTGCTCATACCACAAGGAGGATTTATATGACAGACACAACAAACACAAATACGACTACCATCCCTGAGAAACCCGCGCAGAATGGAAACATTATTCTCAATACCAAGACTTCGGACAGCAGCAGCAAGATTATTTTTGAGAATAACATTCTTTGTTCCCAATTCTTACGAGATTACATTGACCTCCCCTATTTAAAAAATGTACAGCCGGAGGATATCGAGGATGTTTCCGAACAATATGTTCCCTTATTTGCCGAAGAAAGAAATGCTGACCGTGTGAAAAAAGTACATATAAAAAATGAAAATCCGTTTTTTCTTGTATCTCTTATTGAACATAAAACTTTTTTGGATTATAATATAAGTATGCAGATTTTTCGCTATATGGTTTATATTTGGGAGGCTTATGCCAAAGAAGCCGAAAAGCTGCAGAAGGGTATTACCAAACGGGCTGACTTTAAGTATCCTCCCATTCTGCCCATTGTATATTACGAAGGCGCCGGAAACTGGACCGTTCCGTTTGATTTCAAAAGCCGGATTATTGAGGGAGAAACCTTCGGAAAATATCTCCCGAATTTTGAATATTATCTGGTCCCTCTGCGCAAATATACCAACGATGAATTATTAGCGAAAAGAGACGAAATCTCTCTGGTAATGATGATTAATAGGATGCAGAATTCAGAGGATATCGATATCTTCCGAAATCTTCCGGCAGATAAATTAGAAACCATATTAAAGGATACTCCGGAACACCTGTTAACAATTATCAGCGAGATCCTGCGGGCATTTCTGTTAAAAATGGATGTTCCCGTAACGCAAACAGAAGAATTAGTGGGAAAGGTGAAGGAAAAGAAAATGGGCTATTTATTTGAAAATGTAGTTCCTTATGACATTGAAAAAGAAAAACAAAAATTTGAGAAACAGCGACAACTTGCCGAAGAACAGCGAAAGCTTGCCGAAGAACAACGTAAGCTTGCCGAAGAACAACGTAAGCTTGCCGAAGAACAACGTAAGCGAGTCGAAGAACAACGTAAGCGGGCTGAAAAAGCGGAACACCAGGTGGAAAAGGACCTTCAAGTATTTATAATGACTTGTCAGGAATTGGGTGCTTCCAGAGAAAACACGCTTCATAGAATCCGGGAAAATTTTGAACTGACGGAAAACGAAGCTATGGACAAGCTTTGCCTTTTTTGGAAAAACTAATTTCTCAGAACCAGGCACTAACTACTGTTAAGAAAAGCAAATATATGTCTTCTTGGTTTTCATGGAAAAGAACAGACCCCGACTATCAGAGGTCTGTTCTTTGCGTTATTTCTTATTCAAAATGATCTGCAACTTCTTTCAGATGCTTTATAATAGGTAAATGCTGAGGACAAACACGCTCACACTGTCCACATGCCACGCAGGCGCTTGCCTTTCCAAAGGTTTTGGTCAGGTTGCCATAGTATGTACCCTGAGGCGTCCAGCCTTTTTCCTTAATCTCCTGCTTGTCAGCATTATAAAGAGAAAAGTATTTCGGAATGGCAATGTGCATGGGACACCCTTCCGTACAATAGGAGCAACCGGTACAGGGAATGGCAATGTTGGCATTGATAACATCCACCGCCTTTCGGATGATTTCCTGTTCTTCCTCATTTAAAGGCTCAAAATTTGTCATATATCCGGTATTATCCAACAACTGTTCCATATTGCTCATACCGGAAAGCACCATAATTACATTGTACTGACTTGCGGCAAAACGGATAGCCCAGGAAGGAACAGACATGTCCGGATGATATGCTTTAAAGGCTTTTTCCACATCCTCAGGCACCTTTGCAAGCGTTCCGCCCTTTACAGGCTCCATAACAATCACGGGCTTGCCATGCTTTTTCGCTACCTCATAGCATTTTCGCGATTGAACTCCCTCGCTGTCCCAATCTAAATAATTGAGCTGCAGCTGTACAAACTCCATCTCAGGATGCTCTGTCAACACCTGATCCAGCAGCTCAGCGTTGTCATGGAAGGAGAAGCCAATCTTTCTCACCAGCCCCTGTTTCTTCTTCTCCATAATCCAGTTAAAGCAGTCATATTTTTTATAGATTTCATAGTGGTGCATCCCAACATCGTGCAGTAAATAATAATCAAAATAAGTTACACCCGTCTTTGCCATCTGCTCATTAAAGATTCGGTCACGATCCTCCAAGCTGTTGATAAATCCTGCATGGAGCTTTGTCGCCAAAGTAAAGCTGTCTCTGGGATGGCGGTCTACTAACGCCTCCTTTACAGCATTTTCACTTTTAAAACCACAATACATCCACGCTGTATCAAAATACGTAAAGCCTCTTTCCAGAAAGGTATCAACCATTTTTTTCGTCAGTTCTATATCTATTTTGGAATCATCGTTAAAATCCAATAACGGCAGTCTCATCATACCAAAGCCCAATTTTTTTGTATCCATTGTTGTTCTCTCCTTCCATATATAGGGAATACTTTTGTTTTCATTATATATAGATATTGTACCGTAAAACAGCAAAGAAAAAAATGGATTATTTTGTTCAAAAATTAACAAACGACTGGATTACCTCTTCCACTGTCTCAATTCTCTCCGCCTGATACGCATTCGCTCCGCAGAATAAAAGACCATCCTCCACTTCACCTTTTGCCGCATGAATCAACGCGTCCGTAATACAATAGGGAATCTCCCCGGGATTACATTTGCGCAGACACCCCAGACACTTCTTTGGCGCTACGCGCTGACCGCTCATCACTTTATCCATAAAGGAGTTTCTGATGGCACGTCCCGGCATTCCCACAGGGCTCTTTACAATCTGAATATCTTCTTTTTTTGCATTGACATATGCCATTTTGTACTTTTCGTCCGCATCACATTCCACTGTGGTCACAAAACGACTTGCCACCTGAACACCCTGCACGCCCAGATTCATTATTCGTTCCATCTCTGTCCCATTATTGATTCCTCCCGCCACTACAACCGGAATTTCCACACCATATTTTTCTGCATAACTTTTTACAACTTCACGGATTTTCAAAATTTCTTCTTCATAGGTGGCGCTCATCCCCTGACTGTCAGAAACCGTATCACTGCTGCCCTCCCCTGTATAAAAAAGCAACTGTTCTTTGGAAAATCCCAGATGTCCCCCCGCTTTAGGACCCTCAATCACTACCATATCCGCTGTTCGGGAATATTTTTTATCCCAGTATTTCAGAATGACGTTTGCAGATTTTACAGAAGAGACAATAGGGGCAATTTTCGCTGAAGTACCCGCCACATACTTAGGTAAATCCGTGGGAAGTCCCGCGCCGGAGATAATCAGGTCTGCACCCGCTTCCGCCGCCGCTCTTACATACTCCTCGTAATGCTGCAACGCCACCATTATGTTAAATCCAATCACTCCGTCGGGTGCAATGGCTCTTGCCTTTTGATACTCTTTTTTTATGGCGCGGAGATTACATTCCTTTGAGTTCTGTTCAAAATCCGGCTCTCTGTAACCGATTTGAGCCGAAGAAATAATGCCAACACCGCCTTCCTTTGCCACAGCTCCCGCCAAATTGCCCAGGCTGATTCCAACGCCCATTCCGCCTTGAATGATAGGCACCCTTGCCGTTAAATTTCCGATTTGCAATGGTTCATACTTCATACTAAACACCTGCCCTTTCGTCAAAACAAAGTTTATTTATCCTTTTTATATGGTTTTTAAAACTATGTGTAAATGTGTAAAAAATTTCCCTCTGCCTTTCAATCCAAGTCAGAGGGCATTAGTTGTCTGATGTCTGCTACATCCTTCGGAAGCGTTCATATCTCGCCTCAAGTAATTCTCCTGAAGATACTCCGTCATACCTTGCAAGGAAATCCGAGATTTCCCGAATTAAATTTTTTCTGACAGCCGAAAAGGTTTCTATTGTGAAATTCTCCGGCTCTTTGATTACTTTCTCTATTATGCCCGCCTGTTTTAAATCTGCTGCCGTCATTTTCATGACCTCCGCAGCCTCCCTGGCTCTTGCACTGTCCTTCCACAGAATTGCAGCATAGCCTTCGGGCGAAAGAATGGAATAAACAGCATTCTCCATCATCCATACTTCGTCGGCAACAGCAAAGGCAAGGGCACCGCCGCTTCCTCCTTCCCCGATTACAAGGGACAACACAGGCGTCTGAAGGGTGGACATCTCATAGAGATTGCGGGCAATCGCCTCACCCTGTCCGCGCTCCTCCGCCTCCATTCCGCAGAAAGCTCCCGGCGTATCCACGATACAGATGACGGGGCGGTGGAATTTTTCCGCCTGCTTCATCAGACGAAGCGCCTTGCGGTAACCCTCCGGTGAGGGCATACCAAAATTCCGGGCGATATTTTCCTTGGTGTTTTTCCCTTTTGCCTGTGCAATCACCGTTACCGGTCTGCCATAAAAGGAAGCGACACCACCGATTACTGCACTGTCATCCGCAAAGTATCTGTCTCCATGCAGCTCTACAAAATCCTGAAACAACTCCTGAATGTAATGCTCTCCTACAGGTCTGCCCTGCTTTCTGGAAAGCTGCACTCTGTCCCAGGCAGTTCTATACTCCAATGCCAGACTGCGTTGTTCCACAGTATATTCCACCGGTTTTTCCGATTCTCTGAACTCTGCCGAAGACTGCTCTGACAAATCATTTCCAACGCCTTCCGGCATTCTCACATGCAGATTCAAAATCTGCTCCAATGTATCCTTTAACTCATCCCTCTTTACAATGGCGTCAATAAAACCGTGTTCCAACAGGAATTCTGACCGCTGAAAGCCCTTCGGCAACTTCTGACCGATGGTTTGCTCAATTACTCTCGGTCCCGCAAATCCGATCAATGCCTTGGGCTCCGCCAGAATAATATCTCCCAGCATGGCAAAGCTTGCCGTTACACCTCCCGTTGTGGGGTCTGTTAAAACAGAGAGATATAACAGACCTGCATCGCTGTGGCGTTTCAACGCCGCGGAAGTCTTTGCCATCTGCATAAGAGAGGTGATTCCCTCCTGCATTCTGGCTCCGCCGGAACAGGTAAAAATAATGACAGGAAGCTTTTCTTTGGTTGCCCGTTCCACAGCGCGGCTGATTTTCTCACCCACTACTTCGCCCATACTCGCCATCAGAAATCTTCCGTCCATCACGGCAAGCACCACGGAATGTACTCCAATCCGTGCCTTTCCCGTGATAACCGCTTCATCTAAACCCGTTTTTTCCCGAAGCGACGCAAGCTTTTCTTCATATCCCCTATATTCCAGTGGATTTTTGGTATCCATACCGGTATCCCATTCCTCGAAGGAATTTTCCTCCGTAATCATGCGGATTCTTTTAAATGCAGGCACTCGGAAATATCCTCCGCATTTCGGACAAATATAATGATTCGCCTTTACTTCATCAGAAAAAATAGCCTTGCCGCACATATTACATTTGCGCAGCAATCCCTCCGGCACCTCCGGTTTTGTCTGCCCGGTAGGAGCAGTCGTATTTTTTAACGGTATATAATTATCCTTCGTCTTCTTAAACATCTGATTCAACTGCATGATAATCCCCATTTCCCAGCCGTTTGGCTTAAAACTACTTCATCTTTTCTATAAACTCAATATCTATATTACCGTTAATATAATCAGGGTGATTGATAATGTCGTACAGATAATCCACATTGGTATGGATTCCCTCAATAATAACCTCTCCCAATGCGCTGCGCATTTTTTTTATCGCCTCACTCCGGCTTTTCGCATGCACAATCAGCTTCGTCAGCATGGAATCATAGTAGGGCGGCACCGTATAACCCGCATAAACAGCGGAATCCACACGCACTCCTTTTCCGCCGGGCAAATACATATCTGTAATGGTTCCGGGACAGGGCATAAAGTTCTTTGCCGGATTCTCTGCATTGATTCTGCACTCGATGGCGTGTCCCGTGATATGAACATCGTCCTGTGTATAGGAAAGCTTTCTGCCGTCCGCAATCCGAATCTGTTCCTTAATCAAATCAATTCCTGTCACCCATTCCGTCACGGGATGCTCTACCTGAATCCGGGTATTCATCTCCATAAAATAAAAGCTTCCGTCCCTGTCCAGCAAAAATTCAATGGTTCCGGCATTTTCATAATTTGCCGCCTTTGCTGCCTTTACGGCAGCCTCTCCCATTTTCTGACGAAGCTCCTCTGATAATGCCATGGAGGGAGATTCTTCTATCACTTTCTGGTGATTCCGCTGAATGGAACAGTCCCTTTCCCCCAGATGCACCACGTTGCCGTATTTATCCGCAAGAATCTGAAATTCGATATGTCTGGGATTTTCCACAAAACGCTCCAGATACATGGTATCATCGCCGAATGCCATTTTTGCTTCCTTTGCGGCAGTCTGAAATGCCCGCTCAAACTCTTCAGCGTTTTTCGCTACGCGCATCCCTTTTCCGCCGCCGCCGAGAGCCGCTTTAATCATAACGGGATATCCGATTTGTTCTGCAATCTTTGCCGCTTCCGCCGCATCCGTAAGCGATTCTGTGCTGCCCGGAATCACGGGAACGCCCGCTTCTATCATTGTTCTTCTGGCTTCCGCCTTATTGCCCATTTTGCGGATGGTGGCGGCGCTGGGACCGATATAAGTAATATTGCACTGCTCGCACAGTTCCGTAAATTTTGCATTTTCTGAAAGAAATCCGAATCCCGGATGGATGGCATCCGCACCGGAAATCATGGTGGCGCTGATAATATTCTCCATATTCAGATAGCTTTCGGCGCAGTTCGCAGGTCCGATACAGATGGCCTCATCCGCAAGCTGGGTGTGAAGCGCTTCTTTGTCCGCCTCCGAATAGACAGCAACCGTCTCAATGCCCATTTCGCGACAGGCACGGATAATCCGCACTGCAATCTCTCCACGGTTGGCAATTAAAACCTTTTGAATCATGTATGACCTCCATTTCTGCCCGTCAGCCAATCATAAAGGTAAGCTCAGCAGTCACTACCACCTTGCCATCCACGCTTGCAACAGCTTCCCCTACTCCTAAGGGTCCTTTTTGCTTGATAATTTTTGTCTCCAGGCGAATCTTGTCACCGGGAACGATTTTTCCTTTAAATTTGCACTTGTTGATGCCGCCGAAATAAGCGATTTTCCCTTTATTTTCTTCCACGCTTAAAATCGCTACGGCGCCCACCTGCGCCAACGCTTCTATGGTCAGGACTCCCGGCATAACAGGCTCCTGGGGGAAATGTCCCTTGAAAAATTCCTCTCGAAAGGAAACACATTTATAACCAACCGCACTGACGCCCGGCTCATAATCCTCAATATAGTCAATCAACAGAAAGGGATGTCTGTGTGGGATAATCTGTTCAATCTCTTTGATTCCTAATCTCATTTTTATTCAACCTTTCCTCCGTTCCGAAGCGTTTTAGCTCTCTTTGATGCGGAATAACGGCTGTCCGTATTCCACGCCCTGTCCGTTGTCTGCGAGGATTTCCGTCACTACACCGTCATAGTCGCTTTCTATCTCGTTCATCAGCTTCATCGCTTCCACAATGGCTAACACCTGACCTTTTTTCACGGTATCGCCAACCTTGACGAAGCTTTCTGCCTCCTCAGAGGGAGCCGCATAAAACCTGCCTACCAGCGGAGAAACTACAACACTTCCTGTAGGAGCCTCCGCCTGTACCGTCTCTGCAGCGGGTACATTCTGGATTCCCGTTGTCTGTACATTTACCTGTACGTTTTCCCTGGGCTGTGTTCTGCTCTGCATATCGCAGGACTGCATGGTATCATTGTTTATTTTTACACCGTCAAATCCTGCCGCGTTAAAAAATCCGCCTGCCTGCATAGTTATCTTTTGATTGCCCTCTTCATACTGAAATGCTGTCAGTTCCGAATCTGACACTGTTTTTACCAATTCCAAAACCTGATCGAAATTCATACTTCCTCACATTCTGCCGCGCCGGCGACTAGTCCTCATACTTCTTCACTAAAAGTGTGGCATTGTGACCGCCAAAGCCCAAAGAGTTCGTTAACGCATAACATACCTCCTGCTGCACAGGCGCGCCGATGACATAATCCAAATCGCATTCCGGGTCAGTTTCAACCGTACCCACGGTCTGATGGATAAATCCTTCCTCAATGGTCTTTACACAGGTGATAAATTCCACACCGCCGGCAGCGCCCAGAAGGTGCCCAATCATGGACTTGGTGGAGTTTATCTTAACCTTGTCTGCCGCTTCTCCCAATGCCAGTCTGATGGCTCTCGTCTCGAATAAGTCATTGTGATGAGTGCTGGTTCCGTGGGCATTGATATAATCAATATCCTCAGGACTGACGCCCGCATCCTCCATTGCCAAAGTCATCGCCTTAGCCGCGCCGCTTCCGTCCTCTGCCGGAGAAGTAATATGGTACGCGTCACAGGTAGCGCCGTATCCCACAAGCTCCGCCAGAATTTTTGCTCCCCGCTTCTTTGCATGTTCCAACTCTTCCAGTACTACCACGCCTGCGCCTTCACCGATAACAAAGCCGCTTCTGTCCTTGTCGAAAGGAATGGAAGCGCGCTTAGGGTCCTCCGCTGTCGTAAGGGCTGTCAGGGAAGAAAAGCCTGCAACGCCCACAGGCGTAATGGAGCTTTCCGTACCGCCCGCCAAAATGACGTCTGCATCACCGTACTGGATGGCACGGAAGGCATCGCCGATAGAATGGGTTCCTGTTGCGCAGGCAGTTACCACATTCGTACATTTGCCTTTACACCCTAAGTGAATTGCTACATTTCCTGCCGCCATGTTGGTAATCATCATGGGCACCATAAGAGGACTGATACGGGAAGGTCCCTTCTCCAGAAGCTTGCTGTGTTCTCTTTCCATGCACCCCAGTCCGCCGATACCGGAACCAATGATGACGCCCACTCTGTAAGGGTCTTCCTGCTCCATATCAATGCCTGACTGGTTCATCGCCTGCACTGCGGCGGCAACTGCATACTGTGAAAAGGGCTCCATACGCTTTGCTGCTTTGAAATCCATATAGTCAGCAACGTTGAAATCCTTGACCTCTGCCGCAATTTTTACTTTATAATCTGTGGTATCAAATTTGGTAATCTCGCCGATTCCTACTTTACCGTCCTTGATACTATTCCAGAATTCTTCTACATTGTTACCGATAGGAGTAACCGCTCCCATCCCTGTTACAACAACTCTTCTCTTCATCTTTTCACCTCTTATTAAGTTTAAAAACGTCCAGCCATGCTATTTATGACGAGCGTCTTTTGACAGGTTAGATTGACTTCTCACATTGACATACCGCCGTCTACATGAATTACCTGACCTGTAATATAGCCTGCCTGCTCAGATGCAAGGAAAACTGACAGATTCGCGATATCCTCCGGCTTTCCGAAGCTGCCGAGAGGAATCTGCCTGATTGCTTCTTCCTTTACATTGTCGCTTAAAACCTCTGTCATATCCGTATCAATAAATCCCGGTGCTATGGCATTGACCGTAATGTGTCTGCTTGCCAGCTCTCTTGCACACGCCTTGGTCAGTCCGATTACTCCCGCCTTGGATGCGGAATAATTTGCCTGTCCCGCATTTCCCATAATACCGGATACGGAGGACATGTTAATGATGCGTCCTCCCTTCTGCTTCAACATCTGACGGGATACAAAGCGAATGCAGTTGAAGCACCCTTTTAAATTGGTATCCACTACCCGGTCAAAATCCTCTTCCGACATCTTCATCAAAAGTCCGTCTTTTGTGATTCCCGCATTGTTCACCAGAATATCAAGGCGTCCGTACTGCGCAATCACATCCTGAATGAACTTTTCGCAGGCTGCAAAATCAGATACATTGCACTGATAAGTGCTTGCCGTACCACCGTTATCCACAATCTCTTTGCAAACAGCTTCCGCTTTCTCCACAGAGCCGTTATAATTAATCACAACTGTTGCTCCCGCTTCCGCCAGCTTCACCGCAATCGCTCTGCCGATACCCCTGGAAGCGCCTGTCACTACTGCTACCTTACCGCTTAACATACAAATAACCATGCCTTTCCAAGTGTGAGATTAGAAATTCTTCTCACACTTTAATCTGCTCCGCTACCTTGCTTACGTCCTCAAAAGTTTCGATATTATACATTTTAACTTCTTTGTTGATTTTCTTCATAAAACCGGCTAATGTTCTGCCGGGTCCAATTTCCACAAAGGTGTCTACCCCATCTGCAATCATATTGCGGATGCTCTGCTCCCAGCGGACACTGGAGGCTACCTGTGTTGCCAGCAAAGCCTTGCTCTGCTGAATGTCAGTTACATATTCCGCCGTTACATTGGTCACATAGGGAGTGTGCAGCGGAAACAGGGTAACCTGCTCCAGCTCCTCGCCCAATTTTGTGCCTGCCTCGGTCAGCATGGCAGAGTGGAAAGGTCCGCTGACCTTTAACGGAATCACTCTCTTTGCACCCGCTTCGGTGAGCTTTTCGGATGCGTCAGCTACCGCTTCCGTAAGTCCCGTGATTACGATTTGTCCGGGGCAGTTATAATTTGCAATGGAAATGCCGTCCATGCCGTCGATTACTTTTTCAATCTCTTCCCCTGTCATGCCCAGCACTGCCGCCATGGAGCCTACACCTGCAGGAACTGCCTCCTGCATTAAAATTCCTCTTTTGCGGACAAGGCAGATAGCATCCTCTTCCTTCATGCCGCCTGCGGTAGCAATGGCGCAATACTCGCCAAGGCTTAAGCCTGCTGTCACATCTGGTTTGATTCCCTGCTCTTTCACCACTCTGGTCATGGCAAGACAGGTCGTAACAAGAGCTGCCTGTGTATATTCCGTAATATCCAGCTTGTCGTTTTCTTCAAAGCACAGCGCCTTCATATCCAACTGCAACAGTTCTCCTGCTCTGTCAAACAATGCTTTCGCGGACTGGCTGTTTTCATAAAAATCCTTACCCATACCAAATTTCTGTGCTCCCTGCCCGGGATAGATAAATGCTATCTTACTCATATAACTTTGTTCCTTTCATCAGCTCTTCGGTCTGTGCTACCAGATGCTCAATCAGCTCCTTGCAGGTGTACTCCTCTTTTACCAGTCCCGCAATCTGACCAGCCATAATGCTTCCATTATCCGTGTCACCTTCCACAACCGCTTTGCGCAAGCCGCCCAGCGTAAATCTTTCCAGTTCTTCCAGGGTGGCTCCCTCCTGCTCCAGCTTCAGGTATTCCTTGGTCATTTTATTCCGAATGACACGTACAGGGTGTCCGGTGCTTCTTCCGGTCACTCTTGTGTCAATATCTTTCGCTTTTATAATGTGATTTTTATAATTTTGATGTACGATGGACTCTTTCACTACCACGAAATGAGTTCCCATCTGAACCGCTTTGGCTCCCAGCATAAATGCTGCTGCAATTCCTCTTCCATCCGCGATTCCTCCTGCTGCAATTACAGGGATATTTACTGCATCCACTACCTGAGGCACCAATGCCATGGTGGTGGTCTCTCCGATATGTCCGCCGGACTCCGTTCCTTCTGCTACTACCGCATCCGCGCCGCATCTCTCCATGCGCTTTGCCAGTGCAACGGAAGCAATGACCGGAATCACCCTGACTCCGGCTTCTTTCCACATTTTCATGTATTTTTCCGGACTTCCCGCTCCGGTGGTAACAACCTTGACGCCCTCCTCCACAATGACCTGTGCAATCTGGTCTGCCTCGGGATTCATCAGCATAATGTTCACACCGAAGGGTTTATCCGTCAATTTCCGTGCCTCTCTAATCTGCTCCTGTACCCAGCTTGCAGGCGCTCCGCCTGCCCCTATGATACCTAATCCTCCTGCCTCTGACACGGCGGCTGCAAGATGATAATCAGCAACCCATGCCATTCCTCCCTGTATAATGGGATATTTAATTCCTAATAACTCGGTTACTTCTGTCTTCATATTTGCAAACCCTTTCTTTTATCTAAATGCTTCCTTCGTTTCAATTTCTTATTTCTGCTTTGCTTCGATGTATTTTACAACGTCGCCTACGGTTACAATCTGATTCAAATCCTCGGAAGGAATTTCAACGCCGAACTCCTCTTCCAAAGACATTACCATCTCAAACAGGTCTAAAGAATCTGCCTGCAAATCATCCTTAAAAGATGCGGTTTCAACAACCTGCTCCTTGTCTACTCCTAAACCTTCTGCAATTAACTCCTGAATTCTTTCAAACATGTTTCAATCTCCTTTTTAACTTTTCATTGATAAATTTCTTTTTATTTGTAATCCGGATATTCCGGTAATTACCTGAATTGTTGCTTTTTGCTTCTACCACTCCATATAGGCAGCGCCCCAGGACAAACCTGCGCCAAAGCCTGCAAGTACCAGCTTCATCCCTTTTTGCAGTCTGCCTTGCCGGTTCAGCTCATCCAGCAGAATGGGAATACTTGCGGAGGAAGTATTTCCGTACTCCATAAGATTCATCGGAAAGCGTTCCATATCCATGTGTAAGCGCTTCGCCACACCCTCCACAATTCTCTTATTTGCCTGATGGAGAACAAATAAGTCGATGTCCTCAGTGGTTTTATCGCATGCCGAAAGCAATTCCTCAATTGCCAGAGGTACCTGTCTTACTGCAAACTTAAAAACCTCCTGACCGTTCATCTGTACATAGGTATCTACCGGAAAACCTGCGGTTCCCGGTATGTCTGTCTCTCCGGATTTTAACTCTAAAGAGGTACTTTGCTCTCTGCGAAACCGGCTCTGGCACAGCAGAGCGTCTCCCTTTGCCCCATCCGAGTGCATGACTGTCGGAAAAATATGTCCTTCCTCAGCAGCAAGAACCGCCGCGCCTGCGCCATCCCCGAAAAGGATTGCGGTTCCTCTGTCCTGCCAGTCCATGATATTGGAAAGGCTTTCTGCACCGATGATAAGCGCTGTATTTATCATTCCTGCATGAATATAAGCCTGTGCAGTATTTAATGCAAACAGAAAACCGCTGCATGCGGCATTCAAATCGAAGCAGACCGCGTTTACTGCGCCTATTATTTTTTGTACCTCGCAGGCTGTAGACGGTAAAATAACATTGGAAGAAACAGTGGATAACAGAATCAAATCTATTTCCTCCGCTGAAACTTTGGCATTCTCCAAAGCTCTCTTAGCTGCCTCTGCCGCCATGGTGACGGTGGTATCGTCTTCTATCAGATGCCTTTTTACAATTCCTGTTCTTTCTCTAATCCACTCGTCATTGGTATCTATGAATTTTGCCAAATCATTGTTGTCCAGAACCTTTCCCGGTACATAAGACCCTGTGCCTAGAATTTTTCCTATCATTTTATCCCTCGTTTCTGCGGTTTTCTGCGCTCCGCAGACAATATTCTGCATAATCCGATTTATTTTGATTTCCAATTATTTTGAATTTCAAACTATTATGGTATAAATATACTCATGGGATTTGTATCTGTCAAGGGGAAATTTGAAAGAAAATCACTATATTAACAACCCATATAATTAAAAATACATAACATACCCAGTTTGCAATTAACAATCTAAGTACGTTATGTAAATATTTAATGTGCTATCATAACCCCCATAATCTGTTTTAATATTTCAAAATTTTGGGATTGATGAACCTCTATTTTTTGAACTTCTTTACTCTTTTTCCTTTCCATTTTTCCACATTTTCCACAAACTTCTGCTTCAAAATATGGGTCATAATTCATAATGCCATTACATGATGTACAAATCTTACACATTAAAACAACACCTCCATTAATCTAAAATAGCCACTGTATGTAACACCTTCAAACGGTTCTTGTTCCACTCCTTTATCTGCAAGTATTTTCTTTGCTTCATCCATTGGATATGGTTCAAAATATACAATATGCTTTATACCAACTTGTGCTATTTTATTGGCACACAAATTACATGGATACGTTGTTGTAAATAAAATCGACGTTGGCAAGGCAGCCGATGCACCAACCCTTGCCACATTTAAAATAGCATTTTCTTCTGCATGTAATGCTCGACAATAATCTAATATCTTAAAATTTTTCTTAAATAACGCATATGACAAATCACGTTCTTTTTCCTTTTTAATTATAGAGTTCAAACTCTCTTTATAATCTTTTTTTAGCTTATCCCTATAACACATGCCATACTCACATTTACAAGTATTATTGGCAGCGGGAACTTCATTATATCCTGAACTGAAAACATCTCCTGCTAAATCAACTATTACAGCTCCTACTTTTCTTTTTAAACAAGAAGATCTCATACTTGACGCATACGCTATTGCCATATTCGTTTCTACATAAGTTGGCGAAAAAATCTCCTTACCTTCAATCAGGTGTACATTATGCTGTAATTTTGCCAAAAATAATTCTTCATTTTTATTCCCAGGCACTATATTTTCATTATTAAGCAAGATAATATCTGCCATTCTAAAAGAATCCGTCACTCGTTGACCATGTTCTATTCCTTCATTACTATCTCTTTTATCATCTTCATCAAATGTACGTCTATCATTATTATATTTATCTTTTACTCGTTTCCAACGCAAATCAGGATCAGCAAATACTCCAAACAAAAAAAAATTCTGCAAAAGATTTTCTAAGATAATTTATTTCTTCCGGATTTCGTATACTATCTATAATATAATTTTTAGTTTTATCCTGATTTATTTTTTCACATACCACACGTGCTAAGTAATCAGAACCCTTCGTCTCGCGTATTGTATCTCCAAAATCTTGCAAATCTTTTCTGGTATACTTTCTTTTTGAAGGGTGCTCATTTTTATATTCCTCTCGCAAAACGGTTGATAATGAAAGCAGCTCATAACCGTGATTGTCTACTATTTTCTTCGCAACATAAGAACACCCACTTCCAAATGGACCAACTAAGCCAATAACGTACAAGCCTCTTCCTTCTTTCTTTTGTAATTGTTTTTATATTATTGTAACATTTCACACCATTTTCTACAACTTATTTTTAAATTATTTATCTCTTCTTGAACCTATGTCTGCATTTATAAAATATCTTCTCTTACTTGTATAAAAAAACCAAATATAAGCATTATTTCCATTAATTTCACTCCACCTGAATCGCATTCGGGTAAATCCGTTCCATGCGCTCATCCGGAAAATGCTCATCTAAAAACAAATCCAGCCTTGATACATTATCCTGTCCTACCGGCGAGATGGCTTCCACCGCATCCTCTGTCAGTATGCTTGTCTCCGTCTCCTGCTGACGTTCATTATATCTTGCCAGCGCCAGACCGGACATTCCGATGTCAAATACCATAAACACAATAAAGAACCATGTAAGCACCCCGCCCCATTTTATGGGAATTTTTTCAATCAAAGCCGAAAGTCTGGGGTAAATTATTTTCAGCCATACAACTGCGGCAATTCCCCAGAAGAAGCAATATAACAGATTAATTCTTCCTCCCAGATTAAACGGAAGCGCGCTGTAATCCCAAAATACCGTTCCAAACACCAGCTCCGTAAATACGCTGCATACGTATTCATAAACGCCGCCCAGCACCGTACCGATAATGAAAATACGCCCCTCGCTGCAATCCTTATATTTATAGAGGAAACCGGTAAACAGCGCACATCCCAGCCCCCATACAATACTGAAGGGTCCGTAGACCACGCTGCTTCTGCTCATCCATTCTCCTGTCGTAATGCGGCAGAAAATGGTCTCTGTAATATCGCCCAGAAACGCACCGATGAGAAAAAGCCATACTAATTTATAGAAACAGCAGCCCTGGGCAAATACCTCCTTCTTCTCTTTTTTCTGCTCCGCTTCCTTAATCTGCTTCGCATCAAGATTGGGATATGCCTTCATCATACGCTTCTGGATTCTTCCCGTCAGCGCATTGCCAAACTGATTTGTCACCTTCTGCATATTTTCCGCAATCTGTTCCATACGATGAATTCTGATTTTCAACTGTAATAGCACCACGATGGAAACCGCCAAGTCAATTCCCAATAGGCTATAAACAACAATCAGAATCAGATTTCCGACAAAATCAGGAAACAGCCTGCCACATCTTACCAGTAAAGGATTTGAAACGCATATAACCACAACGCCCGCCGCACCAAAGAAGATTAAATGCCACATACTGATATATCCCTCAAACTGAAGACGGCTTTTGCTGTAATCCCACCATTTCCGGTGAAAGATTTTTTCCAGAAGCACTCCTGTCATCACACAGCAGAATGCACCGAGCAGCGCACTGAATAAAAACAGAAAAAATAGATTTCCTCTAAGCTCTGTCAGAAAAATACTATATCCCAGCGCTCCGACGCCATAGACAGGACAAAAGGGCAGCTGTAAAAATCCCGTATTCACAAACTTTTTCTTTCGGACTGCATTGG
Source organism: uncultured Acetatifactor sp. (assembly GCA_944384205.1). Lineage (GTDB taxonomy): Bacteria > Bacillota > Clostridia > Lachnospirales > Lachnospiraceae > Acetatifactor. The sequence goes on along the minus strand of CALWSL010000007.1, from coordinate 112,151 downwards.
CGACAACGCCCACGCACCAGCCCAGAAAAGAATAGATAAGAAAGAACCACGCTAACTCATATATTGTATACACAATAACCCTCCTCTTTTGTATTTTCTACTTATTATAATCTATTAGTTGGTTATGTGCAACAAGCCGCGGCGTATCCCTTATTTTTCTATTTTTTAAACAAAATACTGTTTACAATACCTTCCAGGTATTCCTGTCTGCCGGAACCGGGAAGCTCCGGTTTCCCCATTTTCTCTGCATAGGCGGCAAGCTCCTCCAAAGTAGTTTCGCCATTCACGATGCGGGCGCCGATACCGCTTCGGAAGCTTTCATATCTGTCGTGAACAAACTCTCCGATTCTGCCGTCCTCAATGATTTCCGCTGCATTTAAAAGACCCAGCGCAAAGCTGTCCATTCCTAAAATATAAGCCTCAAACATATCTTCATAGGTGTAGCTCGGTCTTCTGGTCTTGGCATCAAAGTTAAATCCGCCTGCGATACCGCCTGCCTGTAAGACCTCATACATGCACATGGTGGTCTCATACACATCGAAAGGAAATTCATCCGTATCCCAGCCCAGCAGATAATCCCCCTGATTGGCATCAATACTGCCCAGCATTCCGTTAATGGCGGAAATGCGCAAATCGTGTTGGAAGGTATGTCCTGCCAGTGTGGCATGGTTTGCTTCTATATTTAATTTGAAATCCTTGTCCAGACCGTACTGTCGCAGGAATCCAATCGCTGTAGCCGCGTCGAAATCGTACTGATGCTTCATCGGCTCCTTGGGCTTCGGCTCAATGTAAAAATCTCCTGTAAAGCCGATGCTTCTTCCGTAAGCTACCGCCATTTTCATCAGCCTTGCAATATTTTCCTGCTCAAATTTTACATCCGTATTCAGCAAGGTCTCATAGCCTTCTCTGCCGCCCCAGAACACATAGCCTCTGCCGCCCAGCTTTACGGTGATATCCAGCGCTTTCTTAATCTGAGCCGCCGCAAAGCAGTAAACATCCGCACTGTTGGTACTGCCCGCACCGTTCATGAATCTGGGATTGGAAAACATATTTGCCGTTCCCCAGAGACATTTGATTCCGGTGACTTCCATTTTTTCCAGAATATAATCTGCAATTTCATCCAGCCTGCGGTTGGTCTCCTTGATATCCTCTGCCTCAGGAACCAGGTCAACATCATGAAAGCAGAAATAGTTCAGTCCCAGCTTCTGCATAAATTCAAAGCCTGCGTCCACCTTAGCCTTTGCGTGCTCCATGGTTCCCTCTGCCGCCCCAAAGCTCTTGTCAGCGGTTCCGCGCCCGAACATATCCACGCCGTTGGCGCCGAGATTGTGCCACCATGCCATTGCAAAGGGGAGATGCTCCTTCATGGGTTTTCCCATAACGATTCGGTCCGCATCATAATATTTAAATGCCAGGGGGTTTTTGCTTGCACTTCCCTCGTAGGGGATTTTTGGGATATTTTCAAAAATTTCGCTCATCGTTTTCTTCCTTTCTACTACAATGTATTTGGTTATTGTTCCGAAATCAGGCTTTTCTTTACAGTGTAATGCAGATGCAGCCCTTTTTCACACAATGAGACAATACTGTATTTTGGTTCTGTACCACGATTTCTGCGCCTTCCACAGCCTGTACCTGTAAATTCACAAGCTCAACCTGATATTCGCTCCGGGTATCCACTGTCAGAAGTATCGTGTTGCCTTCCCGTTGAGCCGTGGCGTTCAGCGAGATATTTCCTTCCATATCATAAATTACCACCGCCGCCTCATCGGTTAAGTCATAGATTCGCAGTGTTACGTCCTTTGCATAATCATATTCCGGCGTATCCTCTACCGCGCCAATGGGCAAAATCGTATTCGGACGCACATACAATGGAATCGCGCAATAATCATAATGCTCACAATACCAGTTGCCGCCTTTTTTCTGCTGCCCGGTAAAGAAATCCGTCCATACATTATCCTCAGACACCTGCGGCAGATAATACTCACCCGTTCCCTCTTCGTTGAAAATCGGCGCAACCAACAGGGAATCGCCCAACATATACTGTTTGTCCAGATATTGACACATTCTGTCCTGTTCAAATTCCAGAATCATGGCGCGCATGGAAGGGATTCCCTCCACATGAGCGGTTCTCGCCGTTTTCCACAGATAAGGCATGAGCCGCGCTTTCAGGCGGGTGAAGAACCGGATCACCTCCACCGCTTCCTCATCATACGCCCAGGGAACGCGGTAGGATGTACTTCCATGCAGTCGGCTATGGGAGGACAGCAGACCAAAGGCACACCAACGCTTATACACATCCGGCGTGGAGGTACTTTCAAAGCCGCCGATATCATGGCTCCAAAAGCCGAATCCCGACAGTTGCAGGGACAAACCGCCCCGCAGACTTTGTTCCATGGACTCGTAATCCGACCAGCAGTCGCCGCCCCAGTGAACAGGGAACTTCTGACCGCCCACGGTAGCGGAACGGGCAAAGAGCACCGCCTCATTTTTGCCGCGCCTGCGCTCCAAGAGTTCAAAAACCGTCTTATTGTACAAATAGGTGTAATAATTGTGCATTTTTACCGGATCCATGCCGTTGTAATAGACGCAGTCCGTGGGAATCCGCTCGCCAAAATCCGTCTTAAAACAGTCCACACCCATGTCCAAAAGGACTTCCAGCTTATCCGTGTACCATTTGCAGGCGTCGGGATTCGTAAAGTCTACCAGAGCCATTCCCGGCTGCCACATATCCCACTGCCACACGGAACCGTCGGGACGTTTCAGGAAGTAGCCTTTTTCCATGCCCTCGTCAAACAATGCTGATTCCTGACCGATGTAGGAATTTATCCAGACACAGATTTTAATTCCCTTTGCCTTGATTCGCTGAAGCATTCCTTTGGGGTCTGCAAACACTCTTTCATCCCAGACAAAATCCGACCAATGGAAATCCTTCATCCAGAAGCAGTCGAAATGAAAGACCTTTAACGGGATTCCTCTCTCCAGCATGCCGTCGATAAAGCTCATGACCGTCGCCTCGTCGTAATTGGTGGTAAAGGAGGTGGAGAGCCATAATCCGAAGGTCCATGCGGGCGGAAGCGCAGGTTTTCCGGTCAAATCCGTATAGCGTCTGAGCACGTCCTTCATGCTGGGTCCATCAATATAAAAATAGTCCAAAATCTCTCCCGGCACTGAAAACTCCACTCTGTTCACAGCCTCAGTAGCCACCTCGAAGGATACCTTTTCAGGGTGATTGACAAAAATACCGTAACCCTTATTCGAGAGATAAAAGGGAATATTTTTGTAGGATAAATCCGTGGAGGTGCCGCCGTCCTCATTCCAGATATCCACTGTCTGTCCGTTCTTGATAAACGCTGTAAAACGCTCGCCCATTCCGTAAATCAGTTCGCCTACTCCGATGGAAAGCTGCTGCCGCATGTAAGCATCCGTGTCTGCACTTTTCACATAGGCATCGCCCTTCCAATTGGTTTTCATGTAAGCAAGGTCGCGACTGTCACTGCTGCAACGCTTTTTGCCGTTGCTGTAATAGGTCATTTTCCAGTTTTTCTTGGTAATTACAAGCTCCGTGTGACCGCTTCTTATCCGAATTTCCTCGTCGGAGTCTGTCACATCCATAGTGCTCTGCTGTGGCAGATTTAACTCAAACGCAGGAGCATTCCGCTTTGTCCCTTTGTAGTGGCAGGCTCTGACACGGATTACCTCCGGCATGGGAGCAGTGATTTCAATGGTCAGATTTACCCCGCCCAAAGTGTCTCCGCGGTGCGCGATTTTATGGGTTGGTGCGCAAAGCTCCACACGATTTTTTTCTATCTTTGTAAAATACACCTCCGCCGGTGAAAAACGGGCACAGCCTTCTTTTTGCAGCCAGCATCCATTACTGAATTTCATTCTTCATTCCTCCTGTCTATTTTTTGCTTCCAGACATTCAGCTTCCGGAAAACAGGCTTTAATGCCGGATACAGTTCTTTAAATTTCTCATACTGCACATCATATCTGGCAGCGATTTCTGCATCCGGCTTCACCTTTTCCACTGTCTGAATGGTATTTTTCACACATTCCTCAACTGTTGCATATTCTCCGCACGCCACCGCCGCAAGCATCGCTCCGCCGTAGCCGGGACCTTCCTCTGTCTTTACGATGGAAAGCTCCATCTGCAAAATATTGGCGATAATTTGCAGCCACAGCTTACTTTTGGCTCCTCCGCCGCAAATGGTACTCTTTGTGATGGCGATTCCCTGGCTCCTTGCGATTTCGATGCAGTCCCGCAAGGCAAAACCCACGCCCTCCAAAACCGCCAACAGCATGTCTTCCCTTGTGGTATCCATGCTCATTCCGAGGAAGGTTCCTCTGGCGTTGGTATCGTTAATGGGGCTTCTTTCCCCCATCAGATAGGGCAGGAAAAATACGGGATTTCTTCCCAGCTTCTCCTGAGAAATCTTTTTTTGAATGCCGCTGTAATCTTTATCCTGTAAAATCTGTTCCATAAACCACTTGTTACAGGAAGCCGCCGACAAAATGCAGCCCAGCAGATGATAATTGCCGTCCGCGTGAAGAAAGGTATGGAGTGCATTTCCCCATCTGGCGTCGTAATCCCTACAGGGAATAAACAAGGTTCCTGAAGTTCCCAGAGAGATATTACAGCTTCCGTCTCCCACGGTTCCCGTTCCCACAGCCGCCGCTGCGTTATCCGCCGCGCCCGCCGCCACCGTTACCCCACTGCCAAACCCTAATTCTTTGGCTATTTGGGGCTTCAATGTTCCGATTGGCTCATAGCTTTCAAAAATCCGGGGCAGTTGGGATACGGATATTCCACAGATTTCAAGCATAGGTTCCGACCAGCATTTCTTTTTTACATCCAAAAGCAAGGTTCCCGAAGCATCGGAATACTCCGTCGCAAACACTCCTGTCAGACGGAAGTTTACATAATCCTTTGGCAGCATGATTCTGCGAATGCGGGCAAAAAGCTCCGGCTCATGTTTGCGCATCCACAAAAGCTTGGGCGCCGTAAATCCGGCAAATGCAATGTTGGAGGTCGCTTCCAACAGCTTCTTTTCGCCGATTACCTGATTTAAATAATCCACCTCCTCAGAGGTTCTTCCGTCATTCCACAGAATTGCAGGGCGGATTACCTCGTCATGCTCATCCAGTACTACCAATCCGTGCATTTGTCCCGCAACGCCGATTCCTGCTATTTCGGTTTTGTCACAGTCCGCAATCAGTTCTTTGATTCCAGCCATGACCTCCCGGAACCAGTCCTGTGGATTTTGCTCTGACCAACCGGGCTTTGGAAAAGAAATCGGATACTCCCGCGCCACGATTTTCAATACATTTCCTTTCTCATCCATCAGCAGAAGCTTTACTGCGGAGGTTCCTAAGTCAATCCCTATGTATTTCATGCTGCACCACCTCTTTCCTGTATCCTCTATATTTTATTATATCGATGAGGATAAATTACTCAATGACAATCGCAACTTTATTTCACGACAATCTTGCGATTTTAGAAAAATGGGAATATACTCCTATTATGATTCTTACATAGAATTTTGTGAACTGTTACCGATTTACAGCATACATTCCGAATGGAGAATTGCCATGAAAAAAGAACATGAAGAATACGAAATGATACAGCACTCCAAAATCAGGCATCTAGGCGCTTTTGTCATTAATATTACCTACCGCAATTTCCATATGCACAGCGACTTCGAGCTGCTGCTAATCGCGGAGGGCAGCGGAAATATTCAGATGAAAAATGACAGCTTTGCGGTGAAACCCGGCGACGCCATCCTGATTCATCCTCATGAAATGCACGAAATTGATTCCCGTGGAAAAGGTTTGAAGATTATTATTTTGCAGTTTTCCCGCCATACCCTGAATGACTACTTTCCTTTTTTACGGAACACTTATTTTCATTCGCCACGCATCAAAGACTATTTTGCGCCGACGGATTATGCCCGCTTTTTGCAGACGGTGACGGAGCTGGCTTTCGATTATGTGAAGGGGGAGGACTTTTTTGTACTGCGCTGCCTGCATCTGTTTACGGAAATGCTGATGCTGCTTTATGAAAATGCCAGCTATGAATTCCTCAATGAAAACGCCTATCAGGAGCGCAAAAAGAGAAATGACCGGGTAAACCGTATTTCTGCCTACATTGACGAAAATTATCTCTATCCCATCCGCTTGCAGGATATTGCGGAACAGGAGCAGATTTCCGCCACCCATTTGTCCCATTTTTTTGCGGATAATTTCGGTATTACCTTTCAGGAATACTTGAATGACAAACGGTTGGAACAGGCATTGCAGCTTGCGGAAAATGGCGATTATTCCCTTGCGGCGCTTTCCGAGCTGAGCGGTTTTTCCGACCCCAAATATCTAAACAAGGCGTTTCTGCGCAAATTCGGATATCCTTTTCAGGAATATAAGCGGAATGTCCGTCGGTCTTTCGGAAAGCCTGCGAAAAACGCACAGGCACTTCAATATTATTATACCAGGGAAGAAAGTCTGGAGATTTTACATTCTTTTGCAAAAAAGAATTGCATGTTTCTGGAAAAAGGATTACAATAAAAAGAACAAATGTTCTAAGGAACTTTACGGAGGATTTATGGAACAATTAAGCTTATTTGACCATAGTGATCATATGGCGCCTTTAGCGAGCCGCCTTCGCCCGGACAATCTGGATGAGTATGTAGGGCAGGAACACCTGATTGGCAAAGGAAGAATTCTGCGCCAGCTAATCGAGAAGGATATGGTATCCTCCATGATTTTCTGGGGACCTCCCGGCGTGGGAAAGACCACCCTTGCGCGTATTATTGCCAGACAGACAAAAGCGGAATTTGTGGAGTTCAGCGCCGTCACCAGCGGCATCAAGGAAGTGAAAGCCGTTATGACTCAGGCGGAGGACAACCGCCGCATGGGTATCCGCACGGTATTGTTTACGGACGAGATTCATCGTTTTAACAAGGCACAGCAGGATGCTTTTCTTCCTTATGTGGAGAAGGGCAGTATTATCTTAATTGGCGCCACTACGGAAAACCCTTCCTTTGAAATCAACTCCGCGCTTCTCTCCCGCTGCAAGGTGTTTATTTTAAAGGCTTTGGAGGAAAAGGATTTACTGAAGCTGCTGAAACATGCGCTGACCAGTCCCAAGGGGCTTGGGAATATGCGGATTTCCATAGAGGAGGAGCATCTGGCGGCGATTGCCCGTTTTGCCAACGGAGATGCACGAACCGCGCTGAATACGCTGGAAATGGTGGTGTTCAACGGACGGATGAATGAGGATGCGGTTCTGTGCGTGGACAGGGATGTGCTGGCACAATGTATGGACCGCCGTTCCCTTTTATATGACAAAAGCGGGGATGAACACTACAACATGATATCCGCCCTGCACAAATCCATGCGCAACAGTGACCCCGATGCGGCGGTTTACTGGCTATGCCGTATGCTGGACGGCGGCGAGGACCCTTTGTATATCGCAAGACGTCTGGTGCGCTTTGCCAGCGAGGATGTGGGGATGGCAGACTCCCACGCGCTGCAGGTGGCAGTTGCGGCTTATCAGGCATGTCATTTCTTAGGAATGCCGGAATGTGACGTGCATCTGACCCACACGGTTGTATATCTGTCCATGGCGCCCAAGTCCAACGCCCTGTATGTGGCGTGTGAAGAATGCAAGAAGGATGTGCGGGAGCTTCCTGCAGAACCGGTTCCTTTACAGATATGTAATGCTCCCACCAATCTCATGAAGGAATTGGATTACGGAAAAGGCTATATTTACGCCCATGATACGGAAGAAAAGCTGTCGCGGATGCAATGTCTTCCCGATTCCCTGGCAGGGCGGCGGTATTACCGCCCCACCAGAGAGGGAGACGAACAACAAGTTAAAGAAAGACTGGATAACATTTTAAAATGGAAGCAGGGAGAAGAGTAATTATCTTAGTTTTCTTTCCTCTTCCAGGTCTGCCTTGTCAATGACACGGTCCTTGTAATAATATTTTTCATCCTGCTCATTGATTTGACGGATGACCCGGCAGGGATTTCCAACGGCAACGGAATTTTCAGGAATATCATGGATAACCACGCTGCCCGCGCCAATAACACTGTTTTTGCCGATAGTGACGCCGGGGCAGATGGTGACACCGCCGCCAATCCAGCAGTTATCCTCAATCGTTACGGAATCTGTATACATGTACTCTCTCATATCGGGATGGATGGGATGCCCCACCGTGGCAATCGTTACCGCCGGTCCAAACATCACCTTTTTACCGATGGTGATTTTGCCGTCATCCACAAAATTACAATTGAAGTTCAGGTAGCTTCCCTCTCCGATAGAGATATTTCTTCCATAGCAGAAATAGAAAGGCGGTTCAATCCACGCATTTGTCTCCTGTCCGAAGATTTCTGCCAGAAGTTCCCTGCGCCGCTCCAGGTCATCCGGTCCGGTTTCATTCAGTGCCTTCATCCTTCTTTTTGCTTCCGTCCTCTCCTCAGGAAGTCCCTCGCAGTAATCCGTAAATAATTTACCTGAGTGAATGCGTTCTCTCATTGTCATAATTTTGTTCCTCTTTTCTTATTTTCTTATAAATTTTGTGAATACAGCTTTTTTATTCTATATCGTTTGATACAGTCAGGTTTTTTACCCATTTATACTTTTTATAATGGCAATAAACCGCCGGCAGTTTTATAAACTCATCCAGATTCAACAGGAAGTACACCAACAAAACAGGCAAATCCAGCACAAATGCCGCTATCAGTCCGATTGGTATGATAACCGCCCACATAGTCACTGCATCGCAAAGGAAACCAAATCTGGTATCTCCTCCCGCACAAAAGATTCCACCGACCACTGTAGCATTAATGGCTTTACCTATCAGATAGTAAGAACAGATATACAACATCATTTGCAGATAATCCTGCGCCTGTTTTGTGAGATTTCCCGAAAACCTTTGTATCAACGGACTGCATAAGAGTAAGAAAAGTCCTGAGACCACTCCTGTTGCCACTGCTGTCCTGCACAGCTTACCGCCGTACTCTTTTGCCTGTTCCAGATTGCCTTTTCCAAGCTCGTTACCGATGATGATACTGCTTCCCGCTCCGATTCCCAGACACACACAGGATATGATATTTTTCACAATATTTGCTATGGAATTGGCGGCAACCGCATCGTTTCCCAAATGCCCCATAATCACTGAGACCATAGTGATTCCACAGCCCCACACCAGCTCGTTTGCCAATACGGGAGATGTATATTTCACAAAATCCTTTTTGAGATAGCCTCCTCCCTGAAGCAACAGCCCAAGGCGAATGCGCACAACATCCCGTTTCCGGTTCTCCCAAATCACCAATGCCAGTTCTGCCAGCCTGGAAATCACCGTTGCCGCAGCAGCGCCTTCGATTTCCAGCTTTGGAAAACCAAACAACCCAAAGATAAACACGCTGTTCAATACAATATTAAGTCCCAAAGCAACCGAACCGTACAGGGTACTTTTAGCCGTTCTGCCGCTGTTTTTCATAATACAGAGATAAATCTGCGAAATCCCCATAAACAAATAGGACCAGCTCACAATCCGAAGATAAGGGATTCCCTTCTCTATCAGAATGGCTTCATTGGTAAAAATTCGCATCAGAAGTCCCGGCACACAAAACGCTGCCAAAAAGAAAAGGATTGATACCAGCATGGATGCTTTTAAGGCAATTGCAAGCACCCGTTCCACCGCATCCGTATCCTTTTTCCCCCAATACTGCGCTGCCAGCACCGTAGCTCCTATGGTCAACGCCGCATAGAAAAGGTTGAGTACAAACTGCACCTGCGTCGCCAGGGATATTGCTGACAGCGAATCCTGATTCAGCATTCCCAACATTATCGCTCTTCCCTTTTCTGTACTGTTTACGGTATAATAATAGTACATATTAGAAACGTTTTCTAACAATATTTTCGCTAAAAATTGTAAAAATCGTATTTCAGGATGGAGAAAGAAATGGGAAATGTAGAAGTAATGCAGGATAACTCAGAGGTAGTCCACTATGAACGCGCCGGTGTGCCGCTTTATATCCGCAACGGTAAATTGTCCTATTATCCCAACATGCAGGCGCTTTGCCATTGGCATGACGATATTGAGCTGATTCGCATTCTGCGCGGAAAAATGAATTATTACATTAACGGAAAAAGGATTCTGCTGGGCGAAAACGACAGTATTCTGATAAACGCAAGACAGATGCACTATGGCTATTCGGAGCAGGGACAGGACTGCGACTTTATCTGTATCCTGTTTCACCCTGCGCTTTTTGCCAATAACAAAGAACTTTTGCAAAGCTATGTAACTCCAATTCTGGAAAATGAAGATTTGGAATATGTTTACTTTGACGGTTTGACAGCATTCGGACGCGAAATCGCCGGGCTTTTGGACAATATGATGAATCTGAAAAATAAAGCCGGTTATGCCTATGAGATGGAAGCTGTCGGAATCATCCATATTTTTTGGAGCAGACTTCTTCTACACATTGAAGCGCTTCCCGTAAAGGATTCGGGCGCAGTGCACACGGATTTGACTTCCCAGAAAGATATGGTGTCTTATATTTCCCGGCATTATGCCGAAAAAATAACTCTGGCAGACATCGCCGCTGCGGGTCACGTCTGCCGCAGTAAATGCTGTAGTATTTTTAAACATTATTTACAGCAGTCTCCGATTGATTTTTTGAACGCTTACCGCCTGAAAGTAAGCTGCAATCTTTTAACCGATACGAAAAGCAGTATCACGGAGATTGCTTTTTCCTGCGGTTTTAATCATTTGAGCTATTTTTCCAAAATATTTTTTGATACCTTTGGATGCACGCCCAGCGAGTACCGCCATTCGCAGCGCCATGACTGATTTTTTATAAAAGATTTTGGTCTAATGATTTTGCATAAGGTTCCGTTTCTTCAAAAGTCAGGCAAATAGGGCATTGGCAGCTTAACATTTATAAAGATTTTCCCTGACTTTTCTCATTTCCTTTCAAACATTATCTCCATAGTTACTTACCAAAACAGAAATAATATTATTATTGGGATTATATTCAGATATAAAACTTACTCCCGGATCACAACCTTGAAAATATACATAATCCTTACCATTTGGATTATCAATAATCCATACGCCGTAGCCGTAGTAACCTTCTTCAGCGTCAGTCCCGTCTCCGCTTTGTTTGCTGAACATCTTTGCAACTAATTCCTTTGAAATTAACTTCCCTGCTAACAAACCTCTCCAGAAATTAATGATATCCTTCACCGTGATAAATGCTCCGCCTGCACCGGTACCCTTTACATCAACTGAAAATATATTGGTACGAAAATCGTTTGTTTCTGTACAATAAATGTAATTATTTGCACATTTTGCCGGTAGCCTGTCTAATTCGTAATAGCCCGTTGACTTCATATCACATACATCAAAAATATTTGCTTTCAGATATTGGTCAAAATAGATTCCGGTTATCTTTTCTATTATCATGGCAAGCAATACATAACCCGTATTGTTATATTGAAACTTTTCACCCTTCGGATACATCATGGGTTTGTCTATAAATAACGGTAGTAAATCGCTATTGTGCCTAATTTTATAATTAGAATAATTCACCCACAATTCTTCATATTCGTCCATAACAGTTTCGTCAAAATAATCCGGAACCCCTGAAGTATGATTCAATAATTGTTCTACAGTTACACCAGCGTCAACGATATGCAAATCAATATCAAGCAGTATTCCCAAAGTATCCTCTAATTTTATTTTTCCTTGCTCAATTAACTGCAATATTCCTACCGCAACAAAAACTTTACCTGCCGACGCACTGGCAAATTTAGTATCCAATGAATTAGGAATCTCATTTGCCAAATCCGCAAAACCTGTCACATTTTCACAGATAACTTCATTATCTTGAACAATATATACATTTCCTCTAAAATTACTATCAATAATCTCTTTTATTTCTTTTTTCACTTTACTCACCTCATGTAAAGTGTATCATTATATTCCTCGTCTGTCATTCTCAATCAGCATTCAAAACAAAAACAAGAGAAACCGTATTCTACAATCTCTCTCGCACTCATTATACTCCCGAAGTAAATTTGTTCATTAAGTGAGAGCGGTCTATTTACTACTCGAAGAATAATATTCAATTGGCTTGCATGTCCACCTATGAAAATTATACTGTGAATATGCGATTTATACAACCACGATTTTTCTGGTACTAATGGGTAGTGCCACTATTATCCTCTATGCATTTCCTGTATTCTTTGCACTTCCTGTTTCAATTCATCACTAAAATCTGCCAAGTCATCATATGTAATAACTTTGAGTCTTATAAGGTACACAGTGTCCCATATAGCTTTCCTGCCATTCCGGCAGTTTTTCTCGAAATAACTTCCAATCGCTTTTAGATATCTCCATGGTTATTTTTCCTTCCCCGATGCTATTATTCTTCGCTTGGTTTCTTTAAATATATCAGCACATTTCCTCTTTCAGTTATTCACAGCTTAGGTATTTACCTAAGTAGCCTAGGTAATTTACCTAAGCTTTTACCCAAGCTGATTACCTAAGCTTTTATTTTGAATAATATTTTTGAAGAGGACTACTCGGCTTATCTGGCACAGTCATTCCTAGCAAGCCATTTTCCACAAGTGCATCAATATACTTCTTAGCACTCTTTACTGTCTTATATCCGAGATGCTCTGCAATTTCCTTTCTAGTTCTCTCCGTTTTACAATATTCAAGAATCGCATTACTTTTAGCTATATCATCAGCCAAAATCTCTGTATCGTCCATATCTGAATTCTTTTTTTCAAATGATAAAATCAGAGTAGTTCTATCTGGATCAAATTCTTCTATAATTACAGGTTCTTCCCAACCTTCATCTTCCCATGTATTATAAATATTAGGGACCCCGCTTCCCGCATGCTCACCTATATCTATCATATTGAACATCTTCATAAGCAATTTATTTCTTGGATCAGATAAACCACCTCTACGCATTTGTTCCTTTCCAAGACGTATATAGCCCGGATTTGCTATTGTTATTTTCTTGTTCTCTTTCTTTATTATAATGCCATATTTACCATAAAAATCTGCATTAATTATGCAATTTGCAAGTGCCTCTCTTAATGCCCTGTGTACTGGTGTGTCATCCACTCGTCTACCATTCTCCATTTTAAATGGAACCTTAACGTCTTGTATAAGCTTATTATATACACGAAAATAAAAATCAAATACATTTCCTGACCATTCGCCTGATGATGATTGAATTCTATCTGTCCAACGAATAACCGGATTCGGATTCTCTCTGTAGTCTAAGAAATACTCTGGAAAATATTTAATAATATCATACTCATTACCAAACATTAACATTCCTGCCGCCGTTGGATGAAGCTTTTTATCTTCTCTGGATACCCCAGCAGCACCAATCGCTCTCAAATACTGCCCATCATCTAATCTTTCAAAAGGGTGCCCAGGCTTTAAAGATTTGTGGCTATTGCGATAACCTCGAACAGAATCCTGATTCAAATCTGAAATTAACGCATCATCCAGCACTGTCATATCAGTTGTTTCTTCTGCCTGATCCCTAAGCATTGTCTTAACTTGCAGTCGTGTGCATTTATAATCACCCTCATGATTTCTACGATATGTTCCACCGAACAAATCATCATTTATATATACCGGCTTTTCCTCACGTTTTGCCATAGGAACATATATAACAATAATAAGGTCTCCTTGAACCTCATATGTCTCTACATCATTATCTTTTAAGATGTTGATATTTACTTTTTTTCGATTATTGATAATATCCCAAAACTGCTTTATAAGCTTGCTTTTATCTGCCACTTTTAATCCAGTAGTGTGCCATGAACCATCCTTGTTCTCTGCTACTCCAAGAATAATAACTCCACCGTAGCAATTAGCAAATGCAGAATAAGTGTCCCATAGAGACACAGGCAAACCGCCATTCGCTTTCTTGACCTCCCGGCGGTTATCTTCTTTGTACGAATCAAATTTTGATATGTCAAATATGTCTTTCAAACAGAAGCCTCCTCAATATAACGAATTATTAAATACACATTATATAATATTTCTCTTTTGTCTTATAACATCAAAAATTTTTCCAAGCCCGGCATACAACTCATCGAACCCTTCTTCATCAACCTAAAACGCATTTTTATTGCGATTACAATCATGACACGCTAAAATCAAATTCTCTATATATCCCGCATCTTTTTTTGTTGCAAATACAAGAGCTTTACATTTATCATCATTGTATGTAGTTCCAGTGGCTTGCAGGCCATTTTTCTTATTCTAAGAATAATCATCTGATATTTTACAAGTCCGCATATAAAAAATAAAGCCCATGATTTTAACAAGCGGAAATTTCGTGGTACTAAGTGATAGTACCCCAGATTATCGCATTAACACTTCCCACTCAGCCTCTTTAAAACCTACAAGCACTTTATCTTCACTTATCACCATTGGTCTCTTTACTAACATTCCATTCGTGGCAAGAAGTTTTAGTTGTTCGTCCTCACTCATTGATGGTAACTTGTCTTTTAGCTGCATTTCTTTATAAATCAGCCCACTGGTATTGAAAAACTTCTTAAGCGGAAATCCACTCTGCTTATACCATACTTTTAATTCGTCATAGGTCGGATTATCCTCCACAATATGACGCTCTGTATATTCTACACTATGCTCGTCCAGCCATTTTTTAGCTTTCTGGCAGGTTGAACATTTGGGATAACATAAAAATAACATTTTCTTCCACCTTTCTTCCATCGTTAATATTTAGCAAGTTTAACTTGGCATCTAACTCGGCATTATGTCATCTTTTTGTTCATTCGTTGTTTTCCGTTCTGTCTGCAGGTCAGTGGCAAAAACCGCTCATGATTGATTGTATCGTTGATAAAGATTATAGCAAACGTTTTCTTTTTTGTCAGTATGCGTTTAATGAGTTTCATCTTGTGCTTATTGAATTTGTTCGGCTGACTGTATACAATTAGATAAAATATATTTGAGAGAACGTGAATTTAAAATGTTAGAATATATTTCCGCGCGGAAGCGGCGAAGAAATGGACATTTCAGAAAGACGAGTATTTAAAAAAAATTAAATCTACACAACAAATTACCTTGTTACAATTCTTGATAATAGAAAATTTGCAAAGCAGGTTTTCTATTATCTTCAGGAGGTGCGCTATGAGTAAAATCTTAATTGTTGAAGACGATTTATCCATACAGGCATTATTGCACGATTTCATACAGGAACTCACTCAAACACAATAATAACCCGCCATTCTGTGTCATAACTTTCCTCCTTCAAATCATATCTATGAAATAGTATTCAATGAAAATAAGGAGAACACAGATTGCTATTCCATAACAAACCCGTTGAAGAGGTCGCAAGGATGCTGTCATCAGACATAACCTCCGGTCTGAATACCGCGCAAGTAGAAAAGCGCCTGTCAATCTACGGCGAAAACAGACTGCGGGAGAAGAAAAAAAAGACCATTTTTCAACGCTTTTTTCAACAGTTTCAGGACGTTATGATTCTGATATTGATTGCCGCCGCCATCGTATCTTTTGTCATTGCCCTAATGGAAGGAAATCCCAGGGAATTTTTTGAACCTTTATTAATTTTACTAATCGTTATCCTGAACGCCATCATGGGTGTTATGCAGGAAAGCAAAGCGGAAAAGGCGCTTGACGCCCTGAAAAATCTATCCGCTCCCCACGCCCGCGTCCTCCGTAACGGCGAAGAAGCTGTAATTGACGCAAGCCTCCTGGTTCCCGGCGATATTATCCGTCTGGAAGCAGGCGACTTTATCCCTGCGGATGCAAGACTGATAAGCAGTGTCAGCCTGAAATGCGAAGAATCGGCTTTGACCGGCGAGTCCGTTCCCTCCGAAAAAGATGCTTCCGTGATAGTCGATGCAAACGCGCCCCTTGGGGACAGAAGCAACACGATATTTTCAGGGTGCAGCATCACCTACGGAACCGCTGCTGCGATTGTTACCGAAACCGGAATGAATACGGAAATGGGTAAGATTGCAAACCTTTTGGACAATGAAGAAAATACACAGACTCCTCTCCAGAAAAAGCTGGCGCAGTTGGGAAAATATCTTGGTATCCTGGCTCTTGCCGCCTGCGCGATTATTTTTGTGGTAGGACTGACAAACGGAATCCCCGCTCTTGAAATTTTTATGACAGCAGTGTCACTTGCAGTTTCCGCAATTCCTGAAGGGCTTCCTGCTATCGTAACCATTGTTCTCTCCATCGGCGTACAGCGCATGGTCAGCAAAAATGCCATTATCCGCAAACTCCCCGCTGTGGAAACCCTGGGAAGCGCTTCCGTCATCTGCTCAGATAAAACAGGAACGCTGACCCAGAACCGCATGACACTTGTAAAGGCATACATGAACGGATGGAACGAAACCGAAGATATCAGCAATCAAAATTCACCGGAAGTAAAAAAGCTGCTTCAGTATGCTACCCTGTGCTGTAACGCTTCTGTTCTTTTCCATGGAGCAAAAGAGGAGCATATCGGAGACCCCACCGAGACTGCTATTGTACTGGCAGCCCACAAAAACGGACTTCCAAAGGAGGACTTAAACAAACAATACCCGCGCCTGGCAGAGCTGCCATTTGATTCTGACCGCAAGCTTATGACCACCGTACACCGCATTGACAACAAGCTAATTGTGATTGTAAAGGGGGCTTTTGACATCATGGTACCCCGCTGTACAGGCGGCGATTTGCAGTCCGCGCAGCTTATCAATAATGAGATGAGCGCCGCCGCACTGCGCGTTTTGGCTGTTGCTTATAAAGAAATAGATTCTCTTCCTGAAAATATTGTTCCCGAAGAGCTGGAAACTGACCTGACTTTTCTGGGAATGGTAGGTATGATTGACCCGCCTCGCCCTGAGGCAAAGGCGGCAGTAGCAACCTGCCGCATAGCGGGAATCAAGCCTGTCATGATTACCGGAGACCATGTTGTGACAGCATCCGCCATTGCAAAAGAGCTGGGCATCCTTGCGCCTGCAGACAAAGCCATTACCGGCGCAGAATTAGACCTGCTCACCGACTCCAAACTGGATGCCCAGATTGAGACAATCTCTGTCTATGCCCGTGTTTCACCGGAAAATAAAATTCGCATTGTAAAGGCATGGCGGCGCAAAAATCAGGTGGTCGCCATGACCGGAGATGGCGTCAACGACGCGCCCGCATTGAAAGCTGCTGATATCGGCTGCGCCATGGGAATCACAGGAACGGATGTCGCCAAGGGCGCCGCCGACATGACGCTGACGGACGACAATTTTGCTACTATCGTGGACGCCGTACGGGAGGGACGCGGCATTTACGCCAATATCAAAAAGGTAGTAGGCTTCCTGTTAGGCACCAACATCGGAGAAGTGGTTTCCGTATTTGTGGCAATGCTGCTTTGGCACAAATCTCCTTTTCTGTCCATACAGCTTTTATGGCTGAATCTGGTGACAGATAGTCTTCCCGCCATTGCTTTGGGAATGGAAGATGTGGAACCGGATATTATGAAACGCCAACCCAAAGCAAAGGACGAAAGTCTTTTCGCCCATGGTTTTGGCGTCAGAGTCATCCTACAGGGTATCCTGTTTGGCGTACTGACACTAATCGCTTTTCAAACAGGAGAAAATGCTACCGGACAACTGGCAGGAGGGCAGACACTTGCTTTTATGGTAATGGCGCTTTCACAGATTGTACATTCCTTCAATATGCGCTCCAACCACTCTCTTTTCAAAACCGGCGTATTCACGAACCATAAGCTTAACTGGGCGGCGCTTGTTTCCATTCTTCTGGTATGCCTTGTCCTGTTTACACCGCTTAGTACCGTATTTGGCTTGATTTCCCTGCCTGTTGATTTATACATAAAGGGACTGGTGATGATATTCATTCCTGTACTCCTTATGGAAATCGCAAAAGCGTGCTGTCTAAGTAAACAAATTTACTAAAAGGAAATTTTAAAGGGGCATATCATAAACGACTGATATGCCCCTACTAAACTATAAAAGATATTATTGCTGGTTTTCCGCAGCAAAGCTTTCGATTGCCTTTGCCACAAATTCCGCCGTGCCGATTCCGCCTGCTTTGTCGATATTCTCAGTGAACTCGCCCCCGGCTGCATACATTTCTCCCAAAGACTTCAATATCTCCGGTGTGCAGGTATAAAAATGTTCTGAAATAAAGTTCTGGAGATTTTTTACCTTCTTCTGCACTTTTTCCGATACAGGGTTCCTCTCTTTTAGCTGACCAAACTCTGCAAACAATTCCCTAAGCTCCTGGGAAATATGCTTCATATCCTCAGTACTTCTGTTTTCGTTTTTCTGCTCAAACTCCTGATACTCCCTGGTCTGACCCCAGCGTTCCTTCGCCTGCTTTGTATACTCATCAATTTTTTTCGTATCAAATGCTTCAAAATCCAATTTCTTCACTCCATTCGTCCTAATTTCACGGGCAAAGGTAATTAAATTTTCCAGATGTTCCTTTTTCAGAGTCAGCAGCTCAATCTGCTGTTCCAAAGCCTTTCCGCGGTCAAAGTCTTTGCTGTCCAAAATGGTCTTAATCTCTTTTAGAGGAAATTCCAGCTCTCGAAACAGTAAAATCTGTTGAAGACGCTCCAAAGCCGTATCGTCATACAGCCTGTATTTGGACTCCGTCACCTGAGACGGGTGCAACAAGCCGATTGTGTCATAATAATGCAGGGTGCGTATACTCACCCCTGTCAATCTGCTCACTTCATTTACTGTCATCATAATACTTACCTTTCCTATCATCTGCAAGCTTTCAGCTTCTATTTTTCCCGTGTAAGTGTAGCATAAGCTATGACGTAACGTAAGAGTCAAGCGTTATTTTAATCTTTATTTTGTTTTCCTGTAAATTCCACTTTAATCAGAAGAAATTCCTCTATATAGCGCAGCAGGCAAAAAAGTCTTGCCCTGTCCTCAAATTCCACCCGCTCCGTGGGAAGGGGCTTATCCTTCATACTTGTATCCAGTTCCTTAAATTTCTCTAACAGCTCTTTGCCCGTGTTCGTCTTATGGTATACCTTGGAGACCTCCTCCAAAAAATCTGAAATCTTCTTCGCGGTGATGGGGGTTGTGTGTATGTGGCGGACATTTTTGTACATTTCATACAGAACCTGACACTGAGATTCTCTCATATAAATATATTCCTTATCGTAAACATCTCCTTTTCCCAACTGGTTATTGTAGTTTTCCTCCGCCACATTTTTGGCTTTGCGGATGGAATCCCAAAGGATGAGAAAACAGTCACCGTTGTAATCGGAGATATCACTGTCCAGAATGCGCTCAGACATGCGATGCAGGATTTTCCGAATCTGATTGTCAGTGCTCTCTTTCAGTTCTTCAATGTAATCCACATTTTTGCGCAGGTGCATATTTGCAAGAAGTCCGATGCTCACGCCGATGAAAAAAATGCCGCATTCATTGAGAATTGTAGTGATATCCATAATTCCCGCTGTAAGAAAATGGGAAACGAGTACAGAATTGACCGCCATGGAACTGTACCAGCCAAGGATTTGGCATACGAATATATATAGCAGAAGATATATTCCAAAGCTCCAAAGGGTGTAGCCCAACAGTCCATAACACACAAAGGCAATAAGCAGGGCGCATAGAAACGCAAGCAATCTGCCAATGGCTGTTTTGACAGTCTCCCGCTTCGTTGGCTGAATGCTTAAAATTGCCACGATTCCGGCGGAAACGGCATAGTCAAGCCTTAAGGCAGTGGCAATTACAATCGCCAGAATCGCCGCCGAAGTAAATTTTATAGTGTTGAAAATAGTTGCTTTGTTGATCGGGTTCATATTTCCTCCAGATTAAAGGGGTTATGTTATCTATCTTATTATATCTGAAAATAAACTCTTCCATCCGTTTCCTACATTCTCTTCCTTTGCTATGAAATGCAACAGGTCATTCAATTGAGGATTAAACATGACTTAAATCACTCTTTAAGAAAACTTCCGAATCTTCAGATAAATCCCTCTGTCATCCGCAATCTTCCGGCACGCCTTAATCTCGTCCTCAGGAAGCACATCCACGATGGAAAGCTGTGTATGCGCAAACGCATCCTTCGCAAGAGCCGCAAATTCCAGAAGGGCAGGAAAGGCATTTTCAAACCGGGGACGCGTTACCTCCTGATATTTCTCCGCGGTGGGCGCGTTCAGACTAATAGAAACGCTGTCAATTACCTTTGCAAGCTCCGGCACCACATTTCTCTTGTGATACAGATTAGCCAGTCCGTTGGTGTTCAGGCGAATCCTGATATTATATTTTTCCCTGGCATATGCGGCGCTGGCAAGAAGATTTTCCAGCGCACAGGTCGGTTCTCCATAACCGCAGTATACCAATTCCTCATAGCCTGTAAAATCAAACTCATCCATCGCCTTTTTGATTTCTTCCAAGGTAGGATCGGTTTTGAACCAGAGATTCTCCGCTTCTCCCACACTGTCCTGATGGGAACGGATGCAGAACTGACAACTGCAGTCACAGCGGTTTGTAATGTTTGCGTAAACTTGATTTTTGTATGTGTATAAAATATCTGCCATAATTAATACCTCTCTTAATTTTCTCCAAAGAATTTTGTCTTTACATGAGCCTTATCCAGCGCAAGACCAAAAATAACAAAGAAAATTGCGCTTCCGCCGGACTGCCACAAACTTTGGTACATGGATACAAAAAAGACTGACCATGTTCCGAAAAGAACATACTCCGCAACAAAGTAGCCGATTCCTGAAATAAAATATGCGATTACGGTTGCTATTACGTTGCGGGGAGTTACAATTTTCTTCGACTTATTGGTAAAAGGAATCGTAATCAGCATTTTGATAATTATAGTTGCGGGCGCCCACATGGGAGCTGTCAGTAAATCCGCCAGACCACCGCCGATGGCTGCTGCCGCAAGGGCATAGGGCGTCGGAAGCAATACTGCCGCCAGATAAATCAGGGAATCTCCGAAATGAACATAACCGCCGTTTACACCTATAGGAATATGGAAAATATAAGCCGTCATAATTGTAATCAATGCCGCCATGATACCTGTCATTGTGATATATTTTACTTTTGAACTTTTCATTGCTTTTTCTTCATTTACGGTTTTCTGCATACTCATTGCTGCCGCCTCCTTATAATAACTGATATAAATATTTTTCAAACGGGATTCCGTGGTTCGGGGGAATCTTTTCTGCAGTAGCCTCTTCTATTGCTGCCTGCAAAAAGCCCGCCGCCTTTTTTACGGCTTCCTGAACGGATAATCCTTTTATCAGTGAACCGCATATGACGGATGCGAACAAATCTCCAGTGCCCGAAAATCCCGTTCCCGTGTAAGGATGTTCCACATAAAAGCTTTCGTTCTCCGTAACTGCAAGATTACCTGCATATTCCTGATTTTCTCTCTCCCGGATAATGCCCGTTACTATGACGGTCTGGGGTTTCTGCGCCTGCTTCAAAAGCTTTTCGCAGATATCCTGAATGCGTTTCGTATAATCCTTATGCTGCCTGTGGGAAATCACATCCCGGTACTCTTCGCCCGCAAGGAAACAGGCTTCCGTCAAATTGGGAGTAATGACATCCGCCTTCACTGTCAGCTTTTTCATTTCATCCAGAAGCTCTTTGCTGAACATGTGATAGCCTCTGCCATTATCACCCATAACAGGGTCAGCCAGATACATGGTATCCTCTGTTTTAAACGCCTCCAAAAAGTACAGAACCTTTTCCATTTGCCTGGGGCCTGCCAGATAACCGGAATAAATTCCGTCAAAGCTTACCTGCATTTTCTTCCACTCATCCGTGAAGCAATCCATTCTATCCGTAAAATCATCACAATAATAATTATGAAATCCCGTCTGAGCCGACAAAACAGCCGTCGGAAGAGGACAAGCCTGCATTCCCATCACTGAGATGACAGGTATCGCCGCTGTCAGGGAACATTTCCCAAAGCCGGATAAATCATTAATCAGCGCTACTCTTTTCATTTCCATTCTCCTGTATTTTGCATTGGTTACACTTTATATCAGAATTGGTCTTATGAAAATATCCAGTTTTAACAAAAAACACCATGCCAGTTTTGATTTTTCCTTATTATATCTTCTCTATGAGAAAACGTGCGCCGCAAGGCGTACTATAAAAAAGCCTCTGAATTCTTTAAAATTCAGAAGCTTTCTTTGTAAAAAATGCAATATTCTTATAATCTGTACGTGTGCTTACAACCCCAGACTTTCTATCCATTCCTGAACGGTTTCCTCCGAAACTCTTGAAGTAAATCTCTCGCCTTCCAGCCATTCTCCCGTTCCTGCTGCCTCCGCCAGCAATTCGCCGCTTTCACCCAAACCGGAGCTTGCCGATGTGCAGAACGGAACAACAGTCTTTCCTGTAAAGTCATTTCCTTCAATAAATTCATTTACAGGCCATGCCGCAATTCCCCACCAGATAGGATAGCCGATAAAAACGACATCATAGGATTCCCAGTCAGGGACAGTTGATTCCACAAGCTCTACTGCCCGTTCCTCCGGGTTTTCATATTCATATACAACCCGGCTTTCGTCATCTGTCCAGTCCAAATCATCATCCGTATACGGAACTGCCGGAACCAGTTCAAAAACATCGGCATCGGTTGCCGCGGCAATATAATTTGCAGCCGCTTCCGTATTTCCTGATGCGGAATAATAGACAACCAGCGTCTTTTTTTCCTGAGTTTCCTGTTCTGAGGCAACACTTTCTACAGAACTCTCTGTCTGAGTTTCCTCCGTTTGCAGGTCAGATTCCTGCGTGTCTTCCGACGTTGTGCTTTCATTGGCAGTCTGACCTGTCTGCGCGCTGTTTTCACTGTTCTGACTGCCGCAGGCAACAAGACTGAATATCATTGATAAGCTTAAAAATAAAACGGTAAATTTTTTCATTGTAAACTCCTTTCTGTTCCTGTTGACTGTATTATAGAAAAAACGAAACTTTCACAGAAGTCTCGTTTCGTTCACCAGTTCACACCCGGAGGTTATAACTTACTTTTCAGAATTATCCTCGTTAGCAGTTAATACCATTATCGCGCAGCCATTCTCCGATATCCTGTGTTAAATGCACTCCGCCCTTTCCTATTGTGCTGAAAATCCTGCATACCTTTGCATCCCCACAGATTTTTCTGATATCTTCCTCGATGTGACCGCTGCCTCCGCCGCCGTGGGTACAGAAAGGAAGAATGTTTTTTCCCGACAGTTGATTCTGTGACAGAAAAGCCGCTACAGGCGGCGCCATTGTTCCGCACCAATTCGGAGTACCGACAAAAATAACATCATAGTCCTGCAGATTGCAGGAAACAGGCAGCAGGCGGGGACAGTAGCCGTCATAAATTTCTTTCTTGACCTGTGAAAGCAGCTTCCAATATGTCATGGGATACGGCTGCCAGGGATAAATCTGGCACAGCTCTCCCTGCGTCTGCCTTTGGATTTCAACTGCGACACGATGGGTATTTCCTGACTGTGAATAGCAAATAATCAGCATTTTATTGGACATTTCTGTAATCTTCCTCTGATACGGGCTCCAGCCATTCGCAGCCTGTGTTCTCGCCGGGAACCTCTACTGCAAGATGTACAAACCAACTGTCCTGCGCCGCGCCGTGCCAGTGTTTTACTCCTGCAGGAATTACCACCACATCTCCGGCGTGAAGCTCCTGTGCGTCTTTGCCCCATTCCTGATACCAGCCTCTGCCGCCGGTGCAGAGCAGAATCTGCCCGCCGCCCTTGTCAGCTTTGTGAATATGCCAGTTGTTCCGGCAGCCCGGCTCAAAGGTTACATTGCCAATTGCAACTCCCTGGGTGGTAAGCATATTCAAATAGGACGTCCCGATAAAAAATTCTCCGAACGGATTAACCTCGCCTTTTGCAAAAATAACACTGTTTTCAAGCGTACTCATAATACATTTCTCCTTTCTCATATTTTGATTCGATTGAAAACGGCAGACGGAATCCTAAAATCCATCTGCCGTTTCAAGAATTCTCTACACTATCATGATAGTCGGAATTCTCTTCTATGTCTAATACTTATAAATTATTGTTTATTATGTCTTATGCGAATGATAAAATCCTCTTACAACTGTCCTTTCTGCATATTTGCCATCTGGATAAACAGTGATGCGGCGGGATGAAACAGGTGGTTTTTTTTCCACACAAAAACACTCTCTGTTGTGCGTTCCGGAGAAAGCGGAATAAATTTTGTTTTTTGGCTGCTTTGAACAGAAAGGGAACCGTTCAAAGTAAGCGCATAACCCATACCCCGTTCCACGAGCAGCACCGTGTTGGACAACAACGTATGGGTTCCGACAATATTTAACCGTTCTGCGGGAACTCCAAACCAATTTACAACTTCGTTATGTACGGCAGATCTCTTTGGCACAAACAATGGCTTATCCATGATTTCATCCAAAGTAACCGCACTGCTTTTGGCAATCGGATCATCTTCCGGCACCAGCACGCCCCATATATCCTTCTTGTCCAGACGCATAAAGTCATATTTCGTTATTTCGACAGGCGACATAAGCAAGCCGATATCCAAAAGTCCTTTGTCAATCCGGTCTTTTATATCGTCGGAATAACCGTTGTATAAGTCAAACTGCACCTGTGGATATTGGTGATGAAATTTTACAATAAGATCGGCAAGAAAACGCGAGCCCATTGTCTCGACACACCCTATGGAAATAACTCCATTTATCAAATCGTGGCGCTCAATGAATTCCCGTTCCGCCTTATCTGCAAGCTCTACAATTTCCTTCGCCCTTTGGCGGAATATTAATCCGTCATCCGTCAATGTAATCGCTCTCTTTCCTCTCAGAAATAATGTAGTGCCAAGTTCATTTTCCAAATCCATAAGCTGACGGCTGAGTGTCGGCTGCGTGACATGAAGAATATTCGCAGCTCTCGTTATATTCCCTTCCTCTGCTACAGTAAGAAAATAACGAAGAACCCGAATTTCCATATACATCCCTCCAATTAAACGGTATTTTCAGTGGTTTCCTCAAACAATTATAGTTATCGACATCTATTATGGATTTTCTTAAGAGAAATGTACAAAAAGAATATAGGAGCGCAGATACACAGCTCTTGCGCTTTAAATTATTCACTGCCTGCTTTTTTCTTCTAACTCCGCCAACAATGCCTTAAGTATCATAATGTGGTACTCCTCATCCTTGATAATTCTGGCAAGCACGGCATTCACATGTCTGTCATTTATCATTTTCATATGTATAGTATACTGCTCAATCGCATCCTTTTCATCCTCGATATCTGTCAACAGCATTTCCCTGACGTTTTCGGGTATGGCAAGATATTGCGGCGTCCACATTTTTTGTCTGCCGTTTCGATATTTTGCAGTAAAATCAATTTTTTCTCCCAACAAAAAAATTAATTCACCTAATTTTTGCAGATGTATCATTTCTGCTATGGCAATTCCCAAAATTGTTTTTGCAAGAGGACATTTCTCACTCGCCATGCGGTTTTCGTTGTTAATATACTGGGTAATTGCAGACAATTCCGATACGGAACCGCAATAATCAATGCTCAGTAAATTGGCGTACTCCTGATTTCTTTCCTCCACCCGAATCGGCGGATAGGGCAAATCCATCATAATCGGCTCAACACCCTTAAAGCTGCAAGTATTCGTCAGAATTTTTTCTTTTTCTTCCACGATAGAAACCTCTTTTGGCATCTTTATTTATAGTATGCTGAGAACTTGTAATTGTGCTATGTGCTTATTCAGTTCTATCATTTCACTCCGTTTCTATTTCCAATTATACCCGGATAATCCGGTTATCTTTGCGTGGTTTGGGGGTAGGATGATTGTCACCCTCGCGGGGATATCCCAGCAAAAGCTGCATCACCGCATAATAGTCCGTGCGAATACCCCAGCGTCTTAAAATCTCCTGCCCATAGGAATCGGCAAAGGCAGTCCAGCCGGCACCGATATAGCAGGAGCCGATACCCAGAGAATCCGCAGCCAGCATCATATTTTCAGCAGCGACGGCACAGTCCTCCGCGGAAAACAAAAAGTTTTTCGGTGCAAACATCGTAATGACTGTGGGCGCATCGTAAAACGCATTCCGGAGATTCGGATCATCGGCAATACTGGGTTGTTCTCTGGAAACATAGCTTGTAGCAGTTGCCATTTTCGGATTAGAATTGCTCCGCTTGATTTTTCCCAATCGCTCATTGATTTCCTTATCCTGACAAACTACAAGCAGAACGCCCTGTCTGCCGCCCGCGCTTGGTGCATATAGGCCCGCCTGCAGAATCTGCTGCAATGCGCTTTCTTCAATTTGTCTCGTTTCAAAGCTTCGTATTGCCCGACGGTGCATAATATTTTTTATTACTTCATTCGGAATTGTTTCCACTTGTCTTTCCCTCCTTACAAAAACAAATTGTCATATTTATTTTCCCGTCTCCTTCCAGCACTGCGGATCCGCCGCATAGAAATTTCCGTTTTTTCCACTTGCCACGGCGGGACATCCCCGGCACCATGCCAGCAACTCACATTTGGCGCATTTCTCAAATTTCGTATATTCCCGATAGCTTTCCATCCGGCAGACCCAGACATCGGCAATTCTGTCCTCGAATACATTGCCGACCCTGCTGTTTTGTACCCGGCGACAGGCATAAATATCTCCGGTGGGAAGAATGGTCAGATGGCAGTTTCCACAGTTGCAGCCACCGTAAATCATGCCTTCTTCCACCGTTTCAGGAATCCGAAAGCTTCCTGTCTCATATTCGTACAGCGTCCAGAGATGGTCTTTTTTATTGAAGTAGGTTTCACAACCTGCCGCTTCATACTCCCTAAACTTCATATCACAGGTTTCCAGCAGCTTCCGGTAACGAATCGGTGTAATATCGGTATCTTTTTCCCCGCTGGTGGGACAGTACCGGGCAAAAGCAAATACATCTGCCTTGTGCGCTACCACTGTATCTATGACGTCGGGGATTTCATCAATATTCATACCGGAAACCGTTGTCATAATGACGCATCGGATACCCGCATTTTTAATGCAGTGAATTTTTTCAAGCGTAATATCAAAGCTGCCCGGCTTACGAAACCAATCATGGGTTTCCCGCATACCGTCAAGAGAAAGCTGATATTTTTCACATCCATATTCTTTCAGTATCCGGCACACCTCATCGTTTAAATGAAAGGGATTCCCCAGAATCGCAAAAGGTATGCCATGTTCCTTCAAAAGTCCCAGCAGCTTTCGGAAATCAGGATGCAGGAGGGGATCGCCCCCGGTGAGATAAAAATAAGGCAGACGGTCATATACCTTACAGAAATCCAGACAATTATAAAAAGTGTCCTGCATCTTTTGCCAGCTCATGGCATCCGGCTTTTTGCAGGTATTTTCGGAAAAAATATAACAATGCTTACACCGCTGGTCACACTCATCCGTAATGTGCCACTGAAAAGAAAAATATTGCTTCATACTGCATAACCTCTCTTATATCAATCGGATTAACCGAGTATCATTTCGTACGTTTCCGGCGGAAAATTTCCCACCGGAAACAAACCTCGCAAAAAAGTTTACTTATCGCCGGTGCCACAAGCGCTGCCGCAGGCTGTGGAAGTCTCAGCAGGCTTATCGCCGGCGCCGCAGGCGGTACCACATGCCGCAGGTTTTTCTTCCGGCTTATCTCCTGCACCGCAGGCAGTCCCGCATGCTGCAGCCGGAGCCTCCTCCGGTTTATTGTTCCATCCAAACAGATTAGATAGCGCCATTTTTAATTACCTCCTGTTTTTGATTGTCGAACTGCTTTCCTGTTCGCAAGTTTATTGTAATTTATTGCTTATTCAAAAAAAAGTACGCACAAATCTATTACTTAGTCACCTATTTGTAACCTGTTTTACTTGTGTTTTTTGTTATGTTATATTATAATTTGAATACTACATTCTGTTTTAAACTATTGAAATGAGGTGCCGGATGCTGACAAAAGAAGAAATGCCGGAATGTCCCGTTGCGACAACCGTACAACTGATAGGAAGTAAATGGAAGCTTCTTATTTTAAGAAACTTGCTGAAACGCCCGTGGCGTTTTAATGAATTACGAAAAAGTCTGGATGGCATCAGCCAAAAGGTATTAACTGACAGCTTGCGCTCCATGGAGGAGGATGGAATTATTACCCGTACTGTTTATGCGGAAGTGCCGCCAAGAGTGGAGTATGCCCTGAGTGAGCTTGGGGAATCCATGCGTCCGATTATTGCTTCTATGGAAACATGGGGTATGTCATATAAAACGATGGTAAATAAGGAATCATTAAACAAGAGTAATGGACAACATTAAACCCATTACTCTTGTTTTATATTTCTAATCCCACTCCTTTTCGGACCATACTACTTAAATGTTGACACCGTGTCAGAATAATGCTATAATGCAATTACTGACACAGTGTCAGATTGAAAAGAAGGAGCGTGTTTACAATGAAGAAAAATGTTGGTTCCCTTTTAGCGTTATATCCTACCCCGGCAACCGTGATTGGGGCAATGAACGGTGAAAAACCCACTTGGACGCTGGTGGCACATGTAGGAATTATTGGGCACGACCGCGTACTGGTAAGTCTTGCAGCGCCCCACTTTATCAATGGAGTGATTAAAGCAGACAAAAAATTATCAATTAATCTTATAAGTGAATCCATGCTGCCGGAAGTGGATGTTTCCGGTTCTGTCAGCGGTGCAAAGGAGGATAAATCCAAGCTTTTTGCTTACGAGATGGGCGAAAATGCCACACCGATTATTGAAAAGTCCCCTCTCGCCATGGAGTGTACGCTTGTGGATATTTACAATACGGAGGGCTTTGAAAATTTTATTTGTACCATTGACGCTACTTATGTAGAAGAAAACTGCCTGAACGAAAAGGGAAAACCGGACTATAATATTTTAAAGCCGGTTTTATTCCAGTTTCCCACCTACGAGTATTTGAAAACCGGAGATGTGATTGGCAAATGCCTCTCTTTTAAAAAGTAAATTAATACTGTTACAAAAGGAGGGACAGAATACTATGCCGAAGGGTTCAGAAGAATTAACCAACGCCCGCAGAGAAGAAATTATTAACGCCTGTGCTTCACTGTATAAAACTATGAGTTTTAGGGAAATTACCATAAAGGACATAGGCAAAGAAACTTCTTTTACGCGGACTTCCATTTATAATTACTTTCAGACAAAAGAAGAAATCTTTTTGGCGCTTCTGCAAAGGGAATATGAGTTATGGAATGAAAAGCTCCGACAGATCCGGTCAGAACACAAAGTGATGTCAAGATTGGAATTTGCCGGGGCGCTGGCTCACTCTCTGGAAGAACGGAAAAATCTGCTGAAGCTCATGTCCATGAATCATTACGATATGGAGGAAAACTGCCGGATTGAGCGTCTTGTAGAGTTCAAAGCAGTGTACGGACAATCTTTAACGGAAGTAAGAAACTGTTTGGATCAGTTTTTTACAGAAATGACGGTACAGGATAAACAGGATTTTATTTTTTCTTTTTTTCCGTTTATGTTTGGAATCTATCCATATACAGTCGTGACAGAAAAACAACGGGAAGCAATGGTACAGGCAAAAGTAAATTATGTATATATGTCAATTTACGAGATTACGTTTGCTGAAGTGAAGAAGCTGTTAGGAGCTTAAAATACAAAAGAGAGGATGAATCATATGAAAATTTTAGTGATTGAAAGCAGCCCTCATAAAAAAGGTTCCTCCAATCTTCTTGCGGAGAACTTTATTCGGGGTGCAGAAGAGGCGGGACATGAAGTCAGCATTTTTGACACGGCTCACTGCAATCTTCACCCCTGTATGGGATGTGACTACTGCGGAATGAGCGGTCCCTGCTGCCAGAAAGACGATATGGCAAAGCTTCAGGAGATGATATTACGGACAGACATGGCGGTATTTGTCACCCCGCTCTATTACTTTGGATTTTCGGCACAATTAAAAACCGTAATTGACCGTTTTTACAGCTTTAACGGAAAACTGGCGGCAAAAGGGCTGAAAACCGGGCTGATTGTAGCCGCCTGGGATGATAATAGTTGGACTATGAAGGACGTCAGGGCGCATTATGAAACACTTTGTCAATATTTGAATTTCAAGGATCAGGGGCAGATTCTGGGAACCGGATGCGGTACTGTTTCCATGACCGCCCGGACAAAGTTCCCGCAACTTGCTTATGAATTTGGAAAATCCATCTAAGGAGGTATTTATGCAGTATACAAAATTAGGCAATTCTGATTTGACGGTTTCCCGTATCTGTATGGGCTGTATGGGATTTGGCGATGCGACAAACGGACAGCATAGCTGGACCGTTGACGAAGAACATTCCCGTGAGATTATTAAAAGAGGTCTGGAGCTTGGCGTTAATTTCTTTGATACTGCCATTGCTTATCAGAGCGGCACCAGCGAGCAGTTTCTTGGACGGGCGCTGTGGGATTATGCAAAGCGGGAGGAAGTGGTGGTTGCCACAAAGTTTCTTCCCCGCACCAATGAAGAAATCGAAGCAGGAGTCACCGGCGCACAGCATATCGAGAGGATGTTGAACAGAAGTCTTGCCAATCTGGGGATGGATTACGTGGATCTCTACATTTATCATATGTGGGACTACCGGACGCCTCTCTATGATATTATGGAAGGCTTAAACAATATGGTTCGGGCTGGAAAGACCCGCTATATCGGCATATCAAACTGCTTTGCGTGGCAGCTTGCCAAAGCAAATGCTCTGGCGGAAAAGGAAGGCTTTGCAAAATTTGTATCCATACAGGGACATTATAATCTTATCTTCCGGGAAGAGGAGCGGGAAATGGCAAAGCTGTGCGCAGAGGATAACATTGCAATGACGCCATACAGCGCTCTGGCGGGCGGCAGGCTTTCCAAGCATCCGGGAGAAACCTCAAAGCGCATGCAGGAGGATGATTATGCAAAGCTCAAATACGACGCTACCGCAAAACAGGACAGAGTGATTATTGCGAGAGTGGCAGAACTGGCGGAAAAGCATGGTGTATCCATGACGGAAATTTCTCTTGCCTGGCTGCTTACAAAGGTAACGGCTCCTGTGGTAGGTGCGACAAAGCTGCATCATATTGAAGGAGCTGCAAAAGCGGTAGAGCTTCATCTGTCGGATGAGGAAATCGCCTATCTGGAAGAACCTTATGTACCCCACAGACTGGTAGGCGTCATGGCGCAAAATACGGTTATGACCGCGAAGGAGGAACATGTCTGGTCTGCCGGAAACCAGAAGATTTAAGGAGATGGAGATTGATATGAATTATTATGAAACAGACCCGGAATTTATGGAACGATTTGAGCATTTTGCCTTTGAGGAAGTGGTAAACGAAGAAGGACAGCAGCTTGATGAGGTTACCCGCCATATGGCAATACTCGCCACATTGCTCGGCTGTCAGGGCGTGGAAGCATTTAAGCTGACGCTTCCCCGCGGGCTGGATGCAGGGCTTACCCCTGTGATGATAAAAGAAATTGTCTATCAGGCAGTGGACTATCTGGGCATTGGGCGGGTGCTTCCTTTTCTGAATGCCGCCAATGAGATATTGACACAGCGGGGCGTAAAGCTGCCGTTGGAAGGGCAGACAACAACTACCTTTGAGACCCGGCTGGAAAAAGGTGTGGAAGCGCAGGCGGCTATCTTTGGTGAACAGATGAAGGAAGCGTGGAAAACCGGTCACATCAACCGCTGGCTTGCAGCAAACTGCTTTGGCGATTATTATACCCGGACAGGTCTGTCTCTTGCCCAACGGGAAATGATTACTTTCTGCTTTCTGGCGGCTCAGGGCGGCTGTGAACCTCAGCTTACGGCTCATGCAAAAGGGAATATGAATCTGGGGAATAATAAAGAGTTTTTGATAAAGGTAGTTTCTCAATGTCTGCCCTATATCGGCTACCCCAGAAGCCTGAATGCGATTACCTGCATCAATAAAGCGGCAGAATAAACCGGAAAAGGCGGTGACAGTATGAAAACAAAAACGACTGTGAAATGGGTGTTGGATGTCCTGATGACAATAACTCTTTTGCTTTTGATGGGATACCAGTTTTGGGGTGAAACTGCCCATGAATGGATTGGAGCGGGAATGTTCCTTCTGTTTTTTGCCCATCAGCTTTTAAACCGGAACTGGTACCGGAATTTGTTTCGGGGCAGATACACATCGGTGCGGGTTTTACAGCTTATCATTAATTTACTGACTCTTGTAGCCATGCTTGCCCTGATGTACAGCGGAATTGTACTGTCACGCCATGTGTTTGCATTTCTGCCCATCAAAGGCGGACTGATGCTTGCGAGACAGCTACATATTCTTGGTTCCTACTGGGGTTATTTAATGATGAGCCTGCATCTTGGTCTGCACTGGAGCATGGTGCTGGGGATAATACGAAAAAAGACCGGAATAAAGAACACTTCACGGATTCGCAGCGGTATTTGTTTTGCCGCTGGGCTTCTAATTGCAGGATACGGCATTTCCGTATTTGTCAGGAGAGACTTTCCCCTCTATCTCTTTCTGCGTTCCCACTTTGTGTTTCTGGATTACGAGGAACCGGTGTTTTTATACTATGTGGATTATGTTGCTTTGATGGGCACATGTATTTTTATTGCACACTACCTTTCAAAAGGATTCAGAAAACTTTCAAAGAAAAAGGGGGATTCCAAATGAAGAAACCGACAATTATTTTTCTCAGTATTTGCTTCCTTTTTACTTTGACCTCCTGCGCAGGTCAGGAGAATACCGTACAACAAAGTGAAAGTGAATCTTTTATATCTGCAGAGAATGAGGCAGAAGAACCGTCGTCTGATAACAATATAGACAGTATAGCAATTGACGCCACTGTTGATACGGAAGAAGACAGCAGCAGTCATATTTTGATTGCATATTTTACATGGGCAGATAACACCGTTGTGGATGATCCGGAGTCTGTAGATACAGATGCTACCACTTCTGCCAGTGTCCTGGTTCCCGGAAATGCTGCGAAACTTGCCTGCTGGATTCAGGAGCGTACCGGAGGGGAGCTTTTTTCGATTGTTGTGACAGAACCCTATTCCAGTGATTATGATGAGTGTCTGGAACGGGCGGCGGAGGAAAAGGCTGAAAATGCCCGTCCGGAACTAGCCACGCATATAGAAAATATGGAGGATTACGACATCGTATTCTTAGGTTTTCCAAACTGGTGGTATACGGTACCTATGGCAATTCACAGCTTTATTGAAGAATATGATTTTTCGGGAAAAACCGTGATTCCTTTCGTTACGCATGGAACGGGCGGTCTTGCCGCCACCATTCAGGATATCACGGCAGCTTTGCCGGATTCTACAGAAATATTGGAACCCATCGGCATCTATAGACCGGAAGTTGATGAAGCGCAGTCCGCTGTGAATGCGTGGCTGGATGAACTCGGGTTTTCTGATAAAACGGCAGAAACTGCAAACACTGAAGAAGCTTCGGAAAATACCGATAAATCGATTCTGTTGATTGTGGATGGGCAGGAAATTGCCATTACCCTATATGATACGCCTGCAGCAAACGCATTGTATGATATGCTGCCATTGGAGTTGACATTTGAAGATTTTAATCATATCGAAAATATTATCTATCTTCCGGAGGAATTGCCAACTGAAGGAGAGCCGGACGGATGTGATCCGGATATAGGGGATTTCTGTCTGTATGAGCCTTGGGGAAATTTATCTATCTTTTATCAGGACTTTCGGGAATCAAATGGTTTGATTCCTCTTGGGCATATAGAATCAGGGATAGAAATACTGTCCGGCATGACCGATGATTTTACTGCTATATTGGAAAAACAGACAGAGTAGTTAAATTTTACTAACTCATTGTAAAAGATGCTTCTTTTGAAAGGAGCTGTTAATGGATGATAAATTGTTTTATTGTTCATATCCTACAGCTCCTTTTCATACTGCTTAATCACCATTTCATCTTCCATCTTTACAAACCCATATTTCTCATACAATGGTCGCCCCATATCCGTTGCTTCTAACGCAATCTGTGATACGCCCTGCTTCTTCGCATCCTTTACCAGTAAATCTAATGTATGAATTGCAATTCCCTGTCTGCGGTATTCCGGGGCGGTATACATATTCATAATATATGCCTTTTTACCACTTGGATTATGGTACGTCGGCATAACTTGATAAAAGCTGACACCACCTGCACCAATAAATGTTCCGTTATCATATACCAGATATGCAATATGCTCATTTGTTCCCAAAGCCCGCTTATAATATACATAAGATTCCTGCTCCACCACTGACATATCCACATCATCGGACAACTTATTTGCTGCACGAAGAACTATAATCCTTGTTCTTACCAGTTCCTCTATATCTTCTATTGTTGCTCTTTTAATTTCCATTATAATTTATCTCCGTACAAGCTTTATAAAGTTCTTTTTCCATAACCTCATACACAAGTATCATTCCATTTTCAACAGGATAACGCTCATGCTTTATGGTGGAAAATCCTAATTTTTCATAAAGTGCTGCCGCCGGCAGTGAAGCATCCAAATATGCCTTATCATATTTTTCACTAATCTGAGCTTCTATATTTTTCATAATAAATGTGCCATAACCTTTTTTCTGGTATTCCGGCAACACATAAACTCTTGTAATGTGATTATCTATAAAACAACCTGTTGCTACGATATTTCCATCTATCTTAAGCACGCTAACATAACCGTTTTCAATATCCTTTGTTATAGCATCTATGCTGTGGTGTTCACAGAAAAAATCCACTACTTCTGCCGGATAATATTTCGGATATACTGTTCTTATGGTATTCTTCACTAAATTATATACAGCAATCGAATCCTCCGTTGTCGCTAATTCGTATATCATACTTTGACTCCTTTTTAAATTTTCTATTACAGTATCGGAAATATATCAAAACATGGCTACCCCATGATACATTCTTTTTCATCAACTCAATCTCTCGTCAAAGAAGCCGGTATCTCTTTTGCCCCCAAAGTTGTACTACCAATTTTTATCAAACCCTCTAATGATTTATTAATCAATACATATATATATCCTGCACTCATTAGTCAATTTCTCCTTTGAATTCACATAATGCTTAAAAAACTGCGTAAAAACAAAGAGTTCTAGGTATCAGGCTCTGCATAGCAACACACAGCTCTCAACTGTACTTTCGTTGTCCCAATCCAATTCGTATATCTCTTTCCCATTGAAAAACACAGGGAATCTAAACTTTAGACTACGAAGTATTCTTCCGTCCGCCTGCTCTTCCTCATAAATATTTACATCCGCAAGGAAGCTCTTCATGAATGTTTTCTTCTCAATATCCGTAAATCTGTCATACAGCTTATCAAAGAATAATAAGAACTGATACACATTGTCACCGGATATTTTCTCCTGCCTAATATTATACAATCTGGTCTCCACTTCTTCAATCAGAGTTTCAATTTCTTCAATCTCATCATAAAGCTTGTCCAGGCGCACCTGCATATCCTCATACTTCTTGTCATAATGCTTGTCCGATACAGATAAGTTATCCATTTGATTCGCCAGTTTATTCTTAGCTCCGGTTACCTGTTTTAATCTCTCCTGTAAGCCTGTATGCTCTCGGTCCAGTTCCTGCGTATCAATGCTTTGTCCGATGTGCTTCTGTATCTCCGTTTTGAACTTTGGATTGTTTACCAGTTTACGAATCACCTCTTCTACAGCTGCGTTGATTTTATCCTCACTCCACTGCTTACGGTAAGTACATTTATGACCGTTCACAAAGGTTCTGTGCTTGCAGGCATAGTAAAAATAATCTCTATAATGTCCGCCGTCCGGATGCTTTTTACGATTTACATTGCCATACATACCACTTCCGCAGATAGGACATTTGATAATACCGGATAAAATATGCTCATGATCCAGACTGTGCGTTTTGATGTTGGCAACTCCGGTTTCCTGTCTCTTTTTGTGCACCTGATTCCACAATTCTTCCGATACAATCGCCTCATGGATACCATCGTTAAGCATATACTTGTCCTGCTTCACAATGTGGTACTCATTCCTTGTGCCCGGAATCTTCTCATTCTTTCTTCTGCCAAAAGCAAGCTTACCGCAGTACACAGGATTATCCAAAACACCTTTTACAAAAGATGTGGAAAAGCCTTCTATGGTATTGTTCTGGCGAAGCTTTTTCTTGTATCCGCTGTTGTTTAAGAATGTTGCAATAGCCGCAATTCCCATGGTGGTATTGGCAAATTTATCATAGATAATGCGAATAACCTCTGCTTCATCCTCAGCAATATGCAATTCGCCATTGATAAGCTGATAACCGTAAGGAGCAAAGCCGCCATTCCATTTACCTTCTCTTGCTTTCTGTCTGCGTCCTTCCATAGTTTGAACTAATATATTCTCACGCTCAATTTCAGCCACCGCAGATAACACGGAAATCATCAGTTTACCTGCATCTTTTGAACTGTCGATACCATCTTCCACACAGATAAGATTAACACCAAAATCCTGCATTCTCTGAAGGGAAGATAATACATCCGCTGCGTTTCGTCCGAATCGTGATAATTTGAATACAAGTACGAAATCGATGTTATCTTTACACGATTCAATGTCCTGAAGCATCTGCTGAAACTGCGGGCGACCTTCCACACTTTTACCGGATTTACCTTCATCAGAGTATTCTCCGGCGATAATCATGTCCTGGTAATCCGCGTATTTATGCAATTTATCTTTTTGCGCATCTAAGCTGTATCCATCTACCTGCATGGAAGTGGATACACGGGTGTAGATGTAGCATTTGAGTTGTTTTTTCATATAGTTATCAACCTCCTTCAGATTCTGTTATAGTGCCAAGTGAAATTTCTAGCAATTCTGCCGCCACCTGATGATTTTTGATACGCATTAAATTATCCCATATATCTACCTTACCGAGCAGATTCATACCTCCATGCCATACCAATTCATCATCTATAACAGCAAATCTTTCTTCGACTTCTGCCTTTGTCACTACATTTATTCCTACTTGTTTCATCTCGCTTATCAAACCATAACATACATCCGCACTACCATAAATCACTTCTTCCGGTTCTGTCGTGATGACTGTTACATGTACACCTTTTTCTTGACGCTCTTTTACTAATAATAACAATCTGTCAATCTTGTCCTGTCGTATATCCGGACTGGAAATCACAATTGATTCCTCTGCTTCCACAATATCCTGCTCAAATTTTTCCGTGTAATTACCAGAGTCATATATAGCATTAATTATCTGCTTAGTATGTTCATCACCCGTCCATATGGAAAATCCGGTACGCTTGTATGTTTTCAACCTTTTGCCGTACATTTTATTAAAAAATCTTATATGGGCATCAATGTAATCATATACATAAACAGCCTCTTTACCCTCATAGTCACGATTTAATCTTCCTACATACTGTTCCAGACGCCCTTCAAAGGATACCGGTGCAGCAAGCATTAACACATCAAGTCTTGGGAAATCAAATCCCTCTCCTATCTTCTGTCCGGTTGCAACTAAGATAAGACTTTCCGTTCTAGGAACCTGCTTTAACCTCACTCGTATCTCTGCATTTTCCTTGTCGGAATTATCACCATACAAAAGAAATACATGGTCAGCTTCATTTTTCAACGCATCATACAGAAGTTTTGCATGCTCCTTAAATCTGGTTAATATAACCGGAGTCTGATTCTGAGCAACACTTTTCTTCACATCACTTATAATCATATCATTACGTACCTTGCTTGTACTAATTAGACTATAAGCCTTGTTGATGTCATCTTTACTGTCAGCAGTGTCTACAACTCTTGTATACCTTGGTACAAAATAATGACCTATTCCCTGCTCCTGTGCTCTCTCCAATGCCGTAAATCTATGGCGAAGCGGTCCAAGTAGCATATAGATAATTTTATCTAAGCTATCTCCACGCTTCGGCGTCGCAGAAACTCCATATACATATTTGGCATTGATTTTCTGCAATAATTCCACAGACGTATTGGATGCCGCATGATGACATTCGTCCATAATTACCATTCCATAAGAATTAATCAGGTCATTAAACTTACCTTTGCTATACATAGAGCCAACCATGGCAACATCTACAATACCTGTCAATGTATTTTTACTACCATGCAAAATACCTATAACACTGTCTCTCTTTTTCTTTCTGCCTGTTTTGGTTTCATACTCCGGTGGTTCTTCCTTAATGTCCAAGAATTTGTTCAGCTCATCCACCCACTGATTCAGCAAATCCTTACTTTGTAATAAAATAAGAGTATTCACTTTGCGCTCCGCAATCAGATAACTACACACAACCGTTTTACCAAATGCAGTTGCTGCACTTAATACGCCATCTGAATAGGTCAGTAATTTTTCTGCTGCCAGTTCCTGCTGTGTCCGTAAATCACCTTTAAACGAAACTCTTATAGGACGCCCCTTTTCCCTTTGGTCAGATATTTCAACAGAAATTCCAGCTTTATTACACTCATCTATAATCCGTTCTTTTAGCCCTCTTGGAATTTGTATGTAGCCATCAACGTCTTTGCCCAAATATACAGCACTAAAATTATAGTAATTGGAATATCCCAGTCTCTTATTTTTATAAAATTCCGGATTATCAAAAGCAGCCAGACTGCGAATCTGATTTTGTATTCTCGGCATAAGATTTAGCGTGTCAATATAAACACCATTACTAAGCACCATATGTAGCTTACCAACCACATCCGCCTTAACAAACTCACACTTCTTTTTCCATGGCTTTGGTCTGTTATTTATATCGGTACCAGCAAGCATTCCCCGACTTTCTGCCAACTCTGCCTGCCATTTTGCCATATGTTTTTCAATATCCTCTATACCTAATTTTTCTGTTTTATTCAGCAAAACATCCCACTGATTCGGATAGGCATTCCAGTTTTCATCCACAAATGCACTGTTACCATTTTTAAGTGCCTGTCCCTGCAAGGGCAATGCAATTAGATTCCCGATACTGCTTGCCACATCCTGAGACGGATACATTCTGTCATAGTAATGAAATGACTTTAAGTTAATAGATGCAGAACCCTTATCCAATAACATAAAACCAAAATTTCTTGCTACAGAAGCTGGTATTGCTTTCTTAAAGAAAATCCATACATGAGCACCTTTACCGGAACGCGAGCGTTCCACCAATGGCCTAATACCATTTATCTCGCACATTTTTCTAAGAGCATCCACTTCTTTATGCCACTCGTTATCTGTATTGGCAAAATCTGTCGCTTCTGCACCTTTTTCATGATTATCAAAATCAAATACAATAAATCTACACATCCCATTAGGCAACAGCGGATATACACCTATTACATCTGAGCCATCCTCTTTATACCCTAATAGATGTGCAATAATCTTCTTAACATCCAAGCGTGTCCACTTGGTATTTTCACATTCGTCACAGAAAGTCTTTTCGCCTCTCTGTTTCGGGCAAAGTCTGGCATCCCATCTGTTATCACATTGCGGAAAATAGCCGCCATTCTTACCACGCTTGGCATAAACATCCTCTCGTCCCCAAAACATAGAAAAGAAGTGTGTCGCCATTTCCTCTGTTATAAACGTGGGATTGACGATACGTTCTCCCTGATCAGGATCGTACTCTTCTACATTGTCTATCGTCTCTTCAAAAGGATTTACCTCGTCATATGGAATATTTTCTTTCTTCAATTTATCCTTCAGCAACCTATTCTCATATTCAAGGAGTCTGACGAGCTTTCTTAAAGACTCCGCATCATACGCTTCTATATTCACAAATATCACCTGCAATTCCTATGTACATAATCCCCTGTTACCTACGTAAAATAAAATCCACACTTTCTTTTAATTCATCACTGAAATCTGCCACGTCAGCAGTTGTAATCACACCACTATTAATCAAAGTCACAATATCGAAAATCATATTCCCTTTGTTTAATTCAAGCCTTACTCCCGGATGCTTCTTATCCTTTTTTATTCGTTCTTCCAGCTTCCAGAATTTATCTGAAGCATTCTCTACTCCATCTAATAAATCCATATATTCCTTAACCAAGCGTTCCATATATGCTTCTTGCCAATCACCGATGCGAGCTCTGAATAATTTCCAATCACTTTTTGAAACTTCCATGTAAACATCCTCCAATCCATGTCGTAACCTACATATGCTTTATTGTCCCAACAAAATTATACATCTGTTCCAACTGCATTTCAATATAAAAATAGACAGCCATCACTCTGACTGCCTACCCGCTAATGAGATATTTGGATTCGGGCATTACCCCTGCCTCTCTACGGCCATCACAAAAAGAAACTCCCACCGAAGTGGGAGCTACCGATGGATCGCCAAATCCACCATAACTGAATCAATTTTACCGATCAATCGCCAGATTGACCACATCTGTAGATTTGATTCTACATTATATTATATGAAAAGTCAACGAAAAATATCTATTGCTTTTTCATATATTCTATTTTACCTTGCAATGATTTAATGGTGTTTTCCTTTGACTTAATTATACTAGATAAACCAAGCGCATTCAAGAGTTTTCTATCTATTTCTTGTATCTCCTGCTTGAGCATACAAACCTTACTATTTACTATTCTTTCTTTACCTACGGTCTTTATCTGCCCTAAATCCACGTTTCCAACTAAAAATTTATTCACACCATTCTCATCTTTATACGGGTACGTTCCAGTAATCGGAACCTGAATATCCTGAATCGTCAAAGCACTAGATGAAATAATGGCGCATGTAAATACCGGTGACTTGAAATTATATGCATCCGATTGTAATACAACAACCGGACGAAGTTTA
Organism: uncultured Acetatifactor sp.; assembly: GCA_944384205.1. Lineage (GTDB taxonomy): Bacteria > Bacillota > Clostridia > Lachnospirales > Lachnospiraceae > Acetatifactor. The sequence continues at coordinate 71,292 of CALWSL010000007.1, read as the reverse complement.
TTTTCCTCACTACCGACATTCTCCCCTAAATCCACAAAATAAACTTCTCCTCTCTTCACAGTCCATTTTCTCTGATACTGTTTACCTGTAGAATAATACAATTTTTGTGCATTCCATCTACTGATACGCTGAGCCTTCGTCATTATTACTTTTTCTTCTGGTGTCATATTGCCACTACCTCCAATTTATGCCACAGGCTGTGGCACAATTACTAATACATTATTTATCAGCTACGTTATCTCCCTTGCCATTTTCTCTTTTCTTATCAGCTAACTTCTCTATTTCAATCTTATATGCCATCAACCTCAAAAGATACTGTGGAACCCTTCTATTCCCTAATTCCCAATCCGTTTCCGTCATATATGGAATTTCAAAGTACTCACAAAATTCTTTTCGATTCATACCGGTACTTTCTCTTAATTTTCTTAATTCTTCTCTTGCTTCCACAATTCACCTCTTTATGCATTGCATAAATATATTATATGTCTTTTATTTCACATAGTCAACAACTTGTCACTAAAAAACTAAAAAAATGAGCCCCAGCAAAAACTTTACCGAAGCTTACTATAAATCTATTATTAGACTCAATATGTGAAATAACACTTTCAATCCAACCATTTCTATACCGCATATTGGTCAGCGGTACACTATCAACCCGACCATTTCTATACCACCTATCGGTCAGTGGTAAACTTTCCATCTTACTATTTTGAACGCTACATCATATGTATACATCCCACTCTCGCAGGATGCCGGTAATCCTTATGCCGCCTTTTCAAACCGCTTCAGAAATCTTCTCGCATAAGCCTCATACCGAAGTCTTTTTCCCTCTGCATCATCACACCAAGTTTCCGGTTCATACTGAATCTCCACGGCGATGTCTCGCAAAACCAGTGCACCGTACTTCTCCATCATCTCGGCTAGGAATGTGCAGCAGCGTTCAAATTCCTTGTTCAAAGCTTCCCTCCTTCCATAATCGCTTCTGCATCTTTTCGTCCTTATAAGTCTCAATGACTTCTTGTCATAATGATACAACTATGGATTGAAAAAAGCAATGATTCTGATGAGAAAAAATTTTCCCTGCTACTATGTTGGAAATCTATGTCGGAATGGTATTTTTATGTTGGAAACACCGACATACCTCTCATTTTTTATGTTGGAATTTTATGTCGGTCTTAAAAATGCCTGTATTTCGGTATGTTGGAAATACATGTTGGAATTGCATTTTTATGTTGGAAACGTCAACATACTTTCTGATTTCTATGTTGGAAATACCGACACACCAGCATTTTTAGCAAAAAAATCATTAAAATCAGCACCTTTTCTGATACCCGAAAAATTCTCCAGGTGTCCTTCGCTAGATACGCATTTTGTATATCCATTCCAAAATGCATCTAGTTAGGAGTAAAATCCCCTAAATCCCCTAATATTTATATAGGTGTGTCACTTTTTGACGCACTTTTTGAAAAAGTACGCCACTTTTTGACACACCTTTTTGAAAAGTGCTCCACTTTTTGGCACACCTTTTTTGAAGATAATTTTTCATGCCTTGGATGGTGTGTCACTTTTTGACACCCTTTTCGAAAAAGTGTGCCACTTTTTGACACACCTTTTGAAAAAGTGCTCCACTTTTTGACACACCTTTTGAAAAAGTGCTCCACTTTTTGACACACCTTTCTGATAGATAAATTTTACTCCTTGATATCAGAATAATAGAATTTTATAATTGATTCATATTCTTTCATTTCTGTACGGGGTGGTTCAATATTTTGCAATTCAACATATTTGTACTCACCTTCGTCGTTCCAAACCACAAAACTTCTATCTGTATCATGCATAATATCTCTGCCAAAAGCTTCATATGCTTTATGAGACGGAGAACGATATACCCTAAACAACCAAAACATTTTATATTGATTTTTGTCAAAAGCTGTCTTTAAAGTTTTCCTATCCATCAACAAACACTTCTGTTGATTCTTCCAATTTTCACCTACACTTATATACTTACCAATCGTCTTTCCATCTTTATTCAAATATCGATACCCATCACCATATGTGATTCCGGTCAACTCCCTTACCATTTTACTAGGCAAATCGAATGTACTCTCAGTATCTTCTGCATGCGCCGTTGTACACTCTGTCACTAATTTATTTATCTTCACAGTAACATCATCAATTTCAACAGAAATAGTGTTTTCTACTTCCTTATGACTTTGAACGGTACAAGCTTCTTGCGGAGTACAATAACATTGACAATCTTGCCACGCATGAAAATCTGCAACATTTAATAAATTGCATCTCGATTCCCAATAAACATTTAGTTGTTTGACAAAATTATCGAATTCATCAAGTTTGACTGCACCACACGATATCCAAATTGTCTCTTCAATACCTGCCGCTTCATTAGTTATGCTCGTATAAGCATAAAGTATTTCATCTCCTTGATTATCCTTAAGCCATGCAGAAAACTCTGGTACCTTTCCATCTGTCATCCATGCTTCAATACTTTTTATCGAATATTCTTCAACCTGAGAGCAGACCATTTGTTCTGTATGAAGCCATAGAGCTTTATTACTCTTATTCTTTGAATTTATATAATCTTGATATGTATTTATAAAATTCTCTAAATCCGAATAATCATTAACAAATTTCTCATCTCTACCATAATCACTACACTTTACTCGATTCGCCAGCATAGCTTCTATACGGTGTTTAACACACCATACATATTTTTCAGCAATACTCATTACTCTTGATTGTGTACCATGCGTAGCAGGATAAAATGTTCTTCTAATAGAAATATCTACGCCAATATTTTTCTTATCTTCATACTCCCAAAACGTTTTCTTATTCCACCCCTGATCTAATAAATATCGATACGCAATTGATATAATCAGACCATCCATTTCTAACGATTCTATGTTATATTCTCGTCTATATTCGTCAAACAACTTCTCTGTTTCATCGAAATATCTGTTAGTTGTATAATCCGTTCTGAAAAAACAATCAAAATGATCACATAAAACATACCTTGCCAGATCATAATCAATAGGACCATAACCCGACATCCTTTTTGCACTAAAAGCATCTTCATAAGCGGGCATAATATTTGTTTGATAAGCATACGGTGGTATAAGTTTATCTTCCACCTCTCTATTGTACACTTCTTTAAAAATTGCTATTTTAACAATGCCTGTGCAATAGTACCTAATTACAACATTTTCATACTTAATTAGCCCCTCAGCTGAAAATACATTTTCCATAATCCAGTTTGAAAGATTAACCAGATATTCATCTCGTGCCTCTTTTCCTAACGCAATTCCGTAGGCAATAGAAAAAATATCTTCTACAACTTGCTCGTCATTAATATCAGCACAATAACTAAAAAGATTAAAAAACTGTTCTGGGTTATTTATTCCCCATTCTGTAAGTTTCAATCTACATTTATGCCTCACATCATTATCTACAGATGAAAGACGCCATACCAATATCAGCGGTAAGCCCAAGTAATTTTCTTCATTTGATAAGCTTATATTGGTGGTATCTATCTCTGTATAACATCTCCATTCTGCATCAAAATTATCTTTTAAATATGTCGGTATAGACCACCAGATATCTCTTTGTGCTGGTTCCTCAAAATTTCTCAAAAATTCATCAAGTAAAACACTTCCTAGTGGATGATTGGGCACACTACTTACAGGCAGAATAATTCTTTCAAAAATTTCTCGAAATTCACCAGCTGAATAATTCATCAATCTTTTAATATACTCACCATATTGTGATGCAATCTCAACAGATGTATTTGCCAATGCATAACAGACCAAATCAAACTTCGAATCATCGCTAAGTTCAATATTTGAATATTCAAATAAAAGCTTCCTATCTTCTTCTATTGCAATAAGCGAAAGCAATTGGTAAACACCTTGGGAATATTCCGTTTCAATAGTCTTATTCCCTTTAATCGCTTCATATAATTTTCTTGCCATAAGGTAATCGAACGCCGGTTGCATACCCAACGAATATTTCGTTTCCGGAATACTAAAAGCATCCTTCTGAATTAACCTTGAATAAATAAAACCTTCTTCCTCTATGAATCTTAAAACATCTTCCAAATGACTCTTTAATGGTTCTTTGCATACACTATAAATTTCATCATATGACAAGTCACTTTTATCAACAAGCATAGTTGCCACCATAACAAGGGCTTCCATAACCATACTTTGATTATCAGTCTCTTTTCCTGCCTTTCTATATACATTCTCAATAGACTTAATTTTTTCTTGAAATAGCTTTGTTATAACCACTGAATTTTTAGGCAAACTACCCACCTTTGAATTTTTATATATGTCACAAAATAGCTTAAGTGCCATCGGTGTTCTTAACATTCCCTTAATCCAATTGTTTCCATCTAAATCTATATTATAATGAGCAATGTAATTATCGAAAAGTTCTGCAACAGATACATCACCGTGACTTGGCATTCGATAAAAACAATTGCTGTAATCCAATTTATAATGTTCCTTAAAAACATATGGACGCGACAAAAAAACGAATTTTATTCCGACAAAATCTTTCTCATAAGCTTTTGCTTCCTCTATTCGCTCCTCCCAAAATGACCAAGATGAAGATTCCTCTATTCCATCAATGCAAATCAGACATTTTGGCTGTATATTGACCTTTTCACTAGTTTTATGAAACTTATTTCTTAACAACGCTGCATTTTCTAAAGCCTTGAGCAGTTCTCTATCGCTCCATGTATTTGGTAATGCTAATGCCTTTGTCAAAATAGATAACCAATTATCACCCGTTGAAAACTCTTTAGCACGAACCAATATCGGCAAATGACTCTTCTCCTGCAATAAGGCGTTAGTTTCCGCTACAATCCCCGCAGTTTTTCCAGTGCCTTGATTTCCTAGGAAAATGATACAATTATCAAAATTATTATTCAGCAATTGACAACATTCATACACCTCATTCACAATATTTTCAAGAATTTCTATAACCGGTGTAAAATGCGAATAATGATGAAAATACAAGGACGAGCCTTTCAATTCAGATGATATACAATTCAGTCCAATTCTCTCATCAAGAAAAGTTTCTTTAACTTCCGCACCCTCAATTACAAGCTTTTCTATTCTTTTAAAACGTGATATCCATTCATTTATCGTATCAATATCCAGTTTTATATTTTCAACAATAGACCTCTCTTTCTCTGGAAACTTTAACTTAAGTATGTCTCCATATTCCTTCTTAAGCCTTTCTAAAACAGACAATCCCCTCTGTACTCCATCGTATCGTTTTTCTACAATACTATAATTTCCAGTAAAAACTTCTAACTTGTCATGAATGTAACCTGTTGAATACAAGTCAGGAATATACTTCGTCTTTGCCCAGCTATGTATGGCTTTTTCAAATGCTTTTACAATCTCTGTATCAAAAACTTCTGTATTATCAAACCAATACTTATAACACCCTATGGCTTCTGGCGTCATCAACTTTGTTTGAATTGTAGTCTCATCCCATAACTCCACTGATACAGATGGATTTGTTTTCTTAAGTTTTTCAACTAGCTTTGTCCAACTATTTTCCTCTGTATTTTCTGCAATTTTACCATTCTTAACCACTTTTTTAGAGGTAAAATCTCTTGGAATACATACAATATACCGTATCATTTCAGGTCTGACTTTTACTGCTGTATTAAAAGATTTCTCTATTTGATTAAATTGAGAAGTGTTCATTTTGTCCGGAAACCACTTTGATTGAACTCCAATAACTTCTCCAGAATCTAATGTTGCATAAGCTTCTACACCACCATCTCCACCGCTTCCATTTACAAATGAGAAGTATTTCAAATGATCGTTATACTCACTCTTACACCAACTCTCAAAAAGAATATTGCACATAACTTCAAATGCATGATTAGAAGATTCTCCATGAGTATTAAATTTTGTCCATTCCATATTGATTCCTCCAATCATTGCATTTGTTTTACCAAAATCGCATCAACTGATGTGTTCATTAATTACCACCAACTAGCCCTTTAGCATAAGCATTTAATACTTTTAAATGTTCTTCCGGTTTTTGCAACATTTCCAAATCCGCACTAAATTCACTTCCTCTTACGTCCCTGTTAAAGAAATGGAAACCCCAAATATGATACTTATTATCATCAACAAATGTTTTAACCGGAATTGCATTTCCTTTCAATTGCAACAAGAAATCTTCCTTCCATTTATCAGATTCCACAAGATGCGTACCTTTAGGCTCTATGAACACTTGCATTTGTTCAAAACCGTCTTCATTATCTTTCTGTAAAAGCAACACATAATCCGGTTCAAATCTTTCACCACCATCAAACGAATAGAGATGCATCTGACGTTCATTACGCATGAGATAAATCTTACTATAAATAGTTTTTAATCTATCAACATAATCGCGGAAATATGATACAAATGCTTTTTCTTCTGAAGTTCCATAATTATCTGTGAATGTAAACCAATCTTCTCCTTTTAGGTCTATACGCATTGCATCTGGTACAGTAACATCATTTTGAGACACTCCAATTCCACCATCTACAACATTAGTATAATTTACAGCTTTATCACGGAAAACATCGTGTATATTGACTGCACGGAAATCCTTAGTACCCTCGTATTCTTCCTCAATTGCAGAAATAGATGCCGCTATCTTTGTAAGTACACTTGTAACAGCCGTTGATAAAATAGCCACCGATGGCTCATCATATTTGCTTCGAATCTCTATTTTTATGTCTCCAAGATAATTAGTGCTTGTTATAAATTCTCTTGTTGATTTCAAATTAGGAAATCTACTTTTTAAGGTATTAAATTTATACACCGGAACTTTTGCAAGAGCCTTATTTACGATAGCATAATTTATATTTGCAATTTCCCCTATAGTAGTTGCATATAACTTTGTTTTCGATTTATTCTCAACTGAAGCTTCTTGTCCATCATCAAGAATAATATCCTCACCAGATTGCCCTGTTGCCAGCATCACAGAATACACCTTGTTTCTTACAGATGGAAGCAATTCATTAACCTCAGAACGACTCTTGACCACTCGATCATTTATAAAAATCAAACCACTCTTATAGAGATCATCTTGCTTAAATTCATCCTTCAAAATATAATGCTTTGTAACAGTTTTATCCGGATCAATACCTATTTCACGCAACGCATTATGAAGCTCTCCTATATACCTACTGTCATTTTGACAATGATAGTATAATTCCTCGCAAATACGAAGCTCATTTTCTACGTCGCTGTCATATTTGCGTTGGAATTTTGTTTGCTCATCATTAATCTTAAACGGACAGTATCTTGCTCCACGCCCAATAAGTTGTGCTTCCGAAACGGTTGCCGGAGATATTGACTTACCACCAGACTGTCTCGTTTCATACAGACGCACTATGTCAAATAGATTCAACACATCCCAACCTTCATCAAGTTTCTTAACTTCAAAAATTGCTCTATATGGATTTGATGCATCTTCTAGAGAATTGAGCAAAATCTGCTTTTTATCCGCTTCTTTATCATCATTAACTGATACACAATGCTCTTCTGAAAAATCCTCACGAAGTTCTTGTGCAAGCATATCAAAGGTTATTCCTACAGATAAAAAATAATCATACGCTTGACGCATCGTAGGATTGTCAATCAATGTAGAAATTCTCTCAATTGCAGAACCATCCAGTTTTTTTATAACCTCTATAAAAGTTGCCATAAATGATTTACTATCTGCAATTTTAGCAGACTTAAACAACACAACTGGTTTGATAGATAAATGATTATCTTGAAACAACTTTAATCTATACTGACTCAACACCAAAGCCTGAATAGCCCTGTCCATAATATCCATATCTGATCGAAGTGTTTTTATCTCTTTTGAATATAAATCCGCACGAAACTTATGCAACGGGTAATCAAATACGATTTTGTTTTCATATTCCGCACGAATCTGAGGATTGGCAAGATCACAAGTGGCAGTAAACTCTAGCAATATATTCTCACTATTTCTGTCAAAAATACTCTTTACAGTTTGTTCCCAAGAGTGATAGTTATCCTTTTCTTCTTGGCTAAGTTTCTTTGTAGTAACATTCAAATGATGCGCTTCATCAGATATGAGTACTGTTTTCATATCATCAAAATCATCAAATGATATCCCATTTTCTTTTGTAACCCAAATATCTGTGTGCAATCCTTGTGTTGTTGAAAAACAGATATTTATTGCATCTGGATCTGCTGATTGAAAATTACTGACTTTCTTTATAGCTATACGTTCTCCATCCAACACAATCTCCTCAGCGAATAAATATTTACTAGATGCAGCATTTAGGAAGTTATCTTCTGTTTTCTTTACTATGGTAGACAAATTCACAAAGAACAGAAAATTTCTATATCCTTTTCTATACAGATAAAGCATAAGACCTGCCATAATAAGAGTCTTTCCACTTCCTGTAGCCATATGAAACAATACTTGCGTAGGATGCGGACATTTTGGACTTTCAAAATGCGTTATAAAATTCTCAAATGCAGTAATCTGATATGGACGCAATTCGAATGCAGGATTTATATTATCCGGAATATAAGTAGGTGTATCAGATGCATATCCATTCTCACGGAGAACATCTATCTTTTCATGTAGAAATGCCATAGATTACACCTCCCCGTAGAAACTTCTTGTGAATGCCTTATCTTCATCACTGATGCCATACTCTTCATCATCGATATCGCAATAATTTACATACAATAAGTTTTTATCGAGTAGTACCATAAGGAAACGCTTCTGGTCATCTAGGGACAAAGCATAAAAATCTTCTGCGTTTGCATCAATATCCTTCGGATTAACTTTACTGCTAATAAATCCCGTTTCTATAATACGTGAATAAATATCTTTAATTTCTTCTACAGTAGTAGCTGTTTGAATTTCATCAACGAAATTCTGATTTGCCTTTGCAAGTTCGCAATATACAAATGAACCGCCACCTTGCCAACCAATATCGGAAGATATTCCCCCTTCTTCACCATCAATAACTTTCTTCAATCGTTCAACAGCTAACTGTTCAATATAATCCATTTGATCAATACCTATATAATTACGGCTCATCTTATGAGCAACAGCACATGTAGTACCAGAACCCAAAAAGAAATCTAACACTAAATCACCTTCATCTGTAGCAATCTCCAAAATGCTCTTGATAAGATTTTCTGGCTTAGCATAATCAAATTCATCTCGTCCAAACATCTCATCTATTTGAGAATTTCCATCCATATTTTTACAATCGAATAAAAGTGCTTTAATAAATTCCTGCATTGCAAAATCAGAAATTACAGAACTCAGCTTTCCGTTATTATCATCATCAGATTTAAATTTTCTTGCATATGGTTTAGATATATTAAGAAATTCATAATCATCAGGAAATACAATTGCACCAGTATTGTAGTAGTATTCAAAAGTGTCTTTTGTTACAGCCCAAGTTCTTTTTTCACTTGCCGGGTATTCTTTTCCTGTTTTAGGATCAACCATCGTAAAATACGAATTAGGACGCTTACTCGCAGGTTGTTGCGAAGTTAAATCTGCAAGTCTCCATGGCTCACCGGGATAATCTGGCGTTTCATAATACTTTCTTTCTACTTTTCTTCCAACAACCTTTTCGTCATCTGCAACATTGGTGTATGCTAAAATCCAATCAAAATCTTGAGAAAAATTAAAGGGAACATCTGATTTTCCACTGCGAGTACGTCGAGGTATAGTTCCAACAAAATGTTCTGCACCAAAAATATCATCTGCAAGCACTTTAAGATAATGCATTCCGTCTTCCCCAATACTGATCCATATGGTTCCACCCTTTTTCAATAATCTCTTTGCCACAAGAAGTCGTTCCTTCATAAAAACTAGCCAACTTGACAAATGAAAATTAGAGTTATATTTAAATGTATCCGTAGCCTTTGCTTCTCTAAAATAGTAAGGTGGATCAATGTATATACACTTAATTTCTCCTTCATAACGTTTTAATAAACTTGATATGGTTAACAAATTATTTCCTTTAATTATAAGATTTTCACCATTATATGATGTCTGCGGTTCACATACTCCCTGTGCATATTTGTTTATATTAGTAAAAACTTTAGGGTATAACAACCTATCAATTTCATCTGGTGCTAATGTTTCGTTATAAAAAATTTCTTTTCTTTTTTGGTCTTCTTTTGTTTGTCCCCCCTCCAATATACAATCCTTATAAGGAAAAACTAATTCAACATTTCCCTTTGAAGAAATAATATCTCCATTAGCATCAGCAAGACCAATTTTGTTCTTAAAACGAGTATAGCTATCCGGTAAAAACTCTCTATTATTAACCACCCAACCAAATCCTACTTTATCAAAAACTGCTATCCCATCTACCTCTTTAAAGAAATGCCCTTTCGTAATTTCATTGGAAAGTAACAAACGAATAAGGTTAGTATCCATCTGCATTGCAGCCTCATAAACCGCATTTCTCAACAGAACGCCATCCTCTGTAAAAAATCTATTATCTTGCTTAAGTACATTCAATACCGCCTCATAAAACTTTGTCATAGCACTTTCTCCTTTTAAATTTCTTTGCGACCTTCGATATCCCACAACCATGCACCTTTGTATTTGAAATATCTTGGTCCTGCTATTCCCGATGTCTTACCAGTGATTATCTTTGCCACACCTGTAAGGCTCATAATTTCGCTATTATATTCAACTTTTCTATCGTCCACTACCGTGCAAGTAATTGCACTGTCTGTATAATATTCCAATACGGCACCAACCGGTATCTCCCACTCTGAAAAAGTAAAGTTTGCTGACCTTGTACGGCTTTCCTTTTTCACTTCTTCAGCAGTTTCCTCAGCTTTAATTTCCTCTTCATTTGGATTAACTAACATTAACTTATCAGTACACCCGTGAATTTCTGCGATTGCCTCCAAAATTGAATATGCATCCTCTGCGGACATAGCATAAAACTCTCTGACTCTTTTCTGACCATTGAAATTATCTATTGAACGCAGATTAGGATTAAGTTTGTCAATAATAGTATGTATCTTCAAATCAGATAATCTGGAATTTACCTCATAGGTTGCATATACCCTAAATGCAAAAGGAATACACTCGCTTCGATTAAGCTGATTTAATCTTCGTTCTATGTCATCTGCATAACCAATTTTTACATAATCCGGAAATGACGGATTTGTTAATATGTAAATAACTCCTTTTTTCTCTTCCACGACGCTTTCCTCCTGCACACATTATTTTTTGTCTGGAACAATATCCAAAATATCATCCATCTTACAATCCAGCGCCAAACAAATCTTCTCCAATACTCCCACTCGAACATCTTCATTTCTACCAAGCTTTGCCATGGCATTTGTACTGATTTTTGCCTCTCTTATAAGCTCTGTTTTCATCATCCCACGCTCATTTAATATGCCCCATAATTTATCATAGTTAACCGCCATTTTAATCCTCCAATTCCAATGAACAATCTGACATTTATACTGCACAATATTATAGCACTTTTTATCATGTTTCTCAATCAGAAATTGAAGTTTGCAATTTGCAAAAATGCATCAGTTATACTTCCACATTTTCATTATACCAAACCCATCTGTCCAATAATCTTCACATTCAAAAATGCCGGTCAGATTTCTCCAACCGACACTTCACATTTACCAACTCAATTCAACTCATTCCACACGTCCACATAATCCTGCAATCCGCCCGGACGCATTGCTATACTCACATAACTTGCTGGCTCCTTCCTCGCAAGTCTGGCAAGAATCCCTGCATCCTCCGGCTCATCAAATACAACCTGCTCCTCTGCCTTATCACAGTCAATCACAAGTTGCTTGCCCACCATATCCGTCATAACAACTGCATTCCTGCTGCCATCATACTGATACACCGTATAATTTAATGCCATGTGCTCACCTCACTAAATCATCCCAAAATGCTCCAGCGCATCTTTTATCGCCTTTTCCTTCTCCACCGGACACTGAGGTTGTCTGCTATCTTTCGACTTAGGAAGGTTATAATTCTCCCCAACCTCTATTCCACATTTCCTTTTTACCTGTGAAATATACAGATTAGAAACCTTCAACCCATGCTCCTTTAAGACATAATCCTTAATCTCCGCATAAGTCGCCTTACTCTCTGCGGTCGTCAAATCAAGCTCATCCAACTCTATTTCAACCTCGATTACATCATCTGGTTTTTGTTGGGACAAGAGAACTACCGTCTCCACATGCACCGTCTGCGCAAACTGGTCCACCCCTCTTACCCTCTTCACTTCATATCCGCCATCGCATAATATCTTCAAATCTCTTGCCAGTGTCGCAGAATCACAACTGACATAAACAATGCGTTTCGGTTTCATGCGGAGCATGGTGGACAGGCAGACCTCGTCACAGCCCTTGCGGGGAGGGTCTACCACAATTACATCAGGATGGCGCATATCTGCATTTGCAGAATTTGCACCCTGCTTCTGCTCCTCATAGAATTCCGGCAGCACTTCCTCCGCCTTTCCAACGAAAAATTCCGCATTGGCAATGCCGTTGCGCTTCGCGTTTTCTCTGGCGTCTTCGATAGCCTGTGGGACGATTTCCACGCCATAAACCTGCTTTGCCTTGTCTGCCAAAAACAGGGAAATGGTTCCGATTCCGCAATAGAGGTCCCACACAATCTCATTGCCGGTCAGTCCCGCATATTCCAATGCCAGACTATAGAGCTTCTCCGTCTGAACGGGATTCACCTGATAAAAGGACAACGGAGATATCTTGAAGGTAAGGGTATGTCCCGTAAAAGGATACCCTTCTTTCTGCATATCGCGCACATGAATGGTATCTGTAATCGTAGGACTGCCCCAAAGCGTATGGATTTCTTTTCCCATGATTACATTGGTTTTTTCAGTGTTAATGCTTACTGACACACTTGTCATTCCTTTAATTTCAGACAATCTGCTAAGCAATTCCCCCTGATTCGGAATAAATTCATTATTCTTTTTTGCTTTTTTATTCAGTACCAGGCAAACCATAATTTCACCGCTGGTAAAGCCTGTACGAATCAAAATATGGCGCACCAGTCCCCGTCCGGTAGTCTCATCGTATGCACTCACATGATTTGTGCGCATATGTTCCAGAATAATTCGCAAAATTCTCTCATTGTTCGCCGCGCCCAGACAACAATTTGTATTGGATATGATGTTATGGGTTCTCCCCGCATAAAATCCGGTGATAATATTTCCATCCTTATCACAGCCCACGGGATACTGCGCTTTATTGCGGTAATGATAGGGATGCTCCATGCCGACAATAGGCTCCATGCGCTCGTCCACATATTCCGGTGCAAATCCGCCGATGCGGATAAGATGATTGCGGATTTTCTGCTGCTTAAATTCCAGTTGCTTTTCATAGGAAAGCGCCTGAATCTGACATCCGCCGCATTGTCTGTGATAGGGACACTCCGGTTCCACACGAAAAGGAGAAGGCTTGATAACCTTCTCTAAACGTGCATAAGCATAGTGCTTCTTACTTTTTACAATTTTTGCTTCCACGGTATCACCGATGACAGCATCCTTCACAAACAGCGTAAAGCCGTCCACCTTGCCGATTCCTTCGCCGTCACTGCCAATATCTTCGATTGTCACCGTCACATAGTCATTCTTTTTATAATCCACAACTGCACCTATCCTATATCTGCTTTCCTTCAGTTAAGCCGATACAGCAAAAACTTTTTTCCAACATTTACTTCAGTATGATTTACGAAAGCCTTGTAGCCCGCAGATTGGATTCAAACAATCTGTTATAGCCCAGCCACCCGCTGTTATCACTGTTATTTTCCAGAATTTCCTTAAAGGTTTCCAGCTTTGCATCGGTATCATCTGCATAATTCAATGCCACTGCCTCAATAATGGCAGGAATCTTGGGAGAACCATATTCATATTTTCCATGATGAGCCAGAATACAATGCTGCACCTGTGTCAGCAGACCATGGGGAAATCCCTCTATTTTAGCGGCGCGCTCTGCAACCATCTGGGAACCCATCACAATATGCCCAAGCAGTTGTCCGTCATCTGTGTAATCATTTTCCGGAAAAGCGGAAATTTCCCTGGTTTTTCCAATATCGTGGCACATAGCGGCGGTCAGCAGCAAATCCCTCTTTAAAATAGGATAAACCGTACAATAGTAATCACAGAGCTTCGTCACACTCAAAGTATGCTCCAAAAGTCCGCCCACAAAGCCGTGGTGTACGGTCTTTGCCGCAGAGGAATTACGGAATGCTTTGACAAATGCCGCATCCTTTACAAAAAAGCTTTCCAAAAGCTGACGTAAATATGTATTCTGAATACTCTTAATCAGTCCCAACAGCTCTTCATACATGGTATCAATATTTTTAGAGCTGACAGGAAGATAATCTGCGGGATTGTACTCCCCTTCCCGACAGACACGGATTCTTTTCACACTAATCTGCAAAGCTCCCTGAAAATTATTTACGTCTCCATACACTTCGATATAATCCAACGGGTTATACTCATTAATTCCGGGATTATTCGGCTCCCAGATCTTTGCATCGATGGTGCCGGTTTTATCCTGTAAAATTACGCTTTCGTAAGGCTTTCCGTTCTTGGTTACTGCTGCCTGTTTATGCTTACAAAGATAAATGTCAAATATGCGGTCTCCCTCTTTTAAATCCTTAATATACTTCATTTACATTTCTCCTAATACAATATCAAATTTCATTTCCCTATATTCATCCTGTGCCTGCCGCATCACAGTGACCTCCACCGTTTCTCCGGCATCCAACTGCATAAGTACCGTTGTATATTCGCTGTAATTGTACACCTTTCTTTCGTTGATTGCCACAAGGACATCACCCTGCTGGATTCCCGCCATCATGGAGGGCGAATCCATTTCCACCTCTGTTATATATGCGCCGTAAGGCACCTGTAATTCTTCATAGGCTTCTTTCGTCACATCCACACCACAGATTCCCAAATATGCCGCTTTTCTGCCGTTGGACATCTTTTCCACACGCTTTTTCAGCTCTGAAATACCATATGCAGTAACCATATTTTTCATATCCGAATTGTTTTTATTGGTAATAATACCAATTACTTCACCGCTTAAATTAAATAAAATACCTCCTGCATTCTGGCTTCCTGAAATATCTGTCTGTAAAAATTTATAATTGGTATCCGCCACATTCTGCTGACTGATAACCGCAGTTACCATACCGTAGCCAATGGAATCGCCCACTCCCATAGGATTTCCCAGCGCTACTACAGGCGTACCAATAATTGATTTTAAATTCGATGATCCCAAATCAGCTATCGGTAAATTGTCTATTGACATTTCTTTACTAAGTTCCACCAAATCCATGGAAAGGACAGCCAGATTTGTAACCGTATCCAAATCCTTAAGCTGTGCCTCTACGGACACGTTATTATAAAAGGTCAGAGTCAGGCTTTCCGCATTGCTGAGCGGCGTAAAATCAGTTAAAACCAACAGCTCTTTTCCGTTTTCCGCAATAATGACACCATAGGACTGGTGCATGCTTTCCTCCACGTTGTTAAACCAGTCCAGATTGGAGGTAACACCTGTCACAGTCACCAGAGACATACTGATTTCATTGACATAATCCGACATTGCACTGTAAAGCTGTTTATAATTTTCCGTACTAAGCACGATACCGGACAAAATTTCATTGATTTGTTCACTGCCAATCTCTATGCTGCCTGCAGCTTCCTGGGTCTGGTTCGCCTGATTTTCCTGCTGCATATTATCAGCAAGCATTTCCTCCGGCGACATTTCCTCCTGATCCTCCGGAAAAGTCACAATCTGGGGTTCTTCCTCAGGATAAAGAAAATTACTGATAACAGGCTCCAGTATCAGAAAGGTAAAGCAGGCAATCAAGCCAAAAATAACCGCCATCGCAGCCGTTATCATCGTACGCTTGAGAAGCTTTTTCTTATTTACAGGACGGTCTTTAATTTTTTCAATCATAAATTCATTCTGTTTATTCAATTCAGGTTCCGGCATATTACCTCTCATTCTGCCGCCAACACGACATAAAATTCTGTATATGAATATCAAGTCACACATCAATTCAATAATAGAAGTATAACGAATTGTTGCTGAAAAGTAAAGAATGCTATATCAAAACAACCTTCATTTGTGGTATAATATACGCGAACGAAAAACCAAGCGACGCAGAATGCGAAGCAGACAGTAAGCACGAAGTGCGGGGTTACGAGTATAGTAAGTCAAACAATTCACGGAGAACAAAAACAAATATGAATCAAAAAGTATTAAAAACCTTAGAATATAACAAAATTATAGAGATTTTAACAGAGAAAGCCGACTCAGAGCCGGGCAAAAAATTATGCAGGGAGCTTGCACCTTCCTGCGACCTTTCGGAAATCCGCACGGCGCAGCAGGAAACGAAGGATGCGCTGTCCCGACTGTTCAGGACGGGAAACACCTCCTTTGGCAATAACAGGGACATAGGCTTTTCCATCAAATCCCTTGAAATCGGCAGCGCCTTATCCATATCGGAGCTTTTAAAAATTGCGGCGCTTTTGGAAAACGTAAGCCGTATCAAGACCTATGGAAAAAAAGACCGGGAGGATACCCCGGATGACAGTCTGGATCCGTACTTTGAGCAGTTGACTCCTCTGACCCAAATTTCCAACGAAATCTTACGGTGCATTCTTACAGAAGAGGAAATTGCCGACGACGCCAGCTCCAGGCTGAAAAGTATCCGCCGTTCCAAGACGCTTACCAATGAAAAAATACACGGGCAGCTTACTTCCATGTTAAACGGTTCCTACCGCACTTATCTGCAGGACGCCGTGATAACCATGCGCAACAACCGCTACTGTATTCCCGTCAAGGCGGAGTATAAAAGTCAGGTAAACGGAATGGTGCACGACCAGTCTGCTACAGGCTCTACCTTTTTCATTGAGCCTGCTGCCGTTGTCAGCTTAAACAATCAGCTAAAAGAGCTTGATCTGCAGGAGGAAGAGGAAATTGCGGTCATTCTTTCGGAACTAAGCGCCCGCCTGTCGGAACACACGGAAGAACTGGCATTGAACCAGAAACTTATGACAAAGCTGGATTTCATCTTTGCCAAGGCAAAGCTTGCCATGGAGCAGAATGCCACGGAGCCGCTTTTTAATAAAAAGCGCTATATCAATATCAGAAAGGGACGTCATCCCCTGCTTGACAAAAAGAAGGTGGTTCCTATTGATATTCATTTGGGAAAAGATTTCGATTTGCTTGTCATTACCGGTCCCAACACCGGCGGTAAAACCGTGTCGCTGAAAACCGTGGGACTTTTTACCCTGATGGGACAGTCCGGTCTGCACATTCCTGCGCTGGACCGCTCAGAGCTGTCCATTTTTACAGAGGTTTATGCAGATATCGGTGATGAACAGAGTATCGAGCAGAGTTTATCCACATTTTCCTCCCATATGACAAGCATTGTCCACATTTTAGAGCACGCGGATGAAAATTCCCTGTGTTTATTTGACGAGCTGGGCGCGGGAACCGACCCCACCGAGGGCGCGGCGCTTGCCATCGCCATTTTAAATCACTTACACGACAGAGGTATCCGCACCATGGCTACCACTCATTATAGCGAGCTGAAAATTTATGCCCTTTCCACCTCTTTTGTGGAAAATGCCTGCTGCGAGTTTAACGTGGAGACCTTGCAGCCTACCTACCGTCTGCTCATCGGTATTCCCGGAAAGAGTAACGCTTTTGCCATCTCTTCTAAGCTGGGTCTGC
This sequence comes from uncultured Acetatifactor sp., assembly GCA_944384205.1. Taxonomy (GTDB): domain Bacteria; phylum Bacillota; class Clostridia; order Lachnospirales; family Lachnospiraceae; genus Acetatifactor. The sequence continues at coordinate 53,464 of CALWSL010000007.1, read as the reverse complement.
CCGATGACATTATTGCTGCTGCCAGGGAGCAGATTAGCAAGGAGGAGGAAAGCTTTGAGGACGTCATTGCAAATTTGGAGCAGAGCCGCATTGCCATTGAGAAGGAACAGCGCGAAATTGCAGAATACAAGGCAAAAATCCGTACCTTGCAGGAGCAGCTACAGCACAAGAATGAAAAGATTGATCAGGCAAAGGACCGCATTTTACGGGAGGCAAACGAAAAGGCACGCTCTATTTTGCAGGAGGCAAAGGAGGTTGCCGACGAAACCATCCGCGATTTTAATAAGGTGGGAAACGGCACTGATATTAAGGAGCTGGAGAAGAAACGTCAGAAAGTTCGTAACAAAATCAACGAGAAAAACGAGCGTTTATCTCTCGGCAAAACAAAAAAAGCGCAGCCTGAACGCAAAACCATTGACCCGAAGAAGCTGAAAAAAGGGGATTCTGTCAGGATTGTATCCATGGGATTAAAGGGTATCGTAAACACACTGCCGGATGCTAAAGGAAATCTGTTTGTACACTGCGGCATCATGCGTACCCAGACCAATATCAGGGATTTGGTCTATGCACAGGAGGAAACCGTAACCGCTCCCACGATGCAGCGCACCAATACCGGCAAGCTGAAAATGTCCAAGTCCCTTTCTATTTCCACGGAAATTAACCTCCTTGGCAAAACCACAGATGAAGCCATTGCAGAGCTTGATAAATACTTAGACGATGCTTACCTTGCCCGCCTTTCCAGCGTCCGCGTGGTACATGGAAAAGGTACCGGCGCATTAAGAAACGCCGTACACAATCACTTAAAACGTCTGAAATATGTAAAAGAATTCCGTTTAGGTGAATACGGAGAAGGTGACGCAGGCGTCACAATCGTAACCTTTCAGTAAAATGGAAAAAAGGAGTATCCCATGGTAAGTAAACAAAAAATCCTCATCGTAGACGATGACAACAATATTGCAGAGCTTATTTCCCTCTATCTCACAAAAGAATGCTATGAAACCCTGATTGTGAATGACGGAGAATCTGTTTTGCCGGCGTTGAAATCCTTTGAGCCTAATCTGATTCTTTTGGATTTGATGCTTCCCGGCATTGACGGGTATCAGGTATGCAGGGAGGTTCGTGCAAAGCATTCCGTACCCATTATCATGCTTTCCGCCAAAGGAGAGGTTTTTGACAAGGTACTGGGATTAGAACTGGGCGCAGATGATTATATTGAAAAGCCTTTTGATTCCAAGGAACTGGTTGCCCGTGTCAAAGCGGTGCTTCGCCGTTACAAGCCCGCCGCAGCCGCACCCGAAGCGTCCAGGGAAAAATGCGTGGATTATAAGGATTTAACCATCAATTTAACCAATTATTCCGTTATTTATATGGGACATACGGTAGAAATGCCGCCGAAGGAGCTGGAACTTTTATATTTTCTTGCTTCCTCGCCCAACCATGTATTTACCAGAGAACAGCTTTTGGATCAGATATGGGGTTATGAGTATATCGGAGATACCAGAACGGTGGACGTTCATATCAAACGCCTCCGTGAAAAAATTAAGGACCATGCCAACTGGAAAATCAGTACCATCTGGGGTATCGGATACAAATTTGAGGTACGCAATTAATTATGAAAAAAACATTATACTTAAAATTTGTGTTGGCATATTTTATTTTTGGTGTATTCGGATTTATTATTGTCACCACCTTTGTACCTAATATGACAAGAGAGCATCTTGTCAGGAACAAAGCACAGAATCTCTATTCCGAGGCAACCCTGATTGCCAATACTTATGCAAGCGGGCTTTATACCAGTGAAGCCAGTCTGGAAACGGTGAAAACCCAGTTGGATTCCCTTGCCGTTTACTTAAATTCTCTAATCCGCATCATTAACCCTTCCGGGCGACTGGTGCTGGATACCAACACTGCCCTGAACGTGGAGGATGTGGTAATCATAGAGAATTTTGACCCCACAATTACAAGCGGTTCCTATTATTTTATTGATGATTTTTTTGGAAATTTCGACTATGATGTGCTGAGTGTCATTGCGCCGATTACCTCAAATTATAAGGTAAAGGGCTATGTGGTTATCCACTCCGACATGTCGGATATTGAGGAATCCTGTAACAGCCTGCTGAATATTTCCTATATTACGCTGGTGATTCTGTTCATGCTTTCCCTGATTATTTTAATCTTTTTTACGGAAATGGTTTATATTCCTCTGCGAAAGATTACATATGCGACAGAACAATATGCTTCCGGCAATATGCACTATGAATTTCAGGTAGAGAGCGAAGACGAAATCGGTTATTTAGCCGCCTGCCTGAATTACATGGCAAGCGAAATCGCCCGTACAGAGGATGACCAGAAAAAATTTGTGGCGAACGTCTCTCATGACTTCCGTTCTCCTCTGACCTCCATCCGCGGTTATCTGGAGGCAATGATTGACGGCACAATCCCGCCTGAAATGTATGATAAATATTTAAACATTGTTCTCAACGAGACGGACCGCCTGACCAAACTGACAAACAGCCTTCTGACCCTGAACAACTTAAATACGAAGGGTATGCTGTTAGATAAAACGGATTTTGATATTAATAAGGTTATCCGCAATACTGCTGCCCTTTTTGAAGGAAGCTGCAGACAGAAAACCATTGCGATTGAAGTGATTCTCACAGGTGATGTCATGTATGTCAACGCTGATATGGGCAAAATCCAGCAGGTGCTTTACAATCTGATTGACAATGCCATCAAATTCAGCCATAATGATTCCGTTATCCGTGTGGAAACCTCTCAAAAGAAAAATAAGCTTTTTGTATCGGTAAAAGATACGGGAATTGGTATTCCAAAAGAAGACCTGAAATTAATCTGGGACAGATTCTACAAATCCGATTCCTCCCGCGGCAAGGACAAAAAAGGAACCGGACTGGGACTATCCATTGTAAAGGAAATTATCAATGCCCACAATGAAAACATTAATGTAATCAGTACTCCCGGCGTGGGAAGCGAATTTATTTTCTCCCTGCCGCAGTCTAAGAAAAATGACGAGGAAGATTAATTCCTCGTCAGCTTATTCATAACACTTCTAACCGGTTTATACAACACTGCCATCAGCGCAAAATTTCCAATTCCATGGGTGATATCCCATGGAATACCTGCCACCCACCATGTGAAACCCGCATAAAGTCCGTTTATCATTCCGCCGTCCGCGGCGCCGATTACCACATAGGGAATGGCGCACAGAAAACCAAAGGATAAGCCGAAAGCTGCGGAAAGGATACTCCAAAAAAAGACATTATCCTTTTTACGGAATATCCATGCAAGAAGCACTAACAACGGGAACGCATAGAGATACATGACCCACCACAGTCCAAAGCCATATATGGCTCCTTCTATCAGAATGAACACCGGCACGACAAAAACAATTCTCCATCCGAAAAACAATGTAAACATTATGAGCCAGAAGGAAGTCAGCTCGATATTCGGCAAAAAACTAAGCGCCGCCTTGCATACCTCTATCACGGCTACCATCATACCGATTAGTGTAATTTCCCGTATTGTAATTTTTGCTTTCATCTTCTTTATTCTGCCATATAAACTTCATATTGAATGGTAAAGGTATCCCCATCCAGAACAGGCTGTGAATCAATACCATACTGACCGTATTCTCCGTTCACATAGATGGACCAGTGTGCGCCGTCTGCATTGTAATCTGCATAAACACCATTCACGGTATCAATCATCAGACCAAATTCGCTCTCTGTTCCCGAAAAGGTCAAACCTTCTGCCTCTTCCATCGCCTGACGCAAATATTCTGCGTCTGTTCTCAGCTCGTAAGCGGTTGTTTCCTGCTCATTATCAATTACCTCAATGGTAATTTCTTTGCTGCCCTCTACAGGCTTTGCCCGAAATGCGGAGTAAACCACTGCAAGTACTGCAATGACTGCTACCAGCGCCACTACACCGATAATCACTTTTTTGTTTGTCTTCTTGTTCTCTGTCATACTATCTTCCTCTTTTCTTTTTTTTAATTGAATAGAGGGACTTATGAATCGCTTCTAACAACAAAAACTCCCACACATGGCAGGAGTTTACAGCATCAGAAATATGCGAAAGTTATTTCCGCATATTTACGCACTAACCAATTTCCACGTGGTCTCACAGTACTCACTACAGGCAGGTCTTCTGACTTAAGTATCATCATCTTTCTTCGTCTTCCCGGAATATATTCCTTCCAGTGACTTTCTTGTATTTACAGATACACTATCTGATTCAACAATGAAGAAAAACTCCTCTTTTACAGCGACGGGCTCGTGCAGGACTTTCACCTGCTTCCCTTTTCATCGGACCAAAATATTTATAACTATGGAAACTATTTTTCCGACACCTGTAATGCTTCTATTCAATTCCTGGTTAGTCTAACATACAAACTGCAAAATTGCAACTTCTATCATCATTTTTATACATCCGCTACCTTATATAAATAAAGGTTTCCCTTTTTCCCCGTCCTTTGTACAATTCCCAGATAATGTAAAATATGTAATACTGTCTGAGCCAGCTTCACGGGAATATGGGCAGCCTTTGCAAAGTCTTTGCTGGAAAACTGCTCCGGCATCTCATAAGGTACAAACTGCATATAATCCTGAACACAGTTAATCTCTATCTCCTCCACAAGCTCTGTGGGAATGCGGTCATAACGACTGGAACCTTTTTTCCTGTCGCGGCTCCATCCGTTCAACAGACGATATTCCTCCATATCCAGAAGAAGCAGCTTTAACCTGATGTTAGGGTCCTTCAGAAACATTTTAATTTTATAAAGCTCAAGAAAAGCGATATATGGATTTCCTTTCGCAGGAGATTTTCGTCTGCTGCTCAGTTCTCCGCTTTCCTCATCTATCCAGATAAGCCATTTTTCCCGTGGAATCGGATAGACAATCGTAACGGGATATAAGGGCAGAAATGTTGTAAGTTTGTCCCGTATCTTATTAAACTGTCTCGTCTGAATCTCTATGATTTCTCCGTTCGCATAGATATCCGCCACATAATTTTCTATCGGAATTTCCTGCTTGTCCTCGTCCGGTTCATAGTAATTCTTTAAAATCGCATGAACCGTTTTTTCGGATAAAGTACCGATTCCCAACCTCTGCCTGTCTATCCCTATCACTTTTTTCTTTGCTTTTTCAAAATTATCTTTATTAACCAAATTATTCTTCCTATATAAAATCAATTCTTCTCTCATTGATTTCCTTGATAATATCAGGTTCAATCTTAAAATTTCTCTCCTCGTCCAGCAGTCCGTTAATCTCCTGCTGTACATCGGAAACCTGAGTATAACAGTAACCGCATACATAAGGCAGGCGCTTAATAGCCGTTGTGATATCATCAAAACGCTGAATAAAGTCCTCGTTATTTTTCACCTTATTCCCGTACCCCCAGCCGCCGTCTTCATTAAATGCAATTCCGCCGTACTCACTGATAATAATAGGTTGTCCCTTGTATTCATATCCGTCAGCCAGTGCGCAGCGAAAACCGCAGTGATATATTATGTTTTTCAGAATGTCGTCTTTCTTTTCCGAATATCTGTGATAAAATACATCACCCTTTTCCTCATAATCATGCAGGGTCAGAATATCTGAGATGGTATGCTCCCAGCCGTCATTGACAATAACAGGACGATAAGGGTCAAATGCCTTTGTCAGATAATAAATGCTCTCCGTAAAATGCTGCTGTGCCTGATTGTTTTTTACATTTCCGATACCCCAGGATTCGTTAAAGGGCGTCCAGGTAATAATACAGGGATGGGAATAATTCTGCTGTACAATCTCCATCCATTCCCTTGTAAATTCTTCTATAGCCATATCATTGTAATGATAGGCAGCGCCCATTTCACTCCACACAAGAAGTCCCTTTACATCGCACCAATACAAAAATCGTTCGTCCTCAATCTTCTGATGCTTGCGCAGTCCGTTATAGCCCATAGCCAGTATCGCATCAATATCCTTGATTAAGGAATCCTCATCTGGAGGAGTCAAGTGGGATTCCTTCCAATATCCCTGGTCCAAAATTAATCTCTGATAAAGAGGAACATTATTTAATAAAATATTACCCTTATCAATACGGATTTCCCTCATTCCAAAATAAGAAGTAATCGTATCAAACTCCTCATCCTTAGTAAATAATCTGATTTCCACATCATAAAGCATCGGGGATTCCGGTCTCCATTCCTGTATGCCCCATTCAAAAATATCCTGTCTGTCCAAACCTGCTTCTATTTTACATTCGCCGCAGAAAACGGGACTGATAACTTCCTGAATCAATGCTCCGTCAAAGGTAATCTTTGCAGAAACCATAAAATCTTTCTTTTCTTCTTTTATTTCACTGATTACACCAATTTCCAGTAAAACCTTTTTATTCGATAAAAAAGGAGTAATCTTTAATCGGCTTACATATGCCTCACTCGTATACTCCAACCATACACTTTTCCAGATACCTGTCGTCTGCACATACCAGCAGGCAAAATTTTCGTTCTTCCAGCGCTGCTTTCCTCTGGGCTGTGCCGGATCAAGAGAATCCCGAATGCGGACCGTAAGCTTATTTTCTCCCACACAGACATAATCTGTAATGTCAAAGGAAGCTCTGGCGTAAGCGCCTTTGTGCATTCCCACCAATTGTCCGTTTATCCATACTTTTCCGTAAAAGTCCATTCCTTCAAAATGGAGGATTAATCTCTTTTTCTGCAGCTGTTCCTCACATGCTTGAAAGCTTCTTTGATACCATACAACATTATGTGCGCTTTCATCGCCAATACCGCTTAACTTTGTTTCATAAGTATAAGGAACCTGAATCGTTTTAGAGAATTTGTGCTCGCTCTGATACCACTTTTCCTTCTCACCTTCATTGGCGTCATCAAAAGAAAATTCCCACTGTCCGTCCAACAATTCCCAGTTTTCTCTGACAAGCTGTGGTCTCGGATAATTTTTTCTGTAACCGTGCATCCTTTTTCCTCCAAAAAAATTTATGGTTTTAATTTACTTCATTTTCTATATTGTACTATTGTTTTTATCTCTCGAATAGAGAATCTTCAAAATAATAGGAGTACAAATACTGGACACAATAATCAATAGAATTACTGCTGTAAAATATACAGGTGCTAACAAACCTACGGAAAGACCTTTTTGTGAAACAATCAGAGCAACCTCTCCCCGCGTCATCATGCCAACACCGATTTTTAAAGAATCTTTACCGTTAAATTGACATATTCTTGCCATCAAACCGCATCCTATTATTTTTGCAGCAAGCGCTGTCAGTACAAAACAAAGCGAGAAGAGAAGAATCTCTCCGCTTATATTGTCAATACTTGTCTTTAAACCTATACTTGCAAAGAATACAGGTCCGAACAACATGTAAGAATTGATATCCATCTTTTCAGCAATATAATCAGAATCCTTAATAGAACAAAGAATAATACCTGCAACATAAGCTCCCGTAATATCTGCAATACCAAAATATACCTCTGCTATATAAGAGAAGGAAAAACAGAGTGCAAGTCCTAAAATAGCAATTCTTCTGGTATGAGGATATCTTTTGTCAAGCTTGTTAAATATTTTATATAAAATAAAACCTACTATAAATGCAAAAACAAAGAAAAGAATTGTAGAAATTACAACCTTTCCGGGATTTGAATCAGGATTTTTAAATCCTACTACAAAGGTAAGAACAATAATACCGATTACGTCATCAATAATTGCCGCACTTAAAATGGTAGTACCAACCTTACTCTTTAATTTTCCAAGTTCTTTCAAGGACTGCACTGTGATGCTGACGCTGGTAGCTGTCATAATGACGCCTATAAACAACGCCTGATAGAATTTTTCAGAACCCCATGGCGCAGTACCATAAAATGCCATATATAATAGAGTACCTCCAACCAAAGGAACAAATACACCTGCACAGGCAATCAGGAAAGCAATAGGACCTGTTTTCATCAAATCCTTTAAGTTGGTTTCAAGACCTGCAGAAAACATCAGCAAAACAACACCTATTTCTGCCATCATAACTAAAAAATCAGTCTGCTGTACCAGTCCCAGAACACTGGGTCCTATCAAAAGACCTGCAATAATTTGTCCAACTACCTGAGGAGCTTTCAGCTTTCTTGCTAAAATGCCAAATATTTTAGCAAAAATTATAATAATTGCTAAATCTTTGAATACTTCATATGTTTCCACTTTTTACACCTAACCTTTCTTATTTGGCGACTTACAAGCTGTAATTTTAGTAAAATTTATGTTACCCACAAAACAAGACGAAATCAATGAAAAACAATCCACATTGATTCCGTCTCTCTAAACCAAAACGGATTCTGCCAATATTAATTTTTATTTTTCCTCCTCGGGAATATCCTCCAATGCGTCGTCCACATTGTCAAATTCCTGTTGTCCGTTTGATATTTTTTCTCTCACCTTTGCAATTTTGGCAACCTTAACGCCTTTATCAAGATTTATCAATTTCACACCGGAAGTAATTCTTCCCAAGGTTGAGATATCCTGCATACGAATCTGGATAATAACTCCCTCCGTGGTAATCATCATGATTTCATTATCATCCTTTACAGCCTTTACGCCCACAACATCACCTGTTCTATCGGTAATCTTGTAGCATTTCACACCCTTGCCTCCGCGGTTTTGTACTGTAAATTCATCCAGGAAAGTACGTTTACCCATACCGTTTTCTGAAACAATCAGAAGAGAATCCCCCTGATTATCAAGCTGCATACCTACCACTTCATCCTCCGGCGATAGATTCATACCGATGACGCCCATGGATGCTCTTCCGGTAGGACGTACATCCGTCTCTTTGAAACGAATACACATACCCTGCCTGGTAACCAATATAATCTCACTTTCTTTGTCGGTAGTCTTTACTTCTATCAATTCATCGTCTTCCCGCAGATTAATAGCCGCCAGTCCGTTTTTGCGTATATTGGAAAATTCCATCAGAGAGGTTTTCTTCACAATACCTTTTTTTGTTACCATAAAGAGATATTTCCGGTCATTATATTCTCTGATAGGAATCATGGCAGTTATCTTTTCTCCGGGAGCAAGCTGTAATAGATTAATAATTGCAGTTCCTCTGGCAGTTCTGCCCGCTTCCGGTATTTCATAAGCCTTCAAACGGTAAACCCGTCCAAAATTTGTAAAGAAATTCAGATAATGGTGGGTAGTCGTCATCAGAAGGTCCTCTATATAATCATCCTCTATAGTCTGCATACCCTTAATGCCTTTGCCGCCGCGGTTCTGCGCCTTAAAATTATCCACCGTCATACGCTTGATATATCCAAGACTTGTCATGGCAATGACCGTATTATCTCTGGGAATCAAATCCTCCATGGAGATATCAAATTCATCAAATCCAATGCTGCTTCGCCTGTCATCTCCATATTTCTCGGCAATTATCATAATTTCTTCTTTAATAACTCCAAGCAGTAATTTTTCATCTGCCAGAATTGCTTTCAATTCCGTAATTTTAATTTCAAGCTCCCTATGTTCATTTTCAAGCTTTTCTCTTTCCAGACCTGTCAGAGCACGCAGACGCATATCTACAATCGCCTGTGCCTGCGCTTCAGAAAGCTCAAACCGTTCAATTAACCTCTCTTTTGCAATCTGCGTATTCTGACTGCTTCTGATGATAGAGATAACCTCATCAATGAAATCCAAAGCTTTTAACAGACCCTGTAAAATATGATCTCTTTCTTCCGCCTTATTCAAATCATATTTTGTTCTTCTGGTAACTACTTCTTCCTGATGCTTGATATAATATATCAGCATTTCAAGAAGATTCATAACCTTTGGCTCATTGTTTACCAAAGCCAGCATAATCACACCAAAAGTATCCTGTAATTGCGTATGTTTAAAGAGTTGATTTAAAATAACGTTGGCATTGGCGTCCCTGCGAAGCTCGATAACGACTCTCACACCTTCACGGTTGGATTCATCCCTGATATCCGTAATTCCGTCTATTTTTTTCAGCTTCACAAGTTCGGCAATCTTAACAATCAGATTTGCCTTATTTACCATATAGGGAAGCTCTGTCGCTACAATCTGGGATTTTCCGTTAGGAAGCGTCTCAATATTTGTTACGGCGCGTACTCTGATTTTACCGCGCCCGGTACGATATGCCTCTTCGCATCCTCTGGCGCCCAGAATCAGTCCGCCGGTAGGAAAATCAGGAGCTTTTACGATTTGTAAAACCTCGTCAATCGTAGTAGCTCTGTCCTCATTTACTCTGTTATCAATAATTTTTACAACCGCATTAACTACCTCTCGCAGATTGTGAGGCGGAATATTGGTAGCCATTCCCACCGCAATACCGGTAGTGCCGTTTACCAGAAGATTGGGATAACGGCTTGGAAGTACGACAGGCTCTTTTTCCGTATCGTCAAAGTTCGGTACAAAATCCACGGTATCCTTATTAATATCAGCCAGAAGCTCCATGGAAATTTTTGCTAATCTTGCCTCAGTATAACGCATCGCTGCAGCGCCGTCACCGTCCATGGAACCAAAGTTTCCATGTCCGTCCACCAGAGGATATCTGGTAGACCATTCCTGTGCCATATTTACCAAAGCGCCATAAATAGAACTATCACCGTGGGGGTGATATTTACCCATGGTATCACCGACAATACGCGCACTTTTACGATGCGGCTTGTCTGGACCATTATTCAGCTCTATCATAGAATATAATACACGTCTTTGAACGGGCTTTAAACCATCTCTTACGTCAGGAAGAGCGCGGGATGCAATAACACTCATAGCGTAATCTATGTAGAAAGTTTCCATTCTTTCTTTTAGATCCACTTCCTGAATCTTATCAAAAATATCATCGTTCATGATTTTCCCCTTTTCTTATTAGATATCAAGGTTTTTAACAAACTTCGCGTTTTCTTCAATGAAATCTCTTCTGGGTTCTACTTTGTCTCCCATCAAAGTGGTAAAGGTTAAGTCTATCTCAGATTCCATTTCTTCATCATAATTTACACGCATCAAAATCCTGCGCTCAGGATCCATTGTTGTCTCCCAAAGCTGCTCGGCATCCATCTCACCAAGTCCTTTGTAACGCTGAATCTTATTATTCTGGTCACGTCCCACTTCCTTCAGAATATTTTCTAATTCTTCATCACTGTAGGCGTACCACACCTTTTTATTTTTTTCCAGCTTATAAAGAGGCGGTTTTGCAAGATATACATGACCTTCTTTAATCAAATCCGGCATAAAACGATACAGAAATGTCAATAATAAAGTACTGATATGAGCACCGTCCACGTCCGCATCGGTCATCAGAATAATCTTGTCATAACGAAGCTTTGTGATATCAAAATCTTCATGAATACCGGTACCGAATGCGGTAATCATCGCTTTAATCTCGGCATTGGCATATATTTTATCCAGTCGTGCTTTCTCTACATTTAATATTTTGCCACGCAGCGGCAAAATAGCCTGTGTTGCACGGGAACGGGCTGTTTTCGCACTGCCGCCTGCGGAATCTCCCTCTACAATATAGATTTCACAGTTTTTGGGATCTTTATCGGAACAGTCTGCAAGCTTCCCGGGAAGAGACATTCCCTCCAAAGCAGTTTTTCTTCTTGTTAAATCCCTCGCCTTACGGGCTGCTTCTCTCGCTCTCTGGGCAAGAATGGATTTTTCACAGATAGATTTCGCAATCGTAGGATTCAGCTCCAGAAAATAAGTAAGCTGCTCGCTGACAATGCTGTCCACAGCGCCTCTCGCCTCGCTGTTTCCCAGCTTTTGCTTGGTCTGTCCTTCAAACTGAGGGTCCTCAATCTTGACGCTTATAATTGCAGTAAGTCCCTCTCTGATATCTTCACCGGATAAATTGGGTTCACTGTCCTTTAATAATTTAGCTCCTCTGGCATAATCGTTAAAGGTTTTGGTAATTGCATTCCGAAAACCCTGTAAATGAGTACCGCCCTCCGGCGTGTTAATGTTATTTACAAAGCTGAATACGCTTTCATTATAAGAATCATTGTGCTGGAAAGCTACTTCCACATAAACATTGTTTTTTTGTCCCTCAAAATAGAGAATATTCTCATAAAGAGGTGTTTTGCTCTTATTCAGATACGCAACAAATTCCTTGATACCGCCCTCATAATAGAATTCAACCACTTTCGCTTTCTTTTCTGCCGCTTCCTCTTTTTTATCAGCTTCCGCTCTTTCCAAAAGCTCATTAATCTGGCTGTTTTCGTTATTAATAACTATTTCATCTTCTTTTCTGTCATCCCGCAGAATAATACGAAGTCCTTTCGTCAGAAAAGCCATCTCGCGAAGTCTTCTTTTCAGAATATCAAATTCATAGACAGTGGTTTCCGTAAAAATAGTTGCGTCAGGGAGGAAAGTTACTTTTGTTCCCGTCTTTTCAACAGGACAGGTTCCGATTTCCTTCAAAGGATAACACACATGACCTCTCTCATAACGCTGTTTATAAACTTTTCCATCCTGACAGATTTCTACCTCAAGCCAGTCCGACAGGGCATTTACTACGGAAGCGCCTACACCATGAAGACCGCCGGATACCTTATATCCTCCGCCGCCGAATTTTCCGCCGGCATGGAGAATCGTAAATACCACCTCTACCGCGGGAATTCCTGCTTTGTGGTTAATTCCAACGGGAATACCGCGACCATTATCCTGAACAGTAACGGAATTACCCTCGTTTATCGTAACTTCAATGGTATCACAGAAGCCTGCTAAAGCCTCATCAACGGAATTATCTACAATCTCATACACCAAATGATGAAGTCCTCTGCTTGACGTAGAACCGATATACATACCGGGTCTTTTTCTTACAGCTTCAAGACCTTCCAGAATCTGTATCTGATCCGCGCCATATTCATGTTCTACAGTTGTATTATTCATACCTTCTTCACTCATATTAATTACATTCCTTCCTCATTACTCATACAAGTAACTGTTCCGTTTGAAACCTTAAACACTCTGTCAATCTCAAATCTGTTATTTACAAATTCCTCAAGACCCGTACAGGATATAATCGTCTGTATGTCTCCGATGCTGTTTAATAAATAATTTTGGCGGTTATTGTCCAATTCAGACAATACATCGTCCAATAAAAGAATCGGCGTGTCTTTTGTTATTTTTTTCACCAGCTCTATCTCTGATAATTTCAGCGATAAAGCTGCTGTCCGCTGCTGTCCCTGGGAACCAAATTTACGAATATCCAGATTACCAATCAAAAACGAAAAATCATCCCTGTGGGGACCCACAGAGGTCATTTTTGCTTTCATATCTCTGTCCTGACTGTACTTCAGCTTTTTTTCAAACTCATCAATTTCCACATCCGGCTCGTATTGAATATGGATTTCTTCTCTGCCTCCCGAAAGCCTTTTATGTATATCGTAAATAATTTCATTCAACTGCTCTGCAAAAAGTTTCCTGCGCTCTATAATCTTGCTGCCATAGGAAACCAGCTGCATATCCCATATATTTAAGGTTTCCCTCAAATCAGGATTCATATACATATCCTTCAGCAGCTTATTTCTCTGATTTACTATTTTATTATAGTGATTGAGATTATACAGATAAAAATTATCTAACTGACAAAGCTCCATATCCACAAATCTTCTTCTCTCTGCCGGACCGTTTTTGATAATCCCCAAGTCTTCCGGAGAAAAGAAAACAACATTGCAAAGTCCAAGTAAATCCGCTGCTTTTTTCAGCTTTTGCCCATCTATCGCAATTCCCTTGGATTTGTTTTTTCTAAGGTGCATATCTACTCTTGATTCCACACCATCTTTTTCAATATAAGTTCTGATATGTGCTTCTTCTTTATTGAAGTTCACGATTTCTCTATCCTTGCTTCCCCTGTGGGATTTTGTGGTAGCCGACACATAAATCGCTTCTAATATATTTGTTTTCCCCTGAGCATTGTCACCGTATAAAATATTAGTCCCTTTACAGAAATTCATCACAAGAGATTCATAATTTCTGTAATCTGCCAGTTCAATCGATTTGATAATCATAATTTACCTTACTTTTTATTCACTTATTTTGATGGTATTTCCATCAAATTCCACGACGTCTCCGGCAACCAGCTTCTTTCCGCGCTGCGTTTCCACCTTGCCGTTCACCTTCACAAGACCGTCCTGAATCATAAACTTGGCGTCTACGCCGGATTCTGCAAGTCCGGCAAGCTTTAATGCCTGACCAAGCTTAATATAATCATCTCTTAATTTGATTGTTTCCACCTTTTCTTACCTCTTTTTCTGTAATTAGTTCACAGTTGTAAAATTAACAGGTAAAATCAGATAAATATAGCTTTCCTCCGGATTTTTAATAAAACAGGGAGCCTTCGGATTCACCATATACAAATCCACTTCTTCATCATCAATCACACGAAGCGCATCAATTAAGAATTTGGGATTAAAGCCAATCATCAAATCTTTTCCCTGCTTCTCAATATCGATATCCTCATTCATGCTTCCCACAACGGAATTAATTTTCAGTTCCATCGTTTCATCCGTAATATTTATAATGATAGGCTTTTTGTCACCCTCTTTAATTAAAAGAGTTGCACGGTTAATACAGTTTAATAATTCTTTTTTGTTGATTTTAACCTTTGTCTCATAATCGCTGGAAAGCATCTGGTCAATCCTGAAATATTCTCCCTCAATCAATCTGGATACCACGGTAGTTTTGTCAAATTCAAACACAATATGCTTGTCCGTAAAAGAAATCGTTACATCGCTCTCTGCATCTCCGGGCAGAATTTTGCTTACTTCGTTTAAGGTTTTACCCGGTACAACCACCTTTTTCGGTTCATAAGAATTCTTTAACTGAATTTTACGGATAGAAATACGATGACCGTCAAGAGAAACTACTCTCAGCTCGTCGCCATTAATATCAAAAAGCTCACCCGTCATCAGCTTATTGTTATCATTGTCGGAAATGGAAAAAATAGTCTGTCTTACTACCTCCTTCAACGTAAACTGACTTAAAATAATATTATCATCCTTTTCAATGATGGGAAGATAAGAAAAATCCTCTCCTGATTTACCGATAATATTAAATTTGGCTTTTTCGCATGTGATTGTGGTTTTAAAAGAAGAATCTGTTTCAATCGTAATATCACTGTCGGGAAGATTCCTTACAATTTCCAGAAAAATCTTTGCATCCAACGCTATGATACCTTTTTCAAGGATATCACCCTCTATCGTGGTTTCGATACCAAGCTCCATATCATTCGCTGTAAGAGTAATAACACCTTTTGTAGCATCTACTAAAATACATTCCAGAATGGACATTGTAGTTTTGTTAGGAACAGCCTTTGATACAATTTGAACACCGCTTAACAGGTTTGATTTTGTACAAACTAATTTCATTGTGTATAACTCCTTTCGTGTTCATAAGCATGTATTTGACGGGTGCTTATATAATAAATAAAAATAGAAATCAGTAATATAATTAATAATAGATGTTGATATGTGCAAAACTATTTTCATTATACTATTTTTCAGGGAAAAATGGAATGGATAACATGTGAATTCTTTTATAATAAATTAAGGATAACTATAAAGTTATTCACAGAGTTGATTCAATTCCATTTTTACCTTCAAAAGTTTTCAACATCATTCCTGAAATTATCAACAGGATTATGAACAAGCTTATTATTAAGAAGGATTTATCTTCTTTGTAATAATATCCACCTTATTCCTTAGTTCTTCATTCGTCCCAAGCTCCGCTGTTATCTTATTGACGCCGTGGATAATGGTAGTGTGATCCTTTTTGCCAAGAAGCTTTCCTATATTGGTAAAGGAAGTGTCTGTAAGTTCACGGCAAAGGTACATTACCACCTGTCTCGGCTGGACAAATTCAGAATTTCTCTTCTTTGAGGTAATATCCTCAGGCTTCACGCCGAAATGCTCTGCAACTACGTTAATAATTAAGGAAGGAGTTACTTCCTTTGTCTTATTCGGATAAATAACATCCTTTAACGCTTCCTCCGCCAGAGATAACGTTAAATCTACTTTATTTAATTTTGCAAAGGCGATAATCTTGTTGTACGCGCCTTCCAGTTCCCGGATATTTGATTTAATATTCGTGGCAATATATTTGATAATTTCCTCATCAATTTCACGTTCATTATTTTCAGCATAAGAACGTAAGATAGCCATACGTGTCTCGTAATCAGGCGGCTGGATATCTGCAATCAGTCCCCACTCAAAACGGGAGCGGAAACGTTCGTCCAGAGTTTCCATTTCCTTTGGAGGTTTATCAGAGGATAATATAATCTGTTTTCTTGCAGCGTGAAGTACGTTAAAGGTGTGGAAAAATTCTTCCTGTGTACTTTCCTTACCAATAATAAACTGCACGTCGTCAACCATCAAAACGTCTACCGTTCTGTATTTTTCACGGAGCTTTGTCATGGAAGCGGCATTACCGCTTCGGATGGATTCAATCACCTCGTTGGTAAATTCCTCACTGGTTACATAAAGAACCTTCATATCGGGATTCTGCTCTAATATAAAATGTCCGATGGAGTGCATCAGGTGAGTTTTGCCAAGTCCCGGTCCTCCATATAAATAAAGAGGGTTGTAGGCTTCGCCGGGAGATTCTGCAACCGCGAGGGAAGCGGAATGCGCAAACTTATTGTTGCTGCCTACCACAAAGGTATCAAACTTGTATTTTGGATTGAGATGAGCATTTTCATAATTAATATTATAAACAGGATGAGCATAAGGCATCTCATTTTCCTTTGCGTCCGCTGTTTTAACATCTTTTTCCAATATAAAACTGATATCATAATTATGGTTAAACATTTCCGTAATCGTAACCTGAAAAAAGCTCTTGTATTTGGAAGAAATATAGTTGAGCGCATGAGCCTGATCGGAAGGAATAATAATATTTACTACATCATCTACAATATTATAAAATTCCAGTGGTTCTACCCACGTATGATAAGAAATGTCAGAAAGATTGTATTCCCTTCTGACAGATTCTTTGATATCCATCCATTTTTCTTTGATAATGTCCATATGATTAACCCTTCTTTTATATAGAATAAATTAGCAATGAATTTATGGAAAAAGCTACAATTTCGTAGCACAAAATTCGCCTTTTTACATTGTATAATAGATTATTAAATATTTCAAATGCAAGTTTTAAACAGGTCATGGATAAAGTTATCCACATATTGTTGATAATTATGGTTATAATTCATTTGGTAAACAGGGGGGTGTGGATAGAAATGTGAATAAGTGGATAAATATCAAAAACATAAATAGGATTGTATTTTCTTTATTTTTTTAAAATTTTCACATCGTCTACACACAATATCCTTATAAAAAAATTAGTTATCCACAAGTAATTAACAGGTTGTGGATATCTGATTGTTAATAAAAACATGTGCATATCTATGTGGATAACTTTAAAAAAATTTTTTTCTCTATTTTTAGTGTGTCTGAAAATACTTAAATTTCAGCATTTTTATTGATTTTTGCTTGACATCGGGGGCTATTTCTTATACAATCAATATGCTATTTTCCTGATAGTAGGCGTTATTTATCGTATGCCTTGAATAAAAAAATTTGTTTACCTTTATATAATGAGGTTAAGAGAAGGAGGTGCCTTTCGATGAAAATGACATTTCAGCCTAAAAAGCGTTCACGTTCTAAGGTTCACGGTTTCAGAGCCAGAATGAGTACTCCCGGTGGAAGAAAAGTTTTAGCAGCAAGACGTGCAAAAGGAAGAAAGAAATTATCCGCATAGGTCACAGTTATGTGACCTTTTTTTCTCTTCTCAAAAGAGAAGAATTGAGGAAAAAATGCAGTTATCAGAATCGTTAAAAAAAAATCACCAGTTTCAGTTCGTTTATAAGAACGGTAAATCATATGCAAACAAATATTTTATTATGTATATCAAGGAAAATGGTCTGGGCAGAAACAGAATTGGAATCAGTGTGAGTAAAAAAGTAGGAAACAGTGTTGTCAGACATCGCGTTACAAGACTGGTGAGAGAAAGTTACCGATTACATGAAAGTATATTCAATAGTGGTTTGGATATTGTAATCGTTGCGAGATCCGGCGCAGCCGGCATTGGGTTTCATAAGGTGGAGAGTGCATTGTTACATCTTGGAAAACTTCATCGGATTATAAGAGATTATGTTTATGTTGATTAAAAAACTATTGATTGCCGGTATTAGATTTTATCAAAAATTTTTATCACCTTTGAAGAGGACAAAATGTCCCTATATTCCCTGTTGTTCCCAGTATGGGCTTGAGGCAATACAGAAGTATGGGGCTTTTAAAGGAAGTCTTTTGGTTGTTTGGAGAATTCTCCGGTGCAATCCTTTTTCCAAAGGAGGATATGATCCTGTTCCGGAGAACTTTAAATTATTTGGTATTATGTAATTAAGGCAATGCTAGGAGGATAAATGAACGGTATTTTTTTGACCCAGAATGATACATTTATTATTGGGCAGGTGGCATGGGTACTTGGTAAAATTATGGAAGGAATTTTTACGGTTCTTGATTTTATCGGTATTCCTAACATTGGTTTGGCTATTATTCTGTTTACAATTGTTGTAAACCTTTTGATGATGCCTCTTACGATTAAACAGCAGAAATTTTCAAAGCTTTCTGCCAAGATACAACCGGAAATTCAGGCAATTCAGCAAAAATACAAAAATAAAAAAGATAATGATTCCGTAATGGCTCAAAATCAGGAAGTACAGGCAGTCTATGCAAAATACGGCGTTTCGCCTACCGGCAGTTGTCTGTATTTGTTGATTCAGATGCCTATTCTGTTTGCTTTGTATCAGGTTATTTATTCCATGCCTGCATATGTAACCAAAATCGGTAATGCTTTCAGGGTTCTTGCAGATAAGATTATTTCTGTGGATAGCGGTAATTTCTTACAGAATTCAGGCATTGATACGATTCAGAGTACCGTATTCATGTATGGAAAAAGCATGACGGACGGTAATTTGCAGAATGGTATCGTGGATGTACTGAATAAGTTATCTTCTACAGATATGCAGACGGTTATACAGCATTATGATTTGTCACAGCTTACGTATAAAGGTGAATTGATATTAAGTAATACAACTACTACAGGTTTACTTGATACTTATAATAATTTCCTTGGATTAAATATCGGTGATTCCCCTTGGAATCTGGCAAAAGACGCTATGGCAAACGGAGCATGGTTATTGATGGTTATTGCAATCGCCATTCCTGTTCTTTCTGCAGTAACGCAGTGGATTAACTACAAATTGATGCCCCAGCAGAATACCACTTCTTCAGGCGCCAATGATAAGGCTGCTGCAATGGCTTCCTCTATGAAAACCATGAATACAATTATGCCTATAATGTCGGCATGGTTTTGTTTTACATTACCTACAGGTATGGGAATTTACTGGGTAGCAGGTAGTATTGTAAGAAGTATCCAGCAGATTGTAATTAATAAGCACATTGATAAGATGGATTTTAATGAAATTATTAAAAAGAACGAAAAGAAGAGTGCTAAAAAGCTGGAAAAGATGAAAGAAAATCAGGAAAAATTAAATGCTTATGCGAATATGAATACAAAAAATATCAAGAATAATGCAAGCATTAATAATTCCGCTGATAAAACAAAGAATCAGACTTCAAACGGCAGTACCGGTCAGATTAAAAATTATAAACCCGGAAGTATGATGGCAAAAGCTAATATGGTAAAAGATTTTAATGAGAAGAACAATAAATAACTAATTTATCATTATGGAGGATAAGGGTATGGAATATATTGAAGTATCTGCAAAAACAGTTAATGATGCAATTACAGAAGCTTGTCAGAAATTAGGTGTTACAAGTGATAAACTTGATTATCAGGTAATTGAAGAGGGTTCCAATGGTTTTCTGGGTATCGGTTCCAAACCTGCTGTTATCAAAGCGGCCGTGAAATGTTCCATTAAAGATAACGTTGAAAGCTTCCTGAAGGATGTTTTTGAGGCAATGAATTTGACGGTTGTTGTAAATGTCAAATACGATGAATCGGAAAAAACAGTTGACGTCGATTTAAATGGTGATGAAATGGGTGTTCTTATCGGTAAGAGAGGACAAACTCTTGATTCCATCCAGTATCTTGTATCCTTAGTAGTAAATAAAGATTCCGAGGATTATATCAAGGTAAGGGTTGACACTGAAAATTACAGACAGAGAAGAAAAGATACTTTGGAAAATCTTGCTAAAAATATTGCTTATAAAGTTAAGAGAACAAAAAGAACTGTTTTCTTAGAGCCTATGAATCCCTATGAGAGACGTATTATTCATTCCGCATTACAGAATGACAAATATGTCAGCACACATAGCGAAGGGGAAGAGCCTTACAGAAGAGTTGTTGTTACATTAAAGAGATCATAATTTTACTGGAAATGAAGGAAAAAAATGTTAAAGAAAGAAAAAAAGAAAAAGCTGGTTGTTTTACTGTGTGGTATTATGGCATTATTCATGGCTGCATGTAGTAATAATGAAAATAAAAACGTGGAGAACGAAAACGATGAAGTGAATAATACACAGGAGGATACAAATAACAGCATTGAAGTATCTGAAGAACAGGAAGAGTTATCAGGTGATTTATATTCTTATCAGATGTCTATCAATGGGACTATATATCATATTCCTATGTGGTACAGGGAATTGGAAGAACTTGGATGGGAATATGCAGGTGATGCCACGACAACGCTGGAAACAAATGTAAGCACCCAAAATCCCAATCGATGGGAAATGGGAGACAATACAATTTATACAACGTTTTGTAATATGGCAGCGAATGCAGCACCGTATTCGGAAAGTGAAATTATCGAAATTGATATTGATAAAAATTACCTGACAGAAGGGGAATGGGAAATTATTCTTCCTGGTGGGATTCAGTATGGAGTGTCTGCAAAAGAGGATATTGTTGCAGCATATGGCGAACCTTCTATGGAATCAGAATATGATGTTACCTGTGATTTATGGTATCAGGAAGGTGCAAACCATTATGTAATATTAGGTTTGGAGAATGACATACTTACGTCCATTAAAATGTATAATAGAGAAGCCTTGGAAGGCGGCGATGATTCTGTATCAGCGGAAGTGCCGGAAAGTGTAAAAAATTATAAGGCACCTGAGGCGCTTGGAGATGATTTGTATCAAATGAATGTTGAAATAGATGGTCATTTGTACGCATTGCCTTGTCCGCTATCTGAATTAATAGCAAACGGTTTTGAAATAGATATGAATGATGAAAGAACAGATAAAGAAATTGCTTCCGGTGATTATGGTTGGGCGGTTTTAAAATATAATGGTCAGAATGTAGTTATGACCATTCACAATTATTCACCAAATGCAACTACACCCGAGAATTGTTTTATCGGAGGAGTGGAATGTGCATCTGATCAAAATGCGTTTGAATTGGTAATTCCCTGTAATATAAAAAAAGGTATGCAGGAAAGTGAATTATTAGAAATTTTAGCTGACTATACCTATGAAGTGAAAGAAATTGGAAGCGAAAATAGATTCTATAGCTTGAAAAATCCAAATGTCAGCGCAGACGAATTTTATTCTATCAATACAAAGGATGGAGTTGTTGTGGGAATTGAAGTAAGTACCTATGTCAGACCGGAGTATTAAGATAGAGAACAATATGATAGGAATTAAGTGATTAAGAAGGTCTTTTTCAGACCTTCTTTTCTTTCTGCCTAAAAATATTTGATACTGTACTTTATTTATGATATTATGTGTGGTGTTTAATAGTAGTATAATGATAAAAATTAGAACATGAGGAACCTCTTATGAATTCAGATACGATTGCAGCGATTGCAACAGCCGTTTCCGATTCCGGTATTGGAATCATCAGAGTGAGCGGAGAGGATGCTGTGGCTATTGTTGATAAAATAAGTATATTGGGAAATGGGAAAAAGCGTTTAACGGATGTGGATACCCATACCATTCATTACGGTCATATTGTGGACAGCTCTTTAAAATCTCAGGTAATTGATGAGGTTATGATTTCGGTTATGAGAGCGCCCAGAAGCTACACTGCGGAGGACACGGTAGAAATTAATTGTCATGGCGGTGTGCTTATGGTGCAGAAGGTTCTGGAGACAGTATTGAAAGCCGGCGCCAGACTTGCAGAGCCGGGAGAATTTACGAAGCGTGCTTTTTTAAATGGCAGAATTGACCTTTCCAAAGCGGAAGCAGTCATTGATGTGATTCACGCGAAAAATGAATATGCGTTGGATGCTTCCGTAAAGCAGTTGAAGGGTTCCGTTTCCGATAAAATCAGAAGCTTAAGAGCAAAACTTATATACGAAATTGCGTTTATTGAATCTGCACTGGATGACCCGGAGCATATCAGTCTGGATGGATACCCGGAACAGTTGATGGAAAAAACAGAAAGTATTATAGACGAACTTCAGAAATTGGCGGAATCCGCTGACAATGGAAAGATGCTGAAGGAAGGTATTAATACTGTAATTGTGGGAAAACCAAATGCGGGAAAATCCTCTCTTCTCAATCTTTTAGTCGGGGAAGAAAAGGCGATAGTGACTGATATTGCCGGAACCACCCGTGATATTTTGCAGGAACATATTAAACTGCACGGAATCGGTTTAAATATCATTGATACTGCCGGTATTCGTTCCACTGAGGATGTGGTGGAAAAAATCGGTGTGGAAAAGGCAAAAAAATATGCGGATGAAGCGGATTTGATTATCTATGTGGTAGACTCTTCCGTGCCTTTGGATGAGAGTGACTACGAAATCATGGAGATGATTCAGCACAAGAAATGTATTGTTCTTTTGAATAAATCTGATTTGGATATTGTGGTTACAGAGGATTCCTTAAGAAAAATACTGAATGATGAATTTGTAATGATTAAGACTTCTACAAAAGAAAATATCGGCATTGAGATCTTTGAACAGACCTTGAAGGATATGTTTTTCCATGGAAAAATTCAGATAAACGATGAGGTGTGTATTACTAATATGCGTCACAAGGCGGCGATTTTAGATGCCTTGGAAAGCATGAAGATGGTGAGGCAGAGTCTTTTGAATGATACGCCGGAGGATTTTTATTCGATTGATTTGATGAGCGCTTATGCTTCTCTCGGAAAGATAATCGGAGAAGAAGTGGAGGAGGATTTGGTGAATGAAATATTCTCTAAATTCTGTATGGGTAAATAACAAGGCGAAAAGAAT
The DNA here is from genome assembly GCA_944384205.1 of uncultured Acetatifactor sp. Classification (GTDB taxonomy): domain Bacteria; phylum Bacillota; class Clostridia; order Lachnospirales; family Lachnospiraceae; genus Acetatifactor. The sequence goes on along the minus strand of CALWSL010000007.1, from coordinate 30,235 downwards.
TTCTTAAATTTTCAGTTGTGAGATAAGAGAGGAATGGAGATAAATATGGCTGAAATACGTGAGAAAGTGGATGTGTGTGTGGTTGGCGCCGGACATGCGGGTTGTGAAGCGGCTTTGGCATGCGCAAGGCTTGGACTTGAGACAGTTATCTTTACGGTAAGTGTGGACAGTATTGCTTTGATGCCCTGCAATCCCAACGTTGGAGGTTCCTCCAAGGGTCATCTGGTAAGAGAGCTGGATGCTTTGGGCGGCGAAATGGGAAAAAATATAGATAAAACCTTTATTCAGTCTAAAATGCTGAATGTGTCCAAGGGACCTGCGGTACATTCTCTCCGTGCTCAGGCTGACAAGGCGGATTATACCCGTGAGATGAGAAAGGTTCTGGAAAATCAGGAGCATTTGACCATCAAGCAGGCAGAGGTTTGTGAGCTTTTATGGGAAGCTGTAGAAGATAAAAAGCGCATCACAGGTGTGAAAACCTTCACCGGCGCAATTTATGAATGTAAGGCAGCGGTGCTTTGTACCGGAACCTATCTCCGCGCAAGATGTCTTTGTGGGGAAGCTATCACTTATACAGGACCCAACGGTCTGCAGGCGGCAAATCATTTAACGGATTCCCTGAAAAGTATGGGAATTGAAATGAGACGGTTTAAGACGGGAACTCCCGCCAGAATGGATAAAAGAAGCATTGATTTTTCCAAGATGGAAGAGCAATTCGGCGATGAGAGGATAGTCCCTTTTTCTTTTTCTACAGACCCGGATTCTATACAGAAGGAACAGGTTTCCTGCTGGCTTACTTATACCAATGAAAAAACTCATGAGATTATTCGGAATAATTTAGACCGTTCCCCTATCTATGCCGGAATTATTGAGGGAACCGGTCCCAGATATTGTCCCTCTATAGAGGACAAGGTGGTTAAATTTGCGGAAAAAGAGAGGCATCAGGTGTTTATCGAGCCGGAAGGACTTCATACCAATGAGATGTATGTGGGCGGTATGTCATCCTCTCTTCCCGAAGATGTGCAGCTTGCTATGTACCGCACGGTTCCGGGACTGGAAAACTGTAAAATTGTAAGGAATGCTTATGCTATCGAATATGACTGCATTAATGCCCGCCAATTATATCCTTCTCTGGAATTTAAAGAGGTGAAGGGTCTGTTCAGCGGCGGTCAGTTTAACGGAAGCAGCGGTTATGAAGAAGCGGCTTGCCAGGGATTGATAGCCGGTATCAATGCGGCTATGGAAATCCTTGGAAAAGAGCCTTTGATTCTTGACCGTTCGGAAAGCTATATTGGTGTGTTGATTGATGACCTTGTAACCAAGGATAACAGGGAGCCTTATCGCATGATGACTTCCAGAGCGGAATATCGTCTTTTGCTTCGTCAGGATAATGCGGATTTGAGACTGCGCAAAAAAGGTTATGAGGTTGGACTGATTTCTGAGGAGCAGTATCAATATCTTTTACAAAAAGAAGAAATGATTCATAAGGAAATGAATCGGTTGAAAAATACCTCCGTGGGAGCGAATAAGGAGATGCAGTCATTTTTGGAGGCTCATGGAAGCTCTGCTTTAAAAACTGCTGCAACACTGGCAGAGTTAATATGCCGTCCGGAGCTGAACTATGAAATTTTGTCTGAGATTGATAAGGACAGAGTGGAGCTTCCGGCGGATGTGATTGAGCAGGTGGAAATTGAAATCAAGTATGAGGGTTATATTGTAAGACAGAAACGTCAGGTGGAACAATATAAGAAGATGGAAAAGAAAAAAATTCCTGAAGACCTTGATTATGATGAGGTCCCTTCCCTGAGATTGGAGGCGCGGCAGAAGCTGAAACAGTTCAAGCCGATATCCGTGGGGCAGGCAAGCCGGATTTCCGGTGTGTCTCCCGCCGACGTGTCCGTTTTGTTGATTTATCTGGAGCAGAGGGCAAGAAGAAATTAGCAGCGGATAATGAATTTTTTACTTTAAAAGTTTCAAAGAATGAAATGAGGTAGCAAGTGGGTAATTACGATACAAGTCAGTTTGAAAAGGATTTAGAGAGTCTCGGTATCCAGTTATCAGATAAACAGATGGAGCAGTTTCTTCTATATTATGAAATGCTGGTGGAGCAGAATAAGGTGATGAATCTGACTGCTATTACAGATTATGAGGAAGTGTTGAAAAAGCATTTCATAGACAGTCTTTCTCTGGTGAAGGCTTATGATTTGTCTAAGAATATCTTTTTGATTGATGTGGGAACCGGTGCGGGTTTTCCCGGAGTACCTTTGAAGATTGCTTTTCCGAATTTAAGGGTTACACTGCTGGATTCCCTTAATAAGAGAATTTATTTTCTTAATACGGTAATTGAGAAATTGGGACTTTCCGGTATTGAAGGAATACACGGACGTGCGGAGGATTTTGCAAAACATACGATGCGGGAAAAATATGATTTATGCGTGTCGAGAGCGGTTGCTAATCTGTCCACTCTCAGCGAATATTGTCTGCCTTTTGTAAAGGTAGGCGGTCAGTTTATTTCTTATAAGTCTGAAAAGATTACAGAGGAAAAAGCTGCTGCGGAAAATGCCGTCAGACTTCTTGGCGGGAAAGTTGTAAATCAGGTAGCATTTACATTACCTGATTCTGATATTTACAGAAATCTTTTTGTGATTGAAAAAATAAAGGAAACCCCAAAAAAATATCCCAGGAAGGCAGGTCTTCCCGGGAAAGAACCATTGTAAATTCGTGTGTTTTGTGTTTGATATGATTAATCAGCACAGAAACATATCAAGACAGGATAATGTTTCATCAGGCTTCTCCAAATGAGGAAGCTGTTTTGTATCTGAAATATAAGCAGCTTCGATCGCATGATTATAATAAATATAATTGTCCACAATATTTTTGTTATCATGTTTAAATTCACCTGCAATCAGATATATGCTGTTATCAATTTCTTTTAATGCGTGAACAATATTTGCATTCAGATATTTTCCGACATAGCTTGCATAAGCATGTTTGGAATGATAGTCAGGTATATGAGCTGCCTGTACATAAGCATCAATATATTTTTCTTCTATATTATAGGAATTATAGAAGAAATCATTTTGGAACAAATTTGTAAAAGCTGTTTTTGATGTATGCAAATTATAAATAAAAGTTCCCAGAATGGGGGTGTCCATTAACAGCTTTAAAATTTTTGTCTGCTTGGACGGTATCTGGTTCAGTTGGAAAAGGCTGGGCGGATTAATGGCAATCAGCTTTCTTACAATATTGCTGTCGTTATGACACGCCATTACCGCTACCGGAAAAGCGTCTCCGGTTGCAATAATATCTGTTTTTCTGCCAATAATATTTTTTATAAAATCACTAACCATCTGGACATACAGATAATTGGTAAAGGTCATATTTGGTTTATCGGATAATCCATAGCCAAGAAAATCAATTTCATACACTTCATGATTTTTTGACAGGGAACCTGTAATTTTACTGAATTCATAGGAGGAGCTGCCCGGCATTAAATCATGAAGCAAAAGAATGGGAGTTCCCGAACCCCTTATGGTATATTTAATTTTTCCAAAACGCCATTCATAATATCTGTTTCCGGCAGAGGGAATAATTTTTTTATTGGTTGCATGAGAATATTCCACACGATTTATAATGTGGATTGTGGCAGTAGCAATCGTTGCGAGCGCTAATAATGTCTTTGCTTTTTGACCCATAAAATTTTCTCCTTATATTCTGATGCGAAATCATTTCCGTGAGCAACGGGTATTTGATTTGTATGTTTACATTCTACATTATATTTAAAAAATATACAAATAAATTTATTCGACTAAGTTTTTACAATATTTGCGTTTTTATCTTTTTTAGTATATTATAAATATGTGATTAATAAGTTGATTCTATTATAGTACATATGTTCTACTTTGTATACTATTTTATCAGTTATTGGCAGGTAACATGGGGGATTATTATGAATTCTTTTAATTATGAAATATTAGCTAGTATGCTTACAGAATTTCAACAGGAGTATGATAATTTACAAAAGCAGATTGATGAATATATTTTAAAGATAAAAGAGACAGATAATTATATTCAATCTTTTTTTGATGAAGAGAATAAAGATTTTGAAATGTTTTCTCCTCGAAAGACAGAAGATATTCATAAAGATGAAATTACCAAAGCTGGGTCTGAAAAAAATGTTCTTCAACAAAAATTAAATCAGTGTTATCATGAGCAAAACAGTTTGCATGCCAATATTGAAAAGCTCGAAAAAATTATTCAAGATGAAAAGGAATTTTATTGTGAAAATCTTTCTATTTTGGATATTCAGGAGGAAGACAGACAAAGAATAGCCAGAGAGTTACATGATACCTCTTTGCAAAACCTGGCTCATTTAGTTCATAAAATTGAACTCAGTAGTATGTTTATTGATCAGGATCCTGTCAGGGCAAAATTAGAACTGGCAGTTATTGAAAAAAATTTGAGAGCTGTAATTGAAGAAATCCGAAATACGATATTTGATTTACGTCCTATGTCTTTTGATGATTTAGGATTGAAGTCAGCTTTTGAGCAGCTGGTAGAAAAAATGAAAGAAACGAATTCATTTGTGATAGATATGGATATTGAAGATGTTTCATGTGAAAATAATATAATTCTTGCCACTATTTTCAGGGTAGCGCAGGAATGTCTGAGAAATATCATGAAACATTCAGAGGCTGAGAAGATTACTTTTTCCTGTAAAAATAATGATCATATCTGTGTGATAGATATTAAAGATGACGGCAAAGGATTTTCAAATGAAGAAATAGAATGTAAGAAAGATAAACATTTTGGTATTGCAGTTATGAAGGAAAGAATCAGTCTATTGGGCGGAAAGTTGACTATTAATTCTAAAAAAGAAGAAGGAACTCACATACATATGGAAATTCCTTTGAGCTAAATAAATTTAGAATACAAAACAATAAAAGGAGAGATAGTTATTAAAATGAGTGTTAAAGTTATGTTGGTTGATGACCACGCATTAATGAGGGAAGGAATCCGTCAGTTACTGGAATTCGATGGAAGCGTTAAAGTTATTGAAGAAGCCGGTAATGGAGAAGAATGTATTGAAAAAATTGAAAAATCAAAACCGGATGTTTTATTACTTGACATTAATATGCCGAAGAAAAACGGTATTGAGGTTTTGGAAGAAATCAAAAGAAAAAAAATAAATGTAAAGGTATTAATATTAACCGTTCATAATGAGGTAGAATATTTATTAAAAGCAGTTGATATAGGAGTGGACGGATATCTTTTAAAGGACTCTGAATCGGTAGAATTAAAAAAAGCAATTAACGCTGTAATGGATGGGGAAAATTATATTCAACCGAATCTGATTCCTGCGTTGAATAACAGACTTGTTGCAAGAGATATAGATAAGGACAAGATTGACTCACTTACGAAGAGAGAATTGGAAGTATTAACTCAGGTGGCTAGTGGAATGTTTAATAAAGAAATTGCAATCTCTTTAAATATCAGTGAAAGAACAGTAAAAAATCATATTTCTAATATTTTTAAGAAAATTGATGTATCTGATAGAACTCAGGCAGCGGTATTTGCAATTAAAAATGATATTATTAAACTTTTTTAGTAGTTTGATTGAAGGATAGGAATGTTTCACGTGAAACATTCCTTCTTTTATACACCATATGCCACAAGATAATGTTTCACGTGAAACATTTAAAACTAGATATTGTAAAAATAAGCGTGAAACATTCTTTTATACAAGTGTGAAACATAAAAAATACTATTTTAGACAGATTTTCAAAATTTTCATGTGGCAGTAACATATAATTAGTGATATAATTGTAAAGCGAAACAAAGGAAAGGCGAAAAATATATGGGAAAGATAATAGCAATAGCGAACCAAAAAGGCGGTGTTGGAAAGACTACCACTTCGATTAATTTATCGGCATCACTTGCTGCAAAAGGGAAAAAAGTTCTTGTAATTGATACGGACCCTCAGGGAAATACCACAAGTGGTTTTGGCATTGACAAAAATGAATTAGACAACACAATCTATGAATTAATTTTAGGAGAGTGCTCTATTCGAGATTGTATTATTGCCGATATAATTGAGAATGTATCTGTAGTTCCATCTAATGTAAATCTGGCAGCTGCTGAAATAGAATTAATTGGTGTAGATAAGAAGGAGTACATATTAAAGAATGAAGTGGATTATGTCAAAGAAGATTATGATTTCATCATTATTGATTGTCCGCCCTCGCTGAATATGCTGACTATCAATTCCATGACAACAGCGGATAGTGTCCTTGTTCCAATTCAGTGCGAATACTATGCTTTGGAGGGATTGAGCCAGTTAATTCATACAGTGAATCTGGTAAAAGAAAGACTAAATCCTGATTTAGAGATGGAAGGTGTAGTATTTACTATGTATGATTCCCGGACAAATCTTTCTATGCAGGTCGTAGAAAACGTGAAACAAAATCTAAATCAGCGTGTTTATAAAACACTGATTCCAAGAAATATCAGATTAGCGGAAGCACCCAGCTATGGAATGCCCATTAATATGTATGATGCAAAATCTGCCGGGGCAGAAGCATATATGCAGTTAGCAGATGAAGTATTGGGAGTAATCTAAAAATTAAAATGATACAAAAAGAGAGGATAGAAAAATGGCGGCAAGAGGATTGGGAAAAGGACTTGATTCATTAATTCCTAATGCAGTAGGGGAAGCAAAAGCAAAAAAAGAGATAAATCAAAAGGCATCAGAGGAAAAAGGTTCTGAAACAATCGTAAAAATTACGAAGGTGGAACCTAACCGGGAACAGCCTCGTAAAAACTTTGATGAGGATGCTTTACAGGAATTAGCTGATTCGATTAAACAATTTGGTTTGTTGCAGCCTATTCTGGTACAGGACAGAAAGGATTATTATGAAATTATTGCGGGAGAGCGAAGATGGCGTGCCGCAAAGATGGCAGGACTGAAAGAGGTTCCTGTTATTATTCGCAATTATACAGAACAGGAAATTGTAGAAATTTCCTTGATTGAAAATATTCAACGGGAGGATTTGAATCCGATTGAAGAAGCACAGGCATATAAGAGACTCTTGACTGAATTTAATCTAAAACAGGATGAGGTTGCGGACAGAGTATCTAAAAGCCGTGCTGCAGTAACAAATTCCATTCGTTTGTTAAAGCTGTCCGATAAGGTACAGCAGATGGTTATTGATGAAATGATTTCTACCGGACATGCCCGTGCACTTTTGGCAGTCGAGGATCCGGAAGAGCAGTATAATCTGGCGCAGAAAATTTTTGATGAAAAGCTCAGTGTCCGTGATGTAGAAAAAATGGTTAAAAATCTTCATAAACCTGCAAAGCCTAAAAAACTGGATGATAAGGCATTACAGGCTATCTATCAGGATATTGAAGAAAGATTAAAACAGAAGCTCAGCACAAAGGTTACGGTTTCTTCTAAGGGCGATGGCACTGGAAAAATTGAGATAGAATTTTATAATCACGAAGATTTAGACAGACTGTTAGAAATGATTGGAAACACAAATAATTGATTCAGGTAAAATACGAAGGAGAATGAAATTGAGTACAAATAGCAGTAATTTCTTAAACCAAATTGGTTTAAGTGGATTTGATTTGGGCTACCTGCTGATTGCTGTGGCAGTGTTATTATTACTTATACTGGTTGTTTTTATCCTTTTAATGATTCAGATAAAGAAAGTCGGAACTTTAAAAAAAAGGCTGGACAAGCTGGTACTTGGAAAAGACGGAAACAGTCTGGAGCAGGAAATTATTTCTTTGTTCGAGGATAATAAATTTCTGAAAAATACAACGGAGAAAAATAAAAAGGATATTCGTGCTCTTTATAAGAATATGGAATCCGCATTTCAGAAGATGGGTCTGGTAAAATATGATGCCTTTAATCAGATGGGAGGTCAGTTAAGTTTCTGTCTTGCATTATTGGACGAAAACAATAATGGATTTATTATTAATTCCGTACACAGTACGGAAGCATGTTATTCTTACACCAAGGAGATTAAGCAGGGAGAAAGCGTAATCTCTCTTGGAAAAGAAGAAGAGGAAGCCTTAGCGATAGCGATGGGAGAAGTATAAGTGGGATTTATTCATAGTTGAATATATGAGTGGTGAAAATATGGTGAAGAAGAAGATTACAGAAATACAAGACAATGATATTCTGGCTACACCGGTTATGACGTTGGAATATCAAGTTATTCTTCCTCAGGGTGCAACTCTGAAAAAAGACTATATTGAAAAACTTAAAGAATTAGGAATTACAGAAGTAGCAATAAAAGAAAAAGAAATTGATGACAGTGAAATTGTTATTCTGAAGTCAGATATTGAAAGAAATTTCAAAGAAAAGGTAAAAGATATACTTGAGAGACATACTTATCAAAAAAATAAGAAACTGACAGAATTGAGTAAAACTGCGGATAATATTATATCTACAATTCTGGAAGAAGAACAGGTGGTCGAAAGGGTCTTTGATATCAGAGAAAGAAGTACTGATATTTATGAGCATTCTATTAGTATTTGTTCTCTGGCAATTCTGACAGCGCTTAAGCTGCAGATAGATAAAAAAGTAATACATGACATTGGTGTCGGTTGTTTATTACATGATATAGGACTTCGTTATTCAACGATTGATTTTGCACATAAGAATGCAGAACAGTTAACCGGCGCTGAACTGGCAGAATATAGAAAACATCCTGTAAACGGTTACGCATCTTTGCAGCAGGAGGATTGGATATCCAATATCAGCAAGGAAATTATTCTGTATCACCATGAGAGAATGGATGGTTCCGGTTTCCCGCTGCATATGAAGGATATTCCCTATGAGTGCAGAATTGTAAATGTATGTGATGTCTTTGACGAAATGATTTGCGGCATCGCCACAAAACAAACGAAAGTATATGAAGCGATTGAATATTTAAAGACCTTTAAAAATAAGAAATTTGATGGTAAAATAGTAGACGCGTTTCTGACATTTACAGCAGTTTACCCTGCAGGTACTCATGTTATGACAAATGAGGGAGAATATGCGGTGGTTGTTTCGCAAAACAAACACTTTCATGACAGACCCATTATTCGTATTATCAGGGATAAAGATGGTAATGCTGTAAAAGAAAAAATTATTAAGGACCTTGTAAAAGTACACAATATTTTTATTGAAAAAGTAATAGATTAGATGTTACATATCCTGTAACAGAACGGAGGAAGTCATGCTTGACATTAAATTTTTAAGAGAGAATCCCGATATTGTAAAAGAAAATATCAAAAAGAAATTCCAGGATTCCAAAATTCCGATGGTGGATGAGGTAATTGCATTAGATGCAGAGAGCAGGAAGGCAAAACAGGAAGCGGATAATCTCAGAGCGACCCGTAACCGCATCTCCAAGGAAATCGGCGGATTAATGGCACAGGGCAAAAAAGAAGAAGCGGAAAGCAAAAAGGCAGAGGTTGCTGCCGGTGCAAAACGTCTGGCTGAACTGGAAGCACTGGAAACGGAGCTTCAGGAAAAGATAACCAAAATTATGATGGTAATTCCTAATATTATAGATGAATCCGTACCCGTTGGCAAAGATGACAGTGAGAACGTGGAAATCCAGAAATACGGCGAACCGGTAGTTCCTGATTTTGAAGTACCTTATCATGCAGATATTTTGGAAAGCATAAATGGTCTTGATAAAGACAGCGCAGGAAGAACCAGCGGCAACGGTTTCTATTACCTGATGGGTGATGCGGCAAGAATCCATTCTGCAATGATTAGTTATGCAAGAGATTTTATGATTGATAAAGGCTTTACCTACTGCATTCCTCCTTTTATGATTCGCAGCAGTGTCGTCAACGGTGTTATGAGCTTTGCTGAAATGGAAGCTATGATGTATAAAATTGAAGGCGAGGATTTGTATCTGATTGGTACTTCCGAGCATTCCATGATTGGTAAATTCAAAGGTCAGATTGTAAATGAAAGCAGTCTGCCTATTACGATGACTTCCTATTCTCCCTGTTTCCGTAAGGAGGTTGGTTCTCATGGCATTGAAGAGAGGGGTGTTTACCGCGTACACCAGTTTGAAAAACAGGAAATGGTAGTATTATGTAAACCGGAAGAATCTATGGACTGGTATAATAAGATGTGGAGTTATACAGTTGAGTTTTTCCGCAGTCTTGATATTCCTGTACGTACTTTAGAGTGCTGCAGCGGAGATTTAGCTGACCTTAAGGTAAAATCCTGTGATGTGGAAGCATGGAGCCCCAGACAGCAGAAATACTTTGAAGTTGGTTCCTGTTCCACTCTGGGCGACGCACAGGCAAGACGGCTCGGAATCCGTACCAAGGGAGAAAATGGTACTTACTATGTGCATACATTAAATAATACGGTTCTTGCATCTCCCAGAGGATTGATTGCATTTCTTGAGAATAATGTAAATGAAGACGGAAGTATCAATATTCCGGAAGCGCTTCGTCCTTACATGGGCGGCAAGGAAAAAATAATGAGCAAACAGACGCGATAGAACTGAAAGCATGTCCGTGTATGTTTGCGAGCGATTTCGTAATATAGTGATTCAGGAAAGAAGGTGAAATTTTTGCATAAATATATGCGCGCTATCGGTTTCAGTGAATTCAGTAACCGCAAAAAATTAAAAGAACTGCTTACAGATGTCATTATAAATTCTGAGCAACGCAGCTATACCTTGAATCAGGACGAAATTATGCTGGGTGAATTCTGCAAAAATTTCGCTGACAATATAGGTATTGCTGTTTGTGGTGAATTTGATGATGATGATAAATTTATTTATGATTATTATTATCCTTACCTTATCGGAAACGGTATCACCTCTTATGAGGATGTTTCCGTGGAACGCCATGCAGCAAAGGATTCCTATGCCGGAATTTGTGATGATATGAAAGTAGGCATATCCCTCATTTTTTATCTTCGCAATATGATTCCCTATGTGAAAGCGTTGACTAAGGGTAAGCTTCCTGTTCGCGGAACCTCGGTAACGCTCTCCGGTCTCTCCATAAGCGGCAATATCATGATGCCCATTATGAAGAATGAAGAGCAGAAGCAGCGTGTAAAAAGGAATTCTGCAAACAGAAGCAGCCTTTTAGCTGCTGCCAGAAAAGGTGACGAGGAAGCGATTGAAACCCTGACCCTTGAGGATATGGATATGTATACAACCATTTCCCGCCGTATTCAGAAGGAAGATATTTTCAGTCTGGTTGATACTTATTTTATGCCCTATGGCATAGAGTGCGATCAGTATTCTGTGCTGGGTGAGATTGTGGCTATGCGTCTCGTTACGAATCATGTAACCGGAGAGCAAATTTATATCCTGACAATTTGTTGTAATGAATTGACATTTGACGTTTGTATTAATATAATAGATTTGTTTGGGGAACCACAGGTGGGCAGAAGATTCAAAGGAATCATCTGGCTGCAGGGCTTTATCAATTTTCCTAAAGAAGATTGACATAAGTTAAGCTTATCAGTATAATTTAATAGACTTTTTCAAATGTCGCTATAGCTCAGTTGGATAGAGCGACCGCCTCCTAAGTGGAGGATGATGTATTAATTTTTATACGGTGAATTGCTTGTTTTATTAGCAAGTTTTTCATAAATGTTGGTGTAGCATAGTGGATAATGCAGTCGCCTCCTAAGCGAAAGACCGGGTGTTCAAGTCACCTCACCAACGCTTGAAAGCATTGAAAACACTGGATTTTTCAATGCTTTCTTTTTTTTAGCATCGCACAGATATATTTTTACATACTCTTCAAAATAAGTTACGAAATAGCGTATTGCTTTTGCTAATTTAGACTCGAACTATTTTGCTTACTTATGGAGTTTTGCTAATAAGCTGCTAAGTAAATATTAGCAGGCTAGGTAGTGCTAATAGCATTCCCCTTCATTACTTGAGTGAGCATAGCCACTAAATCAGGGGATTGGCGTAAAGCAGCTACCAAATTTTCTAATTCAGGATTGCTTTCTGCGGGTGCTTTTATATCTCTTAAAGGATTGCCCATGTTCTGAGCATAAAATGTAGCTTCAAACTTTTGAGCATTAATTTTTCTGTCTTCATCCAAAATGTGGGCATACACATCAGTAATCATATCAATCTGCGCATGACCGGTATCTCCTTGAGTTGCCTTTAAGTCACCATGATTAAGCTTCAGCTTGTAAGTGGTACTTGAATGTCTGAGGGAGTGAAATACAACATGAGGCAAACCGGCTTTCTCCTTCAGTTTTGCAAATTCCTTATCAATCACACGACTCTCAACAGGTCTGCCGTTTGGTAAGGTAAGTACCAGGTTATAATCAAAATAATCACTACCTAAATACTGCTTGTACTGGTTCTGTATATCCTTCCATTCCCTCAAAATGTAAGCTACAGTTTTCGGAATCCATACCTTACGGATACTGGAATCAGTTTTTGGCTTTTTCAGTATCAGATTAGTATGTGTATTAGACATCATGGATGGAAATACAAAATAGATGTCTTTATCATCAAGCAGCTCCATGGTTTCTTTGGATGCACGGGACAACTCCTGCTTTACAAATAAATGTGCATCATCGTTATTTATATGCTCATCAGTAATGAAAACATTGTCCCATGTAAGACCGGTAATCTCACCTTGCCGTAAAGAACAGGCAAATGATAGATTCATAGCGATATAAAGTTTCATATCATCGCACTGATCCAAAGCGGTACGAATCATATCAGCTGTCCAAATATCTCTCTTTTTGTATTCAACCTTTGGCTTATTAGCATTAGGAAATGGATTACGAGCAATAATTTCCCATTTTACAGCCTGGTCAAAAGCGCAACGAAGCAGCTTGTGAATACTATGAATAGTTCCTGCTGAGAGATATTCACTTTTAGGTTTCCGGTTCCTACAAACAACACTCTTTACTTTCTGAAGCTTGATGTAGTAAGCATCAACATACTTGGGTGTGATATTCTGCACTAATTCATTGCCTATAGTAGGATTGATGTAATTTGATATAAGTGCAGAATTGGACTCAAAAGTTGATAAAGCCCAATGAGCCCTGCCATATATCTGTACAAAGTCCCGTAGAAATTCACTTACAGTTAGTTCCTGTGGAGGAATAAAAGTACCATTGTTTAGCTGATTTTCAATTTCAGCTTTTCGTCTTTTTGCTTCAGCATAATCCTGACAAGTTTCCCATTTTTGTCTTTTCACCCCCTTCTCGTCTAAATAATAATATACAACAGAGTATTTACTCTTTCTCTTAATTATAGATGCCATTCAGTTCTCCTTCTACTCTTACAACAGGTTGTTAAGCCATTCGTCAAAAGATTGTTTGGAGATTCTAATAGTACGACCTAGCCGGATTACCTTAAATTCTGGGTTCAAGCACAATTCGTATGCTTTGGAACGACTGATTCTAAGGATGTCAGCTATATGTTGTACGGAATATGTCTTTATATCTCTGCACGGCTGGCTTGAATCGCTTCCTGCTTCAGAGATTTTTTCATCTGTGGCTGCCATAGAAGCTCCTTTCTTTGTGCAGCCAAATTAAGAGTCGCTGAGTTCTCTGTTATGTGAAATTATACTCTATGAGGTAGGGCTACACAATAATCACAGTTATTGTTGACCGGCTCAAACAGATGAAAATGTCAGGTATGGCTGAAGCCTATGAAGAACAGATAAAGAACCCTAATTCTGATCTTTCCGGCTTCTATGAAAGATTTTCAAACATCGTAAACTACGAATGGGAACTTCGTTTTAACAAGAAATTCAATCGTTTTCTAAAAAAAGCAACGCTCCGGTATCCACAGGCAGCATTTGATGACACCATCTATGATCCTGACCGGATGCTGGACACAGAAACCATTGAACGACTTGCTACCTGCCGGTGGCTTGATGAAGGACGAAACCTTCTTATCACGGGCGCTACCGGTGCAGGAAAATCTTACATATCAAATGCATTGTGTATTGCAGCAATCAGGCAGTTTAAAACTGTCAAATATATCAGAGCCAACACTATGATGAGCGAAATGGATCAGGCCCGCATTAAGGGTACCTATCTTGAATATGTGAATCATATGGCTAAGCTTGATTTACTGGTAATCGATGATTTTGGACTGATGGATCTCGATCTTGATAAGTGTCGTGATTTCTTTGAAGTCATCGATAGCAGGGATAATCTGAAATCTACAGTTATCGTTTCACAGTTGCCAGTCAAGTCATGGTATGACCTGTTTGCTGATAATACCTATGCGGATGCATGTCTTGACCGTATCATTCACAAGGCGTTCCGCCTTGAACTGAATGGGAAGAACATGCGTAACCCGAGTTAATTAGAAATAAACTTCCCGTTTGGAGCGGACAGCCTTTCCGCTGTCGCGGACTGGCTGTTCCGTTCAAGCGGAATATGCACTTTGAATGATAGCAGGTCAAATACAGAAGAATGGAAGGACATTTTGAAACGGGTGAAATATGTGCCATTGGTATTGACTTGTAGAAAATCTTCTAATATATTTCTTGTTATTAGACATATGACAGGTAGCCGTCAAAAGCAAATGGCAGAAAAATTGGGCGTGGATATCAAGAAATTTCGCGATTTAGAGAAGGATAGATGTTTGCCGGATAGCGAAATTATTTGGAAATTGTATAATGTATATCATATGTCGCCAGCAGTAGTATTAAAGGACAAAAATAGTGTGGTTAATGAAATATCTTCGCTTCTGGAAACCATTGAAGAAAGATGGACAGAAGTAAAGGATATTATTAACCAAATATAGAATATGGATGTATTATGAAAAAGATACTAATATTGGAAGATAATCCAACTACGCTAAAGAACTTTACGCTGATTGTTCAGAATAATGATGTGAAAAATGTAGTATACGCATTTCAAGATTTAAAAGGTGCATATCAGTGTGCCATGGAAAAGGTGATTGATTTGTTTATTGTGGATATTATTCTGGATAAAAACACGCCAGGAGATGCGTCGGGACTGAAGTTTGTTGAAAATATAAGGAAAATCAACCGTTATGCTTTTGTCCCAATAATATTTGTTACATCGTTGGAAGACACCAAATTATATACTTACGAGAATTTACATTGTTATAGTTTTATTGAAAAACCATTTGATGTGGAACGGCTACGACAGTTGGTGAAGCAATGCTTATGTTTTGGGGATTCCAGATGTACATCGAAAACGTTATATTTTAGAAAAGATGGAATTATATTGGCTGTAGAGAGGGAAGATATTGTTTATGCAGAAAGTATTAACCACATAATGCATATTCATACCAAACAGGGAGATGAGCTTGAGATTCCGTATATTACTCTAAAGAAATTATTGAATGACTTGGATTGCGCAGATTTTATTCAATGTAGCCGGAGTGCAATAATAAATCAAAAGTATATCGATAATTTGGATATTCCAAATCAAGTAGTTCAATTAAAAAAAGACTATGGTAGAGTTAGAATTGGTATCAGATTTAAGAAAAATTTGAAAGAGTTGGAAGATTCAGACAAGTAATTGATTGTGTTATTATTCGTATTCGCATGAGTGAAGTACAGGGAGGAGTTGATTACATAAGTGCTTTATCGCATTGCAGTGTTATGGGAAATTATCTCTATAGTAATATGTATCCACAAGATTTATAACAGAAGAATCAAACTGGATATTAAGACAGTAGGGTTGTTTATGGTGACGATTGTTGTTCTAGAAATGGTTCGCCAGTTGAATTTTAATAATGCAGTAAGTTTATTTACTTTTGTGCTCATTGTTTTGTATTGTATGTGCAAATTTAAGGATAGCGTCTCAGGTGCCATAGTAAGCACTTTCTTAATGCTAATTCTACTCGGGATATTGCAATTTCTATTCCTATTGGCATTAAACGGAGTATATTTCCTAGACGAAGTGCGGCAGATGTTGATAATAAATATTATAGTTACGATTTTCAATTTATGGTTGTTACCTAAGTTGAAGATACATAAGTTACGTGAAATAATCAGAAGACGTGATAAGGCTATTATTTTTACATTTTTTGTAGCAGTGTCCGTAATTTGCCTGATGACAATTGCAGGAAAATCGCAAGGGAAGATAAATGCATCGTTTTATGTTTTTACAGTACCTTTGCTCATAGTTTTATTGTGGACTTTAGGTAAATTGGGAATAGCACAGGACGAAAAAGAATCAGTTCAAAATGAATTATTGGTAACGAAGTCTATGCAGGAAGAATATGATGATTTATTAACTGCTGTAAGATTACGTGAACATGGTTTTAAAAATCATTTAGCGGCTTTGCTGTCAATAAAATATACAAGCAAATCATATGAGGAATTGGTAAAGGAACAGGATAAATACTATGGTGTAATACGTGAAGAAAATAGATATAACAAGCTGTTATTTCTTGGGGACAGTACTATTGTTGGTTTTTTATATGAAAAATTCCGTCAGGCAGAGGATGCTGGAATTGTTGTCACATATGAATTAAAGGGTTGCTTCGCGGAAAGTACTGCGATGCCTATGTATCATATAATTGAAATATTGGGGATATTATTTGATAATGCAATCGAAGCACAGTTAGAAGAGGCAAAAGTAAAGCGATTGAGGTTTCAATTTGAGGAGCAAGACAAGGTGTTTTTGTTTAGCATTTTGAATCCTTATCCGTATGTAAGTTATGCAGAAATCGAATCCTGGTTTTTGCAGAATAATAGCAAGAAGGGAAAAAATCGCGGAATTGGGCTATATTATGTCAAAAGGCTATGTGAGGAGCATGCCGCGACTATCTTGTGCAGAAATGTGGAGCGTGAACAGGAAAATTGGATAGAAGTAACTTTGGAGATTGAGAAAGCGGATAAGTCATAACTTGTCCGCTTTCTGTGTCATATTTAATAGTCTTCCTCATTGGGGTAAGGATATTCTCCAAGTAGAATAACACTTGGTAGAGTAAGTTCTATAATCCATGACCATGAGGCGACAGCACATAATAAATGACCAATCATTGCCCATTTTCTCCTTTCTTTCGTATTTTCGCAACATACAGTTGGAGCGAATGTAATATAATCATCCAGAATCCCGCTGTAAAATAGGAATTTTCTGGGAGTATATACATAATGATTGTGTATATGAAAATAGTAAAACAGGTAATGTTGCGGCAAACATATAATTGCCGTTCGGGAAACTGAGTTCGATATTTAGAGAGAACCGGTCCGATTGCATAGCAGGCAATAATACAAAGTATCAATATAAGTAGCTGTATATATGAGGGGAGTGTAATTTGGGTAAAAATATAAATGATGCTGCCAATATATAGAGTAGAACCTAGCAGACATTTATTGTATGTGGAAAAATGGACTCCACCAGAGAATGTTCTTAAAAAACACATTATCGTCAATAAAAAGGCATATAGTTTTATGTGTTCATGAAATATAATGCCCATAATCAGTATTTTGCTTAATTCTGAAGAGGCGGTTTTAAAAACAAAAGCAAGTTGTGCTACCTGATAATTACTTAATCCATATTTGTCTTTAATATATTCTTTTATTCTATTCATACGAGAGCATCCTTTCATCTAATGATTCAAGGATACATCATATTACAGAAAATCCTTTGTTTTAGACTGAATAAAGTGATTTAATTGCTGGATTGGAAAGAACGATGAATAAATTCTGTAAAATTCAATAAGATAAAAGCACTTTTGGTTTTGGGAGAAAATTTATATGAATTAAGCAAAATAAACTGTTATTTGGTGGTTTGTGATGTAAACTTACAGACAAGAACTGGAGGTATAGTGCGAGCGAACATAAGAAGGTTTATCACTACTGGTAATAAGATGTAGAATTATAGCATCTGGAGGTAGATTATGTCGAATATAGAAGTTGGGGCAAGAATACGAGAACTCCGGGAAATCCAAAACTATACAAGGGAAGGCTTGGCGGAAAAGGTGGACATATCTGCTAAATTTCTCTATGAAATTGAGATGGGAAAGAAGGGATTTTCTGCGGATACATTATGTAGAATATCGAGAGCTTTATGTGTAAGCTGTGATTACATTATGCTTGGTGAGGATACCGGATGTGGAAGTAAAGAAAAAATTATTTGTGTATTAGAAAAGTTGGAACCGAGGCAAACAAGTAAAATACAAGATATACTGAGAATTTTATCGGAGATGTGTGAAATAATATAATTCAGTTAATAAATAACATCGTTTAGTAAAAAAGATAATACGGTCCTCTGCTTTGGTGGATAATGTGGAAAACATTATTATGGTGGAGGAGCATATGAGATATTGTGATAAAATAATATCCTTGTGGACAAACAGGTTCTACAGTTCCCAAGGATTTAAGTTGTTGAAATTAATAAAGGTAGAAAAGTATACCCTTCCAAAAGCAATTTTGGAGGGGTTTTTGATATATATCTCTAGTAAGGTATTACATATACAATCATTATATCCCTAGTATTTATCGGGAGTAATGTATTGTGTTTTTGTCGGAGTATTTTGTGGCATAGATAGTGCTAGAGGGCCGCCATTAGTCCTACATTTCAAAAAATTGAAATGGAGGATAAAATATTGAGTGAAATATATGCTGATACCGTGCAAAACCGTTTTACAGCATATTTAGTGGCGGCAGTAATGAATAAGCGCATCCGCTATCTGGAGAAGAAAATGCGTCTTCAGGATAGGGAGCTGGAGCTGCCGGACATGCTGGATAAGAATTATGCCGATTTTGATGCACAGTACCATACATATTTGAGTGAGAAATCAGAACTGGCTGCGAAGGAGTGGGATAATATCCAGGAGCTATTGTTACTGATTGAGAGCGAGCGGCTTATAAAGCTGGTGGGTAAACTGAAGGACCGGGAACGGAAGATTTTGTTTGCCAGAGTGTTTGGGGAACTTACCTTTGAAGAGTTGGGCATGCGGTTTGGAGGTACACCAAAACAGGTGGAGATGTCTTATTATTACATACTCAGGAAACTGAGGAAGGAAGTGGAGGTGAGGGAGGATGAGTTTTGAGACGTTGCTTAGGCTGGCTCAGGCAGGAGACAAGACGGCTCAGGTGGAAATCTTTCGGATGTACCGTCCATTGCTTATTAAAAATGCAATGGATAAGAATGTGTTTGATGAAGATTTGTACCAGGAGTTGTCCACTACACTCATACTCTGCATCCAAAAATTCAGATTCGATTAATATGCTTTTTGAAGATGAGCTGTTGTAATTGACGGTTTGTTTTCGTATAAAATGATGTGTCGCAAAAGGTGTGCAATATCACCTGCGATGTCGCAAAAATAAAAACCGACCTTTATCGACATTTTATAGCAGGAAAAGGGTACCTTAAAATGTATCTCTAAAGGTATACCTTTTGCGACGCGGATTTCTATGAAAGGAGGAGCAGACAGATGGACTTTGGATATGTGAGAGTTTCCACCAAGGATCAGAATCCGGACCGGCAGATAAAAATAATGTTGGACTTGGGCATTGAGGAACGGAATATTTATGTGGAGAAGAAATCGGGCCATAATTTTAATCGTGAAACCTATGATATGCTTGTCAATCACATTATGCGTCCGGGGGACCGGCTTACGGTGACGGAGCTGAAGCGGTTTGGAAGGAACTATGCGGAGATTTATCGGGAGTGGCATCATATTACGAAGGAACTTCAGATGGATATTCGTGTGGCGGACAATAAGATTTTGGACACTTCATTGAATAAGGACTTACTGGGTCAGGTAATTACGGATGTGGTGCTTGCGTTACTGTCCTATATTGCGGAAGGCGACTGGGAGGAACGACATGAGCTGCAGCGTCAGGGTATTGAGGTAGCCAAGGAAGCTGGCAGGTATCTGGGACGACCAAAGATCGAGTTTCCGGAGAACTGGGAGGAGTGTTACAGCCGGTGGAAGGCAAAAGTAATTACAGCCAGGGAAGCCATGACTCTGATGGGGCTGAAGAAGGACAGTTTCTATCGACTGGTGAAAAAGTATGAAAACTCGGATGAAGATTCAAGTAATGAGGGATAATCGGGTACTTATTAAGTAAAAAGCATATTACAGGAGGACGAGCTATGAAGCAAGGTACATTATTTTTTGACAAGGACAGTGGAAGGTATAATTTCCATTACAAAGATGAGGATGGTGATGTGCGTGACTATGGCGGCATTCATTGTGGCGAGGTGTTTGAATTTAAGTTGAATGATGTCTGGGTGCCAGCGAGAGTGGAAATGGCAGATGACTGGTATTTGGTTGGCTTGCCTGGATTGAAGCTGGATGGGCTGGAAGTTAGGTGTAAGTAAGGAAACGGAGGAGCAGAAGATGCGTGGTAAACAGAAAAAAAGCAGAACATGGGATACAATGAATTTTCTTGAGCGTGGTGAATACATACGACAGGCAGAGGAATGTGTCAGGCAATATGGAAATAAAGAGTTATTGCTGTTATTCTGCTTGATGCAGGAAACGGGGATAAGAATGGGAGATATTCTGGAACTTAGAGCAGAAGATGTACAGGGGAGAGAGCTGCTAGTGGTTGAGAGAAAATTTGGTGGGACAGATTATTACAGAAATCCGGATGGCAGCCTGCCGGTTATTTCTGAGGCAACGGCGGAATTGTTGATTCCGGGTGAGGATGGGAAGTTCTTTCATCACGATAAGCAATACTATGTCATGGTGTTAAGAAGGGCATTTCCAAATAAGGAGTTTAACTTTCATTATCTTAGATGCCATGTATTGGATATGAGGCGAATACAGAAGAAAGTATAAAATGATTCAAGATATATCTTTGCGGCAAAAAAATAAAAAAGTGCCAGAAAGATATTTGTTGAAAAATGAATAGTGAGTATGTTACAATATCTTTGTGGCAAAAATAGAAGTAATTGCCGCAAAGATATGAGGTGACGAGTAGAATGATATATGAAAATATTGTTAAACAATTCGGAAATGAAATTTTTTCAAGAAATGATTTATTTGAGGCATTACGAAGTGAAAATCCGGAACTAAATTACAATTCTTTCAAGTGGATTGTTTCGCAGCTTGTAGAAGAGGAGCTAATTTATAGGGTTGATTATAATTCTTATTGTCAAAGCAAAGACGTAAGCAGGATATATGTACCGTTGTATAGTGAGGACGCAAAAGAAATAAAGAAAGTAATTGAAGAAGAATATCCCTTAGCAGACTTTTGCATATTTGAATCGTATCTGCTCAATGAATTTTTAAATCATCAGATTGCTAATAATACAATTATTGTGCAAATGGAAAAGGAATTAGGAGGTTTTTTATTTGATTTTTTGCAAGAAAAATATAGAGGAAGAGTCTTATATAAACCTGATAAAGAAAGTCTACAGAGATATTGGAGTGAAAATTGTATCATTATTGTGGACCGAATAAGCGAAGCCCCCAAAGATAAGCAAAATCCACACGATATGATAATTGAAAAATTGCTAGTTGATATTTTCGCAGAAATGGTAATTAGAAATCTGTTTAGTCCGAGTGAATATTCGGATATGGTGGAAATGATTATGGAAAGGTATCATGTGGATAACAAGAAAATGTTACGCTATGCAAAGAGAAGAAATGCCGTTGAAAAAATCAGTAAATACTTAAAGTAGAAGGAGAGAATATGCTAACGAGAGAAAATTTCAGTAAGGAACATATAGAAGAATTAAGGCTTGATAGTGGAAATGATCCGGCACTGCTGGAACGTGTTTTATATGCATTTGGTTTATTGGAAGCAATTACAAGGGTTGGGTTGCCATTTATATTTAAAGGGGGTACCTGCCTTATGCTTCTGTTGAAAAGACCAATGCGCTTATCTACAGATATTGATATTATTGTTGAGCCTGACACAGACATCGATTCATATATTAAAGAGGCGGGTAAGATTTTTCCATTTATTCGAGTAGATGAACATAAGAGAATCGGAAAAAATAACATTGAGAAAAGACATTTTAAGTTTATGTATCTTTCGCCGATGTCAGGGCGAGAAGTAACTATTTTGTTGGATGTACTGTTTGAGGAAAATAATTATTCTTCCTTAGTAACCAGAAACATTGAAAATGAGCTGCTTTTAGTAGAGAAGCCTGACATTATGGTTAGAATACCTAATATAAATTGTATTCTGGGAGACAAGTTGACAGCGTTTGCACCACATACTACAGGAATACCGTTTGGCATCTCTAAAGAACTTGAGATTATGAAGCAGATGTTTGATTGCATGACTCTGTTTAGGGAAATGGACAATTTTGCAGAGGTGAAAAGCACTTATGATAAGATTGTCAAAACGGAACTGGCATATCGAGGTTTAGAGATAAGTAAGGATGAAGTATTAAAGGATACGATAGATGCCTGTGCGTGTATTATAGGCAGAGGAAACGTTTTGGCTAACGATTATGATTATTACAAAAAAGGCTTAAGTGGAATAAGAGGACATATTTATAAGACAAAATATAATGGGGAATATGCTGCACTTTATGCATGTGAGGTAATGTATCTTGCTGCGAGTGTATTGACCGGGCAGGAGGCATGTCCTATGATAACAAATCCCGAAAAATACATAGATTCCAAGATTGCATTACAAGAATATAATAAGCTCACTTATATGAAAAAGGCGAAATTGGAAGCATACGGATATATTGTGGAGGCAGTAAATATGTTAGATAGGAAGTGATTATTTGAGATATTATATAGCAGATTTGCATTTTTTCCATGCGAACATGAATACCAAGATGGACCATAGGGGATTTAGTAGCGTAGAAGAAATGAATGAATACATGATACAGAAGTGGAACGGAAAGGTCCGGAAGAATGATGAAGTCGTCATAATAGGCGATTTATCCTGGGGGACGGCAGAGCAGACCAATGAGCTGCTTATGAAGCTGAATGGCAGGTTATACCTTATCACTGGAAACCATGATAGGTTTGTACGCCAACCGGAGTTCCAGACCAGCCGTTTTACATGGATTAAGCCATACGAGGAGCTTTCTGATAATAAGCGTAAGGTTGTTCTTTGCCATTACCCGATTATGTGCTATAACGGGCAGTATCGGTTGGATGAGGCGGGGAATCCTAAGACCTACATGCTTTATGGTCATGTCCATGATACGCAGGATCAGAGGTTGTTAGAGCGGTTTCAGGAGATAACGAGGAATACCAAGACAATAAATGCCAGGGGAGAGGAACAGAGCATCCCCTGCAATATGATTAACTGTTTTTGCATGTATTCTGATTATGAGCCGCTTACATTGGATGAATGGATAGAACTGAATAAGAGAAGATTATCTGTTTAAATAGTAACCATATCGACAATTTTCTTGATTTTTGCCAATGTGGTTAACATGGAGGATAAAGGTATGTTCTATAAGAAGATACAGAAAGAAGCCTATGATAAAGAAAATCAAAAGCCAGTAATTAGAAGTAGCATTTGTACCGGGGAGAAAGTTGCTGGATTCCGGGATCTTCATACGGGGAAATTCACAGAGGTTATGCTAATTAGGGATAACAGAGATATGGATGTGTTTCTGGAGAGGTATGATATATCAGTGGCGGAAGTAAAGACAGAGTGGTAAGGTAAAATGCAAAAGGCACTTTCACATGCGAGAGTGCCTTTCGTTAAGCCTTATCTAAGGAATGTTCCATAGTTTTGCCTGTCATCAATTATGTATTCGATTTTTACACATTTTTCATCTTCCTTTACTTGGAATACGAACCAAAGGTGTGGCCAGAAGTTAAGAACACGGTATTTGGAAGGTACATATCGCAATCTGGCACAGCCGATAAGAGGCGTGATTTCCAAATAGGAGATTTTTTCATCATAAGCATCCAACAGCCGTAAAGCACACTCCTCTCCGTTGTCTCTGGCACAACGGAAAGTGTATTCTTCTAAAACAGAGTTTGCTGCAGGAGAAATATCCACTTTATACATAGGCTTTCTCCTTTAAAGCAGTACGAAGATTGGCAGAAGCACTGCGGGCAGAAATATCAGGCACGCCTGCACGCCTTAATTCCTCTATTTCAATTAATTTTTCTCTCAGTTCTAATTGTTTTTCACGCTGATCGTAAGCGTTTATATCCATAACAACCAGGTCACCTTCTCCATTTTTGGTTAAAAAAACAGGTTCGCCGGTGGTTTTGCATAAAGTGGCAATTTCTGTGTAGTTTTGACGAATGGCAGCGGATGGTTTAATTAATGTTTGCATAGTAAAACTCCTTTCGTAGCAATATTCTGCATCAATTCTAATATTATTATACTATCCCGGAACGAAAAACACAAATAAAATAATTTTAAATTTTAAGAAGCTGTCCCTTTTGGGAGGGGCAGCTTCTCTGTGTCAATCCTCAAACATTTTCAGTTCCTGATGCTTATAAGGCTCCATACAGTCAGGATCCTCCGGGAAACGATTGTATTTATCCGGAATAATCAGCCGGAGTACGTCCCGTCCGGTTTCTCTGACTTGCTTCAGCCTGATGTCACAGTCTGCGTATAAGCCGGAAACCATATCGCCATCGTGAAAGGTTTCACCATGCTTTACTCGCATCGCAATGGTATTGAGCAAATAGCAGTAATGCTCTGGGGGAAGGTTTATTACCACCTGAAAATTCAGATGGAGATAATTTTCCATACCATGAGTATGTGCGTTACACAGGTGCGGAAAAGGTCCGGGATCATCAATTACATAATGAATTATCCAGTCCATGTCTGCCTCCTTATGCAGAAATCATGTCCATAAACTGCTGTTCAGTCAGAATGGTAATGCCAAGCTCCTGAGCTTTAGCAAGTTTGCTACCGGCTTTCTCACCACAGATGAGATAATCGGTTTTCTTGGTTACGGAACTGCCGGCGGTAGCTCCTAAGCTAATAATCTTGCTGTTGATACCGTCACGGGTAAAGTGTTCCAACTTTCCGGTGGCTACGATTGTGCATCCTGCAAATGGGTTATTCTTGTTCTCTGTCATAGTATTGTCCTCTTTTCTTTCTTCAAAATTAAATTCTTTTTGTAATGTACGCCATAATAATATATGGTCTGAATCATGGAACCACTCATGGATATTGTCATGCATGGTTTCACCAAAGCCCTGTAAACAGGTGAAATCAAAACGGTCCATAGCAGCAAGCTCAAATTCTCTCAGGCTTCCATTGAAATGTCTTTCCAACTCCCGGCTGGCAGTTCTGCCGATCATAGGAATGTCCATGGCAACAAGATAACGGGAAAAAGTAGTATTCCTGCTTTCATTGATTGCTGCCTGCATCTTTTCATAGGACTTCACGCCGAAACCATCCAAAGCGATAATTTCTTCACGATAACGGTCCAGATGATAAAGGTCATGGAAGGTTTTCAGGTAACCAAGCTCAATGAGTCTGGCAAGAGTTGCCTCTGAGATTCCCTTGATGTTCATAGCCTTCTTTTCCGTAAAGTGAACAAACTGCTGTAAGATGCGGTCTGGACATTCCGGCTTATCGCAATGCAGGGTTTCCACAATACGGTCCTTCTCAACCGTTCTGGAGTAAATACGCGTTTCCTGATTACAGCAGGGGCAGGTTCTGGGAATCATATCCTGATACTTTCCGCGGTCAAGATTTTCTTCTACATGAGGAATAATCATATTACGCTTGGATACCAAGATACGGCATCCCGGATGCAGCTCCAGATTTTTGATAAAGCTTAGGTTATGAAGGCTTGCTCTGGAAACCTCGCAACCGTCGATTTCAACGGTGTCAAATATGGCAACCGGAGCGATTTCGCCGGTACGTCCCGTCTGCCACTCGATAGAACGAAAGATGGTTTCATACATATCATCCTCAAATTTATAGGCAATGCCATCATTGTAGTGGTGTCCTGTGCGTCCCAGGCTTTGTGAGTAGGATAACTCATCAAAGCGGACAACCATTCCGTCAATGGGGATGTCTGAGAGTTCTGCAAGCTCAGTGAGAGCCTTAATCTGTGCCTCAAGTTCTGTTTCCGTAATCTCAGGTGAGATTGTCACAAAGGGACAGATTCCAAAACCAAATTCTTTGGCACTCAGTAGCTTGCACATACGGCTGTCATTCATATCAGGAAATTCTTCAAATCCCTCCAGTACATTAAACGCGAAAAAGCTGATGTCACGCTCCTTGCAGGTTTCTGCATTTAAACAGCGGATAGATCCTGCAGCAAGGTTTCTGGCATTGCGGTAAGGCTATCCATCGCTGCCGACCAGAGTATCCTTTAAGCGTTCAAAATCACTTTTATGGATGAACCCTTCACCGGTGATAACCAGACGGTTTTTATAAGGTATGGTTAGAGGGACATTACGAAATGCAGGTACATTGTGGGTAATGATTTCGCCTTCCTCACCATCACCTCTGGTAGAACCTTCGATAAGCTTACCGTCTTCGTAGACGAGCTTGATGGTAAGTCCGTCCAGCTTTAACATAAGCAGTGCAGTTTTTTTCTTCAGGAAGGAAATCAGATCTTTTACGGATTTTGTCTTCCCTAAAGAGAGCAGTGGAATAGGGTGAATGACCTTATCCAGATTGCTGACAGCCTTGTAGCCTACGGTCTGGGTAGGGGAGTTACTTAGGATAATACCTGTTTCCTTCTCCAGACGTTCCAGCTCATCATAAAGATGATCATAAACGGAATCATCTACGCTGGGATTATTTTCATTGTAATATTCGTTGCGGTAGCGGTTTAACCGGTCTACAAGTTCGTGGATTCTTTCTACATTATTTTGCATGGGTTTTCCTCCTTACATGTGGCAATCTACACCGATAAGCACCGTATCATCAGATAAAGAATCAATATAGCTTTCAAGTGTTTCCTGCCATGAATCTGGGTTATAATCAGTACTGTTATCAGAGATAACAATGTCATTTTGCGTCTGCCATCCGTTTTCTGAGAGAAAAGCATAGAAAACGATGGGATAGCGGGGACGTTCATTTAATTTCATACGGGTAAGATAGTGTTCTTCTGTTTCGCCTTTCTCATAAATGAGCCTGTTGCCGTAGAGAATGCCATCTTCAGTAACTATTCCACGTATATCTTCATCACGCTCACCGGTAAGGAATAGTTTTTCAAGGCTTCGGAAACGCTTTTTTACATTCAATAGATACCAGTCGTTAATTGCCTGCCATTCAATATCCTTTTTCCGGGCGGCACATACCCATTTGTATCCTTCAGGACAGGGTATTTCTTCTCCGTGGTAATGAAAAATTCTCTCTCCAATAGAGCATTCCGTACAATCTTCTTTTACAAGGAACAGGCTGGGCCAGCGTCCTCCAATGGAGTACCAGTCAAAAAAAGCATCCGGATTATAATAAAAGCCATAAGCTTCATGCTCCGGATAATAGGAATACCCCCAGTATTCAGTTGCATAATTGGAAAGTGTCGGATAAAGCTTTTTGATTGGATAGTTTGGAAGTGCCTTGATGCGTTTGGCAGATTTGGTTCTCTTTTCGTGGTGCAAGGGACCAGCACAGCATTTGTATGCTTGCCCGTTACGAATGGTGAAATGGCTTGCTCTGGAATGATAGTAGGGGACAATACGCCCTTCGGGAAGCTTAAAGCAGTCTATTGTCTGCTGATAAGCCGTTTCCAGTTCTTCTGTCTTGTCCCAAAATTCCAGATAGTCCGGATTCTCCGTATCGCTGTAATACGGTTCGAGGATACTGCTTGTAGCGGATACCACAGCTCTTGAAAAAGTATCCCGTATGTTATTGCAGCTTTCCAGAAGCAGGTCGAGAATACATAACGGCTCTTTTGGAGAAAGTTCCTTTTCCTGTTTTAATTTGTTGATTTGATTTGCGACAGCTTCATTTGCCTCCTCATCCTCTACCAGCGTAGGTATCTCAGCGGTAATTAGTGTCAGATAATGCATGTTTCATTCACGCTCCTTTATTTTGTATTGTCATTGATGTGCGTAGGAATCGGTTTGTCCTCCTTTCCCGTTGCATAAAAAAAGCAGGAGTTACAGAGGATAGTAGGTATCCTTTATAATTCCTGCTAACGTGCAGCATAAGCTACAAATAAAAAAGCCAGAAGACATAGAGTGTCCTTCACTCTATATATTCTGACTTCGTACAAACTTAAACAACGTGTGATTCCGCTTTGGAATAGCACAAATTCAATAACAAAACCATTATAACACTATATGTAGAATTAGTCAAATATTCAGACACAATATATAGTAGAAAAGGGGCTGTCGGGAAATAGATAGTTCCAAACAGGGGAAGGCGTGACTCATGCGAGTCACGCCTTCCCCTGAAATTTATCCATAAAAAGAGAGAAAGATGGCTAAACGATAACCATCTTTCTCTCCGTTCCATGTTATAATGGAACTATGGTAACCAAGGAATATTATAACGACTTTTTTGAAATTGGGCAACAGAAAATTAACTTCAGTTTCTTCGAATTGAGTTTACCCGATGACGATCCAGTCTATACCCTGAAAAAAGTGTTGGAGGAATTAGATTTTTCAGGCCTGCTGGCCTGCTATTCAGATAAGGGAAGAACCGGGTACAACCCAATCATGCTGTATGCTGTTGTTACCTACGCAAACATGCGCGGGGTCCGGGCTGTTGACCGTATTGTAGACTTATGCCAAAGAGATCTTGCTTTTATCTGGCTGACCAAAGGAGAAAAGCCTCAGAGAGATGCCTTTTATGACTTTAAAGGGAAAAAACTGACCGGCGAAATTTTGGACGAATTGAACTATCAGTTCATGCGCCGTCTGGAAAAGGAAGGACTAATCACGCTGAAAGAGCTTTATATCGATGGAACAAAGATCGAAGCGAATGCCAACAGATATACGTTCGTCTGGCGGGGCAGCCTTAACTATCACCTTGCCAATCTGCTGGACAGCATAGATGCCCTTTATGCAAAATATAATGCCTTTCTGCTTGAGAATGGGTATGGTCCCAAATACGACCTTGGGAATGCCCATATGTTCGTGATCGAAGGAATGGACAAAGTCAAGAAGACCATCGAGGAAAACAGAAAACGGAAACTGACAAAGCATAAGAAGATCTCCAATAACACCATCATTGAGATCGATCACTGTTCCCCGCTTGAGATCCTGAAACTGCAGAAGAATCTGATGCGGATTGCAGAAGGGGAAGAGATCAGGTTCGTTTTTGAAAAGGGAAAACATAAGCCGGAAATCCAGAAGCTCTACGAGGAACTGGAAGAATGCGGGACCCGCCTGATGGAATATAAGGAATGTTTTGAGATTATGGGGAAAGACCGGAACAGCTATTCCAAGACAGATCTGGAAGCAACATTCATGCGGATGAAAGAAGACCATATGCTGAACGGGCAACTGAAACCAGCATACAATGTCCAGGTTGCGGTAGAGAATTACTTTATTGTCCATGGATATGTGGGCAATGACCGTACAGACTATAATACGCTGATCCCTGTTTTGGGAAAACATCAGAGCGCATTTGGGGATGCCCTGGAGGCAGTGACTGCCGACAGCGGCTACTGCAGCGAAAAGAATCTGTTGTATCTGAAAGAGAATGGGATCCGGAGCTATATCAAACTCCAGGACCATGAGAAACGGAAGACACGGGCATACAAAAAAGATATCGGAAAGTATTACAACATGACGTATGCTGTCTTCGAGGATGAGCATTATTACATCTGCCATGATGGAAGGGAGCTGCGTCATATCCGGACGGAAAGCAAAGAACTGGACGGATACACTCAGACTGTGGAAGTCTATGGCTGTGCGGACTGCAGCGGCTGTGAGCATAAATCCAGATGCCTGTATAAATACAATGCTGTAAAAAACCCGGACCGGAATAAGGTCATGAAGATCAACGAACGCTGGGAAGAACTGAAGGAAGAATCTAACGCTAATATCCAGAGTGAAGAAGGGATCCTGAAACGGCAGACACGGTCGATCCAGACGGAAGGACACTTTGGAGATATCAAAGAGAATGAAAACTTCCGGCGGTTTAACTATCGTTCAGAGGAGAAAGTATATAAAGAATTCATGCTGTATGCGATTGGCAGGAACATCATGAAATACCATCGGTTTTTACATCATGAGATTGAGAAATACGAAGGGAAAAAGGAGCAGAAAACAGCTTAGCGAAGGGAGTGCTCCAAAAATCCAAACAAGGGGAATTTTGCGCCCTGAAATAAGCGATACCAAAAGGAAGAGGCAATCCTGGAGAGAATTCAGGCTTTGAAAAAACACGAATTCTCTGGGATTGCCTCTTCCTCTCATATCAAGGGTTAAAAATCGGTATTAACCGACACCCCCCT
>CALWSL010000006.1 GCA_944384205.1 uncultured Acetatifactor sp. | reverse complement strand
TAGCTGCACCCTTCCCACTGCCGGGCGGGTCAAGGACTTTCACCCGTTAGAACGTGTGCCCGCCGGGCACACAGAAAAAATGCCGTCCCGAAAGGAACGGCACCCGGTTCTTAGCATTTGATTTCCAAATATCCCAGCAGCTTGCTCATATCATAATCCTTGAGTACACCGAGATTGGAGTCATAAAACTTGCCGTCATAATGAATCAGATAGTGGCAGAAGCGTCCCATCTTTTCCATCATAATGCAGCACTTTGGCAGTACAGTGTCCCTGCCCTCCGTATAATTAATCACATCCGAATGATCTATTCCATAGTAATTCAATGCGGAAATCATTCTCCCCATGGTGGCCTGCCATTCCCTGCAGTCCATTACACTGATGACCTCAGCAATGGTATTTCCTGCCAGCATCGCCACACATGCCTGTCCGCACAGACCGTCCTCCGGCTGGATAATCACTTCCATGCTGTCAATCCTGCGAATCGGATTTTCAAAGCTGTACGGACTGTTCTGATCCATGCGAATCAGGGAACCGGTAATATGCAGCAGTACCTTATGAACCACTCCCAGCTCTATATCCGCCGCATCCTCGTCCTGTATATGAATCTCATAATTCCCTTTTTCCTTCGGAAGCAACTCACAGGCAATAATTTTGTTGTCCAGTACTATATCGGCTTTAATAATATCCCTCTGCTTACAGACTTCCCATACATTAAAGGGAATACTCATCATGTAACCTTTTTCTTTTTTTTCAAGCTTAGATTCAAAAAAATATCTCATCCTAATCCTCCATGCTGCCAGTATCCCGCAAAAACATTACATTTACCGTTCTCCACCTGATTGTAGCAAATTCTACAATCCTTGAAAACAGTTTTGCCGTAAGTACTTAAAAAAAAACATCCTGACAAAAAAGTATCAAAGCATCGCCTTTTTTCTTGCCTGAGAAGGGGAAATTCCATAACGCTTTTTAAAGAGTTTACTAAAGTGATACGCATCGTCATATCCCACCATAGTGGCGATCTCCTGAATGCTGCTGTTATTACCGCTCTCTAAAAGCGTTTTTGCCTTATCCAGCCGAATATTAATCAGATGGCGGATTGGTGTGTCCCCAATCTCGCTCTTAAATATTTTTGAGATATAAAAAGGGCTCAGATACATATTCTCCGCAATCTGGTCGAGAGATATCTTTTCACTGTAATGATCCTCAAAATAATTTACTATTCTCTCAACAACATATTTTTTATTGACGGACTCAAAGGCGTAGCTTCCCACTGTTGAAATCGTCTCACACTGTTCACGGATAATCAGCAGAATCATCTGCATCAGATAGGATTTCAGCATAAAGTATCTGCCCTCCCTGCAGACCGTATTTTCCACCTCCATGGCTGAGCAGATTCTGGACAGCTTCTGCTTAAAATCCCCCGCAGTATGTATAATATGCCCGCCGTCAGGCACAGGAAGAAAATTATAAGGGTAATCCTGTAGCTGAATATCTGAAAAACCCACAAAAAACTCTGTGGTCGGAATCTCACTGTCCTCACTGAGCAATGCCTGGTGCTTTACCCCGGGATTTAAAATCAGCAAATCTCCTTCCCTGACCTCATAAATTTCCTCTTCAATACGATACTTCCCTGCACCGGAAAGTACGAAAGCAATTTCCAGATGCTCATCATGGCTGTGATAGCTGTCCTCGTCCATGTCCCTTCTTCCCTTCCATGTAAACAAAAAAGTAGGATTCAGCTCTTCTATTTTTATGTTGTTCTTTTGCTCCATAAACTCCTTATCCTCCACTTAGATTCCATAAATATTCTACCTGTTTCCTCCGTAAAAGTAAAGGAAAGGATATTCTGAAAGAACAATTATGACCACCCTGTAATGAGTGGTCATAATTCGTTAATTTATACGTTTCACTTCATATCCGGCATCCGTTACAGCCGCTGTCAGCATTTCATCGGAAACCTCCCCTTCGCATACCACAGTAGCGGTTTTGTTTTCCAGGCTCACGGAGACCTCCGTCACTCCTCCGACTGCCTCCAGCGCCTTCTGTACTCTTGCGGTACAATGTCCGCACATCATTCCTTCGATTGTCATTACTTTTGTCATACTCTTACTCCTTTCTCCGTTTTCCTTATCAAACCCACTTTTAAACCCTCTGAAGCGCAGTGCATTTCCCACCACAAAGATACTGCTTAAGCTCATTGCCGCCGCACCGAACATAGGATTTAATTTCAGTCCAAATACAGGATACCATACACCCGCCGCCAGCGGAATGCCGATAACATTATAGAAAAATGCCCAGAAGAGATTTTCTTTAATATTGCGGATAACACTGCGGCTTAATTTCATTGCCGTCACCGCGTCCCGCAAATCACTCTTCATCAATACAATGTCCGCACTCTCCATCGCCACATCCGTACCGGCTCCGATAGCCATTCCCACATCAGCCGCCGCCAATGCCGGCGCATCATTGATTCCGTCGCCAATCATTGCCACCTTATGCCCTGACTGCTTTAATTCACTGATTTTCTTTTCCTTATCCTGAGGAAGTACCTCTGCTACAACCTCCTCCATGGAGAGCTTGCGGCGCACTGCCTCCGCTGTCCTTTTATTATCTCCCGTCAGCATGATAACGCGCACACCCATGTTATGCCATGCTGCGATTGCTTCGGCAGAGCTTTCCTTTATCTCATCCGCCACACCGATAATACCTAAGAAACGCTTTTCCTCCGCAACCAATAGCGGCGTCAGCCCTTCATCTGCCATATCCGCGATTGCACTCTGATAAACGCTGTCTATCTCAATCTGATTTTCTTCCAGATACGCCCGATTTCCCACAAAATATCTGACGCCTTCCAGCACGCCTTCCACACCCCTGCCAAATACGGCTTTAAAATCGCCTGCTTCGGGAATGGTCAGGTTTTCCGAAAGTGCATGTTCCACAATCGCCTCTGCCAGAGGATGCTCGCTCTTTTTTTCCAAAGCCGCCGCAATCTGTAAAAAGGTATTCTGAGACATATCCTGCACGGCAACGCTTACCTGCATTACCTTCAGCTTTCCTGCGGTAATGGTTCCCGTCTTGTCCAAAACCACGGTGTCAATCTCTTTTGCCTGCTGCAGCGCCTCGCCCGATTTAATCAGGATGCCATGCTTTGCACCGACGCCTGTTCCTACCATAATCGCCACAGGAGTTGCAAGTCCCAGCGCACAGGGGCAGGAAATCACCAGTACGGCTATCGCAGAGGAAATGGCAAATTCCGCTCCCGCTCCCGCAAGCAGCCACACAAACAGCGTAATCAGCGCAATCACAATTACAACCGGTACAAAAACTCCCGCTACCTTGTCCGCCAGCTTTGCAATGGGCGCTTTGCTTGCGCTTGCCTCTTCCACCAGACGGATAATCTGTGCAAGGGTGGTGTCGTCTCCCACACGGTCCGCACGGCATTTTAAGAAGCCTGCCTTATTGATGGTAGCAGATACTACCCTGTCACCCGCCTGCTTTTCCACAGGTACGCTCTCGCCTGTGATAGCCGCTTCGTCCACGCTGGAGTTACCCTCCAGCACAATTCCATCCACAGGAACCGCTGTGCCGGGCTTTACCAGAAAAATATCTCCCGCCTGTAAGCTCTCCGTGGGAACCTCCTTCTCGCCGTCTTCCGTCAAAAGAAGCGCCATCTTCGGGGACAAATCCATCAGCTTGGTAATCGCCTCGCTGGTCTTTCCCTTGGAACGGCTTTCCAGGTATTTCCCCACGGTAATCAGGGTCAAAATCATGCCCGCTGACTCAAAATACAAATCATGGGAGTACTGCTCCACTAACGCCTGCTCTCCGTGCCCCAATCCGTAACTGATGCGGTACATGGCAAAAATGCCGTAGCCGATTGCCGCGGATGCACCGAGGGCAATCAGACTGTCCATATTGGGTGAAAGATGTGCCAACGTCTTAAATCCTACCGCAAAGAACTTTCGGTTCATATACAAAATGGGCAGCAGCAGTAAAAACTGCGTCAGCGCAAAGTTCATGGCGTTCGCATTGCCGTGCAGTGTGTTCATCACAAAGGAGGGCACAGGCAGTCCGAACCATTCATGATACATATGGTACATTGCCACATACATCAGAGGTATCAGAAAGCCAACGGAAATACCCAGCCGCCATTTCATCGCCCTGTCCTCCTGCTTTGCTTTGGCTTTCAGATTGCCACGGTCACCCGATTTTCCTGCAGATACATCTGACCTGGCATCTTCCGGCTTTGCCGCCCCGGTTCCGTTTGTCATAAGAGAAGCTCCATAGCCTGCCGCTTCCACAGCACTGACAATTTTTTCGGTATTCAATTCCTGTTCATTGTAATCCACATCCATGGTCTCTGTCAGCAGATTCACACTTACTTTTTCGATTCCCGGCAGCTTGCAGACACTTTTCTCCACATGGGAAGAACATGCTGAACAGGTCATACCCGATATATGGTATCGTTCCTTCATATTACCACTTACTCCTTTCCAGGCTTTTCTTATTTCAGCTTCTTTATCAGCTCCAAAGCCTCTTCCATGATTTCCTCATTGCCCTTGTGAATCTCCTCAACCACACAGGTCTCCATATGCTCCTTCAGAATCACATACCCAAAGGACTGCAATGCACTTTCCACCGCGGCTATCTGGGTCAGAATGTCACCGCAGTAGCGGTTTTCCTCCAGCATTTTGCCGATACCGTTTAGCTGCCCGATCATGCGGTTCAATCTGTTTTTTAGCTGCTTTATCTCCTGCTCCTGTCTGGGAGTTGCCTTCGTGTGGCAGCTACAACTGCAGGTTTCCTTCCCTTTATTATCTGCTGTCATATTCTTCTTATCCCTTTCTTTTGCGTTATCATCATCTCTTCAAAGCAAATACCCCGCAGGGGTATCCTGTTTCTCCAACAGAATATACCCCCACAGGGTATTTGTCAAGTAGATTTTATTTTCTACTTTGCCTTTTTCTTTTTCACACGAATCATCACAAACGATGTCGTGCCTATGACGGCTGCGCCGGCTATGCTTCCAATGCCAAAGAGCAACCGCTTATTTGCCAGAAAGATGACAAAGGAACTGGGTGAAACCGTAATATTCGTATATTCTCCAATAGACTGATTTGTATTACCCAAACTGTCAGCCGCATAATCCTTACAGATTACCTGGACCGTCATATATAAGCCTTCGGGTACCGTAAACAAAACCTGACCGTTATTAGCAATCAAATATTCATCCAGTTCCTCCCCTGCCATTTCAAATCTTGTACTGACATCCTCTCCTGAATCATTCTTTAACAAATTCCCATCCGAATCCAGAACCAATACACGGACACTCTGTACTTTTCCTCCGTCATCCGTGGGAATTGCCGTAACAGATTGCTCCGTTGTCTGATAACGTCCGTTACTGCTAAGTCCGCTGAGTGTCACTATGGGCGGCGTCTTGTCCACCACAAATGATATGTTCACATTCTTTACATCGCTATATGCAGTCGTCTCCGTCTTGTCAACTGACTGAACGACAATATTATATTCTCCCTCATCCTCAAACAATGTGTTAGAAATCCTGTAGGTATACAAATACCAGGAATTTTCATCATGTTCCAGATTTACAGTATAATCTGCACCTTCCTCAAGCCTCTCGCCATTCAGCTCAACCGTGTAGGATTCTAACGAATCTGTGTTGGTTTCCAGAATGCAGACGTCCTGTTCTACAGACTGTACATAATAATTGTTTACAAGCCTCTCCGTAAAATCATCCAGTCCAAAAGCAGATCCTTCACGATTCACTGAGAATTGAATTAAATCCTGCTCTGCAGTGCGCTCCTCCGTAACCGTATTTCCACTCTCATCAATCAGTTGCACGGTATCAAAGGCATTTCCTGCCTTGTCAACTGCCGTACATTTCAGGGAGTAGATTCCGTCTTTTGGCAGATTCTCAACAGTGAACTGTTTACCGTTTGCGATATTGGTGCTGCTGCCTTCCACCTCCGTTACCTTAAAGGAATCTCCATCCCGTTCCACCATTGTTAACACAGGTGTAAATACATCGAAATTGGTATCATGACATTCCAACACAAATCCAATATTCCCACTGTCATTATTGGCGGAATGATTTCTGATACCGCTGATTGTAATCGCAGGCTTGGTGGTATCCACATAAAAGCTCTGTGTTTCCAGACTTTCCGCCACATTCCCTGCCATATCGGTATATTCCAGGCTCCAGCTATAGAGCGCATCCTGTTCAAAGGAAATCGTTGCCTGATGCTCATCCCCCGAGGTACGAAAGCCGCTTAATACAGCAGCCGGAACCGCAGCGCCATTATCTGTAGCCTCCATATTCAGCGTAACCCTGCTTTCGTCAAAATTATGCTCATATATCGTCACGGTTGCCGTTCTGGATTCCCTGTAATAATTTTCATTCTCAAAGCTGGTATTATCATATACCACATCGATGGTGGGGAGCGTTGTATCCACAACAAATTCCGTAGGCGCAAGGGAATTTCCATAATCAGCCCCCGGAGCCACATTTCCTGCCATATCCATACATCCGATATGGAAAGTATATTTTCCGTCGGTTGCAAAAGAAATGGTTGCTGTATGCACTGCTCCATCACCATTCCCATCAGCGGCAGTCACAGACCACTTAGAAATGCTGGGAACTGCCCCGTCCACATTGGTCACGGAAATCGCAACCCTTCCGGGATCAAAATTTCTCTCCCGGATTTGAATTGTGGCAGTACGAGGACTGTTAAAGTAAACTTCGTCTCCAAAAGAAGTATCTCCGCTGTTATTGTCATAGTTTACCGAGATGGCAGGCTCCGTCACGTCTATGCGGAGCATCTCGGAGATTGTACGCTTATTTCCCGCATGATCCGTCACCGTAATACGGATTTCTACATTATTGCTGTTATTTTTTTCTGCCAGAACCGTAAGCGACTGATTTAATCTGCGTATGATATCGCTGATGGATGGGGTCTCGTTACTGTCCTGATACAGATTTCCCTGCATCGTCAGCGTTCCCTGATTATACACCTCATAATCCACACTCTGAATGCCGGCGGCGGTACTGCCCGCCACAGGGTCCTCCACCGTTATGCCTGTCACAACGTTTCCTGCATGAATTCCATTGGCGCCCTCAGGAATGGAAATCGTAATATTGGGTAACACATTATCAAAAATCATTCCATTCGTTCCGATATATCTGACGTTTCCCGCATAATCCTCTATCCGCACATACACTACCATCTGCTCGTTTTCCGCAGATGAAAAAGTCTGAAAATCCTTCCATTCTGTAATCTTGTCCAGCTCTTCCGCCGTCTTTGCCTCCGAATCGGATGTCTTATAATAGGAAAAACTGTAAATCGGACTGATGACGTCCTCACACCCGCCGGATACCTGCTTTGTGACATTGGAAGTAAGACCGAAATGAAGGGAATCCGGCAGACCATCCCATGTTCCCAGGTCCTCTGCCGTGACCTTTCCCGTCGGTTTGGTATAGTCGATGGTAAACCTTTGGGGAGAAGCTGAATTCTTGTACTGAATCTGTGCATTCCCATTTCCCGCCCTATCTGTATAGCCCGGCGTCCACACATAATTTCCTTCCTGAGCAAAGGTAATGGTGGCAGAATGTTGATCCTCAAAATCGTTTGCTCCTTTAACAGTCGTCCACGCCGTTATGGAAACAGCCTGTAACTTTATCTCATTCCCGTTACTATCCGTCGCGTAAATTGCCTGTTCTAAAATGGATTTTGTAGCAGCCTCCGCATCAAAGGATTTTGAATCGCAGGTAATTACCACGGTCGCTGTTCTTCCTGTCCGGAAGTAACCTCGTCCTTCCTTTTCCCTGACAAAATTATCTTTACCGAAATCTACTGAAATTTCCGGTTTGTCCGTATTGACACGGAACGCAATCTCCTCTTGTGTCTGCCAGCCGGCAACATCCTCAACCGTCACCTTTACGGTAACATCACCGTTCACATCTGCAGGAATCGTAATCGTTCCCTCATAAGCTGTCCCTGATGTTTCCTTTACAGAACCTTCAAAGGTTGTTCCGTCTGCTCTTGATGCCACATAAGTAATACGATATAAACCGCTTGTCTCATCACCGGCATTTATGGTAAGCTGCACATCCTGATTATACAAAGCAAGCTCCGGGTCAGGCTGTGTTACGGTAACAGCAGGCTTCGTCGTATCTATCTTAATTGTTTTAGAAACCTTCCTTTCATTTCCTACCCTGTCCTTGGTCGTTACCGTGATTATTACTTTATTACTGTCATTGTTTTCTGCCTTTACAGCAATACTCTTCTCAATTTTGTTTTCATACACTTCTGATGAAGCAGAATATAATGTATCCTGCGCAATCACAGCTGCAGTATCGTTCCTGTCATATTTCGTAACCTCATAGGTGATTTCCTCAATACCCGTCTGAACGTTTCCCAAATCTTCCACCACTATGCCAACGTTTACGTCGCCCGTATAGTATCCCCGGTTATTGTCAGGTGTGGTAATCGAAACCGTGGGAGAAGTACAGTCCACAATAATTCCATCCGTACTGAGGTACTTTACGTTACCGGCATAGTCCTCAATCCGTACATAAATAACAAATTGCTCATCCTTCCCGGACTTTATTTCTCCTGTCCAATTTGTCCAGCTTTCTGCGGAAATTACTTCCAGTTTCTCAGCGGTCAATCCTGTTTCTGAGGTCTTATAATAGCTCACGGAATAAACGGGACTGATGGCATCGGAAAATGTTCCGCTCACTATCATTGTGTCATTGCTTAGATTATCTGATGTTGCAGAATCCTTAATCTTTACCTGTTCCACTTTCAAATTGCCTTCCGGCAAGGTATTGTCTATCGTGAAAGAAACAGGTGTTACGGAATTATTATAAGTAACCGGCTGATTTGTATTTTTTGCCTCATCGGTATATCCGGGATTCCATTTATAATTTCCTTCACCCGAAAATACAATAGTTGCCTCATAAATAACAGTCTGAGAATCAGTAACATCTGTTATTTTAGTCCACCCGGAAAATGCCACGCTATCGGTTATATCATCTTTTGCAGGCAAATTTCCATTATCGTCTTCTATACTGACGGCGTCCGTGTAAACAGATGCTTTTGCTGCTTCTTCATCAAAGGACTGTGCATCGCAGGTAATGGCTATCTTTGCTTCTCTCGCACCTGTAAAATAACCGCGACCGTCTGCGTTGTTGCTTCTTGTAAAGCTGCCATCTATATCCGTAAACTCGATGGAAATCTCCGGTTTCATTGTATTAATGCGGAATGTTTCAGACTGTACTTCCTTTGTGTTTCCTGCAACATCTTCTGAGGTCACTGTTACTACCACATCACCATTCACACTGGCAGGAATCATAATGGTTCCCGTATACATATCACCGCTGACATTCTCGCAAGTGCCTGATGCAAATTCCACATCACCGCTTTTTGCCGTATAGCTGATTTTACTGAGACCGCTGGCGCTGTCTTCCGCCTCTATTTTTAACTGCACCGCACTGTTAAACAAATGTTTATTTTCTGCCGAAAGCGCGACGCTTAATTTATCAACCTTCGTATCCAGTTTGATATCCGTTGCAGTCAAAGCATCGGTGATAGCATTATTGTTTTCATCTTTTGCATAAAAAGTAACAGCAGTTATTCCTTCGTCAGTTACGCTCAGGGAATCAGACCATGTACCGCTGTCCGTCCGTCTCAGAAGATATCCCGCCTTCGCCTCCAATGTCACATCCCCGGTATACCAGCCACTGCTATTCTTTTCGTTTCCGCCCAATTCGCAAACCGATTCCCAACCTGCTATCTCGTCAAATACCTGAATTGTATAAGACAGCTTCTGCTCTTTATATTGCAGGTCAGCCTCTTTAATGATGGTAATGGTTGTTTCCCCTGCACTTTTCGCAGTAACAGTACCGTTTTCATCGACTGTTGCCACATCCGGATTACTTGACGAATACTTTACTGCCCCGGAGCCTGAGCCGCCGTTTGCCGGGTGTTTATGCACCTGATTTACATACATATTGATTGCCGGAGAATCAGCATATCCCAACGCCTCCTGCTCTTTTCTGGATACGGTAATCTTATAGGATTTTTCCGCCGCCTGATAAATGCCATCTTCCGATTCGGAAACACTTGCAGTGATTGTTACTTTGACGCTTTCCGCCTCTTCCGACAGCTCTTCCGCTATCGTAACAACACCGTTCTCATCTACAGTGGCAATTGCCCGATTACTGCTGTCATAAGTGATAACCGGACTATCTGTGCGGGTTGTGGATGCCTGCCTTGCACTATAAGTATCTCCCACATTAAGGAATACCTCTGCCGTATCCATGATAATCTCACTTTCTGCCTGAAAGATAAGCTCATAGGATGCTGATGCCTCTGTATAAATTTCATTTCCAGCCACGCTGGCAGTAATTGTTGTCGAACCGGAACCCTTTTTTGTAACTTTTCCAGTTTCATCGACTGTTGCCACATTCTCATTGCTGGAAGTATAAGCAACTGTCTGTCCCGATTCAGCTATTGCTGCGTTTTCATAGGTATCGTAGCCGGAATTTAACTTTACAGTACCCGGAATCATAAAAGTAAGCTGCTGGTTCTTCATCAGTTTTATAGAAATAGCCGCATCACCTGATGATACTGATAAGGAACCTGACGCAGACTGATAACCGTCTGCCCCGGCGTTATATTGATACTGATACCGTTCAGGGTCAAGATTGGCTTTCCAGCTTCCATTCTCCTGCTTCTGCAGCTCCACAATACCCGGCGCATCACCTCCACTGACATCAGTTGATGTCATTGCTATTGACAATTCTGTCTTTTCTGCCGTAATCGGATTACCTGCACCATCCACCAGACTGATGCTGTAATCCTTTACTTCTGCAACAGATGTCAATTTTACCCACGGTGAATTGGAAAAGAGCAG
Source organism: uncultured Acetatifactor sp. (assembly GCA_944384205.1). GTDB lineage: Bacteria > Bacillota > Clostridia > Lachnospirales > Lachnospiraceae > Acetatifactor. The sequence continues at coordinate 168,315 of CALWSL010000006.1, read as the reverse complement.
CACGACTGCCATAATCAATGCAAGCGCCCTCTTCTCCGATTTCTTTTGTGAAATCTTTTCTTCCATTTTTCTATCTCCTTTGTATCTTTTATAATGCGATAAGCTCCTCCGTATGAATAAACGTAATATCCTGCTCGATTTCAAAGAACGGCTGCACCATCATACTCTGTGCGAGAACCGTGGTCTCACTCCTGCCCGCATTCAGCAGTACCGTCTCTTCCGCAGCGGTATTCAGCACTTCCGTCTCACCTGCCTGCATTGCCTGATTCTGCAGCATTTCTGTACTGATTTTCTCAGTATGGGCGCCAAATCCTCCGGTATGATGATGTAACAGTCTTCCTGACGGCGTGATTTTTTCTGTCAGCTTGCCGCGTTCCATATTGACCTTGCTGCTCTTATAAACCTTATTACCGGACCGTTCATTTTGCTCGCGTATTGATTGAATCGCCTTCTTTGCAGTGGCGCCGCTTAAGTCTCCCACAACCCTTGGTATTTTTAATACCACAAAAAGAATCGCAGATATTACCAGAAATACTCCTGCAAGAACAGCCGCCGCAACAAAAATCAAGTGATATGTTTCGTATGTCATTCTACAGCCCTCCTACTTTGCAGTCTCGATTTTGGCAATTGTTTCTTTGATATCTGCCTGCAGGCTTTTCATATCCTCCAGAATCACCGACTTGTCAACCTTCCCTGCCTCCTCAGAAATACTATTCAGCAATGCAATCAGTTCATTTGCATCGGTTACTTCCAAAAACGGCGCTGTTTTTGTGTTAATCATATGATTAATCTCACTCCACACCTGAAGCTTGGAATCAATACTCTCAAATCCGTCTACTTTTTCCTTTAATTCCTGCAGCATTCCCCATAAATTTTTATATTCTTCATACATTTTCTCTGTCTGCTTGACTTTGGCGCCATTATACTGGTTCGTCAGATTCAGACAGTCCGAAATCTCACAATAAATCTCCGCTATCGGATACTTTTCCTTCGCCTCTTCAAACCACATGGCTGCATAATCATATCTGTCCCTCTCCGCATTGACGTCATAATAAAACAAAAACGTCTCTCCCGTCTGATAGCAGATATCCATGTAACCGTCGGGATTGCTTTTCTTCAAATCCTTTAATACTTCATATCGCTCCGTAAATCCTTTCCTGTTATTTTGTTCCAGACCGGCAATTAATTTTAACAGTACCTGTCCTTCCTCCTTGGAAAGTTCAAAATCGGAAATCAGATATTCATTCAACTGCTCATACGCCTCTGTCCGCGTGGGGTCAGTTATCATGGCTTCATAATAATCCTCGCAATCCGTTGCCGTTGCAAGTATCCCATCATAATTCTCACTCTGTTTCTTCTGCGCAGACAGATAACCCCAGAAGGAAGTTCCCGCACAGATAACGGACAATGCCATTGATACCAAAAATAATGCCAGCTTTTTCTTCTGTTTCCTGCGATACAAATCATCAATTTCATCGTAATGCTCCAGCGCGTACATCAGCTCCGCCGCACTCTGGTATCTGTCGTCCGGGTTGCGCTGTGTGCATTTTAAGATAATTCTCTCAAGTCCGCCGGATAAGGAAGGGTTAATCTGCCTGATTGGTTTTATCTCATAGGGCGGTTCACAGGGATTCATACCTGTCACCAGATGATACAGGGTTGCTCCCAGACAATAGATATCCGTTCTTGCATCCGTCTGTCCCATTCCGCCAAACTGCTCCGGCGCCGCATATCCCACGGTTCCCAGGCAGGTGGTATCCGCAAGATTTCTCTCTTTAAACTCTCTCGCCGTACCAAAGTCAATCAACGTCACATTTCCATCCGGCTTCAACATAATATTTGCCGGTTTCATATCCCGGTAAATAATCGGTGGTACGCGGGAATGCAGATAACCAAGTACATCACAAAGCTGCTTTGCCCACTGAATTACTTCTTCCTGTGGCTGGGCGCCGTACTCTTCCAATGCTTTGCTTAAAGCATTTCCCTGTATGTAATCCATTACAATCAGAAAACGGTCCTCATCCTCAATTACGTCGATAATACTTGGGAGATTGGGGTGATTGAGCTTTTTTAACATATCTGTCTCTGCAACCAGACTTTGCTTCACCACCTCAAAATCCTTTACGCCATCCTTGCGGACCTCTTTTATTGCCCATTGTTTATTGGCTTTTTCATTCATTGCCAGATAAACAACACTCATTCCTCCGTGTCCAACCTGATTCAGGATTTTGTATTTTCCGTCTACTAATGATCCAATCTCAAGCATGGAACTTCCTCCTAAAATGTACGTATCAGCAATGCCGAAATATTATCTCTTTCCTGTCGCTGCTTGTTTAAATCAATCAGTCTGCGAAGCCCTTGCTTCATAGAATATTCATCGAATAAAACATTGGGGGAAAGTCCGGCATAGATTTCTTCTGCGGTGATTTCATGACGAAAACCATCCGTACAAAGCAGATATATTACGCCCTGTCTTGTATCCCCAAAAAACATCTCAGGATAAACCTCATCGGACGCACCGACACACTGAAGCAGCACATTTCTTCTCGGATCCTGCGCCGCCTGTTCCGGCGTCATGTTGCCCAGTTCAATTTCTCTTGCAATAAAGGTCTGATCCTTTGTCAACTGCTCTATTGTCCCGCCCAGCATATATGCTCTGGAATCACCCACATTCAGAATAAAAATACGCGTTTCTGTCACCAGCATTGCTACAACGGTTGTTCCGAGAGATACCCCGACACGGGCTCCGTACCTGTGCAACAGTTCATTCTGCTCCTGAATAATCTTTTCCCATTCTGAACGAATCACATGATCTTCCAGAGGAAGATTGCAAAGTGACGGCAGGCTCTCCCGCACCCATTTATCAAAAGCCCGGAGGACCGAAGCGCTCGCCACTTCCCCTTTGTCCAGACCTCCCATACCGTCGCAAAGTACGGCAAACGCCATACGTCCCTGATTTGTACGGAGCAGCTTCACGGTCAGGCTGTCCTGATTTGTTGATTTTGTTGTGCCGATATCGGTATCCGCTGATATGATGAAATTCATAGTTCCTCCCCCAACTATATGCTCATTATTTTGAGTATATTGCTGTAAAAAAATTTAGTACATTCTGAATTCAAATTCTTCATTGGCAAGCTGGATTTTGGTTCCATGGGTAAGCTTTGTCTCAACATTACTTTGGATCATAATCCCGTTTACATAAGTATGATTGGTCGAATTCGTATCTACAATATAATATTCATTCTCTTTGGTCAGAATATTGGCATGACTGCGACTGATTGCCGTATTGTCACCAATGAAATAATCCACATAACTTTTTTCCTTACCAATACGGAATACAGGCTTATCCAATACAATTTTTTCATTGGTTTTTGTACGATACAACATCGGTCTTGTCTCGACCTGTGTATTCATAGAACTAAGAACTGTCGTTTCGCCAATATGATTCCCTACATTGAGTACAGTAGTCTCGCCAAAATTAGCTGCTCTTACCTGTGGCACAGTCTGCATTATCGGCTGCTGTGCTGGTTGCTGCATAGATTGGTGCATCGACTGTTGAACAGGTTGAGACGTAACCTCCTGTTTTGCAGACATTGCAGGTATCATTGAAGCAGTCCCTGACTGTTTCTGCACTGATTTTGATACAGGCTGCTGTATCGTTGCAGAAGCCCGTCCCGGAATTGCAAAATCTGTATTTATCACTGCATTGGGTTCTGTAACTGCAGATACTTTTTTTTTCGCAGCATTTTTTTTCTGCTTTTTCTGTTTTTTATACAATTCCTTATTCTCTTTATTGTAATGAGTCAAAAGCATCATCATACTAATATGCTTTTCCTCTTGCGACCTAGGTTCTGCCACCGCTTTCTGATCAACTGTCTTCTGAGGGATATTCATCTGCTGGGGCTGTGCAAACTGTTTCTGTTCCAATGGAGTAGCCTTCTGCGAAACAGCAGGCTTTGATATTTCCGTTGGCTTTGTATGTTGCGAAACAAGTGTCTGCTGTGGCATTGCAGACTGTGATGCTTCCTGCGCTTGCGTTATGTGCTTAGACTGCTGTCCCTTTCCATCTATTTCATTCAACACTTTCTTAAAATCCTCAAGTGAAAATATGGGAGAGCTATTCAAATAATTCAGTATCTTTGCTACATAATCGCAATTTTCCGTCTGGTCAAACTGTGTGCTGAATACAATACTCTTAAATATAAAACCTAAATCCTGTAGTTTCTCCTCTTCCGCTACAATTGGAAGACATATCAGATTTGTCTCGCAGGTCGACACATCCGTATAAATATAATCTAAATCCAATGAAATATTGGCAGGATTAATCATATATTCTTCTGCTGATATCATGGCATTGACAACTCCCGTAAACACTCCAATCAGTCTTTTTTTGTTTACTACACCCGAAAAAAACTGCTTTACCGATACTTTTGCCGATACGTTGTATTTTATGAATTTGTCCTCGTCCATCTGGGTAAAAATTGCAGGAATTAAACCTGTAATTTTATTATTTGTCAGCATCCCAAGACTCATCGTGTCAACTTCGTCCGTTGCATTGATTCGATATACCAAATATGTATTGCTTCCTTGATTCTCATATGTGAATTCCATCGTTTTCTCCTTTTTTCTCATTTTTGTGTATGTATGCTCAATTATTTAAGTATACTGAGTTTTAAATTTAGAGATGCACTTGGCACCTCTTCATATTTCATACCTGACAAAAAAGTATGCTATTTATCCTCTTTGTATCAATTGCAGACTCAATAGTATTAATTAAATCTATGATAATATTGTAAAAATCTTCACCAAAATCTATATCATCGAAATCCATTTCATTACCATTAACATATACACTAATGAAATTAGATACCTTGAGGTTATTCAATTCTTCTATAAGTTGTTCAGAATACTCATTTCCTCCATCTACACATTCAACTACAGAATTACATACCAGACTTGAAAAATGTTCTAAATATTCAAAATTAAATCCATATATAACTATACCGATTATAGCCGCACTTGCAATAACTTTTTTTACACTTTTCATACCAAATCCCATTTCCTTACATAAAGAACAAATGACAACTCTTCTTTTTCAAAAACGCTCCCATCACCAACAGCCAAACTAAGACTATATATTCATACAATCAACTTAAATTTTTGAGTATATTGATTTTAAAATTGAGAGATGTCTCCAAACATCTCCTTTAACACATTGTTGCCAGAAGTGCTTTATCTGCATCTCCTATGAAGCTTTGTCATACATCTCCACAGCTTATTTCCACATTCTGGTTGTTATTGACTGTTTCATAGGAATTTTCCCAACCTCTAACGCATCAAACCAAAATTGAAGCTCATACTTCATTGTTATTGTCATGTCTTCACCAGAAATAACCATATTAAATTTCACACCATCCAAACCATCAACAACTCCCAAATTATTCAATTTTTCATTAGCTGCCGATTCACTACCACCGGCAAGATAACCAACAAACCTGTCTTTTGCTAAACCCGAGTCACCAGTGCCTTTATACCAGTCATCTGATGAAGAAAAATGTTTATCATTTGATAATCTTGCCAAATCTAATACCATACTTCCCAAACCACTCCAAAACGTATCTGCTTCAGCTATAGAATCAACATGTTCAGTCAAATACGGATCCAATGAAAGGCTCCTAGATGACTGAATCAATGCGTGAGTCATTTGATTCTGAGCACTTATAATCGAAAACAGACCGTATATAAAGAGAATTACAAATATAAACATTACAAGTACCATACTGGTCTCTATAATGACTGTTCCATCTGTAGAACTGAGTTTTTTTCTCATCGTGTTCTCACTCCCATAAATTAATAATCTATGTATCTGTCAACATTTGTTAATGTCTCTAGAGTAAACCTTTCGATACTGATTTCTTATGCTTTATACTCCACCAAGAAGCTGAATTACACAAATCGCAACTACCCATGGAAATAAAGTATAGATAGCAGCGTGAATAAAGTTTAACAAACTTCCCCGCATATTATGAAAAACTCTCCGCGGATTACTTATATAATATAATGTCAAAGTTTCAGGAGGATATGCTCCCCCCCTGTAGCTATATGTATACGTTTTCCCACCAACCTCGTATACATAATTGGCACGCCAATACTTTTTTTCACTAACTTCTCCTACATCTTCGAAATAAGTACCATCACCTACCCTTTCTCCCCTAACAATATGTCCCAACTTCTCTGCTTTTTGCACACGTTTTGGTTTCCTGTCTTTCCACCCATGTTTCCGCATAAATTTTATTTCAAAAATATATGTAACAACCAAAGCGATAATACCCATATACACTTGAGGCGGAGTTTGCAAAAAGTGCTCTTTCGCCATCATCCAAAATTCTTTATCAGCCTCATCGATAAACATATTCAAATATGTATTCATTTTTTCACCTTCCCCTAATTAATAGCCAGTATACCTTGTACGAGTTATTGTAAACGGTGTACCATTTGTTAGCGCCTCCATATCAAACATTGAATTCAGGCTTCCGCTCACCGTTGTCTTAAGATAGGTATTGGCATTATCCAGTTCAAATGTGTAGCTGTTTTTGTAGTATTGGGCAGCTTCCATTTGTATTAAATTCGTCATTCTAGATAACATCTTCTGCTGGCTTGTCGTTAATAGAAGCAACAGCATCATATGTTCCTGATAGTTCATTTCAAACGTTCCCTCTTTCACTTCTTTTTTACTGTCTGTAACCATAGCATTTTTTATTGTATCTTGTGTTTTTTTTGACAATCCGGTAATATACGGAAGTTTTTTTAAAAGCGTTATCATTCCACTTGGTGTAAAAAACACTTGTTCTTTCCATAAATAAACAGACTGATTATTAACAAGCAACAAGGCATCAATCATCGGCTCACCAATGATAAGCGCTACATATACAACCCATCCAGCCACATTTGCTGCTGTTGCCATAACTTTTACCTCTTCATTCCTAAATATAGCTATCATATCCCATATCATTCGAAACATATATAAATTAAAAAAAGCTGCGCTTTGATTAAGAAGCTCATTCTCTCCTCCAATTAATAGATATTCCACCTCCGCCCCCCGAAAGCCTGTATCAGAACCAGTTGCAGTTGACGACAGCAACGTCTGTAAATCACTCAGGGAACCGGAAACTCTATTATTCAATGTTCCGCCCTGCATATCAAATACCTTTTTATAACTGTAACCGCTTAAACTGGAACCAGTTTTATAGGTTGTACGACATGGCATATTATACACTGCGTAAGCGGACAAAAGAAATGTATCATAAATTTCGCTGCCGGATATAGCCAACTTAATCACATTAACACATACTTCACCCACCCATGCAACAATAGCCGCAAGAAACGTAGCCACACCAGTCAAAAACTCCCATGCCGCCTTCAACGCCTTAAACACATCAGAATTGACTAAACTATCTGTAAAATCCTGACCCGATTGGACAATTGCCGTCAAAGAATACATAATCGCAGAACTGCTAAACGACATGTCATTCGGATTATAATTATAAAATGCTGAACTTGAGACATGGGCATCCAAATCTCCATTATAAAAAGTAGTAACATTTATAAGTTCTGCTGCAACATCAAGTAATTTACCCAGACTTGCACTTTCTTCCTCACTGATAACAGAGTTATTAAATTCATTGATAGCAGCATCCATTTTAGTCTGAAAATTTTCAGATACAGAGTCAATAGTAATATCTGCGAAATCTGTATTTATTGTGTTTGTTGTAGTCGAAATCGTTATATAATAATAATTAACCGTCCCATCTGTTCCCGTGGTTCCATTACAAATCACCGTTCCCAATTTTACTGCCTGTGCGTTTAAAAGTTCGGCTTGTTTTTGCATATCTACACCATATGTAGACTTAACTGTCTCCTCAAAGACATTTGTCACTTCGCTAAACACTCTAAGTATCCAGTCTGAGGTCTTTTCTGTACTATCTTCCTGTTTTGTTGTCCCAGCTGCCTTATTAATAGCATTTTGTGCTGAAGTTGCTTTTTCTGTGATTTTATTTATAGTAGAAGATATTTTTTCAATAGCAGACTTCATCGCTCTCACCGATGCAGCCATTTCCCCTGCTTCTGTTTTAAATGTACCTTTTGCAGTTTCTAACGCTTCCACCGCCGCTTTTACATCTTTATCTTTGTATATATTGTTCACATCCTCACCTTCCGCTAACTTATTTTTAGCTTCTGCGAGTTTCGTAATTAATGTGCCTGCATTTGTCCGAAAAGCACTTGATGCTTCTCTATATTCTTCTAACTGCTTCGCGTAACTTCTATATTCTGTAATTCCATCTTTTACCGCACCAATCAAATCAGCAGTACTTCCTGCTACATCAGCAACTTTTGCAGTTGCATCTGCCATTTTATTTACATCTTCTAAACCCATTTGCTCATAAATCATCTCTAATAACTTATCTATATCAAGCCCATTATATAATGCCTCAACAGCTACTGATACTTCACTATATTCCAATAATTGCTCTCTCAGAATACTCTCATTTGACAATGGATATACTCCTTCTACAATCGAAGACGCATAAGCAAAACTATTATTTAATGCAGGGAGATTTGCAGCCAGATACTTATTATATGTAACTGCCGGACTGTTTTCCTGAGCCATCGCAAGAAGTCCGAAACGTTCTTCCAAATAATTGTCATAATCTGCAATGGTTGACATTCCAAGACAATCAAGCATCTCATCTATAAGCTCAATTACATTCTGATATCGTGCTGATTCCACAAGAAGAAGCGCAGTAGATGAAAACGGCAGCATAACTAATACAAGGAAAAGGGAAATAACCCCTTTTGTACCATTAATATATTTGTTAAAAAATAATCGAAATCGCTTCATTCTTTTCTTCATCTTATTCATGCCAATTCACCTACTTTGCTTTCTATACAAATATATCGTATACAGATTTCATCATTTTGATTACGGAATTAACCATATTCAATAATGGAACTGCATCTGTAACCTTATCCAATCCATAATTTACCATTTTAACAGTATTGATATAATTAGAAATATCCACAGATTCTACATAAACAGTTGTAGACATAGTTTCAGCATCCTGCAACCCCATAAACTCCAGAAGATCTCCCAGCATAAATTCATATTCCTGTGTCAGTGTCACTTCATAGTGCATCCGACCTATATCATCACCAATTTTTTCAATTTCAACTCTTGGTGCACTATCTGACTGAGCCAAAGATGTCTTTGACAACCGCACATTCGCCAATGTGGCACCTTTGGTCTCATTTGCTTTATCATATTGTGTGGCAAATAAAAGATATCGATACCTTGCCACACCAGTTACGTCATCCAACGATATCTCCGAACAATCATTCACATTACGCAATTTGTAAGTCTGAACCACTTCCTCAGCGGTTTCATTTGCCACAATATCCATCACTGTCTGTTGATACAGATAAAAACCAAAAGAAAGCAGGAACGCCATAATAATAATAGAAACAAATATGCCAAAGACACTTTCCAGCATTACAGTGCCCTGCTCATCATTCTTTCGTTTTGATTTCACAATTATCTCTCCCACTATATGTCATTCCCATACACTAATTTGCTCACTCGTACTTTATATCAAAGCATCCAAGAACATCCCATACATCCTGATTTTTATCACACCATGAATCCTTAGTAATATATACCGTCATATCATAGGCACTCATACCAAAAACCGTCGAATCAATGCTACTAATTTCCATTTCTGCGGGCAAATGCATTTCTTTTAATCCTGTATTGCAAAATGCAGCCGAACCAATACTGCTAGTCGCAGGCGATAACGTAATATTTTCCAAAGAGGAACACTCAAAAAAAGCATATCCTTCTATTGTTTTTACTGTTGAAGAAAATGTAATATTAGCTAGAGAAGAACAATTGGCAAAAGCATATTCTCCTATTGTTGTAACCCCTTCCGGAAAAACTACACCTTTAAGCGAATCACAATATGCAAAACTATTTTCTCCAATAACTGTAAGGTTTTCTCCCTCAAAAACAACCTCTGATAGTGAAGAACATCTTGCGAAGGCATATTCTTCGATTACTGACACTCCACTGGGAATTACAATACTTTTTAAATTTTCACAACCGTAAAAAGCAGAATCGCTTATTGTTGTTAAATTTTTCGGAAGACTAACTGTAAGAATATTCTCTGCATCCATAAACGGCGAATCAAGTTCAATATCATCATCATCCTCAAAAGAAACATTTTCAATTTCTGTATTCATAAAGCTGGCATCGAACGAAAATCCTTCACATCGCGCCGGAATGACAATATTCTTCTGCTTCTTTCCCTCTTCTGTAATGCCCGTAATATAATTTCCATCCCATTCAAAATAAGTCTCTTCCGCTTTAACATTGGTATCCGTATAACTAATGCTACTATCTCCTGCATCGATATCACCACTTGAACCTGTTCCACAGGAACATAAAAGATTAACTGCTAATACCAAAACACTTGTAACTAATACTTTTCTTTTCATATATACCTCCAATAATTTATACTCCACCTAACAACATGATTACCAAAACAGCTACTACCCATGGAACAAAAGTAAGAAAAACATTTAACACACTCGCTCCCTTATCCAAACCATGAAATGCCCGGCGTGGGTTGTTAATATAATATAATGGCAAATTAAGTGGCGGAAATATTCTTTCTCGAAAATGATACTTATATGAACTCCCTTCAACTTCATAGTCATATGTAGCCGAGTAATGTGAGTTAATATCTTTTATGTCATCAAGACAATATTCCATCCTTCTTGCCTGTACAACATGCCCCCGCTGCACTGCTTTTTCCAGGCGTCTGTTTCTTTTCTTGCGATTACGCATAAATTTTATTACAAAAATATAAGTAATAATCATCGCAATAATCCCAATATATACTTGAACCGGAATCGAAGCAAAGCCTTCTTGAATTATTCTCCAGTGTTCTTCAAATTCTCCCACCTTTTCACTCCCTTCTTTTAAAAATTAACCTTTAGGGAAATCATTTGCCAATCAACTGTCGTTGTCTGCACCATGCAGTGTCTTTCACTGTTAAAATAATCAACATCGTAAAACTGACATTCAATCACGATATTTCCCAACTCATCTACAAACCCCCACTTGCCGTCAACGCAAACCGCCGCCAGACCATTAGAAAAACTCTTTGCCTGATCATATGTCGGTTTGATGATTACTTCAGCTTTAGTGTTAACAAATCCCCACTTACCATTACTCTTAAAAGCAATTAATTCATCACTTGTAACTACATCAATATCATCACACTCAAAATTCCCTATAGGGTTTTCTTCCTGATAAATTTTATATTTGCCATTTTCTTTGGCAAGCATTATATCATTATAAAGATACGAACCATCCAAATTAAGACGAATATTCTGATATGACTTGTCTGATACAATTTTACCTGTTATATCAACAATAGACCATAAATCTTCCTTTAGTGCAACAGCTGCTTTCCCATTTTTAAAACTGCCCGCTGCAATATAGTTGCCAAACTGGTAATCACCAAGAGAATTGTAATACCCAAAGTTTTCGCCATTATTAATAGCGATTAAACCCTCTGAATAAATGCCTGCCTGCATTGGCACAAATGACAATTTTCCCCGAACCACATCGCTACTGTCTACAAGTAATATCTGTTCATCTGCAAGAACTCGGATACCCTCATCCCCTACCTGTGAAACAAAAGAATAATCAAAATCCGTTTCACCGCTCCCTGTTTCATCAATATATCCCCACATTTCGGAATTCATAACAGGATAAACTCCTTCTGTTGCTGGAAGGAAATCTGTATATGTATACCAATCCGTATCAAATGCGTATTTTATACTTAAGTAAAGTCTAGAGACTTCTTCATCATTAACGCCATTATTCAACGCATTATTGAGTGTTTTATATGCTGCCTGATAATCGTCGTTTCTCAGATATACGTTTGCTAACACAAGATAATATTCAGGATTATTACTATATATAGAAACTGCACTTTGTGCTGCCAATATATAGGAATCCAATATAGATGTCGATTCTTCATATCTTTTCTCATAAGCATCTAAAACAGCAGTTCTCAGCTCTTCCGAATCCGCAATAGCAATCGCTTTTTCGTACTCGCCAATCGCCAATTGATACATGCCTCTTTCCAAGTAATCTTTCGCTTGTACCAGTGCATTTTCGTATTCTTTTTGTTTCTCTCCACCATCACCTACAAATATAGTTATAACTCCGAAGAAGATTAAGCAAATCAATATTACAATTGTTAATGTTTTCGTCTTTTTCACTTTTCCCTCCCTTGCCTAACAAAGACCTAATATTATTGATGCAGCAAATCCCAACCAAATGAAAGGTCCCATAGGCAATCCATCTTTCAGATGCTTCTTTTTTGTAATTAAGTATACAATAGAAACAATCGTGCAAAATAAAAATGATAGAATCAATGTATATACAACCGCACGAACTCCGCACAGAAAACCTAAAGCACTAAATAACTTTACATCTCCGTAGCCAATTCCGCCCTGGGTTATTCTCGACACTATAAGTAAAAACAATAAGCAAAGTCCGCCAGCTATTATACTATTCATCAAACTCATCAATAAGCTGTCGTTATTTATGATTAATTCAGGAATAAAACTCAAACATCTTCCAATAAATAATATGAATACACAAAAATTGGGAATTATATAAAGTTCAACATCCGTAATGGCAACGATACTAAGAATACATAATGCAAAAATCATTTTGCAAACACCTAATAAGTTATCCTGTCTATTATAAGAAACAAAACCGCAAATCATTACAATTATAATAGAAAAGACTATAATAAGAAAATGAAATTTTCGCAGTCCAACCTCCTCACCTACAATTTTCTCTTTTTCTACAAGAACATCTGATTTTTCTCTCAATTTGGGTAAATACCATTTCAATGATAAAATAATCGTTGCCAAACAAAGAATTCCCCATATCAGGCAACTCAGTATAGCCATTTTTTTCACCTCCCTCTTATTATAATACAATCGAGAGTCAAAATCATGATTGTATTATACTATTACAAACGGTTTTTTACAAGTTTCTTAGTATCGCATTATAAAAAGCGGATGCTTTTCTATAATGCGATACACTGAAACCTTGCTTTAAGGTTCTATAGACCGTTAATGAAAGTCTTAACTTTCTGACTGATGGCTGTCATTACGTCCTTTCCCAACGTAAGGAACAAACCAGCTAATACAACCACGATGCCAATGATAATCAACATAGAAATAAAATTTGTGTCACCGCGCTCAGAATTCTTGAAATCTTCAAAAGCACGATTTGCTTTTAACTGCATTCTTATCCACATCTCATTGATTTTGCTCATGCGAATCTCCTCCCTTCTTATGTATATTTCAAAACAGCGAGCCGGCAAAGGCCGCAGTCATGACGATGATAATAATTCCAATGAAAATCAACATGATAGGAAGCAAAAGCTTAGATGCTGCTTTTTCTCCTCCCTGTAACATTCGTTGACGCTTCATATTCCATAATTCTGACGACTGATTTGCCAAAAAAATTGACAATTCCGTTCCACCTTTTTCCATACTTTGCAAAAGTGCGCTTGTAAACTTTTTTATTTCTGTCGAATTGGATGCCTTTCCAAATAAAAAAATAGCATCTGCATCCGAATAACCATTTTTCATATTTTCACTTGCTTTTCTCATTAGCTCATAAAATGCACCATTCCCATTTTCTCCAACCATTTTCCATGCTTCACGCAGAACCATACCCGAATTTACAAGAATCGCCATTGTAGAAACAACTTCCGGCAATTGACTCTCACACTCCTCAGTACGTGCTGCTAAAGCGTTTTTCATATTTTCCAGACAATATGTTGCAACAACAACACTCATAAAAATACCTACACCAAGCATGAACGCTACTGAATTATACATAATTCCTGCAATCAGAAAAGTAATCGTAAGGAACAAATGAACTAATGTTATTGCCTGTGCCCATACAACATTTGCATAATATTCAGCATATTGAGGTTCATATAAAAGCGAAGCATTTGTCCATAACTTCGTCGCAATCTTTCCTTTAAATTGAAATATCTTTAACGAACTCCACATAAATCCCACACCATATAGTTCGTTTAACGGAAATACATTACTATCCAGATTTTCAATGAGTGCATCATACTTTTTACCTTTAACCAATTGAATAATAAACAAAATTGCAAAAACGGTACCAATACCTAAAATTATATATCTCATTCTCTCATCCCTTTATATCCATGATTTTTTGCCCAAGCTTATAAGCTGCTCCAAAAAATCCTATTGCAATGGTTATTGCAATAATCCCCGGCATTGTCGCAAAACTTGCAGCAAACGAACTGCTCATCACTCTTAGAAGGAGGACCAGCACAACCGGTATTACCATCATTGCATTAAATTGCGTCTTGTTAGATGAAAGTGCTGTTTCAATTTCTTCCCCAATTTCAATCTTTTCACTTATAATATCATTAGTGCGGCGTACAATATCTTTCATATTTCCACCTGCTCTGTAACAAATATCAAAAACAATACCAAAATTTTTTATATCATCAATTTCACTTCGCTCACCCAAAGATACCATCATATCTTCTATTGGCACATTATTTTGTATCCCATCAATCATTTCTTTAACTTCCGCTACAATATATGCATCGTCAGAATACTCCACCTTCAAATCATCGTAAGCACTTGACAATGATTCCGGTATATTCATGCCACTGGAAAGCGAAACAGCAAGTGCCTCCAATAAGCTTCTAAACTGCCGAGTAAGCTGCATACACCGTTTCTTCTGCAATTGCTTTTTTCTAATAGGAAAGAATGCAAAATTCGCAATCATACCAACAATCACAAAAATCACAATATTACTAATTTGTGTTGCATCTGTTGCAGCTCCTTCAGCATCTCTGAACTGTCCACCATAAAAAGTTAACCCTACAATTCCACCTACAATAAAAGCAATTAAAAATGTCATTATTTTCTCCTGCCAATTCATAACATATGCCTTATAATTTAGCATTGGAGTGTTAAGTGCCGACATTATATATTGTGGTTCTTCTACTTTCTTAGCCATAAGTACACCTCAGTTTTTTGTCTAAATATCATCTTTATATCCGGAAAGTCTCAATTTGAATACATTTCGCATTTCATTTTTCGTCCTTTTCAATTTCCCGGAAACCTTTTCCAGCGTACTGTTTTCATCCTCTTCAAACACATACAATGGATTTAAAATAATCTGTCCGTTTTCATACCCCACAATCTCCGTTATCTCCATGGTCTTTCTTGACTTATCGCGGAGCCTGGAAAGATGTATGATAATGTCTACCGCCGAAGCAATCTGCTGACGGATAGCCTCTAACGGAAGTCCTGCTGCTCCCTGTAAAACCATGGTCTCCAGACGGCTTAGCATATCATTGGTGGAGTTCGCATGTCCTGTGGAAAGAGAGCCGTCATGCCCGGTATTCATTGCCTGCAGCATATCCAGCGCTTCTCCGCCGCGAACCTCGCCAACCACGATTCGTTCCGGTCTCATACGAAGGGAAGACTTAATCAAATCCCGAATTGTAATCTCGCCTGCACCGGAGGCATTTGCATTTCTTGTTTCCAGACTGACCAGATTGTCCACACCTGCAATCTGCAGCTCGGCAGAATCCTCTATTGTAATTACTCTTTCGTCCTTAGGTATGTAATTGGACAAAGCGTTCAGGAAAGTAGTCTTTCCCGAACCTGTACCGCCGCAAATAAAGATATTATACTTTGCACGTACCAGAAGCTCCAGCTTGTCGGCGATATCCTGCGTCAGGGAACCGTAACGAATTAATTTTTCAATGGTCATAGGCTCCTTCGAGAATTTACGAATGGTAATTGTGGGACCGCAGAGCGCGATGGGCGGAAGTACCACGTTTACACGGGAACCATCCGGCAGTCTGGTGTCACAGATGGGATTTGCCTGATTTACCTCCCTGCCTGCCAAGCCAACAATCCGCTGGATAATATCCTCCAGCCTTCTCTGGCTCTCGAACTGCTTGTCCAGCTTCATCAGGCGGCCACTCTGCTCAATGAATATATTTTCGGGTCCGTTAATCATAACCTCTGTAATAGTGTCATCATTCATAATGGTATCTAACAGTCCAAAGCCTCTAATTGAACTATATACCTGCTGTACAATGGAAATTTTCTGGTCTATGGAACAATAATGCCCTTCCAGCCGCTTCTTTACAACCTCCTCTACCTTTTCCTCAAGCTCTTCGTCATTCATTTTACTCAGCGGGAGGTTCTCGCTGATATAGCGTTTTACGTCACTGACAAACTCCTGCTCCTGTTCAAACTGCATCATAATCCTCCATAATATCAATAACCTGCAAATTCGGTCATCAGCACAAATTTATGTAGATGTTATATTATTTTGTCGAAAATATCCATTCCCGCAAGCTGCATTACAATCTGTCCTACAGAAGCATATTCAAACCGCGGCGCACCGCCAATCGCTTTGATATCAAGACCCTCCAACAGCCGTCCCGTTTTATTGCTGAATTTATTATAGAGAATTGACAGTTTACCACTGATTGACATATCCATTCCCTGTTCCAATGCAGCCAGGGCTCCGCACGCCCGAAGCAGCTTTGCATTAGAAATCTCGGTACCGTCTCCGACCATGATTAAGCGACCTGCATTTTGATACAACTCGAGCCTCCCGGAATCCAGACCAAATCCCATATCCAGCACAATTGTCTGAAATTTGCCTGAAATCCTTAATTCCTTTAAAAAGCTGATTACTTCCTCTGTATTCAGCTCCATCACGTCAAGTGCCAGCCGGGGCTGTGAGAAGAAATACACGCCCGTCTCATCCTGCTTGACACAGCTCTCAATTTTTAACGCAATATTTCCCTTTTTACTCTTCACAGCATAAATAACATCGCTCATATCAAACTGCCCCTCGGCATGAAAAAAGGAGTCCGCCGAGCCAAATGTTTCCAAATTCAGATAAAGTACACTTTTTCCGTTCTTTGCACATGCCACTGCATACGCGGCAGCAAGTGTAGAGGTACCAACACCGCCGCTGGGAGAAACAAATGCCACCAGATTACAGTCCTCATCCGATATTCTTACCCCAAAGACATCTGACACATTTTCTGAATAAATACTGAGAATCTGCTTATAAATCAAATCTGCTTTTTGAAATTTACAAATTGCAGTCTTTCCTTTCACGGTCTCAATGTCATGACTCTCCACAAAATAGGCAAAGCCGCATCTCTTGGGTAACTTTTCCAAATCTGCTTCACAGGCGTCTGAGGCAATCAGTACATCAATTTTATTTGTTTCCAATGCCGTATTCAGCCCTTCTGCCTGTGTAAATGAGTATATTTCCAGATTTTCTGCATATTTTGCATTAAAGGCTGCAACAATACGATTGAGATAACGGATATCGTTATCCAGCAAAGCCACTTTTATCTTCATGTTTTACACCACCTTATAACCACATATCGACATTATACTCAATTTTTTGAGTATAGTCAACAACTTCAATGTGATAATCTTTCAATGGAGGAAATATTAATGATATCGTATCAGCCTTTTTACGACACCTTAGTCAAAAAAGATATGACGATATACCAGCTAATCTTTAAACATGGAATGTCTGCAAACACATTCCAACGGATGAAAGAAGGGAAAGGGATTACAACCGAAACCCTGGACACTTTATGCTATATCTTGAATTGCGAGGTCGAAGATATTCTAAAACACGATAAGACAAAATGAGTAAAATCCGGTTTTTCTTTTTTATTCAATTCCCTTTTATTATTTTAATATATGACAAAGTGCAATTTCATTGTACTCTGATTATTTCTTCCCCTACCTTCACACTTGCTGCAGAAGTAACTGTAATCTCTCCGCCCACCTGCGCTTCATCCAGACTTACAGTCACCGATACCTCTTCTCCCGCTGCCAACAGTCGTTCCTTATCAAAAGAAAGCAGGGGTTTTCCCTTGTTTACGATTTCATTCTGCACAATGCGCGTGCTGTAATACATACTGCACAGCTCGTCAGGCTCCTTTCTTCCCACTTGAATCAGAATTTCCAGATTATCATCCGTGCGAAGCACAAAGGCGGTTCCCATGGGATACAGTCTGATGATTTTTCCGGATGCCGGCGCATAAACCCTTCCCTGCTCAGGCTCTATCACCACGCCCTTTCTTCCGCCCTCACACAAAAAGCTTACTTCGCCGTCAACAGGACTGACAATATACTTTCCCAAAATAATACGTCGTCCGTTATTCTTATGTTTCCTGCCAGTCGATGAAGCTTCAGCCGCCCCCGTCTCTCCGCCTTCCTGCTCTGTTTCCTCCATCTCCTCCTGTTGTAAAAGTCTCCGTTCCCTTCGCCCCAATACAAATCCCACCATCATTGCCAGAACAATAACTCCCAGAATTCCCAAAGCACTGATTAACATATCCATTCGTAAACTCCTTTCGCTGCATTCTCCCTCTAAACGCAGAATAATTATTTCTTTAAGATACTCTTTGCAAAATCATGGAAAATATACGATAAAAATCCATATCTTCTACGCAAAAAAATGATTGACATTGCGATAAAAGCAATGGTATACTACAAGCAGTATTCTAAATGAAAGTCATTGAACTCACATATTTTTGTAAGTCATGATTTCTTCAGAAATATGCTTTACGAAAATATGTGATTTTTTTGTCCTACTTTTTAGAATCACTGAAACTAAAACGGGCTATGTCCCACATTTTTAAAGGAGGTACCACAATGAACAACGGTACAGTTAAATGGTTTAATGCACAGAAGGGTTATGGTTTTATTACCAATGACACTAACGGCGAAGAAGTATTTGTACACTTTTCCGCAATCAACGCTGAAGGTTTCAAGTCCTTAGAGGAGGGTCAGAAGGTTACTTTTGATACGGAGTGTGATCCTCAGAACAGCAGCAAAATCCGCGCTACCAACGTTACAGTTGTAGCTTAATTGCAGATTTTCAGAGCCGGCTTTTTCAGCCGGCTTTTTTTTGCTTTCCTATTGACAAATTTTCTCAATTAATATATGATAATCAGGATATATATATTGATTGTATCCTTTGAGGGAGTAGTTGGCAGCTTCGGCTGTGGTAATGTCAACATAATGATGCGCTTTGCATCTGGCATTACCGAAGCAGTTTTTTTGTGATAATGAGACTCATAGGCAATAGCACAGTTGTGTTTATTGCCTGTGAGTTTTTTATTTATACCAACGAAACTTGTTTCGTACGATTCATAAATTTTAAGTTATTTTTGTCAGGAGAAAAAAAATGGGTTTACCGAGTTTATTTGTACTTGCTGTAGGATTATCCATGGATGCCTTTGCCGTGTCCATCTGCAAAGGTCTTGCCATGAAAAGGATTACGGTGAAAAAAGCCTGTATCGTAGGACTTTGGTTTGGCGGATTTCAGGCGCTGATGCCGCTTATCGGATATCTGCTGGGCAGTCAGTTTGAAAAATATATCACCTCAATCGACCACTGGATTGCATTTTTGCTTTTATGCTTTATCGGATTGTCCATGATAAAAGAATCTCTTTCCAAAGAGGAGGAGAAAACCAATGATTCACTGGATGCAAAAACCATGCTCCTTCTGGCTGTCGCAACCAGCATTGATGCCTTGGCTGTCGGTATTACCTTCGCATTTCTGCAAGTGGATATCATTCCGGCTGTCAGCTTTATCGGCATAACCACCTTTATCCTCTCTGCAGTCGGCGTCAGGGTCGGCAATCTGTTCGGCACCAAATACAAAGCCAAAGCGGAGAGAGCAGGCGGCATCATTCTGATTTTCATTGGTGTGAAGATATTGCTGGAGCATCTGGGAATCTGGGGATAGCACTACACTGCGGAATACCCGCTGATTCCCAATACCACACAAATCAGGTATAGAATCAGCAGATGCAGCGGGTAAAATAAATAAAACACATATTTTAATTTCAGTCCTCTTCTGCCATTATAAAAACCGATGGGAATAAATGCTAACGGCGCAGTCACTTCCCACAAAAAAGCGCAGCAGCCAGCCGTAATCTGTGCAGCCTTATTTCCACGGAAAAGATACAGAATCATAATACAAATCACGCCGGTTGCACCGTAATCTGTATTCATGCCCTCTGCGAGCAATGCACCCGCTGCCGGAATCAGAAGCAAAAAAAGATACTGCACCGGCTTTTCCAATCGGGACTGCACCACTTCCATGGCAATCATGGTAAGCAGACCGATAAACAGCGTAAAGAAAACATTCTGATAGGCAAACTCTAATATCGTGCTGCTAAACGCCAAGTCGAACGGTATCTCGGAAATGAGGGCAAAAACACCCAGACGAAGCGCATATCTTGCTTTGTTTCCTGTCTTTTGAAACCCTTCCACCAGGAGAAAACAGTAAATGGGAAATGCGATTCTGCCCAGATAACGCATAATTGTGTAAGCCTGCAAAAGCCCATCATAGGGAATCATCCCCACCATGCCGCTTTTATCAGCATTGAAAAGTATCATTCGCAAGACAACCACTGCACCAACATGGTCAATCAACATTGTCACAACTGCAATCAATTTCAGGGTACTGCCGCTAATTCCTCTTCTTTTCTGTTCCATTTTCGACTTTTCAACCTTTCCACTGTCTTATTCTATTCTGTCTCTTAAGTATTGTAAAGTCTTTTATCCAACCTTGTAGCCGGTTCCCCAGACCACCTTTAAATATCTTGGTTCCTTGGGATTACTCTCTATTTTTTCCCTGATATGTCTGATATGCACTGCAATGGTATTATCCGCTCCGATTGGCTGCATATGCCAGATTGCCTCATATATCTGCCCAATCGATAATACTCTGCCTTTTTGCTGCACCAAAAGACGCAGAATCTTGTATTCAATGGGGGTCAGTTTCACTTCCCTGCCCTCTACTGACACACTTCTTCGGATATCGTTAATTTCCAATCCATCCACCCGGTAAATAGAATCAATATTGGCACAGAGATTGGCAAGCTGTATATACCGCCTGAGCTGGGACTTGACCCTCGCCAGCAGCTCCAGCGGATTGCAGCCCGCTGTCACATAATCGTCCGCACCTGCATTCAACGCCATAATTTTGGCAGTCTCCGCCATCTGTCGGGAAACCACAATAATCGGAATTCTGCTCTTGTTACGAAGCTCGGCAATCATCTCGATTCCGCTTCCCAATCCCTTTTCCTCCAGCTCCACATCTATCAACATAAGGTGCATCTGACCGGCAGCCAGTGTATCGCACAATTCTTCCATCGTCGATGCAACCAGCATATGTAAACCCTCTCCCGCAAATAAAGGCCCCATCGTTTCCACAATACCTGTATGATTGTTAAATACAACAATATTTTTCTCCATTTGTCTCCTTCCTTTCCGCTTCTCTCTAATCCCTTATCATATTATCATCTGTTTACGTTTATTTCTGTAACAAAGTAACCTTTCTTATATCCTACAGGCAGCCTGCATCATTTTTGCAAACTTTTCTTTTTTACATAAAAATTTGCCTTGCAAAGTATTAGACTACTTTACAGGGCAAAATGTTTCACATTTTAAAAATATTTTATATTATTCATAATCCACCCGCATCAGGGTCAGACCTTTTGCCGGCACAAGATACCCTGCGGCTTGTCTGTTTTTCCCCGCTAAGATATCCGTAATACTCTCCGCAGTTTTCTTTCCCATTCCGACCTCTAACAATGTTCCCGTCAGAATGCGTACCATATGATGCAGAAATCCGTTTCCTTCAAATGTAAAGGTCAGCAAATCCCTTTCCCGCTCTATGACAATCCGGTCTATCCGTCTGACAGTGGACTTCTTTCCCTTTCTGGCAGAGGTAAAGGCTTTAAAATCATGCTCTCCGCAGAGCAGCTCCGCTGCCCGTCTCATCGCCTGTTCATCCAGCTCATCCGGTAACTCCAGCGCGTACCTGCGCCAAAAGACATTGGGAATATCACTGTTAATGACACGATAAACATAACATTTTGCTGTGGCGTTTAAACGACTGTGAAACCGCGGCGCCGCCTCCCGGACTTCAATTACCGCGATATCCTCCGGCAGATACCGATTGATATAACTACGCATTTCTTCCACAGACATCTCACTGCTTGTATGAAAATTCGCCACCTGCCCCATGGCATGTACGCCTGCATCCGTTCTGCCGCTTGCCTGTAATGCAACGGACTCTCCGCACATTCTGGCAAGTAACGCTTCCAGCTTCCCCTGAATAGTATTATCGGAAGAAATCTGCCGCTGCCAGCCCTGATATCTGGTTCCTTCGTATTGCAGCAAAAGTCTAATGTTTCGCATTTTCGCTCTCCTTCCGGATAAATGCTTCCTTTTCCTCCATCTCTTCCACATCCACCATATCTTCCTGTGTTAACTTTCTGAAATGATTAATACCTGCCACCAGTATCAGGATGCTGTTCTTCGTAGTATCAAAAGCGCCCTCCTGATACATCGTAAATACAATCAATCCCAAAGGGACAGCCACAATCATACCCAGCACGCCGCCCAGCTTATAACCGATGTACAGAAGAAACAGGGTGGGAATCGGTGCAACTCCGATAGAATCTCCTACAATTTTAGGCTGAATCACCTGACGCACAAGCTGTCCTACCCCCCAGATAATCAAAAGCCCTATTGCCATCTGGTAATCGGAACTGAGTATTTTGAGAATCGCCCACGGCACCATAATCGTTCCTGTGCCAAAAAAAGGCAAAAAATCCATAATTGCAATACCCAGCGCAATCAAAGCTGCATAATCTACCCTCAGAATACTCAGACCAACCAACAGTAAAAGATAAATCCACACCTCAATCTTGATCTGCGCCTTAAAATAACCCCCGACTGCTTTTACAAGACCGCGTTTCAGCAAATTATACTGATTTTGAATGGAACCCGGCACTACCCTTCGGAACAAATCCGTAACCTCGCATCTGTCCGCAACAAAGAAATAGGAAGAGAGAAGCGCCATAATAATCCCAATCACTATAGAAGGTACCTGTTTCGCAAAATTGCCCACCGCCGTTATCGTCGGTGTACTGATTTTCCCAAAAAGATCCCCTATGTAACTGCCAATCTGATTGGTAATCTCTGCAATGCTGTTCTGTATATCCACCGGCAGTCTCCGATAAATAATGTCAAGTCTTTTACCGATATCATTAAAATCCGCTTCCGCACTTGCCCAAATCGTCGGCAGTGCATTGATTAATCCCACAATTTCTTCCACCAGCTTCGCGCCGATAAGATACAGAACCAAAACCACCAGCCCGATAACCACAATGATTACAAATGCGCTTCCCGCCTTGCGTTTTAATTTCAGCTTTTCTTCAAAGAAACGTACCAGAGGCGCCGCAATCAGTGAGATAATCCACCCCATTACAAATGGCATAAAAAAGAAAAGCAGACGCGGCAGTACAAGTATCACCAGCAGAAATATCGCCAGCGCAATCGTTATGTTCGCCAATGCCTTACAATATTTTTTCATTGATTCCCCCATCTTCTCTCTGCTCTGCAATCAGCTTATCGATAATATCATAGATTTCTTCCCTGCCCTGCTTCGTTTCCGCAGAAAAAGGAATAATAATGGTATCCGGCTCCGCCTCCAGTGTGGTTCTGATTAGCTTTACCTGCTTCTGAAGCTGACTGCGCTTAATCTTATCAAGCTTTGTCGCAATAATAATCGGTTCAAATCCCTGCGTTCTGACCCAATTATACATGATACAGTCGTTTCCCGAAGGCGCATGTCTGATATCAATCAGAAGAAATACCGCTTTTAATTGTTTTGAACGGTGAAGATAATTTTCTATCATCTTCCCCCACTGTGCCTTCACATTCTCACTGACACGAGCATAGCCATATCCCGGCAAATCCACAAAATAAACGTCGTCATTGATATTATAATAGTTAATGGTTTGGGTTTTCCCGGGCTGGGAACTGGTTCTTGCCAGAGATTTACGGTTCATCAAAGCATTAATCAAGGAAGATTTACCCACATTACTCTTTCCTGCAAAGGCTACCTCCGGATGAATATTCTCAGGCAATTTGCTGGTAATGCCGCACACGGTTTCCAGACTTACATTTTTAATTATCATATCTTTTCCTTTCCTATCAGCCAAACGAAGCATGCACCTATGTCCGTCCGGCTTATCGCCCGCACAGGTAATGGAAAACGCCGCACGTAAATACGGCGGCGTCTTCTGCACAAGACGCTGCCGCCTTATGTTGCTCTCGCTTCTTTATTTCGCTTTTCTCATAGTTTCTCTGTGAATCGTCAGGGGTTCACTGCTTCCATCTACTGCGCCTTCCGTAATCACACATGCCTCAATGGAATCGTCAGAAGGAATTTCATACATAGTATCCATCATAACGCCTTCCATAATGGACCGTAAGCCTCTGGCGCCTGTTTTCCGCTCAAATGCTTTATCTGCAATGGCTTTGATTGCCTCATCTTCAAATTTAAGCTCCACATCATCCATCTCAAAAAGCTTCTGATACTGCTTAATCAGTGCATTCTTCGGTTCCTGAAGGATTCTCATCAACGCTTCCTTGTCAAGTCCGCGCAACGATACACAGATAGGCACCCGCCCTACAAATTCGGGAATCAATCCGAACTTTACCAAATCCTGCGGGGTTACTTCCTGCAGCAAATCACTCAGTTCTTTATTGGATTTCTGACTAACCTCTGTATTAAAACCGATTGCTTTTCGATCCAGACGCGCTTCCACAATTTTTTCCAGACCGTCAAACGCACCGCCGCAGATAAATAAAATGTTAGTAGTATCTATCTGAAGCAGTTCCTGATGAGGGTGCTTTCTTCCGCCCTGGGGAGGAACACTTGCAACTGTGCCTTCCACAATTTTTAAAAGCGCCTGCTGAACGCCCTCGCCCGATACATCACGGGTGATGGAGACGTTTTCTCCCTTCTTGGTAATCTTATCAATCTCATCAATATAGATAATGCCGTACTGGGCGCGTTCAATATCGTAATCTGCCGCCTGAATCAGCTTTAACAGAATATTTTCCACGTCCTCGCCTACATAACCCGCCTCGGTCAATGTGGTAGCGTCCGCGATTGCAAACGGTACATTGATAATTTTAGCCAAAGTCTGTGCCAGATAAGTCTTACCGGATCCGGTAGGACCAACCATAATAATATTACTTTTCTGTAACTCTACATCATCCAAATCTCTGGGTGCGGTCACTCTCTTGTAATGATTGTAAACAGCCACGGATAAGACCTTTTTTGCCTCTTCCTGACCGATTACATACTCATCCAAAAAGCTCTTAATTTCCTTCGGCTTTAAAAGATTAATCTCTGCGCGGTCTGTGACTTCAAGTTCATCTTCCTCAAGCTCTTCCTCCAAAATATCTGCGCAGATATCCACACATTCGTCACAGATATATACTCCCGCAGGACCTGCAATCAGCTTGCGTACCTGCCCCTGACTTTTATTGCAGAAGGAACATCTGATATCATTACCGGAATTTTTTCCTGCCATTATTTTACTCCTAAACTTACTATTTCACCTTTGGCACAGACACAGAACTTAGTTTGTCTGCGCGTGGGAAGTGATAACCTTATCGATTAATCCGTACTCGCATGCCTCCTCAGCGCTCTTCCAGTTATCACGCTCGGTGTCGGCACAGACTACCTCATAATCTTTGCCTGTATTCTCAGCCAGCATACGGTTTAATTTCTCTTTTGTCCGCAAAATATGCTTTGCCGCAATTTCAATCTCAGTTGCCTGACCCTGCGTTCCGCCAAGAGGCTGATGAATCATAATCTCGGCATTGGGAAGCGCATATCGCTTTCCTTTTGCACCGCCTGCAAGCAGAAATGCTCCCATACTTGCAGCCATACCGATACATACGGTGGACACATCACATTTAATATACTGCATCGTGTCATAAATTGCCATGCCCGCTGTCACACTGCCTCCGGGACTGTTAATATACAGATGGATATCCTTCTCCGGATCCTCCGCTTCCAGAAAAAGAAGCTGTGCAACAACAATACTTGCAGAGGTATCATTAACTTCCTCCCCAAGAAAAATAATTCTGTCTTTTAAAAGTCT
Source organism: uncultured Acetatifactor sp. (assembly GCA_944384205.1). GTDB lineage: Bacteria > Bacillota > Clostridia > Lachnospirales > Lachnospiraceae > Acetatifactor. The sequence continues at coordinate 142,120 of CALWSL010000006.1, read as the reverse complement.
TGAATAAATATCATAAGATCTTTCACCTTTGCTGGTTTGTTCAACGACGTAAGGTATTAAACTCATAACCAATCCCTCCATTTTCGTCTGTTCCTATAGGTTATCTTATCCTACTTAAATAGCTTTTTCAATGGTCTGTATCAGATTTAATAAAAACTTAATTCCTAAAAGTTGTACCCAGGTATCGTTCCCTGGGTACATCCTGTGTAGTCTATTCTCACAAAAGACCCTTCGGTACTGTAATTATGCTTCCTCTGCGGTCTCTTCTGCGTCTTTCTTCTTCGCTTTTGCTTTGGCAGCTTTTGCTTCTTTTGCATTCTCCACTACGAAGTCAACAGCCTTCTTGATGCAGACGTCTTCCATAACCTGCTTCTTACCATTCTCACCGAGCAGCTCCTTCACCTTATCGGTTTCCATCTGATAAGCTTCTGCCATGGTCTTTACTTCCTCTTCAAACTCTTCCTCTGTAGCAGTTATATTCTCAGCAGCCACAACAGCCTCAAGAACCAGACGGGACTGGATTCTCTTAAGCGCCTGAGGCTTTACCTGCTCTAACAATGTTGCAGCGGTCATGCCGGTGAACTGCATATACTGCTCCATCGTAAGACCCTGGGACTGAATTCTCTGAGCAAAATCTTCGACCATTTGTCTTTGCTGGGTCTCAAGCATAGCATCCGGAATTTCCATTTTTGCATCCTCGATGATAGCGTCGATAACAGCGTCCTCTTTTGCATTCTTAGCATCCGCTTCCTTCTTCTCGCCCAGCTTCTTCTTAACATCCTCTTTGTACTCAGCCAAGGTATCAAACTCAGATACTTCGCTTGCGAACTCATCATCAAGCGCAGGAAGCTCCTTCTCCTTGATTTCCTTTACAGTACATTTGAAAACTGCCGCCTTGCCTGCAAGCTCCTCCGCCTGATAATCCTCAGGGAAGGTTACGTTTACATCAGTCTCTTTACCGAGCTCTGCGCCCACAAGCGCCTCTTCAAATCCGGGAATAAAAGCGCCGGAACCGATAGTTAGCGGATAATTCTCACCCTTTCCGCCTTCAAAAGCAACACCGTCCACAAAGCCCTCAAAGTCAATAATAGTCATATCGCCGTCTTTTACTGCTCTGTCCTCTACGGTAATTGTTCTTGCATTACGTTCTCTTTCTTTGTCGATTTCCGCATCTACTTCTTCGTCAGTAACAGCCGCGTCAATCCTGTCAACCTTAACACCCTTATATTTTCCAAGCGTTACCTCAGGCTTTAATGCTACTTCTGCGGTAAATATAAAGGGCTTTCCTGCCTCAATCTGGGTTACATCAATCTTCGGAGCGGATACGATATCTTCGGTGCACTCCTCCAAGGCCTTTTCATATGCCTCGGGGATTAACGCATTTGCTGCATCCTCATAAAATATTTCTCTGCCGTACATCTGCTCAATCATTTTGCGGGGAGCTTTTCCTTTGCGGAATCCGGGAATGCTGATTTTATTCTTGTTTTTCCGATATGCAGCTTCAATCGCCTTATCCAGCTCTTCCGCAGATACTTCAATGGTCAGCTTCGCCATGTTTTTCTCTAACTTTTCTAACTGTAAACTCATTGTTACATTTCCTCCTTAATTTACCTATGCAGGTATATATCCGTTATTCAACGTTATTCCATATGAAACGCCCGTCCGCATTACAAGCTTATATCGCTCAAATTATGGACACAATCACACTCGTTTTACGATTATAACATAATAAGCGAAAAAACACAAACATTTTCAAATAAAAGCCTGACAAAAAATCTTCCTCATCAGATATGGGTTGCAATAATTACAATTCTGGCATTCTGCCGCTCACGGATATAGATCTCTGCCGCTCTTCTGGTATCGGCATCCATACCGGTAAAAGGTTCATCCAGCAGCACCGCATCCGAATCCGCCTCCATGGCACGCACCAACGCCACTCTGCGCTTCATGCCGCCGCTCAGTTGCCGGCAGGGCTTCGTGAGCGCATCTTCCTCCAACAATTTCCGCAGCGCTTCCTTAGCTTTCTGTTCATCCTTAATAACCATGGCTACATTACAAACGGCATCGAACTCCTCACAGAGCCGGTCTTCCTGAAATACCATACTGTATCGCTCTGCGCCCTCCATCCTTCCTCCGTCCGGTTTCTCCAGACCGCAAAGCATACGAAGCAGCGTGGTTTTTCCGCTTCCGGATGGACTTGTCAGATAATAGGTCTTACCCGCCTCATAGACCGCCGACACGTCGGATAATACCTGTTTGCCGCCGTAAGCTTTCCTTAGATGACTGACTGATATCCGCCTATTGTTTTCTCCGGCAGCGTCCTTTTTATCCGCCTCTTTGCTTTTGTGCCCCTTTATTGCGGGATTCCACGCAAAAAAACGGTCTGCCAGCCATAGAATCAGCTTTTCAAAACAAACGCTAATCAGGACAATCACCACAGTCCACGCCAGTACTCCCGCCGTATCCAGATGAATTTTGGAAAAATAAAGCTGTCCGCCAATGGAAAACTCCGGCATACCGATAACCTCCGCCGCCACTCCCGATTTCCAGCACATTCCCAATGAAATCTTCATTCCGCTTTTCAGAAACGGTTGGAGCGCGGGACGGTATATATAGAAGAAACGATTCCGTCCGGACATCCTGAATACCCTCGCCATCTCCAACAGACGCACATCCGCATTCTTCAAGCCCTCCAGAGTGTTCATATAAATATTTGGCAGCACCACAAGAAAGCTGATTGCCGCCGCCAGCACCGATGAACCCCACCAAATCAGCAAGAGCACCACGAAAGATACCACAGGAATTGTTTTTATCAGGCTCATCAGAGGCTGCAAAAGCTCTTCCGCAAACGGATGGCGCAGACTGATTCCCGCAAGAAGCAGCGCTGCTGCAAAACCCGAAAAAAATCCAACGCCGATACGCAGCAGGGAACCCGCTATCGCATACCAGAAATCAGATTTCACTGACAGCTCCAACAGTCTCAGCACCGCCTCACTGGGTGTTACCAGCAAAATGGGATTATCTGCCATCCATGCCAACAGCGACCAGATTAAAATCCAAAATACGACAATACTGACCCTGCGCATCTTCCTGTTACGGAACATAATAAAAAGCCTCTTCCGGCAGCGCACCGCCCACAGACTCAGGGTTCTGCTCATATAATACCGTCAGATATCCTTCTAATGCCTGTCTCATCTCCTCTCCGGTAATACAGGTAATGTTGCACTCCGGAATCGCTTTCTGCGCGATAGCCTCTTTCGCCACAATCTGCTGTTCCACAGCGTAAACAGCGCCGGAGGCGGCGTCCTCATTTATCGCCCGGACACTTTCTTCATGCTCTTCCAGAAACGTTTGCACAGCCTCTTCATGCTCCTCCAGAAATTCATTGCGCACCACAGTCACTCCTGTTACCATGCTGCTTCCGTTTTCAGACTGAACGCGGTTCCACTCTTCGTTCATATCAAGCACAACAGCCAGTGAATCATTCTGCATACACGCGGACGTCGCAAAAGGCTGAGGCAGCAGACCGACTGCATCCGGATTTTCAGCCAAAAGCGCCGCAACCTCCGTTGCTTCAGATTTGTATTCCAGCGTGCAGTCCTGCTCGCTCATTCCATTTTCGGCAAGAATATAGCGCAGCACATAATCCGGCGTAGTTCCTTTCCCCGTCAGGTAAACGGTCTTTCCTGCCAGATCTGCCACACTTTGCACAGAGGCGTCTCCTGACACCATATACAACACACCCAGCGTATTGATGTCAATCACACTGATGCCCCTTTCCGTTTTGCTATATAAAATGCTTGCAACATTTGCGGGTACAAGGGCAATATCCAGCTCTCCCTTTACCATTAACGGTAAAAGCTCATCCGCAGCGGCCGCCATCTGAAACTCATAGGAATTCCGGCTTTCTCCCTGCTCCGCCTCTTCCATTAAAAAGAGAAGTCCCATGGATGTCGAACCCTTTAACGATCCTATCCTGATTGTTGCTGTCTCCTTATCGTCTTCGCTCCCAGCCCCGCATCCGGCGAGGCTTCCGCAAAGTAAGAGAAACAGCAGTCCCAATATTGTTAATTTTATTTTTTTTCTTGTCATATTTATAATTTCCTTTCTGAATATGAAATTTATGCAAAAACAATGGATTCATTATAACAAATAAATGAAAATCTTACCATAATATTTTTCTTTTTACAGCCAATACTATTATCAAGATAAGTGATAACAAACGTTTCTCTTATCTTAAATAATAGAAAAGCCAAAAAAACAATTTCTTATGTGGAGGTGAATGAAAATGGCAAGCAGAAGTAATAGAGTAGAAGTTCCTGAAGCAAAGGCAGCTATGGACCGTTTCAAAACAGAGGTAGCATCTGAGTTAGGTGTTAACCTTAAGGAAGGTTACAACGGCGACTTAACTTCTAAGGAAGCCGGATCTATCGGTGGCGAGATGGTTCGTCGTATGATCAGAAAGCAGGAAGAGCAGATGAAATAACCGACAGGTTAAATCTGCAGTATTCAAAAAGCTGTCGTATCCGCAACTTAAATGCGGATACGGCAGCTTTTATCCTTTTCGCTTATTGCAAATGCTCCTGGCAGAATTGTTCAAAAGTAACCGGCTTTCCAAAATAGTAACCCTGAATAAAATCAGGACCGATTTCACAAATTTTTTCCAGCTCTTCCTTCGTCTCAATTCCCTCAATACAAAGTTTCAGGGAAATGCCATGAGACATATCTACCATATGCTTTAAAATATTGTACTCATAGTCATAATGCAGGGCTTTCAGCGTAAAGGACCTGTCAATCTTAATCGTATCGGGACTTAAGTGATATAAATAGTGGAAATTGGAATAGCCTGTCCCGAAATCATCCAACGCCAGATACACGGAATTTGCCTTCAAGCCCTCGCAGAATTTGATAAAATTGGGATTCGATTCCAGAAGTCCGCTCTCTGTCAGCTCCACGACAACACTTCCGGGGCGCAGACGATACTTTTCAATTCCCGCCATAATCTCTGCCAGCACATTGCTCTTCAATATCTGAATATAGGATAAATTGATGGAAACCCTGAAATCCGGTATCTTCTTCTGAATCTTACTGCATGCCGCCATCGCCTGATGGATTACCCATTTGCCTACCGGAATAATCAGACCGCTTTCCTCCAACATGGGGATAAATTCCACCGGTGAAACCGGTCCCGTCTCTTCCGTGCGGAAACGAAGCAGGGCTTCCGCACCATAAAGCGTATTTTTTCTGATATCGACAACGGGCTGAAAATATACTTCAAAGTCTTTATAATCGTTGTTGACCGCCTGCCGCATCAGTTGAATCAGACGACGTTTGCGCAAAAATTTATCGTAGTCCTCACGTTGATAAACGTAATACTGGTTTCTTCCACGGAATTTTGCTTCATTCAGTGCAAACTCCGAAAGCTTCATCAAATTTGAATAACTCTTGTCAGAAACGGACTGAAAATCCAGTATACCCGCTGATACTGTGTAAAACACCTCATATCCGTTTGCTTCGATAAACTTATCTATTCTGCGGCGAATCTTCTTATATAGCTTTTTAGCGCTGTCTGTACTCTGTGCGGAAAAATCCACCACCATAAATTCATCCGACATAATGCGATACAGCTTCTGCTCCGGTGTTATGGCTCCTCTGATACATTCCGCCGTCTTTCGCAGAATCATGTTTCCATAATCCATACCCTTATTTTCATTAATCTCTTTAAAGCGGTCAATTCCAAATCTCAGCATAAATCCCTGCAGTCCCCTCTGTTCCCGCTCCGTAATCTCGCTGCACAATCCCGATTCGCGAAGCAGACCGCTTACATTATCCGCCTTTTGATTCTTTCCGATTTCGTTAATACAACCAATCAGATAACGTGTAACGCCGTCTCTGCTCTTGACCGCCTTGCCCCGACAGTTAATCCAGACTACATCTCCTTCTTTGTCCAGCCAGCGATACTCCACATTATGAATATCCTTTTCTCCCCTTCGGATGGCTGTCAAATCGTCAAACAACATCTGAAAATCTGCAGGATATACAAATTTCCGGAATTCATTGGTTGCATTTTCAAACTGCATACCCGGCACCCGGAAACGTTCCATTGCACTTGACGAGATGCAATAATAATCATTTACCAAATCATAGATGTATAAAAAATCATCCATACTCGTGTGATAAATTTCAATTACTTTCTGAAACTCATCCATGGATATCTCTTCTGCATATGTATTGCTCATACTCCCACCTCATTGCCAGTCAATATTGCGCTCATCAACAAATTAACTTGTTTTTATTGCGCTTTCCTATAAATTTTATCACATTTTCCTATATAATACAACTTTATTTATTTATTTTATGTATTTTTTACACAATTTTACCTGTGTTTTTGTGGATATTTTGCTGGAAAGTATATTCTGTTATTATGTCTCCTCGGAACCATACGTTTTTTTCCAAGCGCCATATCTTCCACTTTTGCCCCTCGGCATATGGCTTCAATCTGCGCAACAGATACCGCATGTCGGGTATCCTCTCACACGCATCTCTGCGGATACAGTCCTCGATCAGATGCTTTACGCCCCTGTGAAACTTTACGCCCTCCCATATATTACTGATGTTTTCAGAATATGTTTTTTTGCCGGTCCCCATAAAATACATCACTCTGCCTACTGCATAGACATCGCTGTAAAAGCCCGCTTCACCCTCCTCCATCTGTTCCGGCGCCGCATATCCCGGCGTACCGGTAATTACTTTTCTGCCGCCATATAGTTCTCCCACACTTCCCAAATCCAGAAGCTTTACACCGCCATCCTGTTTTATTATAATATTTTCCGGCTTTACGTCACGAAACAGAACAGGATTTTGGCGTTCATGCAAATAACAAAGCCCTTCCGCCAGCGCTGCGCCTATCCGTACTATCTGCCGTTCAGAAAGCTTTCCTCTTCGCGCAACCAAAACGTTCAGACTAACGCCCCGCACATATTCCAGAAACAATAAGCCCTTTCCGTTCCGGTATGCTATCTCATGAAATTTCGGAAACAGTGGATGGTCCGTCCGCTTCAGAAAATATGCTTCCCGTGTAAGCATCTCCTGCTCCCCGCTTATCTTACAGGCAAAAACAATCCCCGTTTCTTTCTCCCTCACACGATACACCCGTGAAAAGGCTCCCTGTCCTACCAATCCCTGATTTTCATAGCCTAACGCCAAAAGAATCTCTGCATTTTCCAAAAGATATCCTCCTTCTCATTTTTTGCTAACGGCTTACCAACAATACCGCCCCCATATTCCTGCCTGCGCTTTCCTCCCCAAAGCCGCCCAATTCCCGCAGCCGCGTCTCCACCCTATTCTGAGAATTCATTTCCCGTACCTGCAGGCATTCCTCGATTATCCTGTGCGGAACGGCGGCATGAAAACCTTCCGATGTCAGCAGAATTCCCACATTCCGCTGTAATATGCCCCTTTGAACCGCAATTTTCTCCGGGCTTACATTCATCTGCAGCTTGCGGCAGTTCGCATGATGATTCCTGTCATTCAAAATACAGATTTGGGCTTTCCCTTTTTGAAATATCTGAAACGAAGACCCCGCGCAAAAAATTCCCGCAAGGTCAGCTTCCGTCTCCCCCATGCTCTGCGTCAAAGTTTTGTTTAGCTTCTCCATAACCGGCTCCGCTCCTTTCCTGCCTGATTTTCCGCAGAAAGGCAATGCCGTGTCATAAAACCAGACCTTCAGATTTTCGCCGATTCTCCTTCCGTCATAATGCCCTTTTGGGTCTGTACAGACACAGGCAAGCAGTACAGGCATTTTATGCCGTTTATGATATGCCTGCTGCAGCACCAGAGACGTAGCATTATCACCGGCAGTCTGCCAGTAATGGGTTGCAAAATACTGCATAATCTCTCCTCCTTACACGATATTTTTTATTGGATATGGGAAATAAGAAAACATATAAGATAAAGAATTTAAAAAACAAGATATATTTTCAGCGGAAGGACAGGCATTCCTGCCTTCCGCATAATTGATTACGTAAAGATATTTGCAAGATCATTAAAGAATACAATCACCATCAAAATCATAAAGAATATCATGCCGATGAAGTGAACCATTCCTTCTTTCTCCGGCGGAACCGGCTTTCCCCGTATCACCTCCACCAGAAGGAATACCAGCCTGCCGCCGTCCAGCGCCGGTATGGGAAGCAGATTTAAAATGCCCAGATTCACGGATAGCAACATTGTAATATACAACATATTAACCATCACGGTTTCCCAGCCATATTCTCTGGTGGCTTCATAAGTCTTTCCCACCACATTCACGGCAATTCCTACCGGTCCTGCCACATTTTCCCTCTCTACCCTGCCGGTCACAAGCATCCCCAGACTCTTATAAGTACTCTTCACGCTGTAACGCAGTTCATACCAGGCGTATTTCAGACTGTCCGCCCCCTTAAGCTCCACAAAATCACTGTTGGTAATACCAATCAGGTATTTTCCTTCGCTCTCATCATACCGAGGGGTCACAACTGTGGTATAAACCTGACCGTCACGCTCATATTCCAAAATGATGTCGCCGCCGCCATAGGTCTGTATAAACAAAGTCAGCTCCTCATACAGATATATCTTTTCTCCATTCAGGGAGAGAATGCGGTCTCCCGCCTGCATCCCTGCCTCCATGGCACCGCCGCCCTCTATGACTTCCGTTGCCACAGGGTCGCGCAAAGCCACCATGTTCACAAACACAATTGCAATAATAAATCCTAATATAAAATTAAAAAGCGGTCCTGCAATAACAGTGGATATCCTTGCCCATACACTTGCATTCAAAAAGGAGCCTTCACTTGCTTCCCCTTCTTTCACCTCCAACCCGTCCTCGCCCTCGAACATACAGGCACCGCCGATGGGGAACAGCTTCAGTGAATATTTGGTATCGCCTTTTTGAAAGGAGAAGATATTCGGTCCCATACCTACGGAAAACTCTACCACATGAATACCGTTTACTTTTGCAAGCAAAAAATGTCCGAACTCATGGGAAACTACCACCACCCCAAAAATCAATACAAACAAAATCAGTGTAGCCATTTATCTAATCATTTACCTTTCCTTCTATATATTCATAAACTGCTGTTTCCGTCTGTAAAATCTCATCCACTCCGGGATTGTCGATTGCCTTGTGCTGCTCCATCGCTCCGGCAATCAGTTCGGGAATCTCCAAATAAGAAATCCTGCGGTTTAAAAAAAGCGCCACCGCCTTTTCGTTTGCCGCATTGTATACCGTAGGCATACTGCCGCCCACAGTTGCCGCCTGATAAGCCAGCTTTAATCCTGCAAAAGTGTCCGTATCCGGCTTTTCAAAGGTCATCTGTCCCAGTTCAAAGAAATCCAGCTTTTTCCCGCCCATGGGACGTCTGTCAGGATAAAACAGCGCGTACTGAATCGGAAGCCGCATATCCGGCGTTCCCAGTTGCGCCATAATCGCACCGTCCACATATTCCACCATGGAATGTATCACGCTCTGCGGATGCACAACGACCCGAATACGGTCAAGGTCCACACCGAAAAGCCATTTTGCCTCGATGACCTCCAAGCCTTTGTTGACAAGGGTAGAGGAATCAATGGTTATCTTGCGCCCCATAGACCAGTTGGGGTGCTTTAAGGCATCCTCCACCTGTATGTGGGCAAGCTCCTTGCTCGTTCTTCCGCGAAAGGGTCCGCCCGATGCAGTCAGCCATATTTTTGCGATTTTGTCCGCCGGTTCTCCGTTCAAGGACTGGAAAATGGCACTGTGTTCACTGTCCACAGGCAGAATAGATACGCCGTGCTTCTTTGCCAGCGGCATGATGATATGCCCGGCAGTCACCAGCGTTTCCTTGTTGGCAAGAGCGATATCCTTGCCCGCCTCAATCGCCGCAATTGTCGGTCTGATACCAATCATTCCCACAATCGCCGTCACTAATACCTGCGCATCGGGCAAAACCGCAATTTCCAAAAGTCCCTCCATTCCCGCTACAATTTTCACAGGAAGGTCCGCCACACGGCTTCTTAAATCCGCTGCGGCTTCCTCCGTCCACATACACGCAACCTGCGGACGGAATTCTCTAATCTGCCCCTCCATTTTTTCCACACTGCTGCCGGCAGCCAATGCCACCACGGTAAGATCGGGATTGTTCCGCACCACATCTAATGTCTGCGTGCCGATAGAGCCTGTGGAGCCTAATATTGCAATCTTTTTCATAATGTTCCTCGCGATTTAAATTTATTTTTTAAAACCGAATCATCAATATGGTTAAAAAATATATCATCGGCGCCGTTACAATCATACTGTCAAAACGATCCATAATTCCGCCGTGCCCCGGAATCAGCTTTCCGTAATCCTTAATACTATGATTTCTCTTGATTGCCGATGCCGCCAAATCGCCAACCATACTCATAACGGCTCCTACGGCACAGATAAACGCAATAATCCACATGACAGTCTGGTCGGGAAACGCCTTTTCCACAAAGAAATATCCGTACAAACCTCCGATGAACGCAGCTCCCACCACACCGCCGATGCAGCCTTCCAGCGATTTTCTGGGACTTAACACCGGAAAAATCCGCTTTTTTCCGATTAATTTCCCCACCACATAGGCGCAGGTATCACAGCCCCAGGAACTGATTAAAATCATCCATACCATATAGATTCCCTGCGGGCAGGAGCGGGTCAGATATACAAAGGACAGCATGACCGGTGCGTACAGAAACGCAAACACCGCCGCTGCCACCTGTAATGCCTGAAATCTCGGAAAGGTAATCACATATACAAACATTTCTGCCATAAACACCGCCACAATACACATCAGAAGTATGACTGCATCATTCACAAAATAAAGCGACACATAATAGCCGATCACTCCGAGCAATCCGATGATTTCCAGAACATTCAGCTTTTTGTCATCAGTTGCACACTGTAAGGCTTTCGTCAATTCACGATACGCAACAAGGGAAATAAAAAGCAATGTTACCGCCAAAGGAACACCTCCCAGACTCATGGTAAGAAGTGCAATGACTACCAATATAATGCCGCTGGCTAATCTGGTCCAAAACATCAGGTTATTCCTCCTTTAACCCACCATATCTTCTGTCTCTATGATTATATGCTTCCACCGCTTTCATCAATTCTTCTTTTGTAAAATCAGGCCATGGCACGGGGGTAAAGTAAAGCTCCGTGTATGCCAACTGCCACAACAGGAAATTAGAAATACGCTGCTCATTGCAGGTGCGAATCAGCAAATCAGGGTCGGGAATTCCCGCAGTGTCCAAAAAACTGCTCAGACATGCTTCATCAATCTCTTCACTGCCAAGCTCTCCTGCCGCTGCCTTTTCCGCCATCTTCTTTGCAGCGCGCACCAGCTCGTCTCTTCCTCCGTAATTGATTGCAATCTGGAAATGGAGACCGTCGTTATTCTTTGTAGCCTCCTCCAGCTCCTCAATACGGGTCCGGATGTCCTCGTCCAGCCTGGATTTTTCGCCCAGAACGCGGACACACATCCTGTTTTTCTCCGCCGTTTTCAGACAGGTCTTCATATAGTTTCGCAGCAGCTTCATCAAAGCATCCACCTCATCCTTAGGACGGTTCCAGTTCTCCGTTGAAAAGGCATATACCGTCAGATACTGAATTCCCATCCTGTAAGCTTCTTCGCAGATAACCTCAACGGTTTTTGCACCCTGCACATGACCGTAATTGCGGGGCATTCCCTTGGACTTCGCCCACCTGCCGTTACCATCCAGAATAATCGCCACATGATTCGGCACCTTTAATTTGTTATTCATAGCTTCCTCTTTTCCAACTGCCCCAAAGCAGAAAAGAGGCGGATAAGCTCTCGCATTTCCGCCCCCGCAGTTTGCATCAGACTGTCATAATTTCCTTTGATTTACTTTCCATCAAAGCGTCAATCTCCTTGATGTATTTGTCAGTAAGCTTCTGAAGCTGTTCCTCTAGCTGCTTGATTTCATCCTCGGAAATCTCTGTCTTTGCCAGCTTCTTGAAGGAATCATTTCCGTCTCTTCGGATATTACGAATCGCAACCTTGCCATCCTCCGCTTTTTTCCTGACATCCTTTACCAGTTCTTTTCTGCGTTCCTCGGTAAGCTCAGGGAATACCAGACGAATCACATTTCCGTCGTTGGATGGATTGATTCCGATATCGGAGGTCAGAATAGCCTTTTCAATCTCCCTAATCAGAGATTTCTCCCAGGGAGCAATCTGAATAATACGCGCTTCGGGAACCGTCACATTACCCACCTGCTGAATTGGGGTAGGCGTTCCGTAATAGTCTACTCTCAGCTTATCCAGAACATGAGGATTTGCACGACCCGCACGTATGGTTGCGTAATCCGTCTCCAAAAACTCAAAAGCTTTCCTCATTTTATCATCATATACCTGTAATCTTGCGTCCATATTTCCTCCCTTACCCGTCATTCGGGTTTTCTTTCTTCATAACTTTACACTGTGACCTTTGTTCCACTAAAGCTTCCTTTCACAGCATTTACAATACTGTTCTCTTCATTTAATCCAAATACCCTCATGGGCATTTTGTTATCGCGTGCAAGAATGGAAGCGGTCATATCCACAACCTGTAAATTTTGTGCAATTACTTCATCAATGGAAACCTCGTCATATTTCTTTGCCGCAGGATTCCTGCAGGGGTCATCATCATAAACGCCATCAATGGATTTTGCAAGAAGAATGACGTCCGCATCCACCTCCACCGCCCGAAGTACCACACCGGTATCCGTTGAGAAGTAAGGGTGTCCTGTACCTCCGGCAAAGAACACCACCATGCCTTTTTCGAAATACTTGTTGGCTCTGTCCTTGGAAAATAATTTGGTAAAAGAACCGCATTCAAAGGGCGTCAGAATATTGGTCATCATTCCCACACTGCGGAAAATCTCCGACACATAGATGCAGTTCATAATCGTTGCCAGCATTCCAATCTGATCCGCCTTGGTGCGGTCAATATGCTCGCTGGAACGTCCGCGCCAGAAATTGCCGCCGCCAATCACAATACCGACCTGAATTCCGTCATCCACCAGCTCCTTCACCTGTACCGCTACCTTTCTCACGGTCTCCTCATCAAAGCCCGTCTTCTTATCGCCTGCCAGCGCCTCTCCGCTTAATTTCAATAAAATTCTGCGCATATCTGCTCTCTCCCGTTTTAGTTTAACTTTTTCTCATTTCCATCTTATAGTCCTCAAAGAAGGATGCAGGATTGATATCCGCATAGCACTGGGAACACATACCTTCAATCACGGCACCATTGTTAATCTGTACGGATTTTGACTTAATATTTCCCATTACAATTGCAGAGGCATCCAGAACAACAGGTCCCTGCACGTCAATATCTCCCTTTACAGCGCCTGCAATGGATGCGCTTATCGCTGTAATATTACCGACAATCACCGTGCTCGCTCCAATTTTTACAGAGCCTTCACTGATAATCTCTCCGTTAATCTTGGCGCCCTCTGCATAAATCTCCGCCGCCTTGGAATTGCCGTTTACATGCCCTGTGATATTCAGTTTACCCAGAATATCAATATTGCCGAATACCTTTCCGATGACATCCAGAGAACCCTCGGATATAATATCACCCGATATACTCATTCCTGCTGTAATAACAGATGTCTCATCCACAGCTGTCCTGTTTGCGTTAATCTCCACTGTCGTCTCCGCTCCTTCGCTCTCTTCTGTTTTCTCTGCCAAAATGTCCTCCATCATGGCTGTCTCCTTCGGACGTTCCTCTGCGGTCACCGTTCCCTCAGTCTGATTATCCTGTACCTGCACAGCTTTCGGTTCTTCACCAGGTCTCAAATCATTTACCGCCTGTGACAAGTCTTCCTTTAAATCCGAGAAAAACCCCATAGCAATCTGTACCTCCATTCATTGGCTTTTGTATCCTACTTTTTTATATGCTGAACCGGATTGGTTTCCTCTGTAATCGGCAGAATTACAGTGTCTTCCAACGCCAAAATGTTCTCAATAATAAAAGGGAGTGCATCAACAGTGTTTCTCTTCTCGCCCGAATCATGCAGCAGGATAATTGATGTGTTCCGGTATTTGATATCCTTTGTACAATTAGCGACCAGATCCTCTACCGGAAGCTCTGCACTGCTGCCGTCTCCCGATGATATATTCCAGTCGTAAAAGGTTACTCCCTGCTCTTCTAAGTAATCCGCAAATTCCCACATATCAACTTTACTGACGACATTTGAGCTTCCGCCGGGAAATCTGTAAATAATACTTTTCACTCCGGTGACATCGTACAGATAGTCCTGAAGCTCTTTAAAATCCGCCGCAAAACTGTCAACAGACTCGTAAATTTCCTCGTATTTATGACTATAGGAATGCATTCCAAGGGAATGACCTTCTTCCGCAATTTTTTTCAGAAGCTCTTTTGAGGTATTGTCTTCTTTCCCGACCACAAAAAAAGTGGCTTTTACCTGATACTCATCTAATATATCCAGAATTTCCTGTGTATATTTGCTGGGTCCGTCATCAAAGGTAAGATACACCTTGTGTTCCGCTTCCACGACCTCTGAAGTTTCCTGTGCGGATTGTTCCTCATCTGCACCGTCGTAAACTTCCTCTTCTGTAATAATGGAGGAGGTATCGTTCATTCTGATTATTTCCTCAAGAAGCTCCTGCTGTTTGGAAAGCTGTTCCTTGATTTCATCCATCTGCTCCGCCGCATTCTGCAGCGCTTCATTCAGAATATGCACTTTCCAGAAAAGTACCATGCAGCAAATACCTGTTATTATGGATACAACTAATATCAATATAATCAGCTTTCTCGTAGTCCGCGCACGTTTCTTTCTGGCAACAGACATCCGATATCTTCCTTCTGACATACCTTTTCTCATTCTATTTCTGCTATTGTAATTTCCGTAAACATTTCATACTTCCGTAACAGTATAGCATATTCCACTTTTTTGGGGAAGATAGAATTTTCAGAAAAGTTAAAAAAAAGCTAAAAGTCCGCAGAAACAAATTTTCTGCGGACTTCCTAAAATTATATTACACCTGGCGAAATTCTTTTTTCATCAAAACAGCCTTTTATATAACTGTGAAAAAAGTCATCCGGTCCCGTTTCCTGCTTAAAACGATACCAAAGCTCCTCCGGAACTTCCAGATACTGCCATATCTGTCCATCGCGAGCAAATTCTACCTCCAGTACCGCATATTGTGCATTGTATCCCGCAGATGCAATCGTCGCAGCAGCGAATTTGCAACGAAACATATTTTGCACTCCTTTCCCCCATATTCAATTTATAGCAAACAACATTATATTGTATTGCTTCATTCTCTTAAGACAAAAAAAATCATTCTATCTCCTGTTCCAAACTGCTGAATACTTCATCACTGAAAAAATCGCAAATAGATACCTCCAAACCATTGCACAGCTTTGCGATAGTGACTACACCTGTGTTTTCACTGTTTCCGTACATAATATTTTTTACTGTGGAGGGCGCTACGCCTGAGATATAGGCCAGACGATTCATTGAGATATGCTGTTCCTGACATAAACCTTTGATTCTCTTTATCACTGCTTCCTGTGTCTTCATGCTATTACTCCGTCAAATGGGCTATACCCTTTTATACTTCTTTAAAATTCTACATGATTCGACAAAAATTTCTGGTCTTTATATGGTCTATTTTATGAAAAGTATAAAATTTGTGTTTTACAATTATATGTTTTAGAAATATTAAATTTTCGTTTGTGTTGTCTCCACACTTGTCTCTGCTTAATCGCGTAAAAAAAACTGCATCCTTGGGGAGTGGATGCAGTCCAAAAAAAGGGGAGGTTTAGTTATCTAAACTCATATATAATATACAATCTACATTTAAAAAAGAAAATGTATTTTTTGAATTTAAAGATGTATTATCTTGTCGATTTTTGTATTATTTTCTGTACTTTTGTTTTGCTCGCTATCTCAGCATTGAGTTAGCGCTTTATAGCGTTAAAAAACTTGCGAAATCTGAGGGAATGTACTATAATAAGAAACAGTTGTGCACAAGCCGACTATTTTTGATATTTTAGAAAGGGCTTTACATAAAGCATGGTGAAATACAATGAGTTTTGAATTCATTAAGAAACTGCCGACTCCGGCAGAAATAAAAGAAGAATATCCTCTCCCTCCGGAACTTGTGAAAATCAAAGAGGAAAGAGATGCGGAAATTCGCGATGTCATTACCGGAAAAAGCAACAAATTTCTGGTAATTATCGGTCCCTGTTCAGCAGATAATGAGGATTCCGTCTGTGACTATGTGAATCGTCTTGCCAAAGTAAGTGAAAAGGTAAAAGACAAATTAATCCTGATTCCCAGAATCTATACCAACAAACCCCGTACCACAGGCGAAGGCTACAAAGGCATCGTACATCAGCCCGACCCCGAAAAAAAACCGGATTTCCTTGCCGGTCTTATCGCAATGCGCAAAATGCACATCCGCGCCATCGCCGAAACAGGTCTTACCGCTGCGGATGAAATGCTTTATCCTGAAAACTGGAGGTATGTATCCGATATTCTCTCCTATGTTGCAATCGGCGCACGTTCCGTGGAGGATCAGCAGCATCGCCTGACGGTGAGCGGCTTTGATGTACCTGCCGGCATGAAAAATCCCACCAGCGGCGATTTCTCCGTAATGTTGAATTCCGTCTATGCCGCACAGCATCCCCATTCCTTTATATACAGGGGATGGGAAGTAAATACCACAGGTAATGAGCTTGCACACACCGTACTGCGCGGCGCTAATAATAAACATGGTCAAAATATTCCTAACTATCACTATGAAGATTTAAACCGTCTGCTGGACATGTATAATAAAATGGATTTGAAAAATCCTGCCTGTGTAATTGATGCAAACCACTCTAACTCCAATAAACAGTTTGAACAGCAGATTCGTATCACGAAAGAGGTTATGCACAGCCGCAAGCTGAATGCAGATATCCATAAGCTGGTGAAGGGTGTTATGATTGAAAGCTATATTGAAGAGGGTTGCCAGAAGGTCGGCGGTGGTGTCTATGGAAAATCCATTACGGATCCCTGCCTCGGATGGACAGACTCTGAGAAATTGATTTACGATATCGCTGAGTACGACTAAAAACCGCTTTTTACAAACTAATTCCATAAATCCATTTTAATCCTCCGAGACAGACACCTGTCACGGAGGATTTTTTTAAAAAATTTTCAGAAGTCCCTGCAAAAGATAGGGATTTAAAAAACTTTCAAGCACGCAGCCCACAAAAAAGGCAAAAAAAATCACAACCAGCTGCAGCAGGCATTTGGGTTGGAAACTATATGTCCTGTCCAAATAAATACCACGGTATAAATTCTGACACCAGAACAGCATGACAGTCATTGCGGGCGCATAGATGAGATACTGGGGAAATATTCCTACCACCACCAAAAGTATCCCTTTCAGTCCATATCGTATCACTGCCGTTGCCAAAAACACGCCTGTACACGTACCATACCACAATGTCACTCCGCCACATACTATAAGCCCCAGATAAGTAGTCGACAAAACCGCTAATATCAGCAGTCCGCCAAACCGCTGCTTTAGGATATAATAAAAAAGAGCACTGCCATCTACGGTCATATATTTCATATGATACAAAGTGTATTCATCCAACAATCCCGTATTTTCCAGCAAAATGCTCTTTCCCAAATTCATTAAAATCATGCCCGCGAATACTCCCACGGCAAAAATCGTCGCAAAAGGAAGCTTTCCCTCCCGCATCCGAAATTTTTGAAACTGCATATCGCATACCATCCGTCAATATTTCGGCAAAACGCCATTCAGCGCTTCACCTGTATACATATATGCAGGAAAATAATCGTACATTCCTCTCCAAAGCAATTTTCTTACTATCAGTCCAAATATTTTGCTGCATACGCCAAAATGCCACAGATAGTCTTTGCATCCTGAATCTTTCCGGATAATATCATTTGCTTCAGCTCCTCAACCGTATAAGCCTCCACATTGATAAACTCATCTTCGTCCAGATGCTGATGTCCCGGCTTTAAATTTTCAGCCACATAAATATCAATCTTCTCATTACAGAATGCCACGGTGGTAAAAACAGACATCAATAGTTCCACCCGTTCACAGGTATAACCGGTCTCCTCCTCAAGCTCTCTCATCGCCGCCGCTCTTGTGGGTTCTTCTCTGCCATTTAAGCCTCCCGCAGGAATTTCCAACGTTTCACGCTCCAGTGCATTTCGATACTGGCGCACCATAAGAAGCTTACCATCCTCCCGCACTGCAATCACTGCCGCCGCACCCTTGTGGTCAATCAAATCCCATTTTGCAATATTTCCGTTCGGAATCTGCATCGTGTCCTGATAATAATCTATAATGGACCCTTTCGCAACAAGTTCCCGTTTGATTCTCTTAAACTGTTCCATATTTATCCTCTGGCTTCCAACAGCTTCTCCACACTGACTAATTTTACGCAAAGCACAAACAAATCTGTCGTCATCGCCATTTCTTCCGGTGTAGGGAAAGAAGGTGCAATACGGATATTGCTGTCCTTAGGATCCTTTCCGTATGGGAAAGTTGCGCCGGCGCCGGTCAATACCACGCCCGCTTCCTTACATTTTGCAACAATTTCTTTTGCACAGCCCTCCATGGCATCGAAAGAAATGAAATAACCGCCGTGCGGTTTCGTCCAGGAACCGATTTCCAGACCTGCCAGTTCTCTATCCAGCACCTCCAATACCGCTTCAAATTTCGGACGCATCAAATCAGCATGTTTCTTCATATGAGCCTTCAAACCGTTGATATCTTTAAAATAACGTGCATGACGAAGCTGATTAATCTTGTCATGTCCGATTGTCTGAACGGTCATCTGCTGCTCAATAAATTTAATATTCTCAAGAGAAGAGGCGATTGCGGACACGCCTGAACCCGGAAAACTAACCTTAGAGGTAGATGCAAAAATATAAACCATATCGGGGTTTCCTGCTTTCTCGCACTCTTCAAGAATATTTAAAATTTCATCCTGATTGTCATCATACAAATGATGAATACAGTACGCATTATCCCAATAAATACGGAAATCACAGGCCGCAGGCTTTAAGTTTGCAAAACGCCTGACAACCTCGTCAGAGTAAGAAATTCCTGTTGGGTTAGAATACTTCGGCACGCACCAGATACCCTTAACCGACGGGTCATTGTTTACATATTTCTCTACCATATCCATATCAGGACCATCTTCATAAAGCGGTATATTAATCATCTCTATTCCAAAATACTCCGTTATTTTAAAATGTCTGTCATATCCCGGAACAGGGCACAAAAACTTAACTTTGTCCAACTTACTCCAAGGTGTCGAACCGTTAACGCCTTTGGTCATGGAACGTGATACGGCATCATACATAATATTCAGACTGGAATTGCCACAAACAACCACATTATCCTTATTCACAGACATCATATCTGCCATAAGCTGTCTGCATTCACCGATACCATCCAAATCACCATAGTTACGTGTGTCATTTCCAAGAACAGTCCTCATATCGGAAGAACTGTTAATAACATCCAACATAGGCATGGAAAGTGCTAGCTGAGAAAAGCCCGGCTTACCTCTGGACATATCTAATTTTAATCCTTTTCCCTTTGCATCCTCATAAGCAGCCTCCAACTGCGCCTTCAGTGTCAAAAGTTCCTCTTTACTCAGTTCATGATATGCTTTCATAATTGCTCCTATCCGCGCGTCCGCGCCACTTTCTTACACGATTGGATAATCGTATACAATCATACACTTGAGATATCATACTATAAGATTTGACAATGCACAAGAGGATTTTGAAAAAAATAGAAAAAAAAACCGCTGTACAACCTGTACAACGGTTTCTTGTCCTATGAAATTTTCAGTCATTCACTGCAATGGTAATTATTTTGCATAATCAATTACACGACTCTCTCGGATTACATTTACCTTAATCTGACCCGGATATTCCAATTCAGCTTCAATCTGTTTGGAAATATCACGCGCTAACAATACCATGTCAGAATCGGAAATCTGTTCCGGAACTACCATAACACGAACTTCGCGACCTGCCTGAATAGCAAAAGATTTATCTACACCTTTGAAATTGTTTGTTATTTCTTCTAATTGTTTTAATCTGCTAGTATAGGTTTCTAACGTTTCCCTTCTAGCTCCCGGTCTTGCAGCAGAGATTGTATCAGCAGCTTGTACAATACATGCAATCAGGGAAGTTGGCTCTACATCGCCATGATGAGATTCTACCGCATTGATAACGGTAGCATTCTCTTTGTATTTTCTACAAAGCTCAGCACCAAGCTGGATATGGGAACCTTCCATCTCATGATCAACAGATTTTCCAATATCATGAAGCAATCCGGCTCTCTTGGCAAGTCTCACATCAAGTCCCATCTCTGCAGCAAGCAGTCCTGACAACTGAGCAACTTCGATAGAATGTTTTAATGCGTTCTGCCCATAACTGGTTCTGAACTTCATCTTTCCAAGTAATTTTACAAGTTCGGGGTGAATTCCGTGAACACCGACTTCAAGTGTAGCGGCTTCACCTTCTTCTTTAATCATTACTTCTACTTCTTTTTGCGCCTTTTCTACCATCTCTTCAATTCTGGCGGGATGGATACGACCATCAACGATTAATTTCTCAAGGGCAATTCTTGCCACCTCACGACGGATAGGGTCAAATCCTGACAGGATAACTGCCTCCGGTGTATCATCAATAATTAAATCTACACCTGTCATCGTCTCAAGAGTACGAATATTACGTCCCTCTCGTCCAATGATTCTTCCCTTCATCTCATCGTTAGGAAGCTGTACAACAGAAATAGTAGTCTCAGAAACGTGGTCTGCAGCACATCTCTGTATTGCGGATACTACATATTCCTTTGCTTTTTTGTCTGCTTCTTCTTTGGCGCGACTCTCCATTTCTTTGATCATCACAGCCGTTTCATGTTTTACTTCATCTTCAACAATTTTCAATAAGTAGTCTTTTGCTTGTTCAGAGGTTAATCCGGAAATTCGTTCCAGTTCCTGTACTCTTTGCTCATTCAATTTGGAAACCTCATCCTTCATTCTATTGAGGGATTCTTCTCTGGCTGCCAAACTTGCTTCTCGCTTCTCAATTGCATCAGCTTTCTTATCGATGTTCTCTTCCTTCTGCTGAACCCTGCGCTCATACCGCTGGGCTTCCGCTCTGCGTTCCTTGATTTCCTTGTCAAGCTCATTCTTGGTACGAATAGACTCTTCTTTTATCTCAAGCAACGATTCGCGCTTCTTGCTTTCCGCAGTCTTCAGAGCTTCATCAATGATTTCCCTTGCCTTATCTTCAGCATTACCAATGGTGTTCGCAGCGCTTTTCTTCTGATAGGAAGTAGTTACGATTGCTGTAATTACCGCAGTAATTGCTGCTGCAACAAGGACACAAATCACTAATACGATGATAGTCTTAGCGTCCACTACAGGAGCACCTCCTTATTTATTTTTCATTGTACATTTTGCTTATAAAATGATTTCTCACTTTACAATTTATAATAGAATGTATGTACATTCTAACAAGCAATTCACAACAGTTAAATTTTAAACTGAATTGATACTTATGTCAAGTAGAAGTCATGATATCTTCCAAAATCTGTAGCTGAACAATACATTATTTGTGCATTTTGTATCGAATCAGCTTCAAATGTCACAATCTGCGTGCAGAGCTTTTCTTATCTGTTCTGCCGAAAACCCTTTCCGCAACAAAAAAGCAAACAACCTCTGCTGTTCTTTATAATCCGTCTGTTCCGGATTATAGTGTTTCTTTTTTAACAGACTGTCAATTATAGCCTGCTCCTCCAAAACACCGCCCTGTTCTTCCCATTGAAACCAAGCTTTTGCAATGACTTCCTTTGGAATTCCCTTGCCGCTTAAATCCTGCTCTATTCTTCTGCGGCTCCTGTCACTCTCATGACTGGTAATAAAACTGACTGCATAACGTAAATCATCCGTATAATGAAAGGATGCTACATAATCAAGCGCCTGCTGTATTACTTTTTCGGGATAGCACCCCTGTGCAAGCTTCCTGCGAAGCTGTGATGTAGTATATTCCCTGCTCTTTAACAGATTCATAGCTCGCAGCTTTGCCCTCTTGGGCAATACCTCTTCCATGATTATCCGATAAGCCTCTTCCGTTATCTCTTCTCCTTCCCGTACACAGTAAAGACGTAATTCGCCTTTGTATAATACAAAGGCGAATTCCTGTTCTATATACACTTTACTGCGGGATTTCGAGAGTTCTACAATCTGCGTGACTTTCATAGTAATCCATACCCTCTTATTCGGCAGCGCTCTTCCTGCCGTCTTTTTTCCCGTTTTTTGCATCAGCCACGGCATTGTCCGCGCCATCCAAACCAAAATGTACACGCACCTTTTTCGCCACTTCAGCACATATTTCAGGATTATCTTTCAGATACTGCTTTGCATTCTCACGCCCCTGTCCGATTTTATTACCTTCATAGGCATACCACGCGCCGGATTTACTGATAACGTCTATGCTTGCCGCCAAGTCAAGGATATCTCCTACCATGGAAATTCCCTCGCCAAACATGATATCAAATTCAGCCTCCTTGAACGGAGGAGCAATCTTATTCTTTACAACCTTAACACGGGTACGGTTGCCGATTACTTCTCCTCCCTGCTTAAGGGACTCAATTCTTCTGACGTCCAGACGAACGGAGGAATAGAACTTAAGTGCACGTCCTCCCGTGGTAGTCTCCGGATTGCCGAACATGATGCCAACCTTCTCACGCAGCTGATTAATAAACACAACGGTACAGTTAGACTTACTGATTACAGCAGTCAGCTTACGAAGCGCCTGAGACATCAGGCGCGCCTGCAGACCCACATGGGAATCCCCCATATCGCCATCAATTTCCGCTTTGGGAACCAGTGCTGCAACAGAGTCCACTACAATAATATCAATGGCACCGGAACGAACCATAGTCTCAGTAATCTCCAATGCCTGCTCACCATTGTCAGGCTGCGAGATATACAGATTGTCGATATCAACCCCAATATTCTTTGCATACACGGGATCCAGTGCATGCTCTGCATCAATAAATCCCGCAATACCGCCCTGCTTCTGCACTTCCGCAATCATATGTAAAGTAACGGTAGTCTTACCACTGGACTCAGGACCATATATTTCAATAATTCTCCCCTTGGGGATACCGCCAAGTCCCAACGCAATATCAAGGCTCAATGAACCTGTTGGAATTGTCTCCACATTCATCTGTGCGGAAGGATCTCCCAGCTTCATAACGGTTCCTTTTCCATACTGCTTCTCAATCTGGCTTAATGCCGCCTCTAATGCTTTCTGCTTTTCATCTTTTTCCATAAATAATCTCCTTTTTGCAAGGAACAAACGTTCTTTTTTCTTAGAATAAAACATCTGTTCGTATTTGTCAACTGTTTTTTAACTTTTTATTGATTTATTTAGAACTGTTATCATTATAAATGAAATTATGTCCAATTAACCTCCCTCAAAGGCATCCCTCCCAATTTTTTCTTTTTCTGAAACTTTATGGCGAAGTGCCGGAACATAAGAAACTGCAAAACAGTCCTGTTTTATAGAAGTATCAGACATAAAAAATGTATCATAACTTCGTCATTGAAGCAAGAGGCTATGATACATTTTATGGCTGTTAATTATAAATTTTCCGTGAAATCTACTTTCCGAACGTGACCCTGCTGAAATACTCCAGAATGGAGCTGCGCATCAGTCTGAGCGCCGCAGAGACGGCTGCCTCTCTGATTTTGGCACGGTTTCCCTGAAAATGAAACTCTTTTACAGTGACATTCCCTTTTACATTACAGGCAATATAGACAAGTCCTACAGGCTTATCCTTCGTTCCCCCGTCCGGTCCGGCGATGCCGGTCAACGCCACGGTTACATCGGACTTGGATGCAGCCGCAGCGCCGTTTGCCATCTCCTCTGCGGTCTGAGAGCTGACTGCCCCATATTTCTCCAAAGTGCCTTTTTTCACACCGAGCAGCTTTCTCTTTGCCTTGTTGGAATAAGTTACAAAGCCCGATTTGTAAACCTCCGATACACCGGGAACATTAATCAGTCTTGCGGACAACATACCTCCGGTACAGGATTCCGCACAGGTCACAGAAAGCTTATTTGCCAAAAGCAAATCCACAACCGCCTTCTCCAATGTGGTCTTTTCTTCTGTAGTATAAATATCATAGCCGAAACGGGATTTTAATTCTTTTACAACAGGTTTTATCAGCTTGTTTGCCTGTTTCTTATCCTTTGCGGAAGCTGTCACGCGAATATGCACTTCCCCCGTTTTGGCATAGGTGGCTATAGTGGGATTGGTCTGATTATCGATTAAATCCTTTATCGTTGTCTCCACACTGCTTTCAGAAATCCCACATATTTTTACAGTCTGTGAACAAATGACTTCGGGAGTCAATTTATTCAGGTACTC
Organism: uncultured Acetatifactor sp.; assembly: GCA_944384205.1. Taxonomy (GTDB): domain Bacteria; phylum Bacillota; class Clostridia; order Lachnospirales; family Lachnospiraceae; genus Acetatifactor. Next base: position 117,615 of record CALWSL010000006.1, on the reverse strand, counting down.
AACCACGCTCTCCTCAAACATCGGGATAAGTTCTCCCGGCGGTCCCGGCAATAAAATCACCCTGCAATTTTCTGTTTCCATAATAATGCCCGGCGCCGTTCCGTTATTGTTATCCAGCACTATCGCACCTTCGGGAACCATCGCCTGTTTCCAGTTATTCTCTGTGGGAATCATATCCCTGTGAGCAAAATACTCCGCAATTCTCTCCATACTGCGGTCATCCACATATAGCTTTCTGCCACACACCTTTGCCGCAGTGTTTTTGGTCAGATCGTCCTCTGTGGGACCAAGACCTCCGGAAAGGATTACGATATCAGAGCGGGATACGGCGTCTGAAAGAACCTGTGTCAGGCGTTCCTCATTATCTCCCACAACCGTCTGAAAATAACAGGATAATCCCAAACCGGCACATTTTTCCGCAAGATATGCCGCATTGGTATTTACGATATTTCCCAATAAAATTTCTGTTCCAACGCAAATCAATTCGACTGTCATATTTGTCCTTCTTTCCCATAATGTCCTTTTGTCAAAACGTTCCAGAAACAATACTACATTATTTTCACATACTTTTCTATATCTTATCCAAATTTCATTTATTTTTTCTTTTGCATAAAAAACTGCCGCGCGAATCTTTTAGATTCGCACGACAGTAATCGCTACATTATCAGTTAATTAATTTCCAGGGTCCCCACTCTCCCTGTGTTTCAGGGTTGGTTCCCTGATTCCACCATGATGCCTGATAGGTTTTGCCGTTGTAGCTTACCTGATCACCGCCCACATAAACTGCGGACGCATCCCATGCGGGTATGTCTGTTTCATCCGGTGTTTCGGGATCTGTCACATCGGGCGTTTCAGGATCCGTTACATCGGGCGTTTCAGGGTCCGTTACGTCAGGCGTTTCTACTCCCGCAAGTTCATCCATTAACGCATCCATTGCTTTTGCCCATGCGTAATCATTAGTAGCATCCCAGTTGATTGACCATGTCATGACACCACGAATGGTGGGATATGCCTGCGGTGCCGTAAAGTTTCCTGAAGAAGTTCCGTTTGCCAGCGCCAGAACTGCTTCTCTGACAACCGACGGAGCAACATATCCGCTGCCTGCAGCCTGTGAAGTGGAAGGAACACCCAGCGCAACCTGATCCGGTCTTAATCCTGCTTCAATAATCAATGTAGATAAGGATGTCAGGAAATCCGCATTTCCGGGATTTACAACCGTACCGCCATATCCGTTCATTCCGCCGGAATTATAGAACTGAGGATAGCAGATTGTCAGAATATCTTTAATTTCCAATGCCAGTCTCAAATATGCGGTTGTAATATCGTTGGACGCAAGTCTGTCTGCCTGAATATAGTAGGTTTCGGGAGCCATTGTGATGATAAAATCATCTCCGAAATGGTCATGCACCGTTCTTAATGCCCCTGCGATGTAATTCACGCCTGTTACCGCAGAACCTTCCAAGTCGATATCCACACCTTCAAAACCGTATTCTTCAATAATGTCAATCAAGCCTTCCGCAAATAATGCCGCTGCCTCATTGCTGTTAATTTCAATTCTTCCTTCAGCACCACCTACAGAAATAATTACATGCTGTCCTTTAGCTTTTAAATCCTTAATATCCTGAATAAATTCTGCCTTCGTATAACCTCCCAGCGCATTACACAAATCGCCGTCCAATTCAAATGTCACTTCACCGGGTGTTGTTGTATTGCCGGTAAACGCCACACAGATCATATCATAATAAGCAGGAACATCGCTTAATTTTAAATTTGCAGAACCATTACAGAAATTGTGCCAGTAACCTGTTACCATATGCTCCGGCAATGTACCGTTTACATAGTAATTATTTTCTTTTTCGTCTTCCTCTGGTTCACTACCTGTATTTCCGTCTTCACCCGAAGGTGTTTCCCCCTCAACATGTACTAAATCCGTACGCTCTTTCCAAAGGGTCGGTGTACCGTCAGGCAGCCATCCGATATGCGAAGTATGCGCATAGGTACACTCATATACCTTATTCTGATAAGAAATCAAATCTCCTAACTGATACGTCACGCCTGAAGCCCATGCCGGATAGGTTCCGGTTTCTGTCTCAGAATCACCGGTATCAGAACCGTCGCCTGTTTCAGGATCTGTCACGTCAGGATCTTCGGGATCTGTTACATCCGGAGTTTCAGGGTCAGTTTCAACATCGGAACCGCTGTCCGGAAGTTCGCCTTCCACATCTGCTCCCCACACCGTCTGCGCGCCAAACTCTTCCAAAGAAGTCAAAATACGCTGGGTCATGGTAATTCCTTCGATATCAGATAAATCCGCACTTCCTGACACATTTACGGTAAATGTATGAGAAGTGCCCGGTTTCATTGCTTTTGCCGCATATACGGAAGATAAGTCAACGATTCCATAACCATTTTCATTTGTAACGGAACCGCTCTGTGAGCCTGCGCTGAAGGTTGCCCCGCTCGTGGATTTTATATAAAGCTTCGGATACATTACTGTCTTTTTAAACAACTCCGCATCCTTTAATGCCGTATTCGTCTCAACTGCGGTCTCATTATTCTTTAGCGTAATCGTATAAGTAGAACCCTCTGCTGTAACGGACACTGAGACATCCGGATTGCTTACTGAAATTTCATGTGCCGGAAGTTCCGCATCACCGTACAGGGATTCCTTCATTGTTCTTGTAACAGAGTTCGCACTATCCAGGGATGCCATCCAGGAAATCAGTCCGCCCAGACCATTTTCCTTTACATACTCGCCCTTCGCAGCTACAGAACGCTCATTGTCACAGGTAAAGAAATATCCTGTTTCTGCGCTGTAATAGTATGCTGCCTGCGCTGTCTCATCATAGTATTCTGTCAACTGATACTGGGACTTTAATGTTTCAATATCGCCATATGCAAAAGTGCCGCTTGTCGTACCGTCAGCCGCTTTAACACTATTCGGCTCCGCCGTCGCATACAAGCCTGGGTTTTGGGCATCTCTGCCATCGTTCTGTACACCTGCCCAGCCTCTCGTATAAGGCGCCACACCAATTACAATCTTAGAATAATCAATGGTATCACCGTATGTATCTTTCAAATATTGAACACAGGTATCTACCGAAAACTGTCCATCCGGCTGTGTCTCACTGTCATATGCAGGATTGGTATATAATGCTGTCTGATGACCGGTATAACCGTTCCACGCACCATTCAAATCATAAGTCATCATATTAGCAAAGTCTACAATGTCCAAAATTTTATCATACTCAATCTTCGCCATCATTGCCGGAGATGCAGACATCGCAGCAGACAACTCATAGTATTTACCATTTTTTTCGCCGAGCGCATCCAGCTCGTCCCTGATTTCCTGCATCAGCAGCGTAAAATTCTGTGTATCCGCTTCCGTTCCGGGACACCCTTCATCAATCGTAACTCCATTGCCTTCAGGGTCACTTGCTCTTACTGCCGTAGGATATTCCCAATCAATATCTACAAAATCATATCCTAAATAATCCACAAACTTCGTAATATTCTTTGCAAAGTTTGAACGTTTCGCCGGGTCTGCGGCAACTGCCGTAAAATCGCCGGATCTTGTCCAGCCGCCAACAGAAATACCGATTTTCATATTTGGATACTTGGAACGTAAAATCGTCATTGCTCCAAGAACTCCCGCATAAGGCTCTCCATAAGTCAATCCCTGCTGCTCTGGCAAGATTGTCTGAAAATCCGCATGCTCATCACATAAGACCAAATTCCCGTTCGCATCCATATCCACAAATGCAAAATTCAAATGTGTAATCTGACTGCCGTCAATCTTGCTCGGATAAAAATACTTTTGTCCTGCATAAATAGACCATTCACCGTAATACACAACATTCCGGTACTGCGGAGTTGTTTCAGCCGCTTTCACCTCTGTTGCCAGAGACGGAAAAACTCCGCTTAGAGCACTTGTAATCGTAAGTGTCAGTGATAGTAAAATACCTGCTGCTTTCCTCTTCATAAGAAACCCCTTTCTTAAATGAATTATTTATTGTCCCTCTCACTACGGATGTCCATAATGATATTATTTATAATACAGGCTTCTTGCACTAACCACAACCATTCATTTTGCTTTTATTTGTATATTTTTGTCATTTTTCTATCTTTTTTCAAAAAAGCAATGGTCGTTTCATACAAACTTTTTTCAATATTTTTATTTATTCTACAAAATCCGACAAAAAACCTGCTTTAGCAGACTCAGTCTGTCAAAGCAGGTTCTTTATACTTTATGAAAAAAACAAAAACTACCGGAACAGTCTCTTTACTTTGTATCCTTCATGACATCCCTGTTTTTCACCAGATAATCAATCAGGGAAACAACAGTCAATACCAGTGCAATCCACATCACAATGTCCGTCAAAAGCTGAAGCTGCGGAATATTTGCAATCATCAGGCACACCATAACCATCTGGAAGGTTGTTTTAAATTTGCCCCAATAGCTTGCGGCAATCACCACATTGTTGTCGGAAGCAATCAGTCGGAAACCGCTGATAATAAACTCCCGGCTGATAATGATAATGACTGCCCAAGAGGGAATTCTGCCCATCTCCACCAGTGCAATCAATGCCGCGCAGACAAGCAGTTTGTCCGCCAGAGGGTCCATAAACTTTCCGAAATTGGTCACAAGGTTATATTTTCTTGCAATTTTACCGTCAATCAAATCGGTAAGGCTGGCAACAATGAAAATAGCAAGGGCAATGATATCCACTGTCATCGTATTTTCGCCAAACCATCCTGCCTGACCGCCAAGCAGCAAAACCACAAAGGGAACAATCAGAATCACTCTGAAAAGTGTAAGCTTATTCGGTAAATTCATTTTACTCATGATATATTTCTCCAATCAAATCATATTCATTTGAGCCGGTTACCCGAACCTTTACAAAATCACCCGTCATCAGGTTCGCGGAGGTATTCACAAACAGATAGCCGTCCACATTGGGCGCATCCTTGTAGGTTCTGGCGACATAGGCATCCTCATCCGCCACCTTGCCCTCTATCATAACCGTAAGGATACGACCTACCATATCCCCCGCTTTCTCAAAAGCAATCTCCTGCTGAAGCTCCATCAGTTCATCCCTGCGGGCTTCCTTTACGGCTTCCTCCACCTGCTGTTCCATGACTGCTGCCGGGGTATCCTCCTCCCGGGAATACGCAAACACGCCCAGTCTGTCAAATTCCATCTCGTTCACAAAGCGGTACAGCTCTTCAAAATCCTCCTGGGTCTCTCCGGGAAAACCGCTGATTAAGGTCGTTCGCAGGCAGATATCCGGAATTCTGTCACGAAGCTTTGCTATCATGCCCCGCAGCTCCTCCTGATTGGTTCTGCGTCCCATACGCTTCAAAACGGCGTCGGAGGCATGCTGAATGGGAATATCCAGATAATGACACACCTTCGGCTCCGCGGCAATCGCTTCAATCAGTTCGTCCGTAATTTCCTCCGGATAACAGTAAAGAATCCGAATCCAGTAGATACCACTGATTTTTGCAAGCTCGTGCAGCAGCTTCGGCAGGCTCTTTTTCCCATACAAATCCACGCCGTAAAGAGTGGTTTCCTGCGCCACAAGAATCAGCTCCTTTACCCCTGCTTCTGCCAGCTCCTGCGCCTCCGCCACCAGATTTTCCATCGGCACGCTTCTAAAGCTGCCGCGTACTTTAGGGATAATACAATAAGTACAGCGCTTGTCGCAGCCCTCTGCAATTTTCAGATATGCAAAATGTCCGCCCGTCGTCACCACACGTTTCCTATCGGTTACAGGCTTCTCATTGATATCCTTATAATGGTTCTGTCCGCTTCCTGCAAGCGCCTCTTCCACTGCTGCCACAATATCCTCAATGGCAGTTGTGCCCACAATGGCGTCCACCTGGGGAATCTCCTTCTGAATCTCCTCGCGGTAGCGCTGCGCAAGGCACCCCGCCGCAATCAGCGCCTTCAGTTGTCCGCTTTCCCTAAGTTCTCCCATTTGAAGCAGCGTATTAATACTTTCTTCCTTGGCATCCCCGATAAAGCAGCAGGTATTGACTACTGCAATATCCGCTTCCGCTTCGTCATCCGTAAAGGTGAATCCCTTTTCACCCAGCATTCCCAGCATCATTTCGGAATCCACCAGATTTTTATCGCAGCCTAACGATACAAATAATATTTTCATAATGAAACCTTTCCAGCAGAAACAACGGACGCCTCATCAAGCGAGCCATCCGTTGTTAAGAATAGCTGGTGCCATCAGCCCCAGCTACCGTTTTTATTCCTCGTCGTCACTTAAAATCTTAATCTTTCCCTGGTTTAGCTCTTCTACGGCAACAGACAGGGGTTTCTTATCTTTACCTTCTACCAGTGGCTCCTCACCGCCGATAATCTGCCTTGCTCTCTTGGAGGTTGCCATTACAATGGAATAACGGCTGTTTACCACAGGCGCCTCACCGGGCTCTACCTCGCTGTTTACTACCTTCATTAAATCTGAATAAGATGGATGTAACATTATTGTTCTGCTCCTTTCGCGAAACCTTTCAGTTCCTCTCTGATTTCTTTTATAAATGCTTCTCTGCGAACAGGCGCCCTGCGGGCTGCTTCCACCAGACTGTGGAGTTCCTCCACGCACACGTCCAGATTATCATTTACCACTATATAATCATAGGCTTCCATGCCTTCTGATTCTTCACTTGCACGGGCAAGACGTTTGCGGATAATCTCCGGCGCCTCCGTGCCTCTCCCCACCAGCCTGCGTTCCAGCTCCGCTGCACTGGGCGGCGTTACAAACAAAAGCAGGCTTTCCGGAAACTTCTCCTTTATTTTCAAAGCTCCCTGTATCTCAATCTCAAGTATCACGTCCCTGGCCGCCGCCAGTTGTTCTTCCACATAAGCTCTGGGCGTTCCATAGTAATTGCCGCAATAGTTGGCGTACTCTATAAAACCGTTCTCGCGAATTTTCTCCTCAAAGTGTTCCTTATCCGTAAAAAAATATTCCCTGCCGTCTCTCTCTCCCGTTCTGGGCTGCCTTGTTGTCATGGAAATCGACAAAGCATAGTTATCATAGGTCTGGAGCAGTTTTTTTACCAGAGTACCTTTCCCCGCTCCCGAAAAACCGGATAATACAATTAAAATTCCTTTTTGCATTCCTTACTCACTTTCTATATGCCGTCCCGCTCTGCATCCGCTCCCACATCCGTTATCTCATCCTGCGCCGCCAGTGCACGCCCGGCAATGGTCTCCGGAAGCAGTGCGGAAAGCACCACCTGACTGTTTTCCATCACAAGAACAGATTTCGTCTTCCTTCCCTGGGTGGCATCTATCGCCATTCCCGTCTCCTTGGCGCTCTGTACCAGCCGTTTAACGGGTGCGGAATCGGGACTTACAATGGCAATAATTTTCTCAGTATTCACGATATTACCAAATCCGATATGAATTAAATGATTCATACAACCTCTACTCAATATTCTGAATCTGTTCACGAACCTTTTCTATTTCCGTTTTCAGCTCAATCGCACAGTTGGAAACTTCCAAATCATTTGCCTTGGAAAGAATGGTATTAGCTTCCCGGTTCATCTCCTGCGCAATAAAATCCAGCTTCCGCCCGATACTGCCGCCTTCCATCAACGTTTGTCTGGTAGTCTCAATATGGCTTCGCAGACGTACAATTTCCTCGTCCACACACACCTTATCGGCAAAAATCGTAACCTCCGTCAGAAGTCTGCTCTCATCCACTGCAGCATCCGCCAGCAGCTCCTTCACCCTTTCTTCCAGCTTCTGCCTGTACTCCGTAATAATCGCAGGGGAACGCTCCGCCACAAAGTCAACCAGCTTCAGCATTCCGTCCAGTTTCTCAATCAAATCGTCCCTTAAATGTTCGCCTTCCGCAATGCGGGTTTGTATGAACATTTCAGCCGCGCCGCAGATAGCCTTCTGAAGCTCCTTCCAGAGTTCTTCTTCATCTATGGACTGTTCTTCCATGGTTAAAATTTCCGGATACTTTGATAAAGTAGACACACGGATATCGTCATCCAGATTAAAATCCTGTGCCATCTGTCTCAGATATCCGAGATATACCTCTGCGATCTCCTTATTGTAACGTACACTGGAAACATTCTCCGAAAAATCCTCATAAGTAATAAACATATCCACCTTGCCGCGTGAAATGTAGTTTTTCAATTCGGCACGAATGGCAGATTCAAAGAAGTTGAGTTTCTTTGGCATTTTGATATTCACGTCGAGGTAACGGTGATTCACCGCCTTCATTTCTACCGTGAATTTCCTGTTATTCTCGGCAATCTCACATCTGCCGAAGCCTGTCATACTCTTTATCATGAGTGCTCCAATCCGGGCAGCGGCATTACCCTGCCGCATACTTCTTTTTATTATAGAATAAGTTTTCGGAAGCGTCAAGGGCAGCACAGGCGGTTTTCCCGAATTCTTTCATAGCCTTCCATGACTGTTCGAAACATACCTCAAACAAACCTACAAGTCCTGTCATCTCCACATTTCCATAGGGTTCGCTGTAATCGAAAAATCTTCCAGATTTTTTAACGCAGCTGCAAAATTTTCAAATTTTTTCATATAAAACCACCCCTTCTTTTTGAATGGACTCTCTCAGCTTCGGTTGTACGGAAAAATCCAGATTAACAATGTCAAACCGTAAAAGTGTTGATGTCTCTTCTTCCACTGCCAGAATAAATCCGATGCTGTCTCCGCCGGTACAGGCTAAATCAATATCGCTTTTAGTTTTAAAATCACCTCTTGCCCTTGAACCAAAAAGAATTACCTTGTCGACATCATATTTTTTTGCCAAATCGCATATCTCGTTAAGCACTGTTTTTTTATTCCCGTATCATGATATAATTCCATCAGAATATTTTCCTCCCTGCAGACTGCTCTTTCAAATTATAACACAGATTATTACTTTTCCCAAAGAACTTTTATTTTTTAAGGTTCTCAACGTTTCTCTGCATTTTTCCGCCCAACCGTATACATTCGTTTGACAAGCGTTCAGAATCTGTTACAATAGGCTAATAGCAGGAGGGCAATCATTATGGCTTTTGACGGCGTTACCATAGCAAATGTAGTATATGAAATGAAAAAGGAATTGATTGGCGGCAGACTGTACAAAATTGCACAGCCCGAAAGCGACGAGCTTCTGCTGACCATAAAGACAAACGACGGGCAAAAAAGGCTCTGCATCTCAGCGGACGCCTCCCTGCCGCTCATTTACCTCACACAGAAAAACAAACAAAGCCCCATGACTGCGCCCAATTTCTGTATGCTTCTTAGGAAGCATCTGCAAAACGGACGCATCACCGATATCTCCCAGCCGGGACTGGAACGTATTATCCACATTAAGATTGAACATCTGGATGAAATGGGTGATTTATGCCACAAGACTCTTGTGGTGGAAATCATGGGCAAACACAGCAATATTATTTTCTGCAACGAGGAGAATCAGATTATTGACAGCATCAAGCATGTATCTGCAGCAGTCAGCAGCGTCCGCGAGGTGCTTCCCGGCAAACCTTATTTTGTCGTACAGACCCAGGATAAACTGGATGCTTTAAATACCGGCTTCGATACGTTTCACGAGGCGCTGGCAGGCAAACCCCAGCCCATTTTCAAGGCAATTTACGGAAGCTTCACCGGTATCTCTCCTATCCTGGCACAGGAGCTTTGCTATGAGGCGCATGTTGACGGGGACACTCCCACTGCGGCATTGACAGAAAACCATTACCACGCCTTATATGAGGCTTTCTCCCGCATGGTTTCCGCCATTCAAAGCGGAAGCTTTGCGCCCAATATTGCCTACACAGGCTCCCAGCCTGTAGAATTTGCGGCGCTTCCCCTGACCATGTACACCGCAGGCACGGACAAGACCGTCCCCTACGCTTCCATGTCAGAGCTGTTGGAGCACTACTATGCAGAGAAAAACACCTACACCCACATCCGCCAGAAATCCGCGGACCTGCGAAGAATTGTCCAGACTGCTCTGGAACGTAATATAAAGAAATACGACTTGCAGCTCCGGCAGATGCAGGATACGGAAAAACGGGAAAAGTACCGCATCTATGGCGAACTTTTAAACACATATGGCTACAGCGCCGCTCCCGGCGCAAAATCCCTGGAGGCAGTCAATTATTACACCAACGAGCCTGTTACCATTCCGTTAGACCCGACCATAAGTCCTACAGAAAACGCAAAAAAATATTTCGACAAATACGCAAAACTGAAGCGTACCTATGAAGCCTTATCCGAATTGACCAAGGAAGTCAAAGAGGAAATCAATCATCTGGAATCCATCAGTACCGCGTTGGACATTGCTTTGCAGGAAGAGGATTTGGTGGAAATCAAGGAAGAACTGACCGAGAGCGGCTATATCCGCAGAAAAGGCGGCGGCAAAAAAGTAAAGATTACCAGCAAGCCCTTTCACTATATCAGCAGCGACGGTTTTCATATTTATGTGGGAAAAAACAATTATCAGAATGATGAACTGACCTTCAAATTTGCTAACGGTAACGACTGGTGGTTTCACGCAAAGGGGATGCCCGGCTCCCACGTCATTGTCAGAACCGACGGCGCAGAGGATTTACCGGACCGCACCTTTGAGGAGGCCGGAAGGCTTGCCGCCTACTATTCCAAGGGGCGGGGACAGGAAAAAGTAGAAATCGACTATGTTCAGAAAAAACATGTGAAAAAGCCCGCCGGAGCCAAACCCGGCTTTGTCGTATATTACACCAACTACTCTCTGATGATTGACAGTGATATTTCGGGTCTTGAGCTGGTGAGCGAATAACCGAAGCACTATTTCATCAGCCTGCACTTCTTTGCTGCCTTTACCAGCAGATAGCCTTTGGGGAACCCCCGCAGCTCCCGTTCCGTTACGCCCCGCAGCAGAATCAGCATGACAAAGTACACAATCACTGCCACGATAATAGCGGGAATCACCGAGATTCTCATAGAAGCCGTCATAAGATACATTCCCTCATATACCGCCCATGCCGCCGCTCCCATAAAGACAGACGCCAACGCAGGCAATACAAAGGTCTTTATCACTTCCTGTCTGTAGCCTATCGCTTTTCTCACAGAATACTGATTCAACAGGCATATCACACCGGAATATATGCTGTTCACAATTGCAATGCTATACAAATCCAAATCCGTAAAAAATAATAACACAACTGCCACAATTGTCTGTATTATCAATGCAATCCCCGCATTGATAATCGGTATATTCACTTTACCCAGTCCCTGTAAAATGGAATTACTCACAGTGGACAGGGCATAAAATACCACCGAAAGCGATAATGCCATCAACAATTTTGCAGAATAATCCAATGATTCCGGTGAATTGCTGCCAAACAACAGACTGATTACCGGCTTCGCCAATACAAAAAGTCCCACCGCACAGGGAATGGAAATAATCATGGTACTCTTTACTGCCATCCCGATTTTCTCTCTGGCCCCCCGTTCATCGTTTGCTGCAATTAACTGCGCAATAGAGGGAATCATCGCCGAAGTCATAGCAGACGCAAACGCAATGGGGATATTGGACATTGTCATCGCCTGACCGGAAAAAATCCCCCAGTCGTCATATATCTTTACCGTATCAAGTCCCCTGATTGACGGAAAAATTGAGGTATAAAGCGTATTATTCACCGTACTGCTCAGATTATAGACTGCGGTGCCGATAATAAAAGGCGTCACTACTGAGGTAATCATCCTGAAAATTTCACCATAGGAATTCACCTGTGTATGCTTGTCACGGGCAATACGCCTGTGTATCATGTTCCGGTTTAACGCATAAACCCCTGCCATAAACAGAAGGGCAACCAGCACTCCTGCTCCTGTACCCATCGCACTTCCCACCGCGCCGTAGGTAGCACGCGCCACTCTTCCCGCCTCGTCCGCAGGTACCTCCATGGTTCCCATGAAGCTTCTAATCAGCAGATAAGCGGCGCCAATCGTTACGACTGCATTGGCAATCTGCTCCAATATCTGCGATACCGAAGTCTGCACCATGCTTCTGTGCGCCTGAAAATAACCCCGCAAAACGCCAAGAATACCATAAACAAAAACCGTTGGTGCAAGTGTCCTGAGTACCGGAACCGCTTCCTCTGCCACAAACAATCCGGCTCCAAAAAACAGAAAAAGGCTTGCCGCACCGCCTATCACCAGTACATATCCCATGGCACATAAAAAGACTCTATGCGCATTCCGATACTCCCTCAGCGCAAGCTTCTGGGCAATGACCTTTGATATGGCAGAAGGTATACTATAGGAAGATATCAGCAGTATAATCGTATAATAATTGTATGCGGACTGATAATATCCCAGTCCCAGATTTCCGATGACACTGTGTAAAGGGCCCCTGTATAGGAGCCCTATTATTCTGCTGATAATACCCGCTGCCGCGAGAATACCCGCCTGCATTATGAAGTTATTCTGATTTCCTTTCTTAGACATGCCTTAACTCCACAGTCCTCTCACTGCCTGCCATTAATAACCAATCAGCCAGTCGTACATCTCCTGATACTTGCGGGCAGATACATTCCATGAAAAATCTGCTGCCATCGCGCGGTCTATAATCTTATTCCACTCACGCTTCTTATCATAATAAATATGCTCAGCATAGCGAATTGTATTCAACATTTCATGGGCATTGTAATTAGAGAAGCTAAAGCCTGTACCCGTGCTTTCGTATTCATTGTAAGGCTGCACCGTATCCTTTAAACCGCCTGTCTCTCTGACGATAGGCACTGTGCCGTACCGCAGGGACATCAACTGGCTCAGTCCGCAGGGTTCAAACAGGGAAGGCATCAGGAAAGCGTCGCATGCCGCATAAATCTTGTGCGACAACGAATCGGAATAGTAAATATTCGCGGAAACCTTATCACTGTACTTCCAGTCAAAATGACGGAACATATTTTCATAGCGCTCTTCACCGGTACCCAGAACCACAAACTGAATATCATCCTGGCAAAGCTCATCCATCACATAGGCAATCAAATCAAGACCTTTCTGGTCCGTCAGACGGGAAATCAGACCAATCATCATTTTCCTGTCATCTGCTTTCAGTCCCAGCTCTTCCTGCAGCGCACGTTTATTTTTCACTTTTTCCTTGCGGAAATTCACCGCATTGTATTGCTTTACGATATACTTATCCGTCTCAGGATTAAATTCATCATAGTCAATACCATTTACAATACCTCGCAAACCACCGCTGCGTGCACGAAGCAGACCATCCAGACCTTCTCCATAAAAAGGCGTCTTAATCTCCTCCGCATAAGTATCGCTTACCGTTGTCACCGCATCGGCAAAAACAATACCTCCCTTTAACAGATTTGCATCCTTATATGCCTCCAGCTTATCGGGAGTAAAATAATATTCCGGAAGCCCTGTGATACTCTGAACAGTCTTAGTGTCCCATTTTCCCTGAAATTTCAGATTGTGTATCGTAATAACGGACTTCATATTACGGTAAAATTCTCCTCCGCGGAATCTCTCCTTCAGATAAACGGGAATCAAACCTGTCTGCCAGTCATGACAGTGCACAACATCCGGCTGAAATTCGATTACGGGCAGAACAGAAAGCGCTGCTTTGGAAAAATAAGCGTATTTTTCTATCTCAAATCTGGCATCGTCACCATACGGCTTTGGTCCGCCAAAATAGCCTTCATTATCTATAAAGTAATAATGTACTCCGTCTTCAATCGCTTCCAGCACACCTACATACTCGTTTTTCCAATTAAAATCCATATAAAAATGGGTGACATACTGAAGCTTATCCTTCATCTCCTGCTTCATGCAGGTGTACTTTGGTATAATCACTCTGACGTCAAAGTATTCTTTGTCAATACACTTCGGCAGAGAGCCAACAACGTCTGCAAGTCCGCCTGTTTTTATAAAAGGTACTCCTTCCGATGCAACAAAAAGAATCTTCTTCATTTAAAACCCTCCGCATATTTATTCTCTGCTCCAAAATCCAGCTTGCTTCGCAATCTGCCGCGCTTCGCGCTCTCTGATTTTGTCGCTAACATATCGGGTAAAATCAAATGCCGCCTTCGGCGTCGCTTGATTTTCCTCCGATATGTTACATTATACAACAAATCTGCTTTACATGGAAGAATTTTTGTACTTTTTATAAGACTTTATATTTAAGCACGATAAGATAATCTGATTCTGTCTGCAATTAATGCTATAAACTCAGAATTTGTAGGTTTTCCTTTCCCTGTATCAATGGTATATCCAAACAGGGCATCCAACGTTTCCATTCTGCCCCTGCTCCATGCTACCTCAATGGCATGACGTATCGCACGCTCCACGCGGCTGGGCGTCGTCTGAAACCGCTTTGCAATCGTTGGATAAAGTATTTTGGTGATAGAACTAATCATAGTGGGATTTTCAACCGACATCATAATCGCTTCCCTCAAATACTGATACCCTTTTATATGTGCCGGCACGCCGATTTCATGTATCATATTTGTCACGTCCTGCTCCAAATCATGTATTTCCTCCTTAAGACTCTCCGCTTTTTCCGCCTGTATCTGAGTATTTCCTGTTTTGGTAGAAGGTACGGTAATCATAATCTGAAACTCTTTGTCCGCATTCATTAAATCTCCCAAAATCTTGTATACCTTGTCATTATCCTTCGTAGTTGTAATGTTTAGCTGTTCCATCAAACTACCTCCAAGTCTAAAATATCTAAAATTTCGTACCTTCCCATTATAAAATGATATTGTTTGATACATCAACTCCAAGTCATCGCAAATTCCTTCCCTGCCCAACAAAAAGAGCCATTAATCTTCCCCAACCCTCCCCATTCGCGAAAAGTCAACAAAAACTCCCATCATTTATTTCTTTCGTTTTTAACAATTGTCCTTCTTTCCGAAATGTTATATAATATCCTCTGTCAGAATCCACCAAAGAAAGGAATTTCAACATGATTAAACAGGAAATCAGTGAAATCAAAAAGCTTTTTACACAGAATAATTGCTCCATCACCCGCATCTGCGGCTGTTATGTGGATGGTGAAAAAAATAAAAAGACCGAATTTAAGCAGGCTTTTCTATCCCTTCCCGAAGAGGAAATGTTCAAATACTTTGAAATTCTCAGAAAAACTTTGTCGGGTACTCTGGGAAAAAATCTTCTGACACTGGAATTCCCGCTGAAAACCGAAGAGGAAGGCGGAACCCAGGAATTTCTCCTGCGCCTGCGCGACAGCAAATTAAAGGATGACGCCCTGTTAGACGAATTTTATGACAAGATTATCGAAGCGTATGAGTTTGTGGGAAATTATCTGATTCTGGTGATACACGATGTCTATGACGTTCCCGGAAAAACTTTGGACGGCATTGCTATGGAGGATGCCTCCGATGAGGTGTATGAATACATACTGACCTGTATCTGTCCGGTCAATCTTTCCAAACCGGGACTGAGCTATAATGCGGTGGAAAATACCTTCCAGAACCGCATCCGTGACTGGGTAGTAGGACTTCCCGATACCGGATTTCTTTTCCCTGCCTTTAATGACAGATGCGTGGATTTGCACAGCACTCTATACTATTCCAAGGATGCCGAGGATTTGAAGGAAGGCTTTGTGAGTCAGCTTCTCGGCTGTCCCCTTCCCCTCTCAGCAGGCGGTCAGAAGGAAACTTTTCAGGCGCTGATAGAAGAAACTCTGGGAGAAACCTGCGACATTGAGGTCGTAAAAAATATTCACGATAAATTAGCGGAAATGGCGGAAGAACACAAGGATGAGCCTGCTCCGCTTATGCTGGATAAAAACGAAGTCAAAACCCTCTTTGCCAGCAGCGGTGTATCCAACGAAAAAATGGAGGAATTTGACCGCCACTATGACGAAACCGCAGGAGAGGATACTTCTCTTCTGGTAAATAATGTCATCAACACACGCACCTTTGAGGTAAAGACTCCCGATATCGTTATCAAGGTAAAGCCTGAGCGCACAGACTTAATCGAAACCCAGACCATTAACGGCAGGGAATGCCTTGTTATCGAGCTGGGCGGCAGCGTGGAGGTCAACGGCATTACCATCCGCTCCTCCCACAATAATGCCGGAGAGTTTGCGGAAGAATAAATATAACTTTTTCCACAGGCTGATCGCAATTAGCGAACCAGCCTGTACTGTTTTTTGCAGCCGTTCTACAGGGGCCACTCGGTAATTATCTGTCTCTCACCCGGTCTCATGCAGCTTCCGCCCGCGCTGTTAATCACATGGGAAATACCGGGATTACAGGTAATCAGAACGGCACAGATATTATGAACCTTCACATCCGGCGTCTCCGGAAGCTCCATGACGCAATGCTCGTCCACCTCCGCTGCCCGGAACACACTGTACACGCCAAGTCCCCATGCCTCATGATGTTTTACATCCGGCGCCACAAAATAGGAGGCGCAGCCGTTCATCTGTCCGTCATGGCTCCTCCATGCCTCCTGGCAGGGCACATCATAGGGAAGCTCACTCTGATACATAATCGTTTTTCCGTATTCGCCGTTCCACACAACCTGATATTCCTCGAAATGCTCCACCATCAGGGCATACATGGCAACATAGTCTCCATTGATAATAATGCCGTTCTCCGCCGTGTTCTTATCCCATGCCACATGGTCGCCGTGGTCGGCGCGCCATACCCAGAAATTATCTCCCACAACATAGTCTCTGTGAATGATAATACAGGAATGCACTTTTGCCTCATAATCAGCCACACCGCCCACACGGAAAAATAAATCGCTTAGATAAGTATATTCTGTACATTCCGTTTGCTCAATCTCAAGCAGCGTATCGGAAAGCTGTGCTCCCGCATCAAACAACAGTCCTGCAATGGTGACTGCCGCACCCGTCACATAAATACAACGGTTTCCTGTTACCGGCACTAACGTTGCCAGTCCGGTTCCCAACAAAATTCTGTTATCTTTCTCCACGGAAAGTTCTTCTTCCAAATAATAGATGCCCGGCGTAAAGAACAGATGCTTTCCCTCTGCCAGCGCCTGATTCAGGGTATCCGCCGTATCCACGTCCGCCTTCGCGATATGAAATTCGTCTATCGGAATAAACTTCCCTTGCTTCAGCGCATCGGCATCCCTCCACGACACGCCCGCACAATTTTCCCGAACCGCAGGCACATACACGCCGAAGCCCCTTTCTTTTTCATAGACAAGGAAGGGCTTTTCCTGTATTTTTTCCACAAGCCCCGCATCGGTATAGGTCTTTTCCGGCCAGGTCTCCCTGGGCGCCTTGCCCTCCTCGATTCCGGCAAACACAATATTCCAGTTCTGACCTGTCCATTCATTCCAGTCACAGTTACGGGATAACCACTGCTGCTGCGTACCGGAATCCACTGTCTGAGCCACAACGGAATCAGCCAGAAAGCCGCCGCTTGCCCAGCCCATCTGGTCATGCAGATGCAAATCGGCTTTTATATTCATTCTGCGCATATAAGTCGCCTGAGACACCGCCCATGTGGTATCACTGTTTAACGTCAGATTCTCCACGCCGCGCCAGAAATTACAGGTTGCATTGTGATTGCTGCCTCTCATATTCCAGTCTGCCCTGGACTGCAGGGAAGAAAGCTCTACCTCCTCCGGCGAAAGTCCAAGTCCTGCCGCCTGTGTGTAAAAGCCTACATTCACCTCCAGGGACTTGTCGTATTTTCCCGGCAGAAAATAAACCGCATACCGCTCCCCGCCGAACTGGTTTGCCTCCTGGATACCGTAAATCTCATCCAGAATTGCCTGAACCTCCTCTGCATCATCCTCCGGGGAAAAGAAATAAACATGTTCTCCAAACGCCTCTATCTGAAAATTTTTTCTCTCTGCCATCAATTTTCCGTCTCTCCTGTCATTTCATCATAATCATCCACAAAATGGTGCTTCACACCATTTTTCTTGTACGCAATAATCGTGCTTAAGTTTACATTTTCCACACTCTTAAAGATGTTTCCCTCCACAAAGGGGTTGGTTTTCTTCATCTTTGCAATCATCTGCTTTACCTCCATGCGTTTGGAGGCGCTGCTGCCATCTGTTCTGCACGTCGTACAGGTGTCCGTAAAACGGCACGCACACTGAATAAAATGAAGGTTATTGTAATCACGCCAATGCTTGATATCCTCCTCCCGAATCAGATACATAGGGCGAATCAGCTCCATCCCCTCAAAGTTGGTACTGTGCAGCTTGGGCATCATCGTCTGAATCTGCCCGCCGTAAAGCATTCCCATCAGGATGGTCTCAATCACATCGTCATAATGGTGTCCCAGCGCAATCTTATTGCAGCCCAGCTCCTTTGCCCTGCTGTACAGATAACCCCTGCGCATTCTGGCGCAGAGATAACAGGGCGATTTTTCAATCTCATACACCGCATCAAAAATATCGGATTCAAACACGGTTATCGGGATATTCATCAGCTTTGCGTTATTCTCAATAACCGTCCTGTTTGCCTGACTGTATCCCGGATCCATTACCAGAAATTCCAGTTCAAAGGGAAATTTATTGTGCCGCTTTAATTCCTGAAACAGTTTCGCCATCAGCATGGAGTCCTTACCGCCGGAAATACACACTGCAATTCTGTCATTTTCCTGCACGAGCTTATATTCATTGATTGCCTTTGCAAATTTGGAAAAAAGCTGCTTGTGGAACTTCTTGCGGATACTCTTCTCAATCTCCTCCGCTTTTGTGTGGTCCTCTCCATCCTGCGCCTGTTCTTCCTTCATACTCTCCAAAAGCCATCCGGTATAGCCTCCCTCTAAGCTATAGGCATCATAGCCCTTCCCTCTTAGCTTTTCCGCACACTCCCTGCTGAAAATTCCTCTGGTACAATAAAGGATAAGTGGCTTGTCCTTTGGAAGCTCCCCCTGCCTGCTCTCCAGCATTTCCCCGGGAATGTGCATCGTTCCCGGTATTTTTCCATAAGCTATTGCTTCCTCATTCCTGATATCCACCAACAGATAGTCCCGGGAATCCTTTTCTGCCAGCTCTTTGTAGGTAATCTCTATTTTATTCATATCCATTATTTTCTCTCATTTTTATTCTGAAATGCCTGACACATTTATGAGTATTTTACTATGCTTCGCATTTTCAGGCAACAAAAAAAGCCCACGTATGTGAACTTTTTAATTGTAATCCCAATTCATCTCTTCCCTGTCTTTCTCCAATGCAGATGGCATGTACTTTAACAAAACCAAAGCAATCAGTACCGCGCATATAATGACAACTCCTAACGGCGTCCTGACAAAATTGCCGAGATACTCCAAAAAGGGGATACAAAACATTTCCTTATCTCCTATCTCTGAAAATGCAGGAACAATTACAGAAACGGCTGCCATTGCCAGAAAAATAATAAGCGCCGCTGAGAAGATACGGCATAGCTTGCTGACTACTTTCATGAAAATTCTTTTCCTTTCCTACAGGCACACATCGGATTCATCAGCAATACTATAACAGCAGAAAGTCACACGCCGGTCACAGCCTGTTTACTTCCTCGAAATCCGTTTTGACGACAACTCTTTTTCCTTTATCCCTATCCTCAAATTGCCTTACAATGCGCTCCGACACTCTGAAACAATTTTCATAGGTACAGGTGGACAACAGAATCACAAACTGCGAATCACTGTAACGTGCCGCCACATCCCCGATTCTAAGGGATTTCTTCAGTACCTCTTCCATCTGATTCATCGCCCGGTTCAGAACATACTTTTTCATCTGTTCATTTTCCGGCAGAATCTTCTCCTTTATCTGCAGGGTCAGCAGCAGCATATACTGTGGGTTCTTCAGACGCCTGATTTTTCTTGCTTCCAGACGGTAAATCTCGCGAAACACCGGATAACCACAGATATAGGCGCCCTCCTGCTCCGCCTCCTGCATATCCATATGTATACTTTCTAACCCTTCTGCCTCTGTCCCTTTTTTCATTTTCAGCAGTTCCTGCTGCACTTTCTCAAGCTGCCTGGAATTGCGAATACCTAAGGCGGCATAGAGAATCTTTACCGCCTGTTCATAACACTCCCGGGCAAGCTGCTGTTTATGTTGCCGTATCAGCGCAGTAATTTTATGACAATGCAGCCATTCGTCCACCTCATCATATATTAAACCTTCTGCACAAATACGCTCTACATCCTCATACCGATTGTCCGCCATATACCGCTCCGCCAATGTCTTAACTGCCGACAAAAACAAAGAACGGTAGTATGACGACAATGTAACAATCCAGTGTTTGTCCGTAATCCTTGACATAAAATCGCCCTGATATAAAGCTATGGCTTTTTCATAATTTGCAATCTGGTCTGAAACTGTCGTTCCTCTTCTGGCTTCCTGACAATACCGTTCAAACTGCTCCGCATCAAAACAAATCTCTATCTCAGGATTCCAATAATAAACTCCCCGACTGGTCAGAATAAAGTCCTCTTCTCCCAGCTTTGTCTTAAGAATACCACGAAGACGATACATCAGATTCTTTAATGCGCCTGCAGGATTCTCTGTCTCATCCTCATTCCACAATGCCTCAGATAATTCCTGAATAGTGATGGGATGCTCCCTGTGTATCAGCATATAGATAAGAAGCTTGGTTAGCATGTCGGAACGCATTTCATTCTCATCAAGCGTTTTGTCGTTATTCAGCAGTTGAAATTTCCCCAATGAATAAACTGTTATCATCGTGAGCCTCCTGCTCATATTATCAGATATCCCCTCTGTTTTTTAGTATAAACACATAAGTATGCAAAGTCAAACACAAAAGCCAGAGTCTTCTTCCGGAAAGCTTTTCCAAAATCTAATTTACTCCGGCAGGCTCTCCGACACACAAAGTTTTCCAAAGCCTACCCTGTCATTGGGATACTCCGTCTCCCCCCTCAAAGGCTGCGCCCCTGCCCGCAGATATGCTTTTACCTTCTCACCGTATAGAAAAATATCATTCCCCCGCACAATGCCCCATTCCATCAGCAGCGCCGCGCTGCCCGTAACAATGGGAGTTGCAAAGGAGGTTCCCGTGACCGGAGTATATCCGCCATAAACATCGGGAGCAAGAATATCCACACCCGGCGCAACCAAATCCGGTTTTACAAGCCCTGCCGTCACCACACCAATGGTTCGCTCTGCATCCGCATAGCCCCTTCCCGAAAAATCCGCATAATTATCATAAACAGAATCGTAAGCTCCCACCGTAATTACCTTTGCTGCCGTGGACGGAACCGTAAGGGTCACCTGAGGTGTCGGACGGTAAAAGTTTGTTCTGCTGTTTCTCCCTGCGGCTGTTGGCAGGTACAGATAATACTGCCCCGTCACCACCCTGACAGGCTCTACCAGAATCGTCCACACACCGCTGTTGATATAGCGTCCGTTCACGGGTATCATATCCAGATAAATCTCCTGGGCCACAGAATAAGGGGACGGCTCGCCCAAATATACCAGAAGCTCAGTCTGCTCCAGTCTCAGGATATATTTTCCGCCGTTTGCCGAAGTAGTCAACTCTGCTTCCTGCCCTCCCGGCGAACGGAGCCTGATATTGTAAATATCATTATAATTTTTCCATATTTGCAGATTTAAGTTCGTCTCATATTCTGCCACCGCCAGTTCCACCGCTCTCGTCTGGGCGACATTTCCCGCAAAATGTCCGCCCGAGCTTCCGTCATTGCCGCTGCCCACACAGATAACAGTCCTGCCGATTTCCGCCGCATTGTCCAGAAAGCGTTCCAGCAGAGAGCTTCCGTCATGAGAACCGTAGCTGTTGCCAAAGCTTAAATTAATCGCCAATGGCATCTGAAGCTCATTCGCTTTTTGCAGAGCATAGGTAATTCCCCGCATAATTTCGGTAGTTCTGGGAAATCCCGCTTCCCCCGGAAGTCCCAGCTTCACAACAAGCAAATCTGCCTCTGTCGCCACACCGGTATAGCTCCCATCCTGTACATAACCTGCCGCAATCCCTGCCACAGCCGTACCGTGCCCCGATACGTCAATACTGGGAACCAGCATAAAACGTTCCTGCTCTGTAGCTGCCTGCAACGCCTGATTTATCTGCTCCTCCGTAAATTCCGCACCCATGGTGAAGCCCTCCGGCGGTGTGCGCCCCGGTATATTTTCATCCGGTGCAATGGTTTGGTCCCATAGAAACCGAATGCGGGTATCCCCATTCCTTTTGCGGAAATCTCTTCTCTGATACGCAATGCCGCTGTCCAGAACAGCCAGCAGAATTCCTTTTCCGCTTAAAAACGGGTCCCGCATTGTAACTAACGGCAAACAGCTTCCCTCCGCAGGACTGATGGCAGAGTAATAATATCTTTTTGGTTTCTCCACATACTCAATCTGTTCCAGCTCTACCATCTGCTCTATCAGTGTCTCAGGAACCGTCAGAATTGCATACCCCGCTATCAGGTATTCTACCTTAACCCCCAGAGATTTTAATTCCTCAAGATTTCCATGATATTTTACTATCAGCTCCCAGCTATGGGTTCTTTCATCAAATCCCACATTCAAAGTGTCCGTCTGCTGTCTGACCTCCTCGGAGGTCTCCAATGCCAAATTTAAAATATCCTCAAATTTCTGATTCATTCATATGCTCACATAATTTTCTTTTTATATGTATATCTGCTTTTCTTCTCCACTATACGCCAATTTGCACTGTTTCTGGCAAACTACCCTCGCAAAAATAAAAAACGCTTCCCCCTAAATGTGAGAAAGCATTTTTACGCTTATTTTTCTATCTTCATTTTGATATAAGTGTACCTTCAATGACAAACTGTTGTCACTCTCCAAAGAATACACTAAACGCTTTGACTGCATACTCCGTATCACGCACCCCTGCAGTCTCCATCGCAGAGTGCATTGCGAGCTGGGGCAATCCGATATCTACGGAAGCTACGGACACATGAGCCGTTGAAATATTTCCCAGCGTACTTCCTCCCAGGATATCGGAACGGTTTGCATAGGTCTGACAGGGCACCCCTGCCTCCTCGCAGATTTTTTTCATTTTTGCGGCAGAAACCGCGTCCGTGGTATATTTCTGACTGCCGTGGTATTTAATCACGATACCGTTATTCAGATAAGGGCGATTGGTTGGGTCCGCCTTCTCCGGGTGATTGGGATGCACCGCATGAGCGTTATCCGCCGAAATCAGAAAGCTTCCTGCCACAAGATGTCTGAATCCGTTTGCGTCCATTGTCAGTTTTTCACTGATACGCAGAAGCACATCCTCCAAAAACGTGGAATCGGCTCCCTGTCTGGTGCCGCTGCCCACTTCCTCATTGTCAAATACGGCGCAGACATTGATATAATTGGAAGCCCGGCTCTCCAAAAACGCCTTTACCGAAGCATAAACACACTGAAGGTCATCCAGTCTCGGGGACAAAACAAATTCACCGTTTTCTCCCAAAACTCTTCCCTTTTCCCGGACATAAAGAAATAAATCATGTCCCAAAATATCCTCCGCCTTTACTCCGGCTTCCTTTGCTACCTTTTTTAACAAAGCGCCCTTTCCCTGACTTTCTATGCTGTCCGCAAACAAGGGAGGCATATCCACCTGAGGATTGTATTCCACGCCCTTGTTCATATCCCTGTTCATATGAATTGCCACATTGGGTATCACAAACAGGTCTTTGTCAACATTGACCAATTTAGTCACCAGTTCATTTTCTTCACCGTTCTTTTCGCGGACTACAATGCGTCCCGCCACGGACAAAGGTCTGTCCAGCCAGGTGGAAAGAATCATTCCGCCGTATTTTTCCGTATTCAGCTTCACATACTTATCTTCCACAATGATTTCAGGATTCTCCTTGATTTTGAAGGAAGGGGAATCACTGTGGGAAGCCACAATATGAAAACCGTTTATCGTCGCCGAAAAACCTCTTTCCTTCTTGTCCTGTGAGGGCAGAAATCTTGGAAGCCGAAAGGCAATGATGGAGGAATCATTCCGCACCACATAATAACCCTGATCCGGGAGAATTACCCAGTTTTCCTTTTCATCAAGCTCTACAAAATCCTGCGCATCCAAAAGCGCTTTGATACTTTCAACTGCGTGATAACAGCTCGGACTTTTCTCAATAAATTCCAGCATTTCCTTCGCGCATTTACGATATTCTTTCATAGTCCTGCCCTTCTATCTCTCCGCTCGCACGGGATTGTTCAGAAAATCCTCATATGCCAGCTTAATTCCCTCCTCAAGCTCCGTTGTATAATGATAACCCAGACTTTCCAGTTTGCTTACATCCAACAGCTTTCTGGGCGTCCCGTCCGGCTTGCTTGGGTCCCATTTAATCTCGCCGGTATAGCCCACAACCTTGGCAACCAATTCCGTCAGCTCTTTAATGGTCAGTTCCTTTCCGGTTCCCAGATTTACCGTCTCATTGCCGCTGTAGGTATTCATCAGATAAACGCAGGCGTCCGCCAAATCATCCACATACATAAATTCACGAAGCGGCGTACCGGTTCCCCAGCATACGACCTCCTTTGCCCCCGCTTCCTTCGCCTCATGAAAACGGCGAATCAATGCGGGAAGAACATGACTGTGGGTGGGGTGATAATTATCGTTTGGTCCGTACAGATTGGTGGGCATTACGCTTATGTAATCCGTTCCATACTGACGGTTTAAAAACTCACAATATTTCAGTCCCGATATCTTAGCCAGCGCATAAGCCTCGTTCGTCTTTTCCAGTTCCGAAGTAAGCAGGCAGCTCTCCTTCATAGGCTGGGGCGCCATGCGCGGATAGATGCAGCTGCTTCCCAAAAACAGAAGCTTCTTACATCCGTTCTGCCATGCGGAATGAATCACATTCATCTCCAGAATCATATTCTCATACATGAAATCGGCAAGCGCTTCGGAATTTGCCATGATGCCGCCCACCTTTGCCGCAGCTAGAAATACGTAATCCGGCTTTTCCCCGGCAAAAAACTTCTCCACTGCCTCCTGTCTGCACAAATCAAGCTCCTTGTGGCTTCTGGTAATAATATTCGTATATCCGTTCTTTTCCAGCGCGCGGCAGATAGCGCTTCCCACCATACCACCGTGCCCTGCCACGTATATTTTTGCATCTTTTTGCATCATAATAGTCTTTGCCTCTCTTATGCCTTCTTCGCTGCAGCTTCTCTTTTTGCCAGCTTCAAATCATGCTCTGCCATCAGGCGGCACAGCTCCTCATAACTGGTTTTCTGGGGATTCCAGCCAAGCACTTCCTTCGCTTTCGTCGGATTTCCCCACAGATTGACTACATCCGTGGGTCTGTAAAACTCCTCGCTGACCTCGACAAGCACCTTACCCGTTGCCTTGTCAATCCCTTTTTCGTCAATGCCTTTTCCCTGCCACTCCAGTTCAATGCCGACGTAATGAAATGCCAGTGTCGCAAATTCCCTGACCGTATGCTGCACACCGGTTGCAATCACAAAGTCCTCCGGCTTGTCTGCCTGCAGCATCAGCCACATACACTCTACATAATCTTTGGCGTATCCCCAGTCACGCTTGGAATCCAGATTGCCCAGAAATAACTTTTCCTGTAAACCGCAGGCAATACGCCCTGCAGCAATCGTAATTTTTCTGGTAACAAAATTTTCGCCTCTTCGTTCCGACTCATGGTTAAAGAGGATACCGTTTACCGCAAACATATTGTAAGCCTCGCGGTACTCCTGTACAATCCAATAACCGTACTGCTTTGCTACCGCATAAGGACTGTAGGGATGAAACGGTGTGGTTTCGCTCTGGGGAACCTCCTTCACTCTTCCATACAGCTCGGAGGTAGACGCCTGATAAATTCTACAGGTCTCCGTAAGTCCCAGCATACGCACAGCTTCCAAAATCCGAAGCACACCGAGGGCGTCCACATCACCCGCATATTCCGGCGCCTCAAAGCTCACCTGCACATGACTCTGCGCTGCAAGATTATATATCTCGTCGGGACGTACTTCCCCAATTACGCGCACAATGCTGGAGGAATCTGACATATCTCCTCCGTGCAGGGTGATTTTATTCCCGCGAAGCAAGTGGTCAATCCGTCTGGTATTGCTGATGGAAGCACGGCGTATCATACCGTGTACTTCGTAACCCTTTTCCAGCAAAAACTCTGCCAGATAGGAGCCATCCTGTCCTGTAATACCTGTAATTAACGCTTTTTTCATACCTATGAAACCATACCTTTCCGAAAGCTTCTGCTTTCTTCCGATTCCTTTTATCATCAATTTTTAAAACATATCGTTTTTGCCATTTCCTCTGCTGCTTCGTTTCCGCAGAAGACGCCTGCAATTGCAAGTCCAAACTGAACTGCAGTACCCATGCCTCTGGAGGTAATCACGTTATCGGATATCTCCACAGGTCCCGAAGTTACCTGCGCGCCCTCCAAATGGCTCTCGAAGCTGGGGTAACAGCATGCCTTTCTCCCTTTTAAAATACCCCTGTGTCCGAAGATACTGGGAGCTGCACAGATTGCCGCAATGTATTTCTTTTCCGCATAGAAAGCATCCACCTGCTCCATCAGCGGCTCACATGCCTCCAGACGTCTGGTTCCCTCTCCGCCACCCGGCAGCACAATACAATCGTACGTGGAAAAATCCGCCTCAGAAAAAGTCTTATCCATCTGAACGACGATTCCATGGGAACCTTTTACAGACTTCTCCTCCGTCACAGATACCATATCAATGGTAAGTCCGCATCTGCGACAGATATCTACAACAGCCAGAGCCTCAATCTCTTCATATCCCTCTGCAAAAAATATCGCTATCCGTTTCATTCAAATCCCAGCCTTTCTTTTCTGAAATATAATAATATCATTAGAATAATCTCTTTTCAGTATACACATCCTGTATAAATATTTCAATTATTTGCTTATATAATTGTTGGGATTTCTCCCGGGATGTGCTATAATTTTATTGAACTCATGGATAAAATATTTTAAATCCCAAAGACAGGAAAGGTATATTAACTATGGAAATTGAACGTAAATTTACAATAAAAAGGTTACCCGACAATTTGGAATCCTATCCGTCCCATCACATTGAACAGGCGTATCTTAATATCGACCCTGTTGTACGTGTACGCAAACAGGATGACGAGTACTATATGACATACAAGGGAAGGGGCATGATGGCAAGAGAAGAAAGTAATCTGCCTTTGAATGAAAACGCTTATTATCATCTTCGCGATAAAGCGGACGGCAATATTATATCCAAAAGACGTTATCTGATTCCCTTAAACAAACCGGGGTTCAAAAAAGGATTTCCCACCCCGCCCGATGATTATACACTCACCATCGAGCTGGATGTCTTTGATCCGCCATTCGCCCCTCTGATTGTTGCCGAGGTGGAATTTGGCAGCAAGGATGCCGCAGAAGCATTCGTGCCTCCCGAATGGTTTGACGAGGATGTGACATACCGCAAGGAATATCACAATTCCTTCATGGCAAATTTCTCCTGATACATGACTTTATCCGCACGCCTTGCAGTCTCGTTGATATCATAATCTAAGAGTCGGTCAAACATTTTATAACCGCAGGCAATTCCCATTTGGAAGCCTTCTCCGACTTTATTGCATCGTGCAACCTTATCCTTCAGCGCCTGTATTCTCTGTTTACAGAGATACAGGTCGCCGTTCATAATCAGCACATGAAACTCGTCGCCGCCCATCCGGTAACAGCGCCCGATATCATCAAAGCTTTCCCGTATCATGCGGGCACATTCCTTGATATAAATATCTCCCTTATCATGCCCCAGCTTATCATTACAGGTTTTCAGATTATTCAAATCCATAACAACAATGATACATTTTTCCGCATTAAATTCCAAATTATCGGTATGCTCCGCAAACGCAGTGCGATTGTACAAACCGGTCAACTGGTCATGGTACGCCATCTTTTCGTACTTCTGCGCCTTGATACCAATATTCATTAACGTTTTCATATCCCGCATGGAATCAAATCCCAATACACAAATGTAGACCAGCGTGAAAATCACCCCAAGCATATTGACACTCTGACCATGCGTGGAATAATAAACCACGATATCAATTCCCGTTCCGGCAAAACAGAAGCCCAGACACCAGATATTATATTTTAATTTTCTGCTCCATCCGACTGTCTTCACTTCGTATACCGCCATTATGATGGAAATAAGAATCGTCATGATAATGATTAAATGGGTCACAGGCAGCATCTGTCTCATATCCGCAATGCCAAGATACTGTAAAAACAGCGTCATTGTCATATTAACAAATCCCGCAAAGCACAGAAGATACCAGATAAAATGGTCACGAGTGCTATACAGTTCTTTGTTAAACAGAATAAAGGAAACGCTCATCATCATCAGTGCCATAAAAGAAAGCTGTGAAAACACCGGATGCCCGGGAAACAGCAAATTGACAACCTCTATATCCGTCAGTTTCCAAATTCCCGTCCAAACGACAAAATATCCCAACATCAAAAGTTTATTTTCTACATCTGATTTTTGAAAATTACACTTTAAAAAAATGATATAAATAATACCGCATGCAATTGAAATGATACACAGAATCATAATCGGCAATTCTTTTGAAACCATATCCCGCATGATATCCGCTCTGTCACCAAAATAGAAATCCGGAGTCACGCCAACGAAGAACTTATACACCGGCATCAGAACAATCGTAACGCTCTTACCGTTATCCGTTTCCGAGAAGGATACCTCATTCCACACACCGCCCGGTGAGCTGCCTGATAAATCTATCTCATCCGCCGACATACTGTAAATACATTCTTCATCAAGATAGATTCTTACATTCTGATGAACAGAATAAAACATCAGTCCGCAATACGCAGCCTCAACCCCTTCCAGTTGGAACGTATAGACCTGTCTGACCCCTGCCGGTGCCGTATCATCCGTATCTATGGTCATCTGATAGTCTGTCAGGATTTCATAGCCCGTCTTTCGCTCCTGATGTGTTACATTCAGTCCAAAAAAGGCAAACAAAGTAAGAAACAATAAAAAGAATATTGCCCCAAATATAAGATATCCTCTATGCGCCACGTTCTGCATGTTGTCTCTCATACCCTGTCTGCCTTTCCGGTTTTAACCTGCTCTACCGTCTCACCAGATGTGCCGGAAGACCGTCCACATAAACAGGTAACACCTCTCCCATAATCAAAGGTCTCACATAACGGAGCATCTCCTCCTTAAGACCTCTTCCGTCCTCTGTAATCCATTCTAACGGCACCTTTTTTTCACCGTTTGCAATATTATGAATATCATATGTATCCATCCTGCAGAAATACGGCTGCTGGGAAACACGCTCCATAACAACCATCACGCCGGTTTTTCCTTCTGCTGCCGCTATCACCCCATGATAGCCCGCCTGCATTGCCTCATCAATATCTGTAAGGGACGCCATATGATTTGCCGCTCGCTGCAGGGTGGAAAGTTCTATTGCTCTTGTCTTAAATCCTGTTCTGGCGGATACGATTCCTGCCAGCGTCAACGCGCAGCCGCTTAACTGCTTGTGCCCAAACACATCCACTGTATCCGCACCGCCGCCAAGCTCACATACAAATCTGCCGTCTGCCAGTTTTATTCCCTCTGACACCGCAATGACAATCGTGTTCTTTTTGGCTCCTACCTCTCTGATGTGTTCTACAAAATTATCGATATCAAATACCCTTTCCGGCAGATAAATGGCATCTGCCCCGGCACAATCCTCACATTTTGCCAATACGGATGCTGCCGCCAGCCATCCCGCATGACGTCCCATAATCTCAACCAAAAGCACGGTAGGATTACTTAAACCTGTGGATTCCACATCTCTGATTACCTCTTTTAATGAGGTTGCAATATATTTTGCGGCGGAACCGTATCCCGGACAGTGATCCGTAACCGGCAAATCATTGTCAACTGTTTTGGGAATCCCAACAAAACGTTCCTTTCTGTCATGCGCCTTCGCATAGTCGGAAAGCAGCTTTACCGTATCCATGGAATCGTTGCCGCCAATGTAGAAAAATGCTTCTATGTCATAATCTTCCATCACCCGAAAAATCTGTTCATATACCGCTTCGTTTCCGTCCGCCTCAGGAAGCTTATAGCGGCATGTACCCAGAAAAGCCGAAGGGGTGCGTTTTAAAATTTCTATATTAATGCCATTGTCCAGATATTCCTCAAGAGAAATCAGATTTCTTTCCAAAAATCCCTGAATCCCATGTACCATGCCATATACTTTATTAACTCCCATATCCTTTGCAGCCT
Organism: uncultured Acetatifactor sp.; assembly: GCA_944384205.1. GTDB lineage: Bacteria > Bacillota > Clostridia > Lachnospirales > Lachnospiraceae > Acetatifactor. Next base: position 87,434 of record CALWSL010000006.1, on the reverse strand, counting down.
TATAAATACCGGCAACCGAGGCATTGATTACTGCAGTAGGACCTCCTGACTGTCCTATTACAATATTTCCCGTAATTTTTGCCATAGCGCTCTCCTTCTCCTGACTCATCCTGTAAAAATCACAAACTTCGTTATTTCAAACTCAATATATTATAGCATTGTTTACCGCAATCATGCAACAAATGTTTCCGATTGTCCGGCGTAATGATGCTTTTAACAACACAAGCAAAAAGAGCTGAAACCCTGATATTTACAAGTGTTTCAGCTCTATTTATCTGTGTCATATAAATTATCTTTTTCATGCGGATGACAGGACTTGAACCTGCACGTCGGGGACACCAGAACCTAAATCTGGCGCGTCTGCCAATTCCGCCACATCCGCTGATATGGCTGTCTAACCTGCCGTTTTACAGTCATGCTACACATTATAACCTTATCGTTTCCGCTTTGTCAAGACCCGACAGGCTGTCTAAGTATCATTCTTTTTCTAACCGGGACAAAATTTCCGTCACCAATGCTTCTGCAACCTCTGCTTTGTCCATCAGCTGCAGTTCCTTACATTCATCCTTTGTAATAAAGGTAACTACATTGGTATCGGTGCCGAAGCCGGCGCCCGGCACTTTTAAATTATTGGCAACAATCATATCCACATTCTTTCCGGACAGCTTCGCGCGGGAATTCTCCAATATATTCTCCGTCTCCATGGAGAATCCGCAGATAAACTGATTCTTTCTTTTATTGGCTCCCAGATACGCCAAAATGTCTTCGGTGCGCGTAAGCTCCAGCATGGAGCCGGAATCCTTTTTCTTAATTTTCTCGTCAGCAGGATGGAGAGGACGATAATCTGCAACTGCCGCCGTCTTGATAATAATATCCTGACTGTCGCTGCATTCCTTCACAGCCGCTGCCATATCTGCCGCCGAGATCACATAAATCACCTTTACAAAAGGCGGCGGCGCAATGGATACGGGACCGCTTACCAGCGTCACTTCCGCACCGCGGCGCATACAGTTCTCCGCTACGGCATAACCCATTTTGCCCGTGGAATGATTGGAGATAAAACGAACCGGGTCTATTTTTTCTCTGGTGGGGCCTGCCGTTACCAGCACCTTTTTGCCCTGCATATCCTTTTCATGGACAACGCTTCGGAGAATATAGGCAAGCAATACCTCCGGTTCAGGCATTTTGCCCGCTCCGGTATCGCCGCATGCCAGATAGCCCACTGCAGGATCGATAATTTCAAAACCGTACTGTGAAAGCTTCTTTAAGTTATCCTGCACAATTGGATTTTCGTACATATTGGTGTTCATGGCAGGAGATACCAGCTTCGGGCATTTACATGCCAGAACGGTGGTTGTCAGCATGTCGTCCGCAATGCCGTTCGCCATCTTGCCAATAATATTGGCAGATGCCGGAGCCACCAAAAAAATATCTGCTTTCTTCGCAAGGGATACATGCTCTACACTGTATTGAAAATTACGGTCAAAGGTATCCACCAGACACTTGTTCCCGGTCAGGGTCTCAAAGGTAATCGGATTGATGAAATGAGTGGCATTCCGTGTCATGATTACCGTCACGTCCGCATGCAGCTTCACCAGCGCGCTTGCAAGACCTGCAATCTTATATGCGGCAATACTGCCTGTCACTCCCAGTACCACGTTTTTGCCTTTTAACATAGAGCTGTCTCTCCTCTCCTACTGCTTTTTTTGCTATCAACAGGATGTATTCTGTTCAATACAATGCTGATTCCCGATACCAGAATCGCTGCAACTATCGCCTCAATCACACCATTAAAGCTGATAACTCCCGAAATCGTTCCCAGCACTGCAGCAGGATCGATACTCAATGCCTGCGCATAGGCATCCTTATAAAGTACATAAATGCCGCCCATAACCAAAAGCGTATTGGTGAGGGCTCCTATGACTGCCGCATAGGAAAAGGCAACCATTTTCCCGTCTCTCCTGACAGTTATCCACTCCAAAAGAGTCGCTGCCGCCGCTGCCACAAGCAGAGCAGTCACATTGACAAACCAGGCTCCTCTAAAGAACCATTTATCCATAAACATACGCAGTCCAAAAAACAAGAGAACTCCAATCAAAACATTAAGCACAGCTGACCATACTGCCTTTTTATCAGAACCCAGCGCTTTCTTCACAAGCAGATAAATGAAATAAGGTACTACGCCCACCAGAATTCTCGGCACAAAACAGATAAACATACTCTTAATAATCCCCGCCGGACCCATCATCTCTGCTGCCAGTACAGGCGAAAACACAAAAGCCGAAAGAGATGTTGGCATAATCGTGTTCTTAATAAAGCTTGTGAATCCAAAAATGAACCCCAAAACAGCGCCCTTTTTCGGACCGCAGAACAACGAACCTATAATTACCGGAATGTGAATGATGGTTGCATTGATTACAACCAGGGGAATGTAGCCTAACGGCGTGAACGACATGATAATAATGATGGCTGCAAACAGACCGGTTAACACCAGTTGAAAAGTTTTGTTATTGCGCATTGCTTTCTCCTCCTTTGGTAGAAGCCTTTACGGTCTTCTCCTTGCGATTTTGCAAATGCAAAATTGTACGCATTTGTTATTCGGTTCCGCAGAGGGTAACCTATAACTACACATCATATTATCATTATCGCTTTTGTTTGTAAACTATTTTTTCTTAATTATTATAATTCTCCGCCCTCCACTACCAGATTGTCTGCATTAACACTGCTTCCGTAAACCGGTTCCAGCGTCTCTTCAAAATTTTTGTGGAAGAACTGCTCCTCTGCCAATGCTTTAATCTCCTCGTTAATCCAGTTCAAAAGCTCTGTATTCCCCTTTTGTACTGCGGGCGCAATGACGTCAAGGCTGCCTACCGATTCCACACCAACCGTAAATCCCTGATTCTGAAGCGCCCATGCCAAAACCTCTGTGTTATCGGTGGAGAAGGCGTCTCCTCTGCCGTCCAATAAGGCGTCATATGCTTCCTGATACTCATCGAACTTCAGCAGACTGATATCAGGATAATTTTCACCGAAATATGCTTCTGCAGTGGTTCCTTTTACCACAATCAGCGTTTTTCCGTTTAACTGCTCCACCTCTGTAATCAAGGCGTCGTCAGGCGATACTACCCCAAGCGCTACTTTCATATAAGGAAGCGCAAAATCCACCTTCTCAGCACGTTCCCCGGTTACTGTGAAGTTTGCAAGAATAATATCAACCTTTGCAGACTGCAGGTATTCCACACGGTTCGCCGCTTCCACATATACAAACTCCACGGTGTCCTCACTGCCAAGCAGATCCTTTGCAATCCTTTTCGCAAAATACACATCATAACCCTGAACCTCTCCGTTTGCATCTACATATCCAAACGGGTTCTTGTCACTAAATACGCCTATTCTGATTGTGCCTGCCGTTTTGATGTCTTCCAGACTTCTTGCCGTTGCCCCTCCGCCTGTCTGTTCCGTTTTGCTGCTGCCGCAGGCAGATAGCGCCGCCGCAAATAACATAAATACCAAAACCATGCCTAGTAATCTTTTCTTCATAGCTTTTCCCCTTTTCTACCTATTCTTAAATTTCCAAAGCCTCATAATGAAAGGTATTTAAGAATTTTTTCGCCCTTTCTGTTTTGGGATAAGAAAAAAATTCCTTTGGTTCACCTTCCTCCACAATCTCGCCTTTGTCCAGAAAAATTACTCTGTCAGCAACCGCTTTTGCAAAATCCATTTCGTGGGTGACGATAATCATTGTCATACCCTCCCGCGCCAGCTCCGACACTACCTGCAAAACCTCCCGCACCATTTCCGGGTCAAGGGCTGCAGTAATTTCATCCAGCAATAAAATCTCCGGATTCATGATAAGAGCTCTCACAATAGCGACACGCTGCTTCTGACCGCCGGAAAGCTGGCGCGGATACATATCCTTCTTTTCCAGCAATCCTATCCGCTTCAATAATTTTTCAGCCTCTTCCCTTGCCTGCCTCTTGTTTCTCTTTTGAACAAGTACCGGCGCGAGGGTCACATTTTCCAAAACCGTTTTATGGGGAAACAATTCATAGCTTTGAAATACCATACCCACTTTCTCCCGATACTCATATATATTTTTTCCTGCCTCACTAATATTTTCTCCATCCAGCAGTATTTCGCCCGCATCTATTTCCTCCAGACGGTTCAGGCATCGAAGGAATGTACTCTTTCCGCATCCCGAAGGTCCTACAATGACAACGACCTCTCCCTTATTGATGGAAAAAGAAATTTCCTTTAATACAGGCTGCATTCCGTCAAAAGATTTTGTCAACTGAATTGTCTGTAATATTGCGCCTTCCATTCTGTCCTCCTACACTTGCAGCTTTTTCTCAAGAACCGTTGATAATTTCGAGATGGGAAAACAAACTGCAAAATACAAAATAAAGATTGTTCCGTAAATCCATAATGCCGCTTTGGGATTTTCATACCTGGACGCATCTATAATCTGCTTCCCGACTTTTACCACCTCTACAACGCCAATCAGCACTGCCAGCGATGTGGTCTTTATCATTCGTGTCAGCAGATTTACCGCAGAAGGCAATAATCTGCGGAAGGTCTGGGGCAAAATAATATGTCTGTACAACTGCATTCTGGAAAGTCCCAGACTGTATCCACTCTCGTATTGGTGCTTCGGAATGGAAATCAGGGCGCTTCGCACCAAATCCCCCATCTCCGCCGTTCCCCAGAAGGAGAAAACAATAACCGCTGCCAGTTCTCCGGAAATATCGATTCCCAAATGCTTTGCAGCTCCAAAATACACAAGAAACAGTAAAACAAGCTGCGGCATAATGCGTACAATTTCCAGATATACTCTGCATACAAATCCCACTATCCTGTTCCTGCCTGCCATCAGAATTCCCATCAGGAAACCCAGAACCATTGAGAAAGCCATAGAGACAAGCGCCAGCTTCAAGGAAACCCAAAGTCCTTCCAGAAGTCTCACAAAATTAATGCCCTGAAACAATACCTGTATTCCCGAATCCTGCATACCGTACCCTCCTTTCCATGTAAGAGCTGAGTAATGATATCGGAAGAAGTATTACAAGATAGGAAACCACCAGCATGAAAAGCGCCTCATCCGTTTTGTAATACAGTCCAATCAAATCCTTTGTCACATACATTAAGTCCGCCAATGCCACCGCACTGAATACGGAGGTTTCTTTAATAAGGAATATGATATTGGCACAAAACACCGGTACGCTGGTCGCAACCGCCTGGGGCACAACAATTCGCCAGAAGGTCTGCTTTTTCGTCATTCCCAGACTGTACGCCGACTCCCTCTGAATCTGCGGCACGCCGTCTATTCCTGCCCGGAAGCCTTCTGCCATATAACTGCCTCCTAAGAAAATTAATCCTGTAACCGCACATGTCTCTGAGCTTAATACAATCCCTAATTTTGGCAACCCGAAATACAGGAAAAAGAGCTGTATCAGCAATGGCGTATTTCTGGATAGTTCAATGTATATCTGTGCAAGCTGCTTTAGTACCGGAATATTCAGTTCCTTTATCAGGCTGCACAATATTCCCACCCCAAAAGCTCCTGCAATGCCATATAGCGCTATTCTGATTGTCAATCCTGCTGCCTCAATATACATTGGCGTATATGCAGATATAAAACTCAAATCCATGATTTCCACACTCCGGTTTGTCAGTCTGTCCTCATTTCATACTGTTCCAATAGGAATTATATGCTATATATACTCTTTTTGTTCCCTGTTGTCAACAGGAATATTTTTGAAACAAAAGTCTCACTTTTCTTTACCAATGAACTTTTTGACAAAATAGTGGTATAATAATATTTTGATACAGATAAGGAAGCAAGAAATAACCTGAGCAATATGCTGAACCACGCAAAACAGATTATAAGGATGCTTCCGGATAGGAGTGGAGAATGAATATAACAGAAGCAATGAAGGCGAGACACAGCGTTCGCCAGTACAAAAACAAACCGCTGGAAGCAGATGTTGTTTCCGCATTGCAGGCAGAAATCGAATCCTGTAATCAGGAAAGCGGGCTGCATATTCAGCTTGTCACCAATGAGCCGAAAGCCTTTGATAGTTTTATGGCACATTACGGAGCTTTCAGCGGTGTAACAAATTATATCGCCCTAATCGGGAAAAAAAGAACCGGACTTTACGAGAATTGCGGCTATTATGGAGAGCGCCTTGTACTTTTGGCACAGCAGTTGGGATTAAATACCTGCTGGGTGGCAATGACATACAGTAAGGTTAAGACTGCTTTCGTAATTGAGAAGGGCGAGAAGCTCTGTGCCGTTATCGCGCTTGGATATGGCGAAACACAGGGGGCAGGACATAAAATCAAGTCAATTAGTGAAGTGTCAAAAACAGATAGGCAAATGCCTGACTGGTTCAAAAACGGTGTGGAAGCAGCCCTGCTTGCACCGACTGCCATGAACCAGCAAAAATTTATGTTTACTTTAAAAGGGAATCAGGTGTCCGCCAAAGCCGGGAGCGGTTTTTATACGAAACTCGATCTTGGAATTGTGAAATATCACTTTGAAATCGGAGCGGGAAAAGATTCTTTTGAGTGGATTTGTTAGACCGCCGGATGTACCTCAAAAAGGTCATATCACTCTGTGATATGACTTTTTACGCAATTTCACTCTATTTCCAGACCTGCCATATATTTCAACAATAAGATATCCGCATTTTCTAGCTTATGCTTTTTAAGTATCTCTGCGTATATGCACAAACCGCAAAGCATTTTCCACATAAATCTGTTTCAATCCCTGTTCTTCCAGACATAATCTCCACTTGCTTTTTATAACATTCTTCTACATCTATCATTTCTTCCCGCTGTATGCCAACTTCCCATAAGGTTCCTTTTAATGACTGAGCCGGACAATTTTGAATGCAAAGATTACAATTTCCACAAGCGGATTGATTGATTGGCTTATCATATGCCAAAGGGGCATTGGTCAGTAAAGAAGAAATACGTACAGCAGAACCATATTGGGGCGTAACTAATAGACAATTTTTTCCAATCCAGCCTAGCCCAGCCCTTGTAGCCACAGTTTTATGAGGAAGTTTAGAAATATAATTCCGATTATATTTTACACGATCTGTTGTTTGTGCATAAGCTTCATATCCATTCTTTTTTAAAAAGGCTTCTCCCACCATAACTATCTCGTTTAATTTTTGATTCATCGCATGGTATAAATTATGATATTCAATGGTTGGACCTTCCTGTAAGTCAAAAATAACCTTTTTAGGCAGGGGAATCGCAACCGATATCCCTGTTATAAAATTACAGTTTTCAACTTCCCTCATATCTCCAATTCCAACCAAACCAGAGCCCTGACAGTATAATAATTCCTTTAATTCTTCCGTTAATGCCATAGCATCCCGCTTTCATAAAGTTAAAAAAATCATATCACTCTGTGATATGACCTTTTCGCGTAAGTGAGACATCGGGGATTCGAACCCCGGACAACTTGATTAAAAGTCAAGTGCTCTACCGACTGAGCTAATATCCCATAAATATAAAATAAAAACAGGGCTAGCTGGATTCGAACCAGCGAATGCAGCAGTCAAAGTGCTGTGCCTTACCGCTTGGCGATAGCCCTATAGTATGACACCAAGCGTGCCAAAACGACACATCAACAAAGTAAAGGTGGATAAAGGGATTCGAACCCTTGGCCTCCAGAGCCACAATCTGGCGCGCTAACCAACTGCGCTATACCCACCATAACATGTGACAGGTACCGGTCAATCGCCGATTCTTTCTCACAAATGTGCTCGAAGGGATTCGAACCCCCGACCCACGGCTTAGAAGGCCGTTGCTCTATCCAGCTGAGCTACGAACACATACTTATCGGTTCTTCTTCATTCAAACCGACGAATGCTATTGTATCTTATAATTTTACGTTTGTCAACACCTAAATTCAGATTTGTACAAAAAATTTGAAAAACTTCCATCCAGAGGACGGTCATGCGCATCTGTGGACTTTGCCATCCGTATTTCTGTACGCTGCCCTTCCTTCTGTTCCATGGGAATCCCTTCTCTTTTTCCCGAAAGAAGCTCTTCGCACAAGTCTATGGTCTGTTCCAGAATACTTTTGTCCCCGAAATTGTGAGGGTGGGAATACCACACCTCATCAAAGAGGTCTACATACTTGCGGAAAGCAACCAGACTGTCATGGTATTCCTGAAGGCTGCTGCTTTCGGGAAGCTGTAAAAATCCAAAGCTGTTGCAGGCATCCCCCAAAAGGACCGTCCTTAACTCATTCACCAGTGCGCACATACTCCCCTTCGTATGCCCCGGCAGGGCAAGCATTGTCACCGTGACACCGCCCAGGTCAAAGCGCTGTCCATCCCGCAAGGGCAGATATTTCCCTAAAGCCAGCGGTGGGACAAAATCCTTCACATTAATACCGGAATTGCCAGTATCCCCATGATAGAAATATGGCGCCCGCTTCTCCAGCGTGGTATGCTCCCCGGCTAACTGCAAATCCTTCTCATTCATATACACCTGCTCAAATTCCCCTGCGCCGCCCGCATGGTCTAAATGCCCATGGGTGAGCAGCACAACATAGGGAAGCGTTGTGAGCGATTCCACATACTCCTTCAGACTTCCAACTCCGAATCCGGTATCAATCAGCGCCGCCGACTGCTGCCCCTCCACCAGATACGCATACACCTTTCCCGGACACAGAATCCTTGTCACAGCTTTATTCAGCTTTTCACTTGTAAAATATCCCATCTTTGCCTCCTTAAAACTGCGTTGTAATCTTTAATTCCTGTGCAATCAGTTCTTTTGCTTTATTAAATCTTTCAAGGTAATCCCCTGAGATGGCAAAATATTTCACCTGATTCCTATCAAACATTGCCTTGAGCATCTCGCTGTATTTCTTGCGCTGCGTCTTTATCTCCTCATTGCGGGTGCCATCCTGCACAAACGCCGCTCCCTCAGGCTCCAGAAACAAAACCATATCCCAGTCATTCGTCCAGTGAATACTGTCTGCCAGTTGCACCATCTTTGTTTTTTCTTCGGGATTCTCCAACAGTAAATTGCAGTAAAAACCTGTGGTAAGAACGTCCGTATCTACAAAAAGGATTCTGTTGCTGCTCTTTGCCGCCTTTCTCACCTCGTCCTTTTGGCGAATCATGTTTTCAATTAAATCGTCCAGTATCATCAGTTCTTCGCCGCCTGCATATTCGCAGGTTTCCCTGCCCACCTCAGCCACAAAATTCGTATTATATGCAAGCGCAAGATTCTGCACCAACGTGGATTTTCCGGTAGATTCTCCGCCTGCCACTAATACCTTTCTGGTGTAGTAGTCCCTGCACACCGCCGGAATATAATCCCAATGTTTGGTTGCCCAGGTACGGATTTCCGTGGAACTGACAGGCACCTCTGCCCTGTCGAAATAAACCACTTCGCTTTCCGGGCAATACAGGCTTTCAAAGCGGTTCGTCCCATAATAATCGGAACCGCAGAACACCGCATCTATGGGCTTGCCGATAGTATTTTTAATATCCTCGGCACCCTTTTCCCAGTAATAATCCGTGTTATATTCCTCTTTGGATACCGCCTTATCCTCCACCATGATGATTCTCACATTGGAAAGATGTCTGGTGCTATTTAAAATCCAGCGGTATCTAAGCTCCTTGGAGGCAGATTCCCTGCCGCTGCACCAGCTTATCATCACGTACAGCTCCTCACACATGGCTGCTGCCCTGATAATATCATGAATATGTCCCACATGCAACGGGTCAAAAGAACCTCCATACATTCCTACTTTATACTTGTACATCTGCTTTCCCTCTAATCTCTTTCTCCCATTTGATACACATCATAATTGCATTTCCCAGATAAACAATCCACATGAGCAGTGTGGCAATGTTTTCCTGTCCGGTCATAAAGTTACATGCCCACATATATACGGTAAATACATCCACGGCAATCCAAATCCACCACTGTTCCGCGAACATCCTGACGGATACTAACATTGCGACTACTGAAGAAACCGTTGTAAAGGCATCCACAAAGGGCATTGCATCACCCATGTATTTCAGAATCACGCCATACACAAAGGTGGCGGCGATAATGGCAAGCACCATTAAGCTTCTGCCACTGTTTTTCATATGCTTTTTTCGCACCTCATGGGTTTCGCTGTTCATGTTTTTAGACCAGATATAAAATCCCACAAACTGCATGGGTACATAATAAATGGCATTTAACATAGTTTCCCCATACAATGCGGCGCGATAAGAAATGATTGCATAGAGAACGGAATTAACCAGTCCAAAGAGGTAAGCCGACAATTTTCCTTTTCCGGTGCAGACCACACAGGCGACGCCTGTGGTAGCGGAGATAATCCCCATTGGGGTATCTCCCCAGTAAATTGACAGTCCTGTTATGACCCCGCAGGCAATGATGAGCCAGCAGACCTCCCTTTTCTTCCACCCACTTAATTCTTCCTTTAAAAAACGCTTCATCCTATTTCCTCTATCTGTAAAATTCCTGTATATTACGTTTAAACAGCTTCGCAGGACGGTGCCCTGCCCCCTCCAAGAAGTGTTCTGTCTCTGCCACATAATCATTAATCTTTCTTCGGAAATTTGCAGCTAATAATTTCCGGCCAAGAATTAATTCAAAAGCCGTCTGCAGTTCTGTCAGTGTGAAAGTCTCCGGCATCAAATCAAATGCCATTTTGAAATCATTTTCTACACTTTTGCGAAGAAACAGTAAGTTATGCAGAATCAGCTTCGCATGGTCAAAGGCGATATTTTCGCAGTCCAGCATCTCATAACGCACAGTTTCATGATAATTTTGAAACTGCTTATACTCCTTTATCTTTGCAGACAAACAGATACCCGCGTCCTCATGAAGCAAAGTAAGCTCATACTCTGTTTCCATGTCCACAATCTCTTCCGTTACCTCTTTTTTTATCTCAATCCGCTTTAATGTCACAGAAAACCACTTTGCCTCCCAGGCATCGGTGCCCGCCCGAAGGTTACAGGCTTCCCCATCTATTAAAGCTAAAAAAGTATTGGAAATAATCCAGCCCCTTGGGTCTCTGCCGATATCTCCGAAGGTTCCCGTTAAATTTAAGTACGCATTTTTTATATTGGTTTCCTCGTACAGCTCTCTTTTGGCAGTTTCATAAACATCCTCATCAGGTCTGCAGAACCCGCCCGGCAGCGCCCATGAGTCTTTAAAGGGAAAAGACGCCCGCTTAATCAGCAGAAGCTTCAATGCCTTTTGGGGGAGCTTGCGGAAATTGTCCCTTTCCCCCTCCTCCATAATCGAGAAAATCGCCATATCTGTTGCCAGGGACGGGCGTTCAAACTGCGCAATATCATACTGTTCCAAATATGCCTTTTCTTCTTCACTTATTTTGTAACGACTCATTTCCTTTCTCCTAAACTATCTGGCAGGTTCGCAAGTCATCCCGCATCTTTCATCATGCAACTGAAAGCTGGGCATCAGCTCTAATTTAAACAGGTTTCTTCTGTGGATTTGGTCAATTTTCTCACGCAGCGCTTCATCCTCGCAGATGCCCTCCCGAATGTAACGATCCAGCACTGCATAGGTAAAGCCCAGATTTTCCTCATCGGTCATGCCGCTGAGTCCGTCAATCGGAACCTTATCCACCAAATCGTCGGGCAGTCCTAATACTCTGCCGATGGCTTTTACCTCTGTGACGGTCAAATGGGACAGCGGGCTGAAATCCCCGGCGCTGTCGCCGTATCTGGTGGAATAGCCCACCCAATCCTCCGACAGATTACAGGTATTCGCCACACGACCATTCATGCTCTGACTGACCGCATATAAGGTGGACATACGGATTCTGGCGGGAAGATTTGTCTTGGTCTGCTTTGTCACATTTATGTCTGTCATTTCATTTAAGATTCCGTCCACTGCACTCTTGATATTCAGCTCGTAGCTTTGAATGCCAAGATGCTTCACCAGTTTCTTCGCCATATCGATATCCGCCTGCTTGCCACAGGGCATTAAAACACCGATTACCCTCGCTCGTCCCAGAGCCTCCACGCACAACGCCGCCACAACAGAGCTGTCCTTGCCGCCCGAAATTCCTACAACCGCATTGCAGTCCTTTCCATTTTCCGCAAACCAGTCTCTAATCCATTGTACACAGTTATCCTTTATCTCTGCCGCATTAAATTCATACTTCATTAGAATTTCCCTCCGTGTAATCTGTTTCTGATTTCCTGCAACGACTGTTCTTTTAACAGAATGCCGTCTTTGAAGATTGTGATTAACGCATTGTCAGGATTTTCACAGGCTTCCTTCCATGTAAATCCATCCTGATAGGTGAGTGTACCTTCCGCATTTCCTGTTACCACGCAGCATCCCTTCTGGGACTTTTTAAATCCGCCGTCCTTAGGATTCTTAAAAATGGGATAGGGCTTGCCGGCAATCTCGCAATAGGTGGCTTTGATGCAGGAGCTAAAAGTATCTCTGGTAAAGGGCTTTAAGATACCGTCCTCCTCGATACACTGCATGGAGAAGGAACCTACACCCAGCGCCACATTGGAACATGCAAATCCGTTTTCTTCTAAAATGCGGTAAATCTCCTCGCATCGCTGAATGGTAATGGAATCTCCGTAAATAGCTTTCACATGCGGGTCTAATACCTTATAGCCCTTGCTGTTGACAGTGCCACCGAACTCTTCCCAAAGCTTAAAGACAGTTTTGGTCACAACCTCCACACATTCGCCGGAATCCCCTCGCATCAGCATACAGCCGTTGTGCGCCAGTATCTCTTTCTTAATCTGCGGAAGCACATTATCAATGATATTCCAGTAATCATAGGAATCCAGCACCGCGCTGAAGCTGGTATTGGGATAAATTTCTGTCAGCAGACGCTTTAACAGCGTCACTTCGTCGCCGTCCATGGCATAATTGCTGCACATGACGGAATGCTCCGTACTGGGACTGCCAAACGCCACCGGCTCCTTGGTACAATCGCAGGCATACATCTGCTCCAGATAGGGAATCGTGGGAACCGTCGCCGTATTTAAGAAGGACAAACACCATCCCGCACCTGCTTTCACCGCAGAATCCGTACACTCCTCCCCGCGGAAATCAAAAGCGCCTAACGCCCTTGCACGGGCAATGTTGTCGTCACAGGTCTTGTCATAGTATTCATTGACAATCTGGCGATAGGTATATCCCACTGTCGCCGCAATCATGGGGTGCCAGCTCTCTGCGGAAATGAGACTCTCCAGGGACTGTGGCAGCCATGCAAATTCAGGATGTGTATTTGTAATACCGAACATGGGAATGTGCATGGGAACCATACTTCCCTCCGGCAATGCAATGATTTCAATCGGCAGATATCCCAGCTTGTGCAGCTTCTCTATCTTTTCGATTTTGTAAGCCTCCGCACCCAGCGTAGCGTCCATGATTCTCTTGTATTCCCCAATCACCTCAGTAAAGGGCTTCTCAAAAAATTCCTCGTTAAAATAGTCAATTAAATAAGTCTTAATAAAGCCCTGCAATCCAAACATGACCACCTTATCCCAACGCTCCACCCGGCTCATGCGGGGCGTAAAGTAAGATACGGATTTTGTAATGTCCTTTGGCAGCATTTCCGCGTGCACTGCCTTATAAAAATCAATCAACAACATCGGATTTATTTTATTCATAAGAAAATGCCTCCACTTTTTCATCGCTCTTTGTAAAAATACTGTTGGTGGTATACACCTTTTCCACCAAATCCGTTTTTAAAAGATCCCCCTCAAGGATAGTATTTTCACAATGGGAAACATATAAATACACCTGCTCTGCTCCCAATTCCTTCAACGCCTTTGCGCTGTAATAGAAGGTTCCGCCCCTGCTGCAAATATCATCCACGATTAAGACCGTACTTCCCGGAATCAAATCAGTCTGTCCTGCTGCCTCTAAGCCTTCGATTTCGCCGGTAGTCCAGTCACGCTTCTTAATGCCAAACACATAGGGCTGTTCAAACATGACAGAATATCGTTTCATGGCGCCTTCATCGGGAAAGAAAAGCAGCACCCTGCGCTCATTCTGCCGCGTAAGCTGTTCTAACACCTTTTCCACATATTTCTTTGGCGTCCGAATCCTGATGTTGTTCAGTAACGCTTCACTTACATAAGAATGGGGGTCTAATACCTCCACTTCGCAAAATTCCAGAGAGTTTATCAGCTCTGCAAAATATTTTAGCGTAAACACATCCTCCGGCGCTTTCACACGGTCCTGTCTCGCATTGGGAAGGTAGGGAAGCTGTAGGGCAATCTCCTTTCTCCCCTTTGAGCGCAGGTGTTTTGTGAGAAAGTATAATCCCACCAGCTCTTCATTGTTTTCAAAAAGCCAGGTCAAGGTCACTTTTTCTGTTTCCGGCGCAAGCTCCTTCAGCAACAGGGTTCCGTCCGGAAAATGCTTTAAATCCACTTGTTTCCCATTTATCTTAATCATTGAAGTCCCCTCTTTCCTATCAATAAAATCGAATTATTCCCCCACTACTTCCACCTGACACATCTTCATGGTGGTTAATGCTGCGGCATGACTTTCCGGTGTTACCCCTGCACAGCAGCTTGCATCTACCGTCACCTTAATTTCGGGATAGGTGGCTTTGATAATCAGCGCGTTAGATACCACACAGATATCCGTGCACAGACCAACCATTTCCACCTCTTCTAACTTGTAATCCGCCCAGTTCAGATATCCGAAGGTGGGCTTGTTGATGTAGATTGCACCGGGCGCCTCAAGTCCCTCATAAAGCTCCCAGCCTGCCGTTCCTTCGATACAATGTTCCACAGGAAGGTGCTTTCCCTCATTGGTATTCAGATAATCCGCCTGATGGGTATCCCTTGTAAAAATGATTTCATCCCCGTTTTCCTGATATGCTGCAATTTTCTTCTTCACATTCTCCACGATGGCAACCGCCTCTTTGGTTCCTAATGCGCCGTCAATAAAGTCCTTCTGCATATCTACTACAATCAATGTCTTTTTCATACGCCAAACCTCCATGTCTTTTTTGTTATTATCAAATTAATAATATCTGTTGTTAGAATTATAATATTATCATTTTGATAATATGTCAATCCCTTTTTTCAATTTTTTAAAAATTCAAATCCGCACTTCAAAAAACGTCCCAGTCATCAACCGGAACGTCCTTTTTCTGATTCATTATAATACTGTGCCTGTGCATTCCACATTTCAAAATACTTTCTGGCAGTATTCTTCAACAGCTCTTTGTGGCTTGTGTCTTCTATAATCGCTATGTTCATGGTATTTTTCCTTACAGATATGCCGCCATATATACCGGCACGCAAATAACATCTCCGTCTTTTGACAAATCCTTTGTGTAAACAATATATTTTTTCCCAACTTTATTTGAATATTTCGTACCGAATCTGTCCAGCGAAGTATGCTTTTTATACGGTCCGGATTTCACCTCCACCGGACAGATTTTTTTCCTATCCCGCACCAGGAAATCAATTTCAATATTATTGTGAAAATCTTCTTTATCCACCTTTGAAAAGAAGAATAAACGGTGCCCTTTAGAAACCAATAGCTGTGCCACTACATTTTCAAGCAGCATTCCCTCATTGATACCAAGCCTGTCAAACATAACTGCTTTCAAAACCTCTTCTTCCAAAAACATTCCATCTTCAATGGCATGCGTAATTAACAAACCGGTATCCGCCATATAGCATTTCAGCGTTAAACGGTCCGTATTGAGATTTATACCTATATTAGGGTCTGTAGAGTTAAAACAATGATTCACAATTTTCGACTCACTCAGCCACATAAAAGCATCTTCATATTCCCGAAATCTTGCGTTTTTATTCAATGATGCCAATGTAAACTTCTTTTCATGTTTGGTCAACTGAGATGGTATTTCATCAAAAATCGATGATACTTTACTCTCATAACCCTTGGCAAACTTGAGAATATCCTGCCGATATAGCTTTAATATTCTTTGTTTCACCACGTTCACTTCACTCAAGTTTTTACTTTCACAATACTTTAAAACAGCCTGCGGCATGCCTCCCACAATCATATATTGCCGAAAATAGTTCAATGCTTTTCTGTACAGCAAATCTCCCAACGGCTTTGTCTCTGCAAAGCACTTTCTGATATATTCCAACAATGGTTCTTCCCCGAATGCCATTAAAAATTCCTCAAAGTCTAACGGATTTAACTGCATGGAATCTTCTTCGGAGGGAATAACGATGCTCTCCACATTTTGTTTGATACTGATTAAGGAACCTGTTTCAATATAATCATAGCGTCCATCTGCCACCAAATGTTTAATCATCTGCCGCGCTTTGGGATACATCTGCACTTCATCAAATACAAAACAGGAATCTCTTTTTTTCAACTGCACGCCGTAAAAGCTCTCCATTTTGAGGAAAAACAAATCCAAATCGTAGGACTCATTTTCAAACACATCCAAAATTTCTTTCCTGACATCCGAAAAATCAATATAAATATAAGCCTGATATTCTTTCTCTGCACCTATCACGATATAATCATTTTATCACGTTTTCTCAAGATATTAACATTTGTAATTACACGTTTTCTCAATATAATTAATCTATATTTTACACGTTTTCCGGAAATTCACTTCATTCCACAACCATCTTTTCAAATAATTTAAAAAGAACGTCCCAACTATCTGCTGAAACGTCCTTTTCAAACCTGTTAATTTTTCCGCCGTTCATGCCATAAAAGGAGTGGCTTACACCACTCCAAACATTTTCAAAATCCAATACCCCAGTCCCAGTACCCAGCTTGAAAAAATACCATACAGAATCACCGGTCCTGCAATGGTAAAAATCTTGCAGCCGATACCGAAAACCTGTCCCTCCTTCTGGAACTCGATTGCCGGAGCCGCCACCGAATTGGCAAAGCCCGTAATCGGAACCAGCGCACCGGCGCCGCCCCATTTCACAATAAGCGGATAGATGTTGAAACCTGTCAGAAGGACAGACAGCAGCACCAGAATCAGGGAACACCAACTGCCCGCCGTCTGCTTGTCCAGACCCATCGTATTGGTGGCATAATTCAAAATAAACTGTCCCAAAGTACAAATGATGCCGCCCACAATAAACGCCTTTATCATCTGCAGCCACAGATTATGGGTAGGCGTCACTTCTTTTACATACTGTTCATATTCCTGTTTTTTTTGCTCGTCCATATTTCTCCGTTTCCTTGCTGTTCTGCCATAGACAGCAATCCTACCTGAATTTCTATAAATTCAGTATGTGGAATTTTGACAGAAATATGTAACTGCTATTTATTTTTTATAAATTCAGATTGCATTTGCCAACAGCTTCTCAAACTCCTGCGCCTGCAGTGGTTTAGAAAAATAATAACCCTGGATATCATCACACTTCAGGTTGCGTAAAAACTCCACCTGTTCCTTTGTCTCAACACCCTCGGCGGTAATGCGCAGTCCCAGATTCTGCCCGAGTCTTGCGATATAGTGAAGCAGTTTTTCTCCATTCTCATCCCCGATATAATCAATCAGACTCTTGTCCAGCTTCATAGCGTCAAAGTGCATCATATTCAGTGTAGACAGAGAGGAATATCCGCTGCCAAAATCGTCCAGCAGTATTTGATAACCCGCCTGATGGAACTGTTCAATCAAACTGGATATCTCTGCGTTGTCGATAGTCGCGCTCTCGGTAATTTCAAGATGCAGATACTTTGTATCCAGTCCATTCTCATTTGAAATGGCTTTATATTTTTCCACAATATTATAATAATACAGGCTGACACGGGAAATATTGACGGATACGGGCAAGATGCTCTTTCCGTCCCGCTCCCACTGCTTCTGCTGGATACATACACTTCGGAATACATATTCATCCAGTTTGGGAATCATACCGTTTTTCTCAAAAATGGGAATAAACTTAAAAGGGGGAAATAGCGTTCCGTCCGGCATTCTCCATCGGACCAGAGCCTCCGCCCCCACAACCGCGCCGCTCTCCACGTTAAATTTAGGCTGGTACCAGATTTCAAACTGCTTCTCAGCAATCGCCTGTTCAAAACCGTCCTCTATAGCACGCTTCTCCAACACCTGCTTATAATCCAGCTCCTCATAGAAAGCATAATTGCGGTCTCTTCTCCCCTTCACGATATGCTTTGCCTGAACTGCATTTCCATAGTCCGTATCCGCCGTCTCCTGGTTCGTCGTCTCATACACGCCAAAGACAGGGAACCCCCGGGGCGTATTCAAATCCTCTGATATTTTTCCGATGTTGACAACCAGCTCATCCAGCCTTTCCTTTACCCGTTCCTTATCATCTTCCTGAAAAAACAGGATAAATCTGTCCGCATAAATTCGCGCTGCCAGCTCCTCTTCCCGAATGCCATCGTGCAATACCTTCCATAATCTGGCAAGCACCTTATCCCCTGTTGCCACACCACAGGTATTATTAATAATCTTAAAATCGCTGAGGTCCATGGCTATAATATAGCCGTGAATCCCTTTTTTTCGTTTGATTTTCTTCTGAAAACAGGCAAAATTGTCCGCTCCGGTCAATAGGTCCGTATATGCGAGTTTTAACAACTCCTTTCTTTTTATCTGATAGGTCAGAAGAAAAATGGACACGCCGCATGCAACAATAATTACAATAATAATAAGCATCTGTTCAACATTGCTCATGATGGGCTGCATTCTTTCAGCCAGCACCTCTTCCGGCACCACCGTAATCATATACCACGTCTGTTGTCCATCCTCAAACTCCAATGGCGTATAATAAAAATCCTGCTCCCCGTTTAATACAAAAACACCCGTTCCGCTCAGTCCCGCCTGAAAAGCATCCCGCAGTTCCTCTGGATTTCGCAGTGCGCACTCAAAGAAATTCTTCTGTCCGTATATGGGAGAACCGGCAGAATGGGCTATCACTTCCCCATCCACCCTGACAATACAGCTATAACCTTTTCCGTCAAATGCCTCTCCATTCAAAAACTCTTCAAACCATTCCGGCAGATAGACGCCAAAAGGCTCTCCCAATTCTATCGACCTCTGTACCGCAGACTTATTCTGTTCCGCCATTTCCCGCAGAGTGTCCTGCATCTCTATCCTGAGGTTTTTACGGACTTCACAGGAACACAAATAAACCGCCCCTACCATTGTCAGCAGGCACAGTAATATAACCGCAACTGTAATTCTTTCCTTCCTTTGTTTCTTCATGCCCAATACCTTCTCAAGAACGAAAGCTTTCTCTATCAATAATTATACTAAACTATTTTTTCTTTGCAAGTTTGATTTTACTCCGCCTCCTCTTCCGTACCTTCCCTGCCTGCTGTTGCAATCAATGTCTTGTCCACATCTTCCTCATAATTACGCAGCGCCACCTCTATGGGGGTAGGGTCCTTCGTGATTCTTCTTCCGCCTATGTGGTTAAAGAACACAATAATTCCCAATGCCAGTCCGATGGAATAGGACACCTCCAGAACATTCAGTCCTCCCGGCTCCCGGTTCATAACCATCCGGTATACTTCCGTGAACACCTCGTTGATTCCCACATCATTATGATACGCCATAATCGTAAAGGCAGTGCCGAAAAAACTGACCAGACATACCAGTGCCGCCTTTAGCCACTGCTGCCAGCCCTTGTGTCTGTTCACACTAATCCATTCTACCAGAACATCCGCTTCGCCCACGAACTGCACGGTGATATTGGGGCATTCCTGCTCCATCAGCTCCACTATTTTCAGAGAACTGATAACGCATCTTTTTACGCCGTCCTTTGGAAAATGATGTATTTTTAATGCCTTCATTTTGGCATTCACCACATTGTCCATACAGCGCACACTTGCCGCATCCTTCAGAAAGACATCCTGAGACTGCACTTCCACGCTTCTGTCACATTTTACATAGACCGTTACATTGTTTGAGCCTGCCATATTTTCCCCTTTCCCTGTTTCCGTTTTTTACTGCACCACACGATGAAGCTCTGTCCAAAAGTACAACAGAGAGCCGCACAGCTTGCCTATCGCCATACTGAGAATCGCAAGTCCGATTCCATGGCGGAACGAAATTCTTCTGGTAAGAATCGGAATACTGTCAAGCATCTCCGCAATTGCCAGTGCCAGACATCCGATAAACATGCCGCTGAATAATCCAAACACCGCCTGCAGCCCGATTCCGATGCCGTTCCACAACTGCAGCTGATTCGGAAAATGCTGCTGCCAGAATGCTCCATACTGATTATACTCCGGAAATACACTGGCAAAGGAACCGGCAATCGTACCCAGTATAACCATTTCTTCGTACAGAAATACTTTCTTTGCCGTATGTGTTTTCCCAGCAAAACGCGGCACCAGACCCACCGCCACTAACACGGTGAAAACGCCTGCCGCCGCCAACATTCCATAGCTCGTCCC
Organism: uncultured Acetatifactor sp.; assembly: GCA_944384205.1. GTDB lineage: Bacteria > Bacillota > Clostridia > Lachnospirales > Lachnospiraceae > Acetatifactor. Next base: position 67,052 of record CALWSL010000006.1, on the reverse strand, counting down.
TATCAATGCCAAAAACATCCATTTCAGAACCACTTTTTTTCCCTCCGACCATAATTTCGGGACATCCCATACCCTTCATTATGACCATCCGGCTTCAAATTATTCCTCCCACAGAGGGACAAAGCTGATATTCAAATCCACATCACCGTCGATACCGTCTATCTTTCCTTTCTCACTGTACTGCCACACATCATACTGATAGGGATAATAGAAATTAGAATTATAATACGCAAACCATTTATCATAAGCTTCCAGCTCTTCCAAATTGATTTTTAACGCCGCCATCTCCATATTATGATAAATCATGGGCTTGTATCCTGCGTTTTCGATAGTCTGACAAAAAAGCGCCGCAAGATTTGTTCTCTCTTCCGCAGTCAGCCTATTCATACGCCCGTCCGCACCGGATACCATTTCCACATCATACACTACAGGGCATTCGATTTTGTAAGGTGCAATTTTCTCTAACACAAACGCTGCCTCCTCCAAAACCTCTTCCTCATTAATTGCCTGGGAATAAATATAAACGCCCACCTTAATACCGGCATTTATCGCGCCCTTGACATTTGCCTCGAAGTATTCATCCTCCACCAGCTTTCCGGTCCCATAACCCCGCAACGCCACGCGGATAAAAGCAAACTCCACACCGTCAGCAGCTACCTTCTGCCAGTCAATCGTACCCTGATGTCTGGACACGTCTATCCCCTTGTAGGATACCACCTGTCCGTCCTGCACATACTGAAATTCTCCGCTTTCCGTTATATTCAGACAATCCTCTGTGTAATTATTTTTTTGCAGCGTGTCTTTAACAGGCACAAAATGAAACTGCCCTCCGCTGACCAGCACCAAATGCTCCGGGTAATATTCCCTCAGCGTTTCTACTGTTGAAACGCCGCTTTCCAGACTGTTTTTGATGCCGCCTAAAATCTCAGCCGCCCGCGCCTCTGCCGCCTCTTCCGCCTGATTGGCAGCCGCCTCTTCCGCTTCCCGCAGCTTCTCATCCATCTCCTGCTGGGTATAGGTCACTGCCTCGATTTCCGCTATTACATCCTCCGCTTCCAAATCGCCTGCACCGGTAAACAGCATCATTCCCAAATACATTACCGCCACCAGCAGCAATAGACATCCCAGCAGAGCCATTATCGTATATGCTCTGCTAAACCTCCTTTTCTTCCTCCTCCGTATCTTCTTTGACTGCCCATACAGTTCATCATCGTCTATATATTCCAAATCGCTTTTCATCTGTCTCTCCTGTTTTCATATCCGTAAACATCGGGTTACACATTCCCATAATACTAGAAAACAAGTCGAAAAAAAAGAGATACTGACGTTTTTTAGAAAAACTTAAGGGATATTTTTTACCCTGCCCGCTCACGCAGGCGGAGCAGTATCTTTTTCTCCATACGACTCACCTGCACCTGACTGATTCCCAGCATGGAAGCGATTTCCACCTGTGTCTTATTCTGGAAATAACGCATACAGATAAGCTCCCTTTCATTTGCTTCCAGACTTTCAAGAAGCTGCGACAGCAGCATATGATCCAACAGCTTATCCTTTTCCCAGTCCATGCAGTCCCCCGTACCGTTGCCAAGACTGCTTCCCACGCACCCATGTTCTCCCTGCACCACCTTGTCCACAAGATACATCTCGCTTCCATCATCCTGATACACCGCACTGTAAAGCGATTCCACCTCCACAGCCGCTTCCATGGCGAGTACAATGTCTTCCTCCGGCAGCGCGGCTTCCTTTACAAGCTCCTGCATGGTGGGCTCCCGTTTCAGACTTGCCTGCAGCCGCTGTCTTGCCAGCCGCACTTTAAGACCATTCTCCTTAATCGTCCGGGATACTTTAACCGGTCCGTCATCCCGCAGGAAACGCTTAATTTCTCCGGTAATCATAGGAACCGCATAAGTAGAAAATTTTACTCCGATGCTCAAATCAAATTTATCAATTGCTTTCATCAGTCCTATTGTTCCTATCTGAAACAAATCCTCCAAATCATGTCCTCTTCCCACGAAACGCTTTACGATATGGTGAACCAGTCCCAGATTATTCTCTATCAGTACTTCTCTTGCTTCCTTATCCCCTGCCTGTGATTTTTCAATCAGTACTGACAGCTCCTCCATACTTTACTCCTCACTGTCTATCCATGATCCGGCATTCACCTTCTTTTTCATGCGCACCGTTGTTCCTTTTCCCGGCTCACTTTCCACCTCCAGCTCGTCCATAAATGCCTCCATAAAGGAAAATCCCATGCCTGAACGTTCCAGCTCCGGTCTGGAGGTGTAAAGGGGTTCCATTGCCTGCTCAATATTTTCAATGCCTTTTCCCGTATCCGATACCTCAATATGTAACATCTCATCGTCCAAAACACAGCACATCCGTACTTTGCCAGGATTTCGCGCATAAGAAAACGGCTTTTTGTCCCCGTGCATTCCATAGCCCTCCAGATTCTCGTAACCATGTATGATTGCATTGGTAACCGCCTCCGACACTGCAGTTTTAATATCCGCCAGCTCATCCAGCGTGAGATTCAAATGCGATACAAACGCTGCAACCGCCATTCTTGCAAAGTTTTCATTGTTTGAAATCGCATCAAATATAATCTCCGTCTCGTTTTTCATACTATCCATTCCTTTCCTTATCCACAGATTCTGTTCACACAACGCCTGCTCTCTCTCTAAAGTCCTCATGCCAGCACCTCTACCACTTTATTTAATCCTGATATTGCAAACATACGCTGAATCTGCCGATCCACATGAATCACATATACCTTACCGCCAAAGCAGGAAATTTTACGGTATCTCCCCATAATAATTCCTATCCCTGAAGAATCCATAAACCGCGTATCCTCAAAATCAAATACCACATGCTGTACACCCTCCTGAAGGATATACTTGTCCGCATTTTCACAGATATAAGCTGCACGATAATGATCTACCTCTTCGGGCAGCTTTACCATCAGGCAATTATCAATAATCTGAAATTCCTCCATATCTTTCCCCTTTTCTGTCCAATATTATAATTTTTAGCATTGAAAAAGGATTTACGGAACTTCTATTCTGTAAATCCTTTTCTTTGGTATTTTAAACAATTTAATTTGTATTCTCCGCCGCAAGATCATCCCTGTACTGCTGCGACCTTCTTGCCCGTTCCGTATCAGGGAACAATTCAACTACCTTATCATACGTTGCGATTGCATTTGCATTGTCGCCGCTCCTGCGATAAGCGCCAGCCAGATAATACAAAGCATCCACGTTGGTCTCATCGTAATAAAATGCCCTTGACAGATTTTCAATCGCTGCAGCATAATCCTCCTGTTGGTATGCCGTATAGCCTTCCGCATAATAAGCCGCTGACAACTCAGGACCTATCGTTGCCCGCAGCGTATTATAAAGCCTCTGGAACGCCTCAGAGGTCTCATCAATATTAACACTCTGGGCAATCGCCTCCAGACTGGCTGCTGTCTGCTCCACATCCTGAGTTTCAAGATAATCGGATGCCGCAGACAAAAGAGTGTCAAAGGTCTGGAGCGTTCCATCGGCACCGATATAACCGTCCAGTTCCTGATGCAGACTGTCGTTATCTGCCTGCAAGTCTGCAATCCGGCTCTCCAGCTCCTGTATCGTGGCCGTTTTGGCATCCATCTGATTACCAATCTCGGTAATCTTCTGCTGCGCCTCATTATTGACATTGGAAACCGCAGCAGGCACCACCAGAAAATACATTGCCGCCAAACCGATAGCCAGACCGATGCCGATATTGAGCAGAGAGGATACTCCGCCGCCCTTCGTCTCCCGCACATTCAGAGGCTGAATAATAATCTCATTATCACTCTGATAACGCACCACATCTTCCTGCTTACGTTTACCTGTCTGCCGCATATTCTCATCCGGCAGCAGCATCTTCTCCACTTCCTTGACATAACGAAGCGTCAGCGTATTGTTCCGGTCAATCTCCATACATTTGTTTAATTCTCTCTGTGCGCGATCCCACTTCTCACTGTCCATGTAAAGCAATGCCAGCAGCTGATGGGCACGGATGAATTTCGGATTCAGGGAAAGTACTTTCTTCAACTGTATCACCGCCAAATCCTTACTGTCCTGCGTACAGTACACCAGCGCCTGATTATACTTCTTTATCGTCTGATTAATGGAATCGAGACGGGAGGCGTTTGACTGCACCATATTGATATAATCATCCGCAATATTTTTCTCTGGTCTTAAATTCTTACTGATGACCCATTCGCTTAAAGCAGCAACCACCTCGCCCGTCTCAAAATAAACCAAGCCAAGAAGATTGCGTGCTTCTATATTATTTTTATTGAATTTTAAACTCTGCCGCAAACTGTTAATTGCACCGGTTAAATCTCTTACACCTGCTTTTTCCAGACCTTCATTGTAAAACCTGTTGGAAACATACATAATTTTCTTATAAAGAGACACATCTGCTCCGCAGGCGGTACAAAAATCATGTTCTGACAAATGGCAGCCACAATGATAGCAAAACATTTTTCCCTCCTACTGTTTGTCCTCTTTCTCTTCTGCTTCCTTTACCATCTTCACCAGCAAATCCGCCACATCGGTCAAATCCTGATTGTAAATTGCTTCCTCAGCCTGCTCCACCTCAAGGCTTGGATGAAATTTCTTCAGTTCTTCTTCAAAGTTAATCATGGTCTAACGACTCCTTTATCTCACCAACCAAATACAGACTTCCTGCAATGTAAATGCGGTCCCCCGGCATTTTTTCTTCCTGCAGCTCCCTAAACGCTGTATCCACACTGTCATGAAAAGTATATGCAGTGACAGCCTGTTGTTTGTATTCTAAAAGTTTTCTAAGGCTATCTAAGGATGCCGACCTTGCCGTATGCAAATGTGCGACGGCAATCCGGGAAAAAAGCTTTGCATCCAATAATTTCCCTACCATCCCGGAATAATTTTTGTCCTGAACCACTCCAAACAAAAGCAGTCTCCGCCCCGCACATCCATCCGCTTCCACGGTCTCCAGAAAAGCCCTGACGCCGTCCTCGTTATGTGCGCCGTCCACGAACACGTCCGGAAGAACCTCTTCCATCCGTCCCTGCCAGAAGCATTCACCTACTCCGCGGATCACATCCTGCGCCGAGATTGTCCTGCCCTTGTCCAATACCTCGATGGCACGTACTGCCAATGCAGCGTTTTCCATCTGATATGAGGCAATCGTCCTTAAGTTAAGCCTAATATAACCATAATACTCAGAACGCACGGAAAAATCAATGGTTTTATTCTTAAAATTCAAGAAAGCATAGTCATTTCTCGACACGGAATACGCACAAGTTCCCAATTTCTGCGCATAATCACAAAATACAGTGGTAACATCTTCCTCGGTATCGACAAAAACCACCGGAGCCCCCGCCTGTATGATGCCTGCCTTTTCCCGCGCAATCTGCGTAATCGTATCTCCCAGATACTCCGTATGGTCAAGCCCGATGCGTGTAATCACGGCAAGTTCTTTTCTGCTTACCGAATTGGTTGCATCCAGCCTGCCGCCAAGCCCCGTCTCCAAAATCACATAATCCGCCTCTGCGTCTGCAAACAACAGCATTGCCATAAAGAAAAGATACTCGAAAAAGGTGGGATGATATCCCTCCCCTTGTTCAAGCCTTTTCCAGTCCAGACTGTTATAAATTTGCAGGAAAGCCTGCAAAAACGCTTCCTGGGAAACCATCTGTCCTTTGATGAGAAAACGCTCTCTGATATCTATCAGATGGGGGGAAGTAAATACTGCCGTGGTATACCCCGCCTCCTCTAAAATGTAACGCAAATAGGCACAAACGGATCCTTTTCCGTTTGTGCCGGCAACGTGGATAATGTGCATATTTTTATCCGGGTCCCCCAGCGCATGGAGGAACGCTTTCGTATCCTCCGGACTGTTTTTGGAGGTAAAGCGGGGGACATTGTAGAGATAGTCCACCGCTTCCTCAAAGGTTGTAATCTGCTGTTTCTTCACTGCCATGCCTCTTTTTCGTCTGAAAGCTGTATCTGTAGCCAAAACCGAAAGTTCAGACAATTTTACTGTAGCTGAGCAAGACGCTCCGTTACCTGCTCCATCATCTGCGTATACTTTGCAAGCTTCTCTTTTTCCTCTGCAATCTTTGCTTCGGGAGCCTTGGAAAGGAAACGCTCGTTGGAAAGCATACCATTTACGCGGGCAAGCTCACCCTCCAGACGCTTCTGTTCTTTTTTCAGACGCTCAATTTCCTGTGCAATATCTACCAGCTCTGCAAAAGGAATGTAGAGGGTTGCGCCGGGAATCACTACGGATACCGCATCCTGGGCAATACCGGTCTTATCCTTCTGCCCGGTCAACTCGTTGACCGTTGTGACTTCATTTGCGTACGCCAGAGAAGCAAAGAACAGTCTGCCTTCGGTAAAAGTATTTAAAATACCGTCGTCCTCACTTACTACATATACGCTTGCCTTGCGGCTGGGTGCAACATTCATTTCGGTACGGATATTACGGATGCCGCGGACAGCTTCCTTGATGGTTTCGATATCCTTTTCTTCCTTGGCAAAGCTTCTCTCCTCCGTATACTCAGGCCATTTGCTAATCATAATGGACTCTTCCTCACTCTGTAAGGTGCAGAAGATTTCTTCGGTAATGAAAGGCATATACGGATGAAGCAGCTTTAACGCATCAATCAATACCGTTTTCAAAGTCCAGAGAGCCGCATTCTGACTTGCCGCGTCGTCGGAATTGTACAGACGGGGTTTTACCATCTCAATGTACCAGTCGCAGAACTCATCCCAGATGAAGTCGTAAACCTTCTGTACTGCGATACCAAGCTCAAAATGCTCCATATTGTCGGTAACATCTTTTATCAAGGTATTTAATTTGGATAAAATCCATTTATCCACAGGCTCCAAATCCGCCGCCCCGGGGACGGTAACTTCCTTGCCCGTCTTTTCCAAAGCCTGCTCCATGTTCATCATGATGAAACGGGAAGCATTCCATACCTTGTTTGCAAAGTTACGGCTGTTTTCTACTCTTTCATAGTAAAAACGCATATCATTTCCGGGCGCATTGCCGGTAATCAGCGTCAGTCTCAGCGCATCGGCGCCGTACTGGTCGATAATCTCCAGCGGGTCAATACCGTTTCCGAGAGATTTGGACATCTTGCGTCCCTGGCTGTCCCTGACTAAGCCGTGGAACAATACCGTCTTAAAGGGTTTCTCGCCCATCTGCTCATAGCCTGAGAAAATCATACGGATAACCCAGAAGAAAATAATATCATATCCGGTTACCAGTACGTCCGTGGGATAGAAGTATTTTAAGTCCTCGGTCTGCTCAGGCCACCCTAAGGTCTCGAAGGGCCACAGAGCGGAGGAAAACCAGGTATCCAGTGTGTCAGGGTCCTGTGTGAAATGGGTGCATCCGCACTTCGGACATACATCCGGCATTTCTTTTGCTACCACTACTTCCTTACACTCGTCACAGTAATATGCGGGAATCCGATGTCCCCACCAGAGCTGACGGCTGATACACCAGTCGCGGATATTATCGGTCCAGTTGTAGTAGGTCTTTTCCATACGTTCGGGAATCAGCTTGATTTCGCCGTCCTGAACAGCTTTTACTGCGGGCTTAATCAGCTCGTCCATCTTAACGAACCACTGCTCCTTTACCAAAGGCTCGATCGTCGTCTTACAACGGTCATGAGTACCTACGTTGTGGGAGTAATCCTCCACCTTGACAAGCAGTCCCATACTATCCAGTTCTTCTACGATTGCCTTGCGCGCCTCGTAGCGATCCATGCCTGCAAATTTGCCGCCGTTTTCATTGATGGTTGCATCATCGTTCATTACGTTGATAACAGGCAGATTGTGACGTTTTCCCACCTCAAAGTCATTAGGGTCGTGAGCGGGTGTGATTTTAACAACACCGGTACCGAACTCTCTGTCTACATAGGTATCGGTAACAATGGGAATCTCGCGATTCATTAAAGGCAGCATTACCTTTCTGCCGATTAAATGCTGATAACGCTCATCCTCAGGGTGAATTGCCACCGCGGTATCGCCCAGCATGGTCTCCGGACGTGTGGTTGCGAAGGTCAGAAACTCTGTTGTACTTGGCGTGCCGTCCTCATTTATCAAGGGATACTTAATATGCCAGAAATGTCCTGCCTGCTCCTGATATTCTACCTCTGCATCGGAGATGGAGGTGTTACATACGGGACACCAGTTGATGATGCGGGAGCCTTTGTAAATGTAGCCTTTTTCGTGCATCTTTACAAAAACCTCGGTAACTGCCTTGTTGCAGCCCTCGTCCATGGTGAAACGCTCTCTGTCCCAGTCGCAGGAGGAGCCTAATTTCTTGAGCTGGCTGATAATACGTCCGCCGTACTCCTTTTTCCAGTCCCATGCTCTCTCAAGGAATTTTTCACGTCCAAGGTCCTGCTTGTCGATTCCTTCTTCTTTTAATTTCTCGATAATCTTGACCTCGGTTGCAATGCTGGCGTGGTCAGTTCCGGGCTGCCACAGTGCGTTATAGCCCTGCATTCTCTTGAAACGGATCAGAATATCCTGCATCGTATTGTCAAGGGCGTGACCCATGTGAAGCTGTCCTGTAATGTTTGGGGGCGGAATTACAATCGTAAAGGGGGTTTTGCTATGGTCTACCTCTGCGTGGAAATATTTTTTGTCAAGCCACTTCTGATACAATCTGTCTTCTATGCCTTTGGGGTCATAAGTTTTTGCTAATTCTTTGCTCATATTGCTTCTCCTTTCTTTTGCCAGCCTCGCAGCTAAGCTGCCCGGATGCGACATTCGCCGAATGTACATTATCATGTACATCATCTGAGAGTCCTCATATCGGATTCGTGCAAGCACAATCCGGCATGACGACTCTCAGATGGCGCACACGCATGTGCGCCCGGCTCATTGAACACACAAAAAGCCCTTTGCTGACTTTCATCAGCAAAGGGCGTCATTAACGCGGTACCACCTTTGTTCGCAGCCTGACGGCTGCCTCATGCAGCTTCGGATATGCCGATACATACCATAAAGCGCTATCCTGTAACGGGGATAACCCGTGAGGGCTTACAGCGCAGGTCTAATTCCCGCAGCTCTGGGTCCTCCGGCTTGGAAGCTACCTTCCACATTCCTTCCTTCAAGCGGTCTTACAGCGCCTTTTTGGTAACCGCTCTCTCTGTTAAGGGGTAATGCGTACTCCTCTTCGTCATTGCCTTTTTGCTATATTCATGAATATAGTCCATGAGGGGGCGTTTTGTCAAGGGGAATTATAAATTTGGAGGAAAAAATGTCAACAAAGTATTTTTAAATCATCTTCTGTCCATTCATAATAAGTGCAAATTTAACCCCCAGCTTTTCTGCAGATTTTTTACAGAGAATCATGCGGTTCAAAAAAATTTCAAAATAGTCCATTACAGTACAAATATCCGTCTCAATTTTGAGGTTTAGACAGATTTCTTTTTTATCAATATAAAGCTCCGACTCCTTTACCGAATAATTCACTCTGTCATGAATATCAAAATTGGAAATTGCCTGATTCCGTACTCTGCTGCAACGCACATCTGTCTTATCCGCAATAATCAGCGCTGCCGCCACGGGATTCACCGGAAAAGCCGTGGATTCATCGTGATTGCCGATTGCCGTCACGATTGTCGCAATCTCATCCGGTTCCGCATTCATCCTGTCCAAAATCCGGAAAGCCATAACCGCGCCGCTCTGCGCATGATCTATTCTGTTAACCACATTTCCGATATCATGCAAATACCCTGCAATCGCAGCAAGCTCCGCATCCCTTGTATCATAACCTAATGTTTCCAAAATCCTGTACGCTGTAGCTGCCACCTTGCACACATGGGGAAAGCTGTGTTCCGTATACCCCAATGCCACCAGAGATTCATCTGCTTTTTTGATATAACACTTGATTGCCTCGTCCTTTTCAATATCCGCCAACTTAATCTTCATGATGTTCTCCTATCCTTTACAGTACCTTTTACTGATATTCCTATTTCTGCATAAAATCATAGCACGGTTTATTTCCTCAATGCAATCCACTTTTTTGTCGCATCTCTTGGCATTGACAAAGAATACACTTCTATACAAAATATTTTTGATAAAATATTGTAAAAAACAAAGGAGATTTCATTATGAATAACTTAGAGACACAGATAAATAACTATTTGAATTACTGCGAAAATCAAAAGAGACTGGATAAGAAGACACTGAAAGCATACCGGATTGACTTAAAACAGTTTGCATATCATATACCATTTTCTGATATTTCACTCATCACCCCGAATATTCTGGAGGATGTTATTGCCAGCCTCCATTTCTGTCAACCATATATAAGCAACAGACTGCCGCCAAAACCCACGCAAAAAGAGTGTAGACAGATGAAATTACTCATCTGTCTACACTCTTTTTTTTATTTGCTCACATCAAATGAAATACTGTTATTAAATCCAAGGAAATATAACGGCTCTATACTATCCTTTTTATGCAGGAATGCAACAGAGCCCTGCGCACTGTCCCCTTTGGCAATTCTTAGATTATAAACACTGTCTGGCAAATATTCCGTCATATCTTCCGCATTGCTGTCTCCGTTGGATAATGCAAAATACAGGCTTGCACTCTGTAATGATGCGTGATTCTCCGCAAGGTAAATCTCATCCGCCCCTCCTTCATCGTAGGAAATTTTAAAGGTCACAATTATATACTCCTCATCATCCTTGGGAACCGCCAGATTCGTATTTTTTTCTGTCAAAATCTTGTAGGCTGCCTCACCCTTCTGAATTTCTTCCAGAGTAAAGCTTATCCTAACCGGCACATCTGTCCCATCCATCACCTGATATCCTTCTATCTGCTGAGTCTTATCCTTTTCCTCCGTCGGTGTCTCTACCGTATCGGTGATTGTCTGAGTTGGTTCTGTTTCTTCCTCTTTATCACCGCAGCCCGCAAATAAAACTACGCATGACAAAACAGTCATTATCACAAGCTTTTTTCTCATTTTTTCTCCCTTCCTTCCATAAAATTCATAATATCACAATTATGCCCTATTGACATCAGTTAATCTGCACTATTATCCCCTGCAGCTTTATGACCTATTCGCAATCGCGTTTATTTATCAATATTTCATCATTACACCATATTGTTTTTCGCATGGTTTTCCATACTTTTACTATTTCTCCATGTAAAAAGCCGAATCCGGTAATCAAAACCAAATTCGACCTTTTAAAAATAGCAGCTATTTTAATTCATAAAATTAACTTCAATGCTTCCCATGGCACACTCAATTGTCATTGTTTTGTCAGCGGAATTCCGCACCGCCTTATCATGTGCCAGTCCGCTGTAATCCTCATTTCCGATGGTTACGCTTCCCATAGCCGCCTCCAGCGTATAGTTAAATTCCTCTTCCCTGCCGGACAAATTCATCTCTATGGACCCCATAGCGCATTCAGCATTTACATCGCCAAGAATCGTGCCCTCCAGCCACAGGTGTCCCATACCTGCCTCGGCATCCATCTCAGTCACCTGCACATTTTCAAGCAGGATTTCACCCATGCCTACCTCAATATCGCAGGTATCGGCTACCAAACGGTCCACTTCAATCTGACCGGCGCCAACCGTAAGCTCCACTTCGTTTGCCAAAAGCTCCGGCACGCCCAGATATCCTGCTCCAAGCTCCACCTCTGCCTGTGCAAATCTGTAATCTGCGGGGATATATAAGGTAATCTCGAAATCCCCATAATCATTCCACTTCGTTAACGTATGACTGGTTTTTACATACAAAGTGTTATTTTTTATATAGCACTGGAATTTTCCGTTTCCGGCAGACGCAATATAAAAATTGTTATCCTCCGAGGGTTGCAGATAGAGAACGCAGCCGCCTGCCTCTATGTCAAGCCTGCTGATATCGCTTCCCACCGCGAATTTGTCGACGTCACCGCGAAAAATCTCGTAATCGTCGTCAAATAATTTTGTTTCATCAATATCATATAAAATATCGGAATCGCCCTCATTAATATAGATTCCCCAATCATCGGGACCTCCCAGATTCACATGTACCTTTCCTCTGGTAACACTTTCCACAATCTCGCTGATGCTTTTTGCCCCCGCTGTCGTTCCTGCCACAAGCGCTAACACAAGACCCAAAATAAATAATATCAATGCGGTTATGCCACACACCTTCATAAACTTTTTCATTGAATATCCTCCATCCTACTATAGACTCTTCTTCTCGCACTCAGTTTTCTCTGCCTTCTTTTTGCCAGACAATTTCCGGCACAGGCTTACGATTCCCCGGAAAATAGCCGGTGTGGCAATTCCCGCCATAGCAACCGTCAGCATCATAAACAGGATTCCCAGACTGCCGCAGATAAAACCGCCGCCCAGCACGGCTACACCTGCAAACGGTGAAGAGGGGATACACATGATACCGACTGCAAGAAGCACCAGCATGATAATCAGCAGAATCAAAGCTGCCACTCCAAAGCCGAAAATGACGGAAAACCATGCGGCAATAATTGTTGCCAACGTACCAAATACAGCCGACGCTAATCCCAGAATAATCGGGGAAGCAAATACACAAAGCACAACAATCAGCACAATCATTCCTGTGGACAATTTATTTTCTTTCCCCTGCATCTCCTCTGTCGGTTTGTACTCTGTAACAGCTCTGTTATTTACCGGAGCTCTCTGATAAGTATTATCTCCATATCCGCTTCCATACAAATCTCTTTTGATATTTTCAGCAACTTTTGCAGGATTTCCAAGAGCTTCAATGACATCCTGCTCATTCTCTTCTCCCGCGTCGTTAAAATATTCATTATAGTATTGTAAAGCCTCTTCCCGTTCCGCGGGCGAAATATTCTGGAGCAGACTCTCCAGTTGGTTCATAAAATCAACTCTGTTCATAACTTAAATTCTCCCTTCAAAAAGACGTGTTATCTTATCTGAATATTCCCGCCATTCACTTTCATACAACCTTAATTGCGCCCAGCCTCTGCTGGTAACCTTGTAATACCGTCTGTTTCGTCCTGCACATTCCCTGTCATAGACCTCCAGACATTCGTCCTTCTGCAATCTCCGCAGTACAGGATAAAGCGTGGATTCCGACAATTCAATCACCTGCCGGACTTCCTGGGTAATCTTATACCCATACGTTCCTTCCGGCTCCTTGGACACAACTGCCAGCACAATCGCATCCAGCAGCGCCGCACCTGTATTAAATACCATGCAATCTCTCCCTTTCTATTAAGTTTCCCTGCCCCCTGACTATATTTTCCCGATTCGGGCATCTTATATTTCTGCATAATATTATATGCCATATAATATTGCTTGTTACGCATACTATACGGCATATAATATTATTTGTCAATATATATTTACAGAAGAATTTCTAAAGATTTACCAAAGAAGCCTTGTTAATTATTGTTCCATTTTCCAATAATAAGCACTATATGCAGGAAGCACACTTCCGCCGCCAAAATCATGGGCGGTTCCGTCTATCAGATTCACCGCAGTTCCGCAGCCCGCATCGAAATGCGCCGTAAAATCCTCACCGTCCGCATTGATGGCAACCAGCACTCTTTCATGCTCCGATTTTCTTTCAAAAATACACTGTTTGTTTGTCAGAAGCACAGAACGGAAGCTTCCGTAATTCAACGCCTCGGAATGCTTCTTTGCCTCGCTGAGCCTGCTGATAAAATCACACAATTCATTCCACTCCGGCTTCTCAAAAGCGGGACGGAGCGCAGGGTCGCCCTCTTCCTTTCCTGCCTTCGTTCCCCACTCACTGCCATAATATACGCAGGGGATTCCGGGCATACCGAACATCAGCGCATAAATCAGCGGCAAATGCTTCTCATTGCTTAAAATACTGGCAACTCTGGTCACATCATGGTTATCCACAAAGGAAAGCAGATGCTTGCCCCTGTATAAAGTCCAGTTTTCCGGTCCGAACTGTCTGAGCAGGGAATGATTAATTTCAAACAGATTCATACTGTTGAAGCTGCTGTAAAGTCCCTTATAGCATTCATAATTGGTAACGGAATGCAGCATGGCGTCATTCATCAGCCGGTTGTAATCACCATGCAGCATTTCTCCCAATAAATAGAAGTCCTGTTTCAATTCGCCCGTATAGGAGCGTAATCTACGTACAAAGTCTTCGTCTAAGCTGTACGCCACGTCGAGCCGCAGACCATCAATGTCAAACTCCTCTACCCAGAATTTAACACTCTCCAGCAAATACGTTACAACCTCTTCGTTGCGAAGATTCAGCTTCACCAAATCATAATTGCCTTCCCAGCCCTCATACCATAAGCCATCATTATAGTTAGAGTTTCCTCCCAAATCAATTTTGTAAAACCAATTCAGATACGGGGAATTCTCTCTGTTTTGCACCACATCCTGAAACGGTCCGAAGCCTCTTCCCACATGATTGAATACGCCATCCAAAACCACCTTGATATCATTCTCGTGCAGCGCCCTGCATACCTCCTTAAAGTCCTCGTTAGTTCCCAAACGGACATCAAGCCTGCGATAGTCCCTGGTATTATAACCATGGGTATCCGATTCAAATATGGGTGAAAAATAAACAGCATTGATTCCTAATTTCTTCATATGAGGAATCCATTCCTTCACCTTTAAAATACGATGTTCCAACTGCCCGTCATTCTCAAAAGGCGCTCCACAAAATCCCAACGGATAAATTTGATAAAAAACACTTTCATATGCCCACATACGTTCAAACCTCCATTTCTATCTTTCTTCCATGCCACATATCACTTCATTGACCAACTCAGTACCATTGCAACTTAACTTGCAAATTTGAAACTCTGATGAAAACGGAATAACTGTCGGTTTTTTGGGTCTTTTTTCTGCGAAATCCACAGAATCCACCGACTTATCCACATATACACACATGTCATTTTAGCATTTTTTGACTGTCATTTCCATGTATTATGCTGTCATTTCACTCATTTTTATTCCTGTCGCCCTTATAGCCAGGAGTCCCAGAACCGCTCCACTCTCTTGCCGACGGAATCCACCGTAACAGTCTCAAAGTGTTCCCATTCTCTCGGAAACATACGGCGATAAGAGCTCTGTAGAAATCTCTCATCCAGCAGTGCGATAATGCCTACATCCTCCGCGGTTCGTATGACACGCCCCGCCGCCTGCAGTACCTTGTTCATTCCGGGATATCGGTAAGAATAGTCAAACCCATTTTTTCCATTTTCATCAAAATAAGCTTTCAAAATCTCCCGCTCGTTACATACCTGCGGCAAACCCGTTCCCACAACGACGGCTCCTATCAGGCTGTCATTTTTTAAATCAATACCCTCGCCAAAAATTCCCCCCAGCACACAGAAACCGATTAGGGTCCGCTCCTCCATTTCAATATCCATGGCGATTTCAGCCATGGCAATTTCAGCCTGGATATTACATTCCTCATTGCCCTGAAAACGCGCCAGAAATGCCTCCCTTTCCTCCTCATTCATGGATTCGCTCTGTATAATACATTCCTTTTTTTCATCGGCAAAATATTCCGTATATCGCTCATAAATCGTCCGAAGGAAGGCATACGAAGGGCAGAAAACCATATAATTGCCATGGCGCATTCTGACGATTTCATCAATGTATCTTGCAATATTATAATATTCTTCCTCTGAACGTCTTGTATACTTGCTTGTTACGTCTTTTGCAATAAACAATGCTCTTTTTTCAATATTAAACACAGATTTTGCATATACCTCATAATCATCAGCGTCCCCGCCTAAAAGCTGCTTATAATACTGAATCGGCAGAAAGGTGGCGGAAAATAGTATCGTACTTCTTCCGCGCATCATACATTCTTTCAGATTCTCTCTGGGATTTACACAAAACAGCTTCAGCAAAAAGCTTCCATCCTCCCCCAACTGCGTGTATTTCACATAGTTCTCATCCAATCTCTCATAGATATCCAGAAAATGCGAAATATGAAAAAAGAAATCCAGTAAGCTTTCCCTTACAGGAAGCCTGACTTCCTCCTGCTCGTCCAGATATTCGTCTATCGTGACATATAACCGCTGTAATGCCTGTACGAGCTTATCAATACTTTCCACAAGACGGCAGGTTTCACATTCTCTCTTTAAGACAAGCATCTCCTGATTACATTTATCAAGCTGATATTCCAGCTTTTCCGCATAGCCCTTGCGTACAAAAATACTCTTTCCTCCGTGCCGCTGATTCTTCTTTCCTTTGATATACAGAGTATCCATTTCCTCTGACATCTTATCAGACACTCCTGTCATTTCTAATGTCATTTGCCCTGAAATCTGCTTTTTTTCGCCGATTTCCATCATTTCTGACATAACTGTCTGTTTTACTTCCCGCTTCATTTCCAGAAAGTCTTCTTTTACCAGAGGGGCGCTGTACATCTCTCTTCCACGCTCCAACAAATTATGGGCCTCATCAATCAGGAAAATATAATTGCTTCCGGAGCCGTCCCCAAAAAAACGCTTCAAATATACATGGGGGTCGAACAGATAATTGTAATCCCCTATAATACCGTCTGCAAAGAGGCTCATATCCAGACACATTTCAAAGGGACAAACCTGAAAACGTTTTGCATACTCTTCAATCTTTTCTCTGGTAAAGCTCTCCTCCGAAGTCAGCATTGCATAGATGGCGTCATTAATCCGGTCAAAATGTCCTTTGGCATAGGGACAGCTCTCCGGATTACAATCCGGTTTATCCTGAAAACAGATTTTCTCCTTTGCCGTAAGAACGACACTCTTAAACCGAAGTCCCCCTTCCCTTAGCTGCGCAAAGGTTCCTTCCGCAACCGTTCTCGTAATCGTTTTGGCAGTAAGATAGAAAATTTTCTCACCCATTCCCCTTCCCATCGCTTTGATAGAGGGAAATACGGTAGAAATCGTCTTGCCTACCCCTGTGGGCGCCTCCAAAAACAGCTTTTTCCCATGATAAATTGTCCGATAGACATAGGTAACAAGATCCTTCTGCCCCTTGCGATACGCAAAGGGGAATTCCATCTCCTCAATGGATTTTTGCCTGACACTTCTCCATTCCCAGGAATAATCCGCCCATTTCCGATAAGCAGCTATCAGGCTTTGAAACCATTCCTCCAGCTCTTTAAACTCATAATCCTCATAGAAATAGCGGATATCCTCCGTCTCGATATTACAGTATGTCAAACGTACTCGAATCTGTTTTAATTCTTTTTGCAATCCGTAAATATAGGCATAGCACTTTGCCTGTGCCACATGCTCAGGCATCGGCTCCCGCAATCTCGCCAGTTCACGATAAGTTCCCTTAATCTCATCAATCGTGATTTCGCCGTTCTCCTCGATAATTCCATCCGCACGACCTTCTACAAGGAGAACATACTTTTCCGTATAATGAGTATATCGCAGGGAAACCTCCGCCTGATACCCGGCGCCCATTCTCCGCTGAATCATACGGTGGATTCTGCTTCCCTCCTGCATGGCATTGTCCGGTGCGCCGTAACGTCTGTTATCAATGTCCCCATGACGCAGAAGAAATTCTACCAGACCTCTGACGGATATCCTGATTTCTCCCATGGGCTGCACAGTTCGCGTATTTTCATTATCTGGTTTTTTTCTCTCCGGTATCAACTGCGTATCTGCCACAGCGAGTCCTCCCTGTTCTCTGATTATTTCTATAAAACGTAAAACTCCCTATGCAGATAGTACTTTATCTTACATAGGGAGTCAAACTACTTTCGCCTTAATGCCTAAACATTCATATATCAGAAACTAGCAAGCAATGGCATGGCTATTTAACAATTCCTCAAGCGCACTGTCATATCCATCATAGGAAACAGTCAGAGGCTTCGTAAAGTCCAGACCGTATACACCAAGAAATGATTTTGCATCCACCACATATCTATTATAGAAAATGTCAATGTCAAAATCACATTTGGAAGTTACGTTTACAAAACTCTGAACTTCATCGGGTGTTAAACGAATAGTCCTTACCATAACAATCCTTCCTTTCAAAGACTAAAACTTAACTTAAGTTATAATTATATGCAAAAAATGACAAAAGTAAAGCTTTTTATGAAAATTTTTCAAATTCTGCCATATTATCCCGAAACCTTAATGGCAGCATATTCCTCTGTAATTCTAAATTTTTTCGTTCTTTAATAGCTATTTTACGGCAGAAATAACGGAATAGTTCCTGATACTCCCTTTCTTTATCAGATAAACCGAATTTTTCTGCCAGTTCAGGACTCTCACTGTCTCTTACAAGATACCATGGACGTCCCGCCGGATGAAGCGCCAAAAGCCCCCTGTTATCATCAAAAATCATAAAATTTTCTATCGGAAAGCGGTCCGCAAAATGAGGCATCAGAAACGTAAGGATATTATTCTCCGGTCCGATTTTTGCATATAAGATATTACCCTCAAGCTCCTGAAATCGCAAAAATTCCTGCATTTGATGACATTCTCTGCTTGCTCTCCTTCCCAATGCAAACGCACGGTGCACGGCATCACATGCCAGATTGTCAAACAGATGTCCTCTGCCCACATTCCCTGCCAGTCCGTGCACGACTGTCTGATAGACAGCCTGCGCCTTGTCCTTCTCCTCTGACGTCAATGCGAAACAAACTTTTAAATAATCCTCCTCGCCAAATCTGCGTTCCAGCGTGCGCATGACCTTTACGGCTTTCTCCGCGTCCGTAGGCACCTTAATATATTCCGCAAATAAAAACAATTCATCCGTCAGACTGATTACGGTGTCATTGTGATTGCGCTTTTCTTCATATGCGTTATAAATTGCTGTAAATATTCCCTCCGGGGAATCCTCGCACTGATATACAATCATAATCTCAATACTCCTGTCACAACTGTCCGATTGCCGTCTGCAGCTTCTCCTGAGGGTTCACGGGCATGGTAAAATTCCCGTCGTCAAAAAGGGACATCTGCTTATAAGTCATCCCATCGCTGCCAAATCGTATACGGTCCTTATCCGTGGTGAGATTTCTTACAATGTAGTCCTCCTCCAGCTTTATGGGATACATCATCCTACCGTTGCAGGTAATAAAATATACCGCCCGCTTCATCACCACTCCCAGCTTCTTCAAATCAGCAAACGCCAAATTGGCGCTTCGCCTTGCCGCTACAATCCGTTTCGCACTCTTTACCCCAACTCCCGGAATCCGCAAAAGCTCCTCATAGGGAGCACGGTTTATCTCGACGGGAAAGTATTCTAAATGCCTCACTGCCCAATCCTCCTTGGGGTCTAACATTACATTAAAGAATGGACGGGTTTCATCCAGCAGTTCCTCCGCCCGGAAGCCGTAAAACCGAAGCAGCCAGTCCGCCTGATACAGCCTGTGCTCCCGAAGAAGGGGCGGACCGCCGGGCGGTGACGGCAGACCGGCATCCTCATTTACATTGACAAATGCCGAGTAAAACACTCTTTTGAGTTCAAATTTCCGATACAGGCTCTCCGCCACGTTTAATATCTGATAATCATTCTCCGGCGTAGCTCCGATTATCATCTGGGTCGCCTGTCCGCCGCCCACAAAACGCGGTGCATTCCGATAAATTACCAGATCATTCCGATTACTGTGTATCTCATTCTGTATCTGGCGCATAGGCGTTAAAATATTCTTGCGATGCTTATTGGGCGCAAGGTTCTTAAGCCCCTCCGCCGTGGGCAGTTCCAGATTCACGCTCATTCTGTCCACCAGATATCCCATGTGCCGAATCAGCTCCCCATCCGCACCGGGAATCGCCTTCACATGAATGTAGCCGTTAAACCGGTATTGATTGCGGAGCAGCCAGATAGTCCGGTAAATAAGCTCCATGGTAAAGGTGGGATTTTTCACAATCCCGGAACTTAAAAACAATCCTTCTATATAATTGCGCCGGTAAAATTCCATCGTAAGAGTGCACACCTCCTCCGGCGTAAACGTGGCTCTCGGCACATCGTTGGAACAACGGTTCTGACAATATTTACAATCATAAATACATTCATTGGTAAACAAAATCTTCAACAGGGAGATACATCTGCCGTCGCTGGAAAAGCTGTGACAGATTCCGCTTTTGATACAATTTCCGATAGAATTTCCGTTTCCCTTGCGCTCCACCCCGCTGGAAGTGCAGGCAACGTCATACTTCGCCGCATCTGTCAATATGCCCAATTTTTCCTGTAGCGACATCTCCTGCCCTGTTGCCAAAAATTCCATTTTCTAACTCCCTTTTCTTTACAAAAACTCCAAACATTTGTTCTTTTTCAGGATAGCACATATGTTTGCATATTGCAAGTGAATTTCAGAAAATTTTTCTCAAAATATCTTTAAAAAAGTATTGCAAATTATGACGAAAAGCAGTTAAATAATATAGGAATATAACTTATGAAATCAGGAAAGCAGGATTAAGTTTATGTCAAAATTAATGCTACCGCAAAACTACAAATCCGAACTAAATCTTTATGAAACCCAGATTGCCATCAAAACAGTCAAGGACTTTTTCCAGACTCTTTTGGCTGAGAGACTGCATCTGCTGCGCGTATCCGCACCTCTTTTTGTCGATCCCGATTCCGGTCTGAACGACAATTTAAACGGTGTGGAACGCCCTGTTACTTTCGATATCAGATATCAGAATGAACGCCATGCAGAAATTGTACATTCCCTTGCAAAGTGGAAACGCTTTGCCTTAAAGAAATACGGCTTTTCTGTGGGCGAGGGTCTCTACACGGACATGAGCGCTATTCGCAGAGACGAAGAAGTTGACAATATCCACTCCGTTTATGTGGATCAGTGGGATTGGGAAAAAATCATATCCAAAAAAGACCGCAACATTGACACTTTGAAGGACACCGTCCGCACAGTATACAAGGTCTTGAGAAAGACAGAAAAATATCTGTCCATTCAGTATGATTACATTGAAGAAATTCTTCCTCACGATATTTTCTTTGTAACCACTAAAGAACTGGAAGAGATGTTCCCCGATTACTCTCCTAAGGAACGGGAATATTACATAGCCAAGGCAAAGGGAGCCGTCTGTATTATGCAGATCGGCGATGTTTTAGAAAACGGCAAGCCTCATGACGGACGCGCGCCGGACTATGATGACTGGAATCTGAACGCAGATATCATCGTATATTATCCGGTTCTCGACATTGCGCTTGAGCTGTCCAGCATGGGTATCCGTGTTGATAAGGCTGCTCTGCTTTCCCAGCTTGAAAAAGCAGGCTGTCCTGAACGGGCGGAGCTTCCTTTCCACAAGGCGGTTATCAACGAAGAAGTTCCTTATACAATCGGCGGCGGTATCGGTCAGTCCCGTATCTGTATGTTTTTCTTACGAAAAGCTCATATCGGTGAAGTACAATGCTCTCTCTGGCCCGATGAGATGACAAGAGAAGCAGAAAAGAAAGGCCTGCAGCTTTTATAAGCTGCAAGCCTTTTTAATGCCCGTATCTATTCCCACATCACGAATTTTTCATTGGAAAAGGTCTGCTCATATCCATACTTTTCCATAAAATCCACAATCATCTGCCATTTCACATCCTGTTCCAGTTTGCTGATTTTGGTCTTGTCGGCAATGACAACCGGGCGTTCCGCGCCTTTCTCTATCTCCTCCGTCAGCTCCTGCATATCAAGCTCCATCCGGCTTACACTGTAGGAACGCAAGTCGCTCCATGGATTGAATGCAGACGGCATTTGCAGATAATAGGACAACGAGGGGATTTCCCCGTATAGAATCACTTCTCTGCCCTGTAAATGATTTTCTTCCACATAGGCGCTGATAGAGCTCATCCATCCGGCTCTCTCAGGGCTCATTTTGATTCCTTTAAGCACCTCGTTATTAGGAACCGTAGCAGAAATATCCTGCACTCCCGTTCCCTCCGCAAAAACAAAGTTTGCTCCAAACATCACACTCTGAAACAGGAACATGGCAAGGAACGCCGTCAGAATACATTTCGCCGCCAGTAACTGCAAGGTTATACGTCTCCTTTTCCCAATCCTGATTACCTTATTTCCGGCATTTCTCAAAAACAGCCAGCACTGCCACAGCGTATACGGCGCCGCCACAAAGAGATTATTCAGACTGGGAAAAACGCCATTGTTGCTTCCAATGGAGGTAAGCAGCACTACCAGTAAGATCATGCCCGCAATCAGCTTCTCTTCCTTCCTGCATTTGGGCTGGAAAATCTTTACCACCACGATAAACATCGTCAGCATCAGGAACAGAATACCGGGACGCAGCATGGAATCATAGCTGTAGAATGCAAAGGAGCAGAAGCCGTCACCGCCATTGGCATAAACATAAAGCCATACCAGCATGGCAAGCGCCAGCGCTGCACATACTGCGGCGCACACTGCATGGCAGCATCGGTCCAATACTTTCTTTGCGTCTTCCTTTTTTGCCAAAAGCGCACACTTGTCTCCGAACCATCTGAGAATACCGCATGTCACCATTCCTGCCAGTACAATAACCAGAATCCGAATCACCCAGTACAGATTATCCAGATAAGTCCCAACCACTCCCATCAGCATGGAAGCCGCTTTATAATCCGTTGCGTTTTCCGTCATGGCAAGGAGCTGCCGTATGCCCGTAATATAAGCATCCAGTCCATAACGCATACCGATATAACTGAGAAAGAACAAAAGCGCTGCCAGATAACCTGCCATGCACCACAGGGTACGCTTGACCGTTCTGCTCCATGCACCGGACGCGCCCTCCTTCCCCTGTTGTACTTTCCGGTACTCCAACGCTTCAAGCGCTCCATACGCCCAGACCGCCAGAATCATGGCTGCTTCCGGCAGATTGGAAAAGCGCACAAACACATTTGTTCCAAGGCAGATACCTGCCGCAAACAGACACCGCTTTCTTCCTTCCGTCAGTCCGAAATACAGCAGAATCACGCATCCTAAGAACAGCACATAAGTCAGATAATTATACAAAAGCGCCGTTGGGCACCAACACAAGCTGATTGCCACGAACTCTCCTACAAAAGTAATGACGGGAGGAAGGTTTAACTTTCTGGTGCAGAAAAGATATCCCGCTATCGTCATCACACTGATAAAAGCTCCCGTGTACAGATTCATTCCCGCAAGCATATCCGCCGAAGGAAGTTTCGTCAGGAAATTTCCCACCACATTTGCCAGATAAGTGGAGAACAGCCACATAGGATCCATGTGCTCTACTCCCATATATATAAAATTTGCATAATTATAACCCGTATCCATCAAGTCCAGTCCCCAATAAATATGCCGCAGGGGATACAGACCCAAAATCAGAACCAGCACCGATTCCAAAGTAGAAATATATCTCTTCCGCTTCATTTTTTCATTCCCCCTTACATATGACGTCAGCCGCTTCGATTCTGCCTGTCAGCTTTCGATAAGGCGCCAGCTTAAGCAGTACTGTATGCAGTCCTTTCATGATAGATGCTCTGATGAAGTCAATCAAAATACCGGCAGTAAATACAATGACCATCGCAGTCAATATACCAAGCAGCAGTCCCGGGACACCGGATATCCTATCCGCACCAAGCCAATTCTGCCAGACATATCTGACACCTATATTTTCATGGAGCAGATATACCCCCAAAGTATAAGGCGCAATGCGGTTTACAACGATTGACACTTTTCCTGACACATTCGTCATTAAGAATGTCATAAACAAACCAAGCGCCGCCAAAAAGGGAAATACATGATTGTACTCTGTTGCAATTTTCATAATCAATTCCAGACTGCCCGTCTTTAAATAAATCTGATGCAGGCACATGGTTTCTGCAAATATCCCGAGACAAGCCGCCACATAAAGACAGACACAGTGCCACCGTTTTTTCAGGAAAGGCACACCGAACCTTCTGATATACGCTGCTGTCAGGAACACACACAGATACCAGATACAGTCATACCCCTGTCCGTCCATTTCGAGGCGGAACGGCAATACGGATTTTAATACACAAAACACCAGCAGCAAACCGCTCAATGCCAACTGCATCTGTCCTTTTGTCATTCTGCGGACTGCCATACCGATAAACGGAAGGAACAAATACAGAAACACATACGCCGTCATAAACCAGTAATGCCCCATAGAGATGGGAAATACCAGACTTAAGAGGTAATGAGTAGTAACCTCCTCCGCTGGTATGATTCCCGTATATGCCGCCAGAAGACCAATTCCTGCCGAGTAAACCCACACCTGCAGCCAAAGCTTTACCAAACGGCTTATTTTAAAGGAAGAGGTACACAGAAAATAACCGCTAATCATCATGTACACATTGACCGCCACAAGACAGAACGCCTCCACGACCCACGCCGCTGTCTGTGTCACCGTAAGACTTCCTGCTGTCATATCTCCCAGCAGACCGCCTTTTCCCAAATAATGCAGCGCCACCACCATCATCATGGCAATGCAGCGAAGCAGTTCCAGATTCGCCATTCTATCATTCTTCCGTCTGTCTGACCCCATAACGCACCTCTTTTTCAAATACTCTTTTCCTATTGTACACGATTCTTTCACAGAATGGAATGAAAAATAAAAAAATCCCGTGTACATACCGTTTTCCGGTTCATACACGGGATTTCCTGTCATTCGGAATATATGATATGCGTCGTTGACAACACCGCTTTTACTGCACAACAATGTTGGAATATCCCATCAGGCTCTGGTCTACAGCATACGCTGCCTCTCTGCCCTCGCGGATTGCCCATACCACCAGAGACTGCCCTCTGTGCATATCGCCTGTCACAAATACGTTTGCCGCGCTGGTCTGGTAAGCGCCTTCTTCCGTCTTAACATTGGTGCGTTCATTCAGCTCGACCCCAAAAGCATCCGCAACGTATTTCTGGGTGCCGAGGAAGCCTGCTGCTATCAGGACGATATCTGCATCCAGAATCTGTTCGCTGCCTGCAATCTCCTGCATCTTCATGCGTCCGCTCTCATCCTTTTCCCAGGACAGCTTCACAATTTTCACTGCCTTAAGCCTGCCTTCTTTGTCCTTGATAAACTCTTTTACCGTGGACTCATAAATGCGGGGATCATGACCGTATACGGCGATTGCCTCCTCCTGACCATAATCAGTTTTACAAACCTTAGGCCATTCGGGCCATGGATTGTTCTCTGCCCGTTTGTCCGGCGCTTTTGGCATCATTTCTATCTGGGTCACGGATTTTGCCCCATGGCGGATGGAGGTTCCCACACAGTCGTTTCCGGTGTCACCGCCGCCGATGATAACGACATGCTTATCCCTGGTATCCACATACTGCTTATCCTCAAAATTGGAATCCAGCAGGCTCTTGGTGTTTGCTTTCAGGAAATCCACTGCAAAGTAAATTCCCTGTGCATCCCTGCCGGGAGCGTTGATATCCCTGGGATTGGAGGCGCCGCATGCCAGTATCACACGGTCAAAATCATGCAGTATCTTATCTGCCTTGATATCCTTTCCTACATCAATTCCTGTGATAAAGGTAACGCCTTCCTCCTCCATCACTTTTATTTTGCGGTCAATAATCTGCTTTTCCAGCTTCATATTGGGGATACCGTACATCAACAGTCCGCCCACACGGTCAGAACGCTCAAACACCGTCACATGATGTCCGCGCTTATTAAGCTGGTCTGCCGCTGCCAGACCGGAAGGACCGCTTCCGATGATTGCCACCTTTTTTCCGGTGCGCACCTTGGGAGGATTTGCAGCCGCATAGCCTTCCTCGTAGGCATTCTCGATAATCGCATATTCATTTTCCTTTGTAGACACCGGTTCCCCGTTCAAACCGCAGGTACATGCCGCCTCACAAAGTGCGGGGCAGACACGGGAAGTAAATTCCGGAAAATTATTTGTCTTTTTCAGACGATTATAAGCTTCGCGCCAGTTACCTGTATATACCAAATCATTCCACTCCGGCACCAGATTATGCAGGGGGCATCCGCTTGCCATACCGCAAATCATCATGCCCGCCTGACAGAACGGCACGCCGCACTCCATGCAGCGGGCGCCCTGCAGGCATTGCTTTTCTTTGGGTAAATGCTCGTGAAATTCATTGAAATGTTTAATTCTCTTCTTCGGGTCCTCAGCCACGCTGACTTCCCTTTTATAATCCATAAATCCCGTTGGTTTTCCCATCTTTCATCCTCCTAACATTTTCTCCGCCATGCAATACTTACACGCACAATCCGATTAATTCTGCGCATGGCTCACTACACTCGCAAAAGCTTCAATCTGAGCCTGTTCCGCACTTAAGCCCTTTTCCTCCATCTGCACAATGGTCTTAAGCACTCTTTCATAGTCATAAGGAATAATTTTCTTGAATTTCGGCAAATACTCCTCAAAATGCTCCAAAACTTCCTTACCCTTCGCGGAATTGGTTGCTGCCACATGCTCCTGAATCATAGTCTTTAATTCCATCACATCATATTTGGAGGTAATCTCATGGGAAGATACCATCTCTTTATTCAAACGCTTATAGAGGTCGTTTCCTTCATCTAAAACATATGCGATACCGCCGCTCATACCTGCTGCAAAGTTCTTGCCTGTGCCGCCCAGTACCACAACGCGCCCTCCGGTCATGTATTCGCAGCCGTGGTCGCCCACACCTTCCACTACCGCATACGCGCCGGAGTTACGAACGCAAAAACGTTCTCCTGCCACACCGTTGATAAATGCCTTACCGCTGGTAGCGCCGTAAAGCGCCACGTTGCCGATGATGATGTTTTCCTCCGCCTTGAACTTGCTGCCCTTGGGAGGATATACAATCAGCTTACCGCCGGATAAGCCCTTGCCAAAGTAGTCATTGCTGTCGCCCACCAGCTCAAGGGTCAGTCCTTTGGGAATAAAGGCACCGAAGGACTGTCCGCCCGCACCCTTACACAATACGCGGTAGGTATCCTCTTCCACATTGTCGCCAAGCTTCTTTGTAATCTCACTGCCTAAAATCGTACCGAAAGCACGGTCCGTATTGGAAACATCCACCTCAATGCTTCTCTTCTGTCCGGCAGCGATTGCCTTGCCAAGCTGCTTTAACAGTACCTTTTCATCCAGGGTTTTTTCTAACTCAAAGTCATATACCTGTTTCGGGTCATAAGTAACCTTCTGCCTGGTATTCTCATAAGGATTTGCAAGAATCTGGGTCAAATCCACCTCTTTCTGACGCTCGGTCAGGTTTTCTTTTACTTTCAGCAAATCGGTTCTTCCTACCAGCTCATCTACGGTACGAACACCTAATTTTGCCATATATTCACGAAGCTCCTGTGCCACAAAAAGCATGAAGTTCTCTACATATTCCGGTTTGCCCTTAAAGTTCTTGCGAAGCTCCGGGTTCTGGGTTGCCACACCCACAGGACAGGTATCCAGGTTGCAGACTCTCATCATGACACAGCCCATGGTTACCAGGGGAGCGGTTGCAAAACCGAACTCCTCGGCGCCGAGAATTGCGGCGATTGCCACGTCGCGTCCGCTCATCAGCTTACCGTCCGTCTCAATGCGAACCTTATTGCGGAGTCCGTTCATAATCAGGGTCTGATGAGTCTCTGCCAGACCAAGCTCCCAGGGAAGTCCCGCATTGTGGATGGAATTGCGGGGCGCCGCACCGGTACCGCCATCGTAACCGGATACCAGAATAACCTGTGCTCCCGCCTTGGCAACACCTGCCGCCACCGTACCCACGCCAGCCTCCGATACCAGCTTCACGGAAATGCTTGCATCTTTATTGGCATTCTTCAAATCATAAATTAACTGCGCCAAATCCTCAATCGAATAAATATCATGATGAGGCGGCGGGGAAATCAGGGACACACCGGGGGTAGAATGTCTTGTTTTTGCAATCCAGGGATATACCTTTCCGCCGGGAAGGTGTCCGCCCTCGCCGGGCTTTGCACCCTGCGCCATCTTAATCTGAATCTCTTTTGCGCTCACCAGATAGCGGCTGGTTACACCAAAACGTCCGCTTGCTACCTGTTTGATTGCGGAACAGCGGTCCAGTCCGTCAGGACCTACCGTCAATCGCTCCAAATCCTCTCCGCCCTCACCGGAGTTGCTCTTACCGTGCAGTCTGTTCATGGCGATTGCCATAGTCTCATGGGCTTCCTTGGAAATGGAACCGTAGGACATTGCACCTGTCTTAAATCTGGTGACAATGGACTCCACCGGCTCGACCTCTTCAATAGGCACGCCTTTTTTCGGATAATTGAAATCCATCAGACCGCGAAGGTTCTTGACAGAGTCCTCATCGTTCACCATTGCGGTATACTGCTTAAACATATTGTAATCACCGCGTTTTGTGGACTCCTGCAGCATATGAATGGTAGCGGGATTGTACAAATGCTCGTCACCGCCGCTTCTCATCTTGTGATGTCCGGGACTGTCGAGTGTCAGGTCTGTACCAAGTCCCAGCGGGTCAAATGCCTGTGAGTGCAGCTCATCCACCTGCTCCTCGATATCTTTTAAGGTGATACCGCCTACACGGCTTACCGTATTGCTGAAATACTTGTTAATGACATCAGAGGAAATACCGATTGCCTCAAAAATACGGGAACCCTGATAGGACTGAATGGTGCTTATACCCATCTTGGACGCAATCTTTACGATGCCGTGAAGCACTGCATTATTGTAGTCATTCACCGCCGCATAGTAATCCTTGTCAAGCATGTGATTGTCAATCAGTTCCTTGATGCTGTCCTGCGCAAGATAAGGATTGATTGCACAGGCGCCATAACCAAGCAGGGTTGCAAAGTGATGCACTTCTCTGGGCTCACCGGATTCCAGAATCATGGCAACTCTGGTTCTCTTCTTTGTGCGCACAAGATACTGGTTCAATGCGGATACCGCCAGCAGGGAGGGGATTGCCACATGGTTCTCATCCACGCCTCTGTCGGACAGAATCAATACGTTCACACCGTCTCTGTAAGCACGGTCTGCCTCTACAAACAGACGGTCAATGGCGCGCTCTAAGCTGGTGTTTTTATAATAAGTGATGGGAACCACTTCAACCTTGAAGCCCTCCACCTTCATATTTTTAATCTTCAACAAATCAGTGTTGGTCAGGATAGGATTGTTTACCTTTATGGTATGGCAATTCTCAGGGGACTCCTCCAACAAATTTCCCTCCGGTCCGATATACACGGTTGTGGAGGTAACAATTTCCTCACGAATCGCATCAATCGGCGGATTGGTCACCTGCGCAAACAACTGCTTAAAATAATGGAACAGGGGATGATGCGTCTTGCTGAGTACGGGAATCGGCGTATCCACACCCATTGCCGCGATTGCCTCGCTGCCGTTCTTTGCCATGGGAAGAATACTGGTCTTTAACTCATCATAGGTGTAACCGAATGCCTTCTGCAATCTCTGACGCTCTTCCTCGGTGTACTCCGGCACTCTCTGATTGGGAATGGTCAGGTCCTTCAACTCTACAAGGTTGCTGTCAAGCCACTCACCGTAAGGCTGTCTTTGGGCATATTTTTCTTTCAGCTCCTCATCATCAATTACCTTGCCCTGTACAGTATCTACCAGCAGCATCTTGCCGGGGCGAAGTCTCTCTTTTACCTTAATTTTAGTAGGGTCAATGTCAAGAACGCCCACCTCAGAGGAAAGAATCAACGTATCATCCTCGGTAATCATATATCGGGAAGGACGAAGTCCGTTACGGTCAAGCACGGCGCCCATAATATCTCCATCGGAGAACAGAATGGAAGCAGGACCGTCCCATGGCTCCATCATCGTGGCATAGTACTGATAAAAGTCTCTCTTTGTCTGGGACATTGCCTTGTTATTTGCCCAGGGTTCCGGAATGGCAATCATTACCGCCAAGGGAAGCTCCATACCGCTCATTACCAAAAATTCCAACGTGTTATCCAGCATTGCGGAGTCGGAACCGGTCTTGTTGATTGCGGGAAGCACCTTGTGGAACTGTCCTTTCAAGTGCTCAGACTCCATATTTTCCTCCCGGGCAAGCATCTTGTCGGCATTGCCGCGGATGGTATTAATTTCACCGTTGTGCACCATGAAACGGTTCGGATGCGCTCTCTCCCAGCTTGGATTCGTGTTGGTTGAGAAACGGGAATGCACCATTGCAATAGCGGATACAAAATCATCGCTCTGCAAATCCGCAAAGAAGGTGCGAAGCTGACCAACCAGAAACATTCCTTTGTACACGATGGTTCTGCTGGAAAGGGATACCACATACGTATCATCCGTAGACTGCTCAAACACACGTCTTGCAATATATAATCTGCGGTCAAAGGCAAGCCCTTTTTCCACACCTGCGGGTTTCTTTACAAATCCCTGCATAATGTAGGGCATACACTCTACCGCCTTATGTCCTAATACATTGGGAAAAGTAGGAACCTCTCTCCAGCCTAAAAATTCCAGACCTTCTTTTTCCACGATGATTTCAAACATCTTCTTTGCCTGGTTTCTGCGAAGCTCCTCCTGGGGGAAGAAGAACATGCCGACGCCGTATTCTCTTTCCCCGCCAAGCTCAATTCCCAGAGGCTTGGTAACTCTTGCAAAAAAATCATGGGGAATCTGTGTCAGAATACCAACACCGTCGCCGGTCTTTCCCTCTGCATCCTTTCCTGCTCTATGCTCCAGATTTTCAACAATTTTCAATGCGTTCTCCACTGTGGCACGGCTCTTCTTGCCGTTAATATTCACGCACGCTCCGATACCGCAGTTATCGTGTTCAAACTCTTCACGATATAAAGGAGCCTGGGGGAGATTATTTTTTACATCAAACATTGTAGTTCTCCTTTCTCTTGATTGTTACTTTTCCTTTTCATTCGTATATCCGCGCAAAAAAGGTCGCAAGAAGCCTTTAACCCGCTCCTTTGCGACCTTTTCCATACTATACACCATTTTTTTCAGTTTGTAAATACTTACTTTTTCATAAATTGTCAGATAATTAGACAATTTATGTTTTTTCTATTTATTGTTTATATATTTTTCTAATTTTCTTTTAAATCAGTGTCTACACACACAATTTAAAGCATCAAAACCTGTAAAAAAATTTTATTTATTGCCCTTATAAATCATTTTTTTCAGGGAATGATACGCTCCTGAAAGCAGTCTGTTCTCCGCCAGAAATCTTCTCAGAGGAGCCAGTGTGCACAGCATAATGGCACGGTATTTGAAAAGCTCCGTCCTGCTCATGTAAGCGGCAGTAATCTTTTTATGCTCCTCTTTATCCCTCTTACGATTCTCCCTGCTCTCGGAATAGCCGCCGCCTTCATAAATCGCCACCGTCACATTCATGCGGCGCATTTTCGCCTTTGCCACATAGAAGCACCAAAGAAAATGGTCGTAATCCGCACGGATACGGTACTCTGCATTGTAGGACCTGTCCTTGCATAGCTTCGCCGCATAAAAGCAGGATTGATGGCAGGGAATATTCCGGTAACAGGTGAAGCCCGTTATCTGCGGCGCGGACGTAATCAGCACGTCATTTTTTTCACTGTAGGTATCTCCGTAAAGCACCAGATTTTCCCTGGTTCCCTCCTGCGCAATCGCACAGGCAGCCTCCTCCAGCACGGTGTCATGATGAAACATATCCCCGCAATTCATGAACAGCACAAAATCGCCCTCCGCATGTGCCACCGCCTGATTCATGGCTTCGTAAATTCCGGCGTCCTTTTCCTTAAAAAGGCGGATGCGGTCATCCCGGCGCATCGCTTCTATCGAGCCGTCTCTGCTGCCGCCATCCTTTACCACAATTTCAAAGTCGGTATACGTCTGTTTCAGAATACTGTCCAGCGTCTGATTTAATTTTGCGCCCGGATTCAGGCAGACCACAATGATTGAAAATGTAGGTTTCATTTTCTAAATTCCTTTTCCATACATACTACAGTTTTTTATTACAGGCGGTTTACGGTTCCCTGCAACACCTCAATCCCTCCGTTTTCTTCCTTTTCAATCTTATAGATTTGCATATATATCCAGCACGGCTCGCCATAGATGCCGCTGCCGTCTACCCGGCAGGTCAGTTCGCACTGCTTTCTCTCAGTCTCCTTCAGCTCGGAGATAGCGCTTTCAATATGCTGCCGGTCATCCGGATGAATGGACTGATAAAAGGTTTCCGGCAAAACGGTAAGCTCCCGCTCCGGAACACTGTCGTCGGTGGAAGTGACACTACACTGATGATTCTCTGGATTGTAACGCCAATGGGTAATCTGGCAATTCTCTCTCTGCCAGTACATCGAACCGGCATTGACAAAGGTTGAATTTCGCATCATGCGCAAATCCGTTGCTTCCATAAAGGTCATAATAATTCCCTCCACGGAATTATAGTCCGTCCGATAGGGGCGAATCCGTACAAGCCAGTACCTTCCGCCCGGCTCGGAAATCTCACGGTCCAAAGGCTGGCGCGAATGAAAGACGGTTTCAACATCGTCCTGCCAGTTTGGATAAGTCGCCATCAGGGAAAGATGGGAAATCGGGCGCCCCACATCCACATCCATAATATTCGTAATTTTCGGAACCATGGGCGTAATTTTGCGAATGCGGAACGAATCATCCAGATAGATGGCTCCGACCTCCACATTATCAAGCAGATTATCCATATCGGCATTCGCATGTGTCATTTCATCCAGCTTGGACTGATACTCGGAATTTACGGTATAGAGCTCTTCGTTTACGGACTGCAGCTCCTCATTCGTGCTCTGCAGCTCTTCGTTTGCAGCAACCAGCTCCTCGTTTGTACTCTGCAGCTCTTCATTCGCCGTCTCCAGCTCCTCAATGGTGGTCTGCAAATTCTCTCTTGTAATCCGAAGCTCCTCCTCCAAGTCCGCAATCCGCTCTCCCGACATCAGCCGCTCATTTTCCTCCGGAAGGTCATCCTTATCCGTAATATCCCGGATTTCAAAGGTCAAAAGATAAAATACGGACTTCATGACCTCCAGCCGGTAGCCGGAAAGAATGATATTCTGTTCTGCAAACTGGGGAAGCCCTGCCGCACAGATAGCTGACGCCTCAAGCTCTCCCCCTTTAAGCCTTCTTAAAATTCCGTTGACAAAGATGCCTAATCCGTGCGGCAGATTGGAAAAAATATTCTGGGAAAATAATCCCTGCCTAAACTGCAGAATATGATTAACATTTTTCCCCGTATAAATAATATTATCATTCTCATTGACAATCACAGCAGGCGGCGTCAGCGCCGAGAACGCCTTCTCTATAATTTTTTCAACCGAAATACCTCTCTCGCCCCGCTCCCTTCCGCGATAATTCTGTATCGCATAATTTCCATACACACCAAACGGCATCCCCATAACAGGCAATCCCTCGGATACCTCTTTCTTCTGATAAATTTTATACTTCCGGCTCTTAGAGTGAAACGCATTATTCATGTCTCCGATAGACTCGCTGTTGCCCATAAACAGATAGCCGTTGGGATTGAGGGAATAGTAAAACCGGCAAAGCAGATTCTGCTGTACCACCTGCTTTAAGTAAATAAACAAATTGCGGCAAACCAGAAGATCCAGCTTGGAAAACGGCGGATCCATCAACACATCATGCACGGAAAAGATGATTTTTTTCCTTATCTGCGAAATCACCTTATATCCACCCTCTACCTTTGTAAAATACTTTTGAAGATATTCCGCAGGAATCGCAGATACTATGCTCTCCGCATAGATTCCTGCACTTGCTACGTTCAGTGCATTCTGGTCGATATCCGTCGCAAAGATTTTGAAATCCTTATCTATATGATTTCTTTCCAAAAAATCTGCCATAAGCATCGCAAGCGTGTATGCCTCTTCCCCGGTGGAACATGCTACCGACCAGATACGATAACCCGATTTTTGCGACTCCAGTTCCGGAAGTACATGGGTCTGCAGATATTCAAAGGCATCCTTATCCCGGAAAAAGCCCGTAACACCAATCAAAAACTCCTTCAGCAGACTCTCCTTCTCCTGCGTCGAATTGGCAAAAAAGCCGTAATAATCTGCAAAAGAATGAAACTGTTTGATACTTATCCTCCGTTCTAAGCGCCTGCGGATAGTCTGCTCCTTGTAATCCGTAAAGTCAATGCCGCTCCGCTCTTTTAGGATATCCAGAATCTTCCGGTAGGCTTCTTCCTCTTCCAGTTCCTCAATCGGTTCCTCCTTGCCGAAGGGATGCTTAATATAGGAATTCATCGCCGCACCCATAAGCGATGGAGCCAGGATGTAATCCGCAAGTCCTGTCTGAATGGCATTCATCGGCATACTGTTAAAAGTCGCCGTATCCGGCTCCTGCACCATAACCATGCCGCCATTTTCCTTCACATACCGGATACCCAGCGTTCCGTCACTGCCCGCCCCGGAAAGTACAACGGCAATGGCATACTGCCCGCATGCCTCTGACAGAGACTTGAAGAAAATATCGATTGCAAGATTTACATGGTTGGTTCGTCCCTGATCGCTGAGCATCAGGTACTTACCCTCCATTGTCATTTCTTTTTTCGGAGGTATCAGATAAACGTGGTTCGGCTCTACCTCGGTTCCATCCTCTACAATCATAACCGGCATATCCGTGCATTTTGAAAGAAGTTCATCCATGATGCTTTTGTAGTCCGGTGACAAATGCTGGATAACCACATATGCCGCCCCTATGTCATTGGGCATTTCCTTGAAATATTCCTGAAGCGCTTCTAAGCCCCCTGCCGATGCGCCAATCCCCACCACATAAAATTTTTTGTTTTCCGTCTCCTGATTTATCATCTTTCGTTACTCCTATCCCTACATTTTTTGAATCATCACCACATATCCCTGCATTATTTCATTCGCCATATAAGGCAGAATCTCAATCATCAGACATCCGCCTTTGTCTTCCAGCCTGCGGAATACCTTCTCCCCCTGCGCCGCCTTCCTCATACCTGCAGTCCATTCCGCATAGTCCTCCTCCGGCACGAGATTCAGAATATTATGTCCCAAATCCTGTTGCCTGACATTTATGAGTTTCGGAATGCCCTCGGTAAATCTTTTGATGCAAAATTCACGATCCAAATATATAATTTCCACAGCAAGCAGTTGATAAAGCTCCCTGACAGGATCTGATACCTGACTTATGTTCCCGGTATCCCATTGGGTGGTTGTGACGAACCTCTTATTTGCCTCCGTAAGCTCTTTATTCACCCTGGTCAGCTTCCTGTTCATTGCCTCCAGCTCTCCATTGGCAACGGAAAGCTCGTCATTAATGACCACCAGTTCTTCATTCGTACTCTGCAGCTTTTCATTGCTAATCTCATATTTGCTTTTTACACTTTCCAATTCCTCCAGCGCCTGCATCAGACTTTCCTGGGTAATCTTCAGTTCATGCTCCAGCTCCGCCCGCTCATAATCCGCACTTTTTAATTGTTCCTCCCCATCCTGGGTTTCCTCAAACCAGATCAGGTAATAATTCGCATCCGAAATCAGCTTTCTTAAAACATGCACGGTAAAGCTCCCCGAATTGTTTCTAATCCTGACAGACTCGCTGCTCTCCCCCTCTTCTCTTCTGAGCTTTCTTATGATGGCATTAATGTGCATACCGATTTTCCTGTCAATATTATCAAACAGATTTTTGGAGAACTCGCCTGTTCTAAATTCAAGATACCTTCCTCCATCCTTTCCCATATAAATAATTTCATACCGTTCATCCGTAATAATGCAGGATGGGCGGCTTGCAGCCAAAAGCTCTTCTATTACCTTTCCGGCAGTATAATTCTCTTTTTCCGCATAAACAGGCTTTAGAAAGGACACCCCTCTTTCTTTCATGAAAACGGCTTCATATCCCTCCAGACGGGCAAACCATCGAAATATCTCCTTGATGTCCTGTCCTCTCCCCAGCACCAGTATTCCGTTTTGCTTTAACGCATAGGAGAACCGTTTGATGATGTTCCTTCGACTGCGGATGCGGAAAATATTCATCGCATTTCTGCATACTACAAGGTCCAAACGGGCAAAGGGCGGATTGGTCATGATATCATGTACTGAAAAAATCACCATATTCCGGATTCTCTGCCGGATTAACCAGTCACGCCCTTCCTTCTGAAAATACTTATTCTTCCATTGCTCCGGTATCTCTGCAAGCTCACTCTCCGTATAACGTCCCTTAATTGCCGCAGAAATAGTCTCTTCATCCATATCTGTTGCAAAAATCTTTACGTTTTCATACTTGGCATTTCTGTTTTCGCTATCGGCGAGCAGCATCGCGATGGTATAGACTTCCAGACCGTTTCCGCAGTCTGCGACCCAGATGCGGATTTCTGAAGAATCCATGTGGATTTGGGGCAATACACTCTCAAGCTCCAATAAATCTCCTACTCCCGGCGCATTTCTCCTTGCACATCTTAAAATGCTTTCCAACAGATACTTCCGCTCCTCTTCCGACTCCTCCAATAATCTCATATAGAAATCAGGAGACGGAAAAGCGGGACGGCGCTCCATACATTCCAGCAGCGCCGTGATTATATACTCTTCTTTGAAGTCTTCCAACAGCAACTCACTTTTTTTCCGCAGAATCTTTATAACCTGATTGCAATATTTATCATCCAGAACTGCCAGCGCACAGTCATCTTCCCCCAGATATCTTCTCCGCACAAAGGAAGCAATCCAATACCCCATAACAGCCGGCTCGAGCACATGGTTAAAGGCGCTGCTTCCGGCGGCACTCCATGCGTTCCGATTCGGAAGCCTGCGTTCGGGTTCACAGCAGATGGTCAGCCCTCCCGCTTTTTTTACGAGAGATATTCCCTCCTCATGACCTGTTCTGCCGGACAGCAGAACTGCAGCAGAATTTTCCCCATATGTTTCTGCAAGACTGCGAAAAAAGGGAGTAAACCCGCCTCCGGCACTATTCTGTTCCGTCACAAAAATCTGATTGGGTTCTATCTCATCCAATCCGAACGTAATCGGGATGACCGGACGTTTGACGCACTGCTCAATCTTTATCCGGTTTTTCAACTCCCCCATCTGTACACTGTCGCATGCAATGACAAAGCTTACTTTATAGCCATCATACATATCCGACGGCATCTCTTGAAAAAGCGCCTTCAGCCTGTCTATGTCCTCCTTGAGCACCGCAATTCCTACAACAATCAAAGTGTCTTTCTCTATGATGTCATGAGCGTCCGGCATAAGCTCCGCCATCTCGCAGCCCAAAATTCTGGCAAGCTGTGCAAGATTCTTTTTCGATGGCTCCGATAACCCATTTTCCCATTTCGATATCGACTGACGGCTGATATCCAGCTTTTCAGCCAGTTCTTCCTGCGATATATTCTTCTCGAGGCGTTTTTGTCTGATATTCTCTCCTAACACGGTATCCAACATCGATTTCTTTTCGATTCTATTCTCATTTACGCCGCACATAAAAACTCCATATCAGATAATAAAGTGTCATTTTTTTCCATTATACCACATAATTTTTAAAAGGGAACTTTTTCGTGCCAAAAACTGCAACAAAAGTACCTATTTTACGGCATATTTTCCAAACGCGCAAAAGGGACCGGAAAATTTCCGGTCCTTGTCACTCCCCTGTCCTGCATTACGCCTGTCTTAGCTTAAATTTCTGCACCAGATTGTTGAGCTCAGTGGACTGTGCCGCCAACTGCTGGCTGGACGCATAATTTTGCTGAGATGCAGCAGAGTTATTCTGAATCACGCCTGAAATCTGCTCTACACCTATCTCAAGTTCTTTCATAATGCTTTCCTGCTTCTGTGAATTTTCCCTTACCTGTTCGATGGCGACAATCAGTTCTGCAAGCTCCTGTATTACCATATTCATAGCCTCTGCTGTCTCCATCGTAATGCTGCTTCCGTGTTCAATACCCTGCATGGACCTTGTAATAAGCTTTTTCGTATTGACGGCACAGGTAGCACTGTTTTCAGCAAGCTTTCTGATTTGTTCTGCAACAACGGCAAAGCCTTTTCCAGCCTCACCCGCTCTTGCTGCTTCGATTGTAGCGTTCAGGGAAAGCAGATTCGTCTGGGATGCTATGTCCTCTATCTCACTGATAATTTCTCCAATTTCATCCGATACCTTTTGAATTTCTCCCATCGCCCCTGTCAGCTCATCCATCTTCTGACGCCCGATTTCCGCCTGTTCGCCGATAACCTTCGCGTTATCGCAGGTCTGGCTGGTTGCCTTGTTGTTGTCACTGACCTGCTCCATAATACTGATAAAGCTCGCCAGAAGCTCCTCTACAACCGCCGCCTGGTCAGTGGCGCCACTCGCAAGATGCTGTGAACACTCCGACAATTCGTTTGCTTCCACCGCTACCTGATTTGCAACATTATCAATGTTGTCCATTGTAGCACTGAACGATATTGCCAGAGAAGCCAAGTCCTCCAGAATCACAGAAAAGCTTCCCTTATACGCTTCCCGTCAATTCGACCTCACATCAAAATTACCGTCTTTAAATTCCCGGATAACGTGAGACATATCATTAATAATTGTAGTCTGACCGGAAATGAAATTCCGGAAGCTGTCTGCCAACTGTCCAACCTCATCTTCCGACTGGTAAGCCACATCGATATTAAGATTCCCCTCAGAAAGTTCTCTGGACGCACTGTCCATCTCGGTAAGCGGTGTCAGAAGCTTTCTGGAAATAATCAGATAACCGGAGATTACCGCCGTGATATTCATAACGATAAGCACAACCTGACTGATTAGATTCCCCATTTCCGATCCAAAGCCAAGGATTTCAAAAACAACAAATATTTCTGAAACCGCAAAAACCAAAATAATCGTTCCAAAAATCATCTTCAGCGTTCTTTTAAAACTTTTTTTCATACTTAAACCTCCTATCTGCTTTTTTGTTTTCCGGCTTTTCAGCCGTAATAGTATTTCATTTCTAATACTATTTTCCTATATCTTAGCAGACAGTCCGGTTGCGTTCTATCAACTTCATGTCAACTTTTAGTTGCTTTTGTCAGACATCCATCTTTAGGATGCCTCTCTCGCTGTCCCGCACCTTTTTCAGCGCGGAGACTGATTTTGAATCTGCTCCTGCCACTCGTACAACAATGACACCGTACAAATCTAATACGATAATTTTCCATTCCCGGTCCGCTGGTTTCCGTCGGCTTGCTAAGAAAGCCAAACTTCTGGTAAAAAGTATCTTTTCCCTTCGCCGCCGTCAATCCTACAGTCCCTATGGTAAACATATATTAAAGCTTTTCTGCGCTTTTCTGACAGTATGTCCGCGTTTTTTTAATTTCCTGCGGCAGTTCCACAAGCACTTCCCATCGTCCGTTTCGTTTTCCGTTTGTACGTCTAATATAACCTTTCTCCTGCAAATCAATCATCCTTCTCTTTATTGTTCTCTCTGACTTCCCTGTTATCTGCGCCAGTTCTTTTTGCGTAATAGAGGAGTTAACAACGATGTTTTTAAGAATAGCAAGTTCTTCTAAAGTGCAATTCAAAGTGCCATTTTGACACTTTAAAACTTCTGATTTGGCACTTTGAATGTCATCATTTTCTTTCCCCTTCAAATAATCAACATGCAAATATCTATTTTTTAAATCATGATGATATCCCAACAACAAATTTTCAAAAAAATATTCAAGAAATTTTGTTGTAGCATGAATGCCATTCTGTATATCATTGTAATTCGCTCTTACTAAAGCGTTTCTGAAATACCAAGAATTTTCCGCAAAAACGTCATTACTAACCAAAAAACCGAAGGTTTTTAAATACTTAATAATAAACACAGCCGTAGTCCTTGTATTGCCTTCGCAGAATGGATGAATCTGCCATATATCAGACGTAAATTTGGCAATATGCTTAACTGCCTGTAAAGCAGTTAAGCCTTCGTATGAAAACTGTTTTTCCATACCGAAATCATAGTCCAAAGTATCCTTAATGCTATCACATGATGCGTATAAAACAGTTTCTCCTTTTAAAACCCACTCTCTCTTTGTTACGTTATATGTCCTGATTTGTCCCGCATGGTCAAATACACCCGAAAAAAGACGTCGGTGAATCGTCTGCCACTCGGCAGGCGAAAATTGAAATGTTTTCTCACCTAAAAGTTCTGTAATTCTGGCTGATACAATATCTGCCTCCATTGTGTCTGTTTCGATGCTTTTTCTACCTTTTCTTTCTTCGTAATAGCTTTGCAGCCGCTTCTGCACACCTGCAATATCTATTTTTCCTTCAATATGATCTTTTGCAGCTTCGAGCAAATACGCAGAGGTCGTTAATCCGTCAACTGCCTGAAGTCCGATGGCAGTTTGCCATGCAGCACTTCTATCAGCCTGTTCCGGTTCGCCCTGCTTAATGTATTCTTCAAGATCATATTGCCATTTATTTTCATTTGACATTTAATTTTCCTTTCTGCCAAAAGCACGCTCATCATATAAGGTACCGTCTTCATTCTACGCTACCTCGTTTCCAAATTGGAATTTGAATTTGATAACTAATTTGTGTAACTTAAATATTTTGCAGGATGTAGCTCAATATATCCGCTTGTTCCAACTGGTTTTAACTGAATCCGTGGATTTTCATCATCCCAACTTTTTTATCTGTACCGCACATGATTCATATTTCATTAACTATAACATCATACCTTCCGCACCGGTCTGATAAACTTCCAAAACCTCTTCGGATCATGATAAAAATAAAACACTCTGCCGGGAGTCGTATCCAAAAAGTAACCGGTGGCTGCATAATCAAAGGTTTTCATTGCTTCCTCAATCTTTTCCTCCACACTGCGGTTTTCCTGTTCATAATCGAATGGTTCGTGTTCAAAAACAATATACTCCGCTTCAGGAACATCCATCAAAATCATTTGCGGCGGCACCTCGCCGTTATAATCAGAAGGCAGGCGTACCCCGTAACACTCCGCAAGCGGAATTCCCCAACTGCAGATTCTGCCCTTTGGCTCATTGATATACGCCATAATCTGACCGCTGCCGCTGTTTGATTCGCTTCCGCCATCATCGTCCAGCTTTCCCTTGATACTGTCCAGCAAGCCGCATATTGTATGACAGTCCTGACCCGGAATCAGACTT
Source organism: uncultured Acetatifactor sp. (assembly GCA_944384205.1). Taxonomy (GTDB): domain Bacteria; phylum Bacillota; class Clostridia; order Lachnospirales; family Lachnospiraceae; genus Acetatifactor. The sequence goes on along the minus strand of CALWSL010000006.1, from coordinate 26,107 downwards.
TGCTTCTGCCAGAAGTCCCAATATCCAATACTCTCATAGTTTCTAATATGCAAAAATTTGTGCGCGGGAATGGTTACAAAATAAATCTTAACATCATCTGTGGATTTCGTCATACCAATCTCTCCAATTCCTAAAAAGTAGCGGTCAAACGGGTTTATTTTGGTACGAAGCACGACTGGTACGGGTTTTTTACGATATTCACTTGGCGTAACGCCATATGCCGCCTTGAAAGCCCTGGTAAAAGCTTCATGTGACGAAAAACCATAATCAAAAGCAATTTCCAGAATGCCTCTCTCGCTGTCACGCACCTCTTTCAGCGCAAAGGCTAATTTTCTGCAGCGCAGATAATCCCGAAACTGCATACCCGATATTTCCTTGAATTTTCTCGTTGTATAAAATTCGGAATACCCCAGCTTGCAGGAAAGAGAGTGCAGCGTCAGGGCTTCATCATTTCTGTCCTGAATACATCTGTCAATTTCATTAATAATTATCTGAATCTGCTCCTGCCACTCGTACATTCGTCCGTTCCTCTCGTTTCAACCACTCTGTATTCATTATATAGAACCGGAAAAAGTATGACTTGATTTTACTTGCGAAAATTATTTCAAATCCTTTTGCATAATCAGGATTTTTCCTTGCTCGGCAATGCGGACAAAACCGGCTTTCTCATATAAATGTATCGGTCCGGTAAAATCCAACGGCTCGTATGTATCGCGGATGGCAGGATAAACTTCAACCTTATCATAACCGTCTGCCGCTGCATCACTGCACACCCGGTTTAGTAAAGCTGTGGCAATTCCTTTACCACGATAGGAAGGAGCGATTTCAAAACAGACAATGGACTTGATTTTCTGCGCATCATCCTTAAGAATCGAAACAGGATTCTCCGTCTCATCAGGGATATCATCCAGATTAAATTCTCCCACCCGCACATAATTTTTCTTGTCATTGGCATTGCACCAGCCAATCACAATCTGATTGTCATAGGCTAAATACCCCTGAATGACATTTTCTACAACCATTCGTTCTGCGGACTTACGAATCGAGATTCTCCATCCCTCCACTCCGCCGCCATTTTTCTCAACCTGCTCAAAAAATTCCGTCCTTATCTGCTTTTCCGTCATTTGAAACGCATTACAATAGCACGGATAATAGGGGGAATCATCTGAAAATGCCCGATTATCAAAAAAATCAAAGTAATCCTCCGCCAACTCCGGCGACATTCGCTTAATGATTAAATTCATTGTTTTTCCCTCCACTGCGTTTCCCATTTTCCCAAAATACGTTTCCGTATTTACGCATTTTCAGTCAAACCATGTAACGTCTCATAAAACGCAGGTTTTTCCCGCTTTAGATTCATGATTTTTCCTTCTGCATTCAAGAAGCAATGCTCCGAATGTCCTTCGCACACCAGAACATCCTCCCGTTTCATTTCATACCGGAGCTTAAGCTTTACGCCTTTAAACTCCTCTACCCATACAGAAATCGTAATGACATCATCAAAAAATGTGCTGACCCTGTATTTGCATTCCACCGCCGTCACAGGGGAAATAATACCGTTGTCCTCCAATTTCTTATAATTCCAGCCGATTTGACCCAGGAAGTCAACTCGCGCTTCTTCCATCCATCTAATGTAATTGGAGTGGTGCACAATCCCCATTTTGTCCGTTTCATAATATTGCACCTTATGCTGATATGGATTCATCCTTATACTCCCTCTGCAGTCCTTCTAAAAAATATTTTTCTTCCTGTGCAAGCCCACAAGGCACACTGCCATCACTGCCAGACTCACAATGCACACTCCCCAATTTATCCCACCAGAAACGGCAAGCTTCGTATAGGACAGGCAATACGCCAGCACATTTGCAACGATATGAATCACCACAGGCACCTTATAATTGCCGAAGTACTCATAACCATAGGCAATCAGACATCCCATCAGGAAGCCATAAACACCCTGCACTGTATTCGTGTGATAAATCCCGAAAAGCAGCGCAGATACCGGAATTGCCATTTTTATACCCGTAAAACGTCTCAGGCAGTTATACAAGGTTCCGCGGAATAAAAGTTCTTCCGCAACAGGTGATATCAAACCATAGCACACAAGTCCCACCAGCAGATTTGCGGCATACTGGTCGGCAGCCACCGCCTGATACGATGCGGATTTATCAAGAAGTCCAATCAGGCTAAACAACAGATTAAAGCCCAACACTGCTCCAACAGTTGCAAATCCGAGCATAACATAACTTAAAACCGGTTCCTTCTTTAAATGAGACAACCTCATCTCATCCGCTGTTTTCTCAATATAAAAGCTTGCTTTTTTACGGATTGCAAAAGCGGCGGCGGCATATGCCAGAGCCGACATAATGGTTGCGGCATTGCCCGTATAACCTGCAAACGCTCCCGTTTCATCCCGGATAATAAACAGATCGCCAATCGGTCCCGTCAGGTACGAGCACAGAATAAACAGAATATTCACTGCGGCGCTTCGTACAATCAAAAACAGCAGGAAAGGATATGCCATCATCCAGATTCGCTGGGTAGGCGTTGCTTTCTGTTCCGGGGTCTTTTCCCCTTCCTCCACGGTCTCACGCAGCAAAAACTTCTGAAGCTCCGCCACAGTTCTCACAATATAATCTGCTTTCGCCTCCTTCAGCTCCTCCATGCTTCCGTAACCGTAAGCCACAGCCACGCTTTCAATTCGGTGAGCTTTCGCCCCTTCCACATCAAATTTGCGGTCACCAATCATATAGACCTGCTCCCGCTGTATCGATTTATAATGAAACAGGCGGTTCAATGCCTCCTGCACAATCTCGTCCTTATTGACCCTGCTGCCGTCCAGTTCGCTGCCGACTACCACCTCGAAATACTTGTCTAAGTGAAAATGCTCAAGAATCCGCTCCACAAACACTGTGGGTTTACTGGACGCAACCGCAAGGTGCATACCTTTTGACTGTAACAGTCGGAGCATTGCAGGAATTCCGTCATATACCTTATTCTCAAAGATACCGGTATCCCTGAAGCGTTCCCGGTATTTCTCAACGGCTTTTTCCGCCTGTTCTTCATCCATTCCATAAAAATTCATAAAGCTGTCCTTTAATGGCGGACCGATAAAAGGCTTAAGCTTATCCAAATCAGGCTCCTCTATTCCAAAAGATTTCAGCGCATACTGTACGCAGGTTGTAATTCCGATCTTCGGGTCTGTCAAAGTTCCATCCAGGTCAAAAAGCAAGTATTTTTTCATTCTTAAAAGCTCCTTAATTTATCACTGCCATCATCCACGGTATTCTCAAAACTTACAATGCGCACGTCATAACCCACATTCTCGTTTACCTGAACATGGGCGATTTCTCCCGCCTTTTTACCAAGAAGCGCCTTCCCCATGGGCGATTCATTGCTGATTAAACCCTCCAGAGAATTTCCTCGCACTGTTGTCACAATCTTGTAAGTCTCCACGGAACCGTCGTCCACAAATTCCACCGTTACCGTATTGTTGATTCCCACCTCGTCCGCCGCAGACTCTTCGGAAATCACCTTCGCCGTCTTAATCATACGTTCCAAGTAACGGATGCGGCTTTCATTCTGATTCTTTACCTTTTTTGCCGCATGGTACTCAAAATTCTCACTCAAATCACCGTGGGCTCTGGTTTCCTTTACCTCCTCCAATGCCCTGGGGCGGACCACCAGCTTGCGGTACTCGATTTCCTCCTCCATTTTTTTGATATCGCTGGGTGTTAATTCGTCATACATTATAGAAACCTGCCTTTCTTTTCTTTAAAATTCGCCTGTGCTTCTGCTTTACGTATCATCCTGCAAAATGTATTTATCGGGTCCAAATCATTACAAGTTCATTCTCATTTGTGTTTTCATCCATATTTGCAGAGTGAATTGCAAATTGTTCTCTCTGATAAAAACGTATTGCCCGTTCATTCTTTTGATAAACACTTAAAGTCAGGCTGGATTTAAGCGTTTTGATATAATCTAATAATTGTTTTCCAATCCCTTTTGACTGCGCATTATCTCTCACAAAAATGCCTTCGATATAATTGTTAGTCAACCCAATAAAGCCTTCTATCCGATTAGAACTATCATCCTCGTAAACATATATTTCCGCTTGCGGCAGCATTTCTTTTACCAACTTATAATTTTCAATCCAATAGTTCCTGGAAATAAAGCTATGGGTTTGAATATTTGTATGAAGCCATATTTCCATAACAGAAATCAAGTCAGAATTACCAAATTTTCTTATCATAATCATCCTATTATTTACTTTCATTTATTTCAGACAAACATTTTTGAAAAAAATTCTGAAACCCCTTCTCAACCGCAGACTGGTCAACCGTCTGGTTTTCTAAATCATAATAGTATTTGCCTGAATGAATATCAACAGATAAGGAGTCTATCGGGAATCCCTTCACTCTTTTTTCATGCGGTACACTAACCAGCAGAAAAGCTTCTGTTTCCAATGATTTGTCCATACTCATAAAAGTATGCTCATCATCATAGATGAAACAAATAGCATTTCGATATCTCCCAATCAACTGATGATTGTGCCTTCCTGCAAGAGCAGAATAGTATTCTATCATTTCTTCATCGGAAAGTTCTTTTCCGTTCACTCTTCTGATATGCGTCTCAGGCTGCTCCTCCTCCTTCAAATCATCAAAATACAAGCCACTGTCGCAGGAAAAAACAGGCATGGCAAAGGATTTATAATACGCCTCTGCTTTCAACTTAGCGTTTTCAAGAGGATTTTTTCCGGTTTCATTTATTATCGGTATTGGTTGATTCAACTCCTCTAAACCAGTAATTTCCAGTTCCAAAGCTTTTGCAATTCGTTTCATGGAATCTAATTTTGCCTGATTTGTCGTTCCGTATATCACTTGCATATGTTTCTCTTCTTTCCCTTATTTTGTTCCGTTTCTTCCCATCAATTACTGGATAGAAGAATGGCTATAAATGTAAAACTCTTCCTGGCTTGACCGATATCCCTTTTCTTTGGGCACAAACATTTTATCAAATTCCTCCGCCTCTTTTTCGCTAATCTCATAAACCGGACTTTCAGAATAAGTCCATTTCCTGCCGTCAAAAATACCGGCTTTGAGTTCCTTTACAAGCATCGCTGTGGGAAAATAATCATTCCCCGCACATACGTTATATTTCTTACAGCTTTTAAAACCGCAGGTTACATAATTCCCCGGATTCCCGAAGATAACAATCGCGTCATATCCTGATTCTAATGCTTTGTTAAAGGAATGATTTAATAAAGCTCTGCCAATCCCCTTTCTTTGATATTCCGGCAAAACACTGATTGGACCGAATGTCAGGACCACCTTTTCATTCCCGTTTTCATCTACTAATTTCGCTTTGGTATAAAGGATATTTCCCACAATTTTTCCGTCAATCTCTGCTACAAAATCAAGTTCCGGAATAAAATCGTCATGCCCCCGCATAACGTGTACCAAATAATGTTCATTACATCCCGGAGCATGTACATTCCAAAATGCCTCTCTTGTTAATTCTTCGACTTCTCTGTAGTCAGCCTTTGATTCATTTCTTATCACAATTTCTCTCATTTCAATTCTCCCTTATCTTTTTCCATCATTATACAGGAAAATCTTATGAATAGCGAGAGAAAAATCAGGAGCCTGCAAGCTCCCGATTATCATAGACAAAACTTTGGACATCTGATAAAAAATCATTTGGGGTTCCGCCTGTCTCACTTTTAGAAAAAAAGCATTGCAGCGGCAATGTAGGGAATAAGTGCCACCGGTTTTTTTAGATTCCCTTTTCTGTTTATATTGCCCTGAATCCCCTGCACAATGGCAAGCAGAATAAATGCCGCCGACATAAGAAGCAGATACGCAAGCAGGCGTTTTCCACTTCCGGTCAGCCATACAGCGCACATACTGAATGCAATACTGTCAGATATTCCGTACATCCGCCCAAAAATCAAAAACTGTATCAATACAAAAAATATAAGCTCAAATACCATCTGCTTTGTTAAAAAATCTCTGTTCCGTACCATCAGAAATATTCCGGAAACGATTCCCGGCATATACAACATGTCATATACATCCGTGGTGCAGAAATCACAATAAGCAGCCAAAACCAGCGACCCTAAAAAGAAGCTGACAAGTATATTTTTTTCCATACTTTCCTGCTGTTTCACAAAAGCAGCCAGAACCAGGTACAGGATTGCAGCCGCAGCCGCTTTTTTATGCCGCATGGATGCGGATGCAAATTCCTGATCCATTGTTTTCACAAGCTTATACCCTGCCAGAAACAGCCCTGTGGAAATAAAACAATTTAAAATTGCTGCCATATCTTTTACCTCAGCCTTGTCCTGATTTCATCCAGAATGGATCCGGTGGATGTTACCGGAAGCGTAACTGTTTTTACATGACCGTTTTTGTATGCCCTTACGGTAATGGTATACTCCCCGTCCTCTGCGTACAGCGGAATGTAGAACAGGTCCGTTTCGTTCTTTTCCAGCTCCTTATTCCCGGTGTAATCCATGACACGGACTGACAGGGTACTGTCCAGGGCAACCCATTCTTCCGGGTACTCAATCTCCAGACGGTCCACAAAGGCACCCGTACAGGCATGGACGTTTCCTGCCTCTCCCTTTTTCCAGCTCTCCGCCGCTCCCAGACAGCGCTCCACATAACCCGACAGGGTAAATGCCGGCACTGTCACCGTTTCAATCGCCGGAAGATAATTTCCCGCATGGTCCTTCACATAAGCTTTTACCTGGATAAATTCCGCATCATAATTGAACTGGTCATTCAAATCCGCTCCTCCGCTGTAAGCAGCTCCCGTGTATATGTTGTCCGGAGTCTGAAGCTCCAGGGGCAGTTCCATTTGACAGATTACATTTCCTTCGCTGTCCAAGCCTTCCAACACTGCCCAGGCTTCCTTACACCCAGATGCAACGTTATCCGGATGCTGCCGGTTTTCCTCGATGATGTTATTGACCGCCACATCCATCCGGTATCCGTCATAGGATACGCTCAGTTCTCCGGATGGCGTCACATGGTCGATTTTGGTAGTGATATAGACCGTCCGGGTATTTCCGTCATTGTCCTTTGCCACCAGCGTAAAAGTGAAAATTCCTTGCTGGGACATGGTATAGGCTATGCTGTCCGTTCCCTCTCTTACCGTCTCCCCGGAGGTTCCCCGTCCCCGGTAGAGTATCAGGGACTTCATTCTGCTTCCCAAATCTGTCGCGGAGAATTTCAGGAAGATGTTTCTGTGTGTCCAGCCGTAAATGATTTCATCCTCCGTGGATTCCGGTGATAATTCCTCTTTGGAATCCTCCGAATCATTGGAAATGTCCGGCGGCGTCACATCCTCCCACTGGGCGTACAGGACCATCGTCGCCCCGTCGGTTTCCGTTAAGCTGCGGAAGCTTCCCCCGTTCTCTATGGCTTTGCCGCTTCCGTCCGCTTTTGTGTTCCAGCCGTTAAAGTCATACCCTGTCCTTGCAAACCCCTCCGAGGGCGGATTGTTTGCAGACAGTGTATAAGTCCGTCCATACTGTAATCCCAACAGGGTTTTCCGGGTGCCGGTTCCGCCGTTGGCGTCAAACCTGACGTTGTAGGTATGGGGCTTCCACTGTGCATACAGCGTCACGGTTTCCCCGTCTTTCGACGGCTTATAGGAGAAGGAAGAGCCGTCGCCGTAAGCGGTACCGCTTCCGTCCGCTCTGGTGTTCCAGCCGTTAAAATCATACCCTGTCTTTGTAAATCCTTCCGAAGGCGGATTGTTCACAAACAGTGTGTAAATCTGCCCATACGCCAGTCCGGTCATGGGAGCTTTGCTTCCCGTGCCGCCGTTGCCGTCAAATTTTACGGTGTAGTCATATATATCCCACCGGGCATAGAAGGTTTTGTCCCCTTTGTACTGCCACAGGTTGTTTTGAAAATAGGTTCCTTCATTGGTTGCGGCGCCGGAATTGTCATATACCTTTTTGCCGCCGCTCATCTGGTCGTACCAGCCAAGGAAGGTATATCCCTCCCTCTTCGGGGCAAGCTTCGATACATTGTCATAGTAATTCTTTCCGGTTTCCACAGAGCAGTAAGCGGTTTCCGCCCATTTGTTGGTGTGCATGTAGTCATACAATATGCCGCTGTTGGCGTGGAAGGACGCCGTGTAGGTTGTGGGCGTGCCGCTGCTCCAGTGGGCAAATGCCACCACGTTGCCGCCATCATAGCACCAGGTACCATCATTCCAGAATCCGGTTCCTTCCACTGCTTTTCCGTTTGCATCCCATACCTTTACGCCGCCGTTGCGTCCCACGTCCTTCCTTCCGGAATTGTCCGGATCGGCAGGGTCCACGTACCAGCCAAGGAACGTAAACCCGTCCCTGACGGGATACAGTCTGCCGATATCGTCATAGTAATCCTGTCCGTATTCCGTATAAAAACCGGTGATGTTGGTGCTGCCGGTTCCGTTTATGTAATCGGTGATGGTTCCCCAGTTGGCGTCCACCTGCACATAGCTGGAGGGAATCCATTTGGCATAGACGGTCAGGTTGTCCTTGTGCTGCCAAAGACCATCATCATTCCAGTAGGTTCCTAATACCGCCTCACCATATTCGCTCCATACCTGGTCTCCTCCACCATTTTTCTCCGTATACCATCCCCCGAAAATATAGCCATCCTTCTGGGGAGTAAGTCCGCTGATGTTGTCATAATCCGTGTTATCATATCTTACCTTGAAGCTCGCAGTTGCCTGTCTTCCCCGGTTATTTGGATAATCGTTTACCGTCCCGCCATCCGCATCTGCGGTCACGGTGTACACATTAGGCTCCAGATGGAAGACATACTCCGCCACGTCGTTCTCAATGGCGATGTTTCCCGTATCCAGGTCATAATATTTCATGCCGCTCAGTTCGTAATAGCCCACGTTCATGGTGGCGGTTCCCGTATCGTTCTGGATACTGGTTCTGCCGGATATCAGATACACGTCCGGTTTCGGGTCAACTTTGTAATATTTCCTTGCCTGCTCCTCACTTATCTCCATGGGATTATAATGATAGGATTCCTCATACAGACCGATATAATTTACCAGCGTAAACGGTCCTTCCAGTTCATTAAAGTTATTGGTCATGGGGGCTATGGTGGGCGCATCCTGCCTGTCCTTCACATAGACAAATCCCTCATCCGTCAGTCTGGAAAGATTATAACTGTATGCCTGTTCCATGGTTCCATACCGATATACTGTCTGGTTTGGCGTAAAATGGTAGCCGTCCCTGTCGGATTCCACTCCGTCAAACTCCATACTCAGTCCATAAAACGCATTGCCGTTATCTGCCCCATTCTGCCGGTTATGGTCCGGACGCTCTATGATTTCCCTGACACTGCCGTCGCTGTTCAGTACCTTCGTATATCTTGCCGTCACACCGCTCAGATAGTTTTTGATGGGTGTTTCAGACGTTCCATCTTTTTCCGTGTATGTAAATTCTGCGGAGACACTCACGTCCCCTTCTCCGGTTCCGGCTATCCTTGGTGCAAAACTGCTTTTCCCGATGCCTGTCACCTGCTTCCTGCTGACCGTGATTTTTGCACCGTCCCGGTTTATCAGCATCCCGTTTACATCGGATGCCTCCCCTCTTGCAAGCCCCGATATCTCAAACAGGTACCGGAATGTCCTGTCTTCATTGGACATGACAAAGCAGGTTTCGTTATTGGTTGAAACCCATTGGGAGGAAACCGTCATTTTTCCCTGCGCTGCTTTGTATTTATCCAGGCAGTACTCCATGAAATCATACGATTTTTCTTCCTCCGGGATATATTCCCCCGTTTCTGCATCATACCGGTATCCGCTTATATCAATCAGACTGTGAAGGATGCTGCTCTTTTCCTCCAGCTCCGCCAGCTCCTCTTCGCTGAGACTTTCCAAAAATCTTCCTACATACGCTGCATCCGTGAAAGCGAAGTATTCGTTCAGCGTTTCCCCGTCTGTGTTTCTCCAGTCCAGGGACAGGATGTCCGCCCCCAGATCATATACCGTATCCGTACTGCCGCCAAGGTACAGGTTCCCGGCAGTCTCTTCCGCCTCCTCCGTTGCCGTGACCGCGTAGTCCACCCACAGGTATCCTTCCCCGCAGTCATGACCGTCCCGTTTCTCATAAGAAGCTGCGTATTTATGAAATATTCCTTCCGCATCCTCCTCCCCGTAAGCCTTCGGCTCCGCCACGAGGGAAGTGACATATGCTGCCGCAAAGGAAGTTCCCCATTCCCCGTTATATTTTCCGTAAGCGCAGAAATCCACGGTACCGCCGTAGTTGGAAAAATCACAGGAACTGTACTCCCTGTTTGCCGCGCCGATCACCAGGGCGGATCCCACATTTGCCGGAAGAAGGTTCTTCACATCCGTTTCCGCATTGCCCGCAGACACGATAACGGGAATCCCTGCCTGTGTTATTCCATCTATCAAATCCGCCAGCAGATTCTCTTCTCCACACAGCACTGCATTCATGGACAGACTGATGACGTCCGCCCCGTTTTCCCGGGCATAGGAAAGCGCCTCCGCCACGTCTTCCATGTCCGCCTCCCCGCTCCCGTCCATGACCTTTAAGGGCAGGATGCCCACACTCTCCGGCGTATTGTTCAGTATCAGGGACGCCATTTGGGAACCATGCCCGTATCCATCGGATACATCCGCTGCGTCTCCTACAAAGCTCCTTGCCCTGTCACTGATGCGTCCCGCATATGCTTCCTCCACGCTGCAGCCGGAATCAATGACCGCTACCGTCACCGCTTCCGGAGTTTGCATTTGTTCCCTTAACCGCTCCATGTACCCGGTAAGGGCGTGTTTTTTCCATTCCGTGTGGCATCTGGTCCCGGTAAACACCGCACACAGCAGCACAAGGAGGATTCCCACTGTTGTCACAATTATTTTCTTCTTATTCATTCTGTTTTCCTTTCCCACTCTGCGTTTCATAAAGAATTGGACAAAAAAAGTCCGGGCATCTCTGCTCGGACGTAAAGTTACTGTTTATTTTGTTATCGGTTTGTGATAGTTATGCAAATGGTTGAACAGGGATAACCAGCCTGTAATGAAAGCCCCAGAGCTGCAACTCCGGGGCTTTCGCTTTGAACAACCATACAATACATAACCTCATCTGCCGTGATTATAACACCCTTCGCTGCCAATTTCAAGGACTTTTGGAAAATTTACGCCCTGTTAAAGTGATTGCCGCTTCCTGATGAATATGTTATACTCTCTCTGGAACAACCGTGTTGCAGGGTGGGTTGACCTTCATTCTACATAGAATGGAGGTGATGTCTATGAAAAATCATTTTGATTTTAAGGACTTGATGACCTTCGGTCTCTTCCTTTTGGCATTGCTGACATTTATTTTTAATTTTAGCAACTAGCCTTACATAGAAAAACCACCCCTGAACTTTGACCGGTAACGGGGTGGAATTTCTATACCTTAATATGCGGTCAACCCACCCTTGTGGGCGGTTGTTCCTTTTGTATCTTTACAATAACATCTTTTGCCGTGTTTTTCAAGTACTTTCTGCTTACTCCAGCCGGATGGCGCTTCCCACTTCCCTGTCTCCGGTGTATGGCTCCCAAGATATGACTTCCACCCTGTGTCCGTCTGTTTCATCAAACAGGGAAATACATTCATAAACAGAAGAAGTTCCTTCATATTCAAACACTTCAATAATTGATACTTTTCCTTTCGCCATCGCTCCGGTTTCCAGGTCAAAATAGTAACTCACCGTGTCATAGTGACCTTTTATTTCTCCCTCCTGCAATACACTCTGCCAGCCTTTCACCATGTGCCCGTTTTCGTCATAACGTACCCATTTGCCATACCCGCCGTTGTCCCCTAAGCTTCCAGCCCAAGATTCCTGGTACACGTCCTTGCCCACTGCTTTCGCGCCCTGCTGGATGTTGTCAAGCCAGTACCATGCGTCGCTTGCAGGGTCGTAGATTTCCTTGCCCCGGTAATCCGGATTCTCCGGGTCGTATCCCTGACGCACACCGTTCTCATACCAGTATTCCTTACCGTCTACCGATACCCATTCACAGTCATGCACTTTCTGCGTTGTAAGCAGACCCGTATTTTTATCAAAGGTGTATTCCTTTCCATTTATGGTAGCGGTTCCCTTTGCCATGGCTCCGGTCTCCGGGTCAAAGTAGTAGGTTCCCGCTTCCGTATCGCACCAGCCTTTTATCATATGACCGTTTTCATCATAACGCACCCATTTCCCGGTTCCGTCCGGTCTGTCTGCATAGGCTCCCGCATAGGATTCCTGATAAACATCCTTGCTTGTTGCAACCTTCCCGTTGTCCACGGCGTCCAGCCAATACCAGGCGTCGCTTGCAGGGTCATAGATTTCCTTTCCCCTGCCTTCCGTCCCCTGACGCAGACCGTTTTCATACCAGTACTTGCAGCCGTTTTCTTCCTGAAATCCCTGTGCCGGGTAATCATTGATAAAAAGATAGGTCTTTCCCACTTCAAAATTCCAGGATTCCTTTATCTCATCGGTCGTCGTGTAATACCAGCGGTCTTCCTCCGTTACCTGATGATAACCGTTGTAAACCTCTCCATCCACATAAAACTTAGGGGCTATGTAATTCAGGTGAGAATAGAATCCGCTGAATACAAGACCTTTCTCATAAAACTTTCCGTCCGCACAGCCGTCCAGAAGACATCCCCGGTCATAGAATCTTCTGTAATCTTCGGGACCATACCAGCCGTTCACGCTGCTTTGGCTTCCGTTTTCCGCATATCGCCAGCAGTTATAGCCGACGGCAGCTTCTGTGACCGTTCCATACTTATTTGTATAAGAATCTACATGTCCCGGAACACAAAAACCGCTGTCCAGATATGTATATGGACCTGTAAAAGGTTTGCCGTCAATGTAGGTAACATATCCGCCGTTCTCTTCATACTCTCCATTCAGCGCGGTGCCGTTCTCAAACTTCCACTCCTCACCATCCACGATGGCGATTCCAGTGTAGCCGACGCCGTTCTGGTAATACTCAATCTCGTAACGATAATTTTCAAATATTCCATCCAAAGGAGTATCTGTTATGTCTCCATAGTGATCACAGAGATACACCCGTCCATCGCTACCTCTGTTACAATCTGGCATTTCCGTAACCTCTTCCCTATGAATCACCGGATATTCCTCTGCAAACGCTGTTATCGTAAGCGCCAGACTGCATACCAGAGCCGCCGTTACCGTTGTGAACACTGCTAGTATTTTTTGCTTCATGTGTTTCGTCCCCCTTCGGAATGCTTTTTTAACATTATGACTATAACCAGGATACAAAATCTTTCAGGTTGCTTTCCGGTCCTGATTTTCCGGCTTATGTCCATTTATTTGTCCTGAGTTCTTCGTCTTTCCAAACATATATGCAATGTTTTTTTGCGATTGTATTATAACACATTTTAGAAAGATTACATACCATATTTGCAAAAAAATTTTTTGTCCGATTCTTTATGAAATTGTCAAGGTGCAGATGCAGATATGATGACTGCAAACGGCGGCGGTGGAAATCGGACCGTCAATCTCTTAAGCCGAACCCGGCACTGTACACCTGACACCGCCCCCAAATTAATCACACGCCTTTACTACCCGGAGTGTTCCGGTTGCAAGTTTCGTGTAAAATTCCCCGATATCTTCCTTGTCCATATACACATTGATTCGCTGGGCGGCGGATGTCTCATTGTCGTTCGGAATATTCGTGCCGGTATTGTCAAATACCTGCTGCACATATACATCACTCCAGTTGAGTGTTACAATCCCCTCTTCATCCGCATTGTAGATATGGATTCTGTCGCCGGCGCGCAGCGTTCCGCCGACCACCTGATACAAGTCATCTGCTTTAAAGCTTGCAATAACAGGCTCCTTCATTTCCTTTGTAATGTCATTGACACTCTCAAACATACTTAATGTAGCCAACGCGCCCTTGTCAATGGAGCAGCTTGCCACCAGATTCTGTATCTGCTCTGCAGTACTGATTGCTTTTTCCGGCACAAGCTTCTTATCAATCTCTTTCAGCGCAAAATACTCCGGATAATTATCTTCCCGAATCAGCGTACCCTTTGGAATATCCTGCGTAATCACGTAAACGCTTCCTTTTTCGTAGTCTGCCAGGGCATTTTTTTCCGAATTTATCATAACCGCATAAATGACAATGGATGTTATCAATGCTAAGACAATCGTACCCGGCCATATATTCTTTTTCTGCTTTGACTTCTCTTTTTTCTCTCTCATTGCCCTACCTCTTTTTATGTCACAATGTCTGCCAGTGCATCTTTTACAGCGGTTGTATGAATTCCCCAGATACCGTCTACCTGAAACGTGATGCGGCTGTAAACGCTGGTAGATTCTATCACTTTTCCATTGGGAGCAGTTACCCTTCCTTTTCCTCCAGTAACCAACTGACTAAACCTGCTTTCGCCAAAATGGTAAATTTCCACATCTTCACCGCGCACGTTATAGATGATATATTCCTGTACTGTTACCGGACCGGATATATCAGGCTGACTGGTACAGTTCCCGAAATCATCCAGTCCCATATTTACCTTCAGGGCATTCATATAAATGTGATAGGCTTCCTCCGGGTCAGCAATGATAATGTCATGTGTTTTACCATACTCCTGAAGGTCTATGACGGCAGATGCCAGATTAGATGCCGTAAGCGCATCCTCAGCGGCGGTGCTGATTGCCTGATATGTATAAAGCTGCAGCTCGTACATAACAATGATTAGTACGAATATTATGAAAAAAAATACTGTAACCGTCCCTATCTGACCTTTTCTTTTTTTCATATTCCACCCTCAGTGCTTTGCAGTGCTTGTCATGCGAATTTTCCCCGGTACGGATATATTTTCAAAGAAAAATCCCAGCATATCTCCGCCGGACAGATTCAAAGCCTGCGCCGGAATGTTATAGGTCGCCTGCAGATATATGGCTTCCCCATATCCTACAGAAGAAACAGTAGTATTCGTCACATCGATATCAATATCCGTTACTCCCAGCTCCGCTAAACTCTGCCTGAAAGAAGCTGCACTCTCAGGGGTCAGATATCCCACCGTTTCCATTTCCAGCAGGTATTTTCTTGAAATCATTTTTACATCCTCTTTCAAATCCGCAATCTTAACATAATTAAGGTAAACAATGAAAAAAATGGCAAATGCGGTTATGCCCAGAATGGATGACCCAATTTCCAAAATTGAGCCTTTATGTTTCAGCTTCTTCATATTACAGTGTCAGCATGGTCTGCGCTTTATTCGTCAATGCGGTTACCAGTGTTTGTATAAAAGAAGTTAAGGAATCCTTCATTACAACGCATAACAACAACGCAATGATACATAATCCGACGGTCACAACAAGTCCGTCAATTCCCTGATGCTTTCCGGTAATTACTTTTTTTAGCTTTTCTCCAATATTTAAGGCTTTATTTCTAAAAATTGTGTTTTTCATTCTCTTTTCTCCTCTGGTTTCTTTGATTTATCAGTTTTTTATGATTTCACAGGCTGCCTGCTGACAAAAGCAGCTCTGTTACTATCGCATACATTACAAGCCCCAGTCCGGCACACACAATACCCAATAAACAAAGTGTAAGGGCTCTGTCCAACTTTCCTTTTTTATCCATCAGACTTAATGAATTCATATCATTAAGCTGTTTGGAAATATCCTTCAGTAAATCAACGGATTGTCCCGTTTCTTTTGCCTGTAGAAGAATGATGCAAAGCGAATTAATAAATTCGTTGTTAAATTTTCTGTTAAATTTTTCAATGGCACTGTCAAAAGAATTTTTTATGTCAAGTTCTCCTGCCAGCTCTTCCATAGCGGTTCGTAATCTTCCGCCTGGCAATCTCCGGTGGCATTCAGACAAGGCATCTGTAATAAACACTCCCGACTGAATCATTACAATCAGCGCATGATATACCGTTTGGATTTGTGAAAGCATAACGGCATTATCTTTCTTGTTCAGGTATGATAACAATAACCCCGGCAGTTGATATCCGATGATAGAAAATAAAATTCCAATCATCCAATGGAAACGTATAAATGTACAAAAGAAAAGCGCTCCCATTATTAACTTCATTACAAAATATTTCATTGGATTTATCCATGCTCCGTAATGAAATGCGGCTCCATTGGCTATCAGATAGATATTTACTTTTTCATAATCAAATACACTGCTTTTTATCCCCTGACAAGCATCCGTCCGGGATGATAGGTCTTTGCTACCAGCATAATGAGGAAAAAAGCAAGAAGCGCAATGTAGACAGGCATTACCGCGATTAAAATTCCTAATACATTCAATTTTTACTCACCTACCTCGTATTATAAAGTAGTAGTGTTTATAGTCCCTCTCCAAGGACTGTATGCTATACTGTTGGAGATACTGTGGATTGTTTCTCACCACCTACCACTTGATGGTTTTGGAAAGGCTACAACCACAGTCTCTTTGTATATTTGTTAATCAGTTAGATACCGCATGACGGTTTATTTAGAACGAGGTTACAATCGCAAGGAGTACCAGTGGTTCTAAAACAGTATCAAATACATTCAAAGGAGATTTTTTATGATTTACGTTGGCATTGATGTTGCTAAGGATAAGCACGACTGCTTTATCACTAACTCAGATGGAGAAGTGTTATTCAAATCTTTTTCCATCCCTAACAATCGTGAAGGTTTTGAAACCTTATTTCAAAGAATCGAATCCGTATCAGATGATTTTTCTAAAGTAAAAGTAGGACTGGAAGCCACCGGACACTACAGTTACAATCTTCTGGGATTTCTTCTTGATAAAGGTCTGACCACCTTTGTTATCAATCCGTTACATACCAATCTTTACAGAAAAAGTCTCAGCCTTAGAAAAACGAAAACGGATAAAGTTGATTCCCGTACTATTGCTACTATGATGATGTCTGATATGAACTTAAAGCCCTACTCAGACACATCTTACCACAATGAGGAATTAAAGTCACTCACTCGTTACCGTTTTGATAAAGTGAAAGAACGGGCAAAACTGAAAAGTTCTGTTTCAAGACTTGTGTGTATTCTTTTTCCAGAGCTGGAAAAACTCGTTCCTACACTTCATATGGCATCCGTGTATGCTTTGCTTTCCGAATTTCCAGGTGCTAATGCTGTCGCAACCGCACACCTCACAAGGCTTTCCAATCTGCTATCTGAAAGTTCTAAAGGCAGATATGGAAAAGATACTGCTATCATGTTTCGTGAAGCTGCAAGAAGTTCTATCGGCTCTCATATGACTGCTAAGTCCTTGGAACTGAAACACACCATCAAACTCATTCAGGAATTAACTATTGAGATTGATGAAATCGAAGCAGCTATCAAACAAATCATGGATGAAGAAATCCACTCACCCATTCTCACCATTCCTGGTATCAGTTATCGAATGGGCGCAATGATCATCGCTGAGATTGGGGATTTCAGTCGTTTTGATTCCGCCGATAAGATACTTGCATATGCAGGAATGTCTCCCTCCACCTATCAATCCGGACAGTTAGATAACTGTTATTCCCACATGGAGAAGCGCGGTTCCAGATACCTGCGGTATGCCCTTTACAATGCCACAAAGTATGTCTGCCATTGGGACGAATCCTTCGGAATCTATCTTGAGAAGAAACGCTCGGAAGGCAAGCATTATAATGTTGCGTTATCTCATGCCACGAAGAAACTTGTACGTCTGATTTTCGCAATGGAAAAATCCGGTCAGGCGTATACACCGCTAGGTTAACTTATCTGTAAATATCTCCTTTTCGAGCACCTGCAAAGATGCTCTTATTGTCATGCAGTTTTCAAGGTTCAAATATATCTGAAGTGCATTTTTGCAATTCATTCAAAAATTTCCATTTTAGACTTGACTTTTAATAGTTAGTCTTTCCACAGTTGCTATTTTGTAATAAAGAAACGCGAATAGGGCTATCATTACAGAAATACAGGCTTTTCCAATAAATGTATGGAACAGAATAGTTACTTTGACCATTTGTTATCGAAATCATGAAATTATTTACAAAGGAGGAACTTTTTTTAATGGAAAAAGAAAGAATGCAGCACTTAACAATCGATGAAACCGAATTACTTTTCAGGGAGATTTACCGTGAAAGAGGGATTCACCGGAAAAGAAATATTGCTATTTTTGAGGTCGCAAAATATTGCGCGCTCCGCGCATCCGAAGTTTCCAATTTAAGAGTAAGTTATTATGATCGCCACGCAAAACAAATTTACTGCCCACGTTTAAAGGGCTCCAATTCTAATACCTTAAAAATAGTGAATGCGCATGTAATTAAAGCTTTGGAGGATTATCTGGACGAGCGCACTGCCCGCTCGATTGAATCACCTTATTTGTTTGTGTCACAAAAGGGAAATCCTATCTCCCGTCAGCGTCTTGATGCACTTATCAAACATTTTTGTAAAAAAGCCCAATATATATATCCGTCTAAGTGGCATATGCATGTACTAAAGCATACCAGAGCCATAGAACTTGCCGAGCTGGATTTTGATATTGATGATATCCAATTCTGGCTCGGTCATAAAAATGCAGAAAATACTTTTAAGTATCTGGAATTTACGATATCTCTTCGCAAACGCATGTTTCATAGATTATCTACCTTGGAAGGAGGCAGCTACACAGAAAGATATACTGATGAATATCATCAGAAAGAAGAATGATGCTTATGTTCATGAATAAAGTTACAGAAAACATCAAATAACTGTAAAAAAATTGGTCGACAATATAGCGATGGACAACTGATATTTCAAAAAGTAAAATCCCTTCTTAAATGGTTGCGAAAAGTCAAAAACACGATATGCTTTTTCCAGCCATTTTGAAAGAAGGGATACTATCTTCTATATTCCCTTAAAATAAAGAAATTACTAAATCAACCAAGAACCTATTGCAAAATCATAAAATTGTGCTAATATAAAAACAAGTCAAGGTAACTATTTTGACCCCTTTTTTTATTATAAAAGCATGAAATATAAAAAGGAAAATCTTTTAAATGGCGAGAGAAAAATGTATTACAAGGAGTTTCTCTCAAATATCTTTCCATGGACAAATCACCTCACACCTTACAAAATTATCCAGTATCTTTTTATGTATTCTCCGTCAACACATATCTCCTTTTCAAAAACGCCGCCATTTGCAAGAATTGTTTTCTCACTTGCCGGATTGTTCCGGCTGCAGGTAATCAAAACCTTATCCATTTTTCTCTCACGGCACTTTTGTAAATTCTGCCTTAGCATCTCTCTTGCATAGCCTTTTCCCCGTTCAGACGGACGCACGGAATAACCCATATGACCTCCCCACACGCTTAAAACAGGATGGTCTATATGATGCCTGAGATCAATCATTCCCACGATTCTCTTGTCTGCGTTACGAACAGCAATATAAGTATTGGAAGCAACCGAATCCGCTGGGCAGGTATCTGCATTTTCCTGCCTTGCAAGCATGTCAATCCATTCTTCTGCCGCCTGACATTGCCTTAAGCTGCCGCATCCTGCAAAAGAATCACTGTCTCCGGCTTCCAAAAGTTCTTTGCGGAACTGCATGATATCCTCGCCAAATTCCATTGACGGTTTGATTAAGGTAATGGTTTCCATACGCTTGCGCACCTCATTCCTTCCCCGGTCATATACCGTACCAACTTCGGATAACAAATTTTCATAAAAAGTAACTGCGGCTTTCCGGCGCCGCTCTGCCATCTTGCTACACCTGAATCCCGTACACTACCGCCACACTTAAGATAATCTGGATAATCGCAAAACGAAATACCGTCTGTGTATTAGACCAGTCCCAAACCTTACGCACATGGTCATGAAGGGGCGTCCGAACATTTTTTAAAATGCGAATCTTACAAAAACGAAGCAAAGCAACTTTCAGCAGTCCCAGACCGCCGTCCAGAATCAGCACAAGCGCCACCGGAATGTAGAGAAAGGGACAGCCTGTTTTCAGAATGGCAATACTGATAAAAAGTCCCATCGCTCTGGAACCGGCATCCCCCATCATCAGTTTACTCGGCGTGGCATTATACCACAGATATCCCAGAATACATGCAGCAAATAACAAAATCAGAAAAGAAGAACTCTCGCTCACTCCCTTGATACGGTCAACACAGTAAATTGTCATAATTGTTATAATCGTCAGTGTTCCCGATAATCCATCCACACCGTCAGAGCAGTTGGTAACGTTCACGGAGGTCCATACCAGAACAATAGCAAGCAGTGCGAACACAACAGGCGGAAGTGTAAATCTGACTCCGAATAATGCAAGCTCCACCACATTGGAATTGTATTTTAAAAAGGTCATGGCAACCATAGCCGCCACGCACAAATCCAAAAAGCCTTTTTTGTACTCTCCCCACGGAGTTGTGGAGGCATCGTCCAGAAATCCCGTCATCATACATACCACAATCAAAATCAGATAGATAACCAGCTCTGCATTCAAGGGCGCAAATAACAGTGCCGCCGCAACAAAGGCAAGTACAAAGATAATACCTGCTCCTCTCGGTTTTCCTGCAGATAATTTACCGTCGTGCGCAAATTCCCTGCCCGCATCTCTGGGAAGGTAGACACTTAACTTTGCCGTTGCAAAAACCGTTGCAATAAACGCAAACAGAATTCCGCCAAACGCCATCAAAGAGTTATGTTCCTCTGTTAATAATAAGTGTAACATTTCTGCTCCTATCCGCACATCTTTCCGCCAATGTGCCTGTACAAATTTCCTTCATTGTGAATAGCTAAGATTCTATCACAAATATCCCACAAGCGCAATCCATTCCGCCGCTGCCGCGATGAAATTCCATGCTTCGACATTCTTTGCTAATCCGCGCTTGAAATATCATATTTTTCCCGTAAATCCCTGCAAACCGCCTCCACAGCTTCCTTCAAGCCTGCCGCCGACATACGGGTGGCGCCGCTGCCCCAGATAATCATCTGTTCCAAGGCATCGGAGGTGGCAACCGTCACCTGATAGGTTTTCCCAATCTGATGTACCGTTTTTTCGATATATTGGTCAGCGGTCTCTGCCTCCTTTGTATAGACCACATGAATATTATGGTATTGGATGACCGTTCCGGGATTGCCTTTCACCTTGTAGGCGTCAAATACCAGTATCAGCGTACCTCCCAGATATCCCTGATAATTGCTCATAATATCCATCAGTCGGTCTCTTGCACTGTCAATATTGCGTTCCGCCAGTTGCCGTAATTCTTCCCATGCAAAAATAATATTATAGCCGTCAACTAACAGGTACTCGTCCTTTTTCCGCAGATTCCCCGGGCGATATTCTGCCTGTCTGCCTGCCCCCTCATCCGCTCGCACCGTTCTGCTGCCGCTACGGTGATAGCGGCGGTAATGATTCGCCTCCTGGGGCTTTTTTCCGTAGGTTCGCCGGAATATTTCTTCAATCTCCTCCTGCGTAATATAGTCCGACGGTGTTCGGCTCCCGCCTTTTCCCACACCGGAGATTGCACGCAACGCCTCCGCACCGATTGCGTTTCCGTTTTCCCATCCCGTCTCCTCTCCGTCAGGTGAAGCGGGACGCCAGTTGTTTTCCACATGAGCGTACTCCTCAACCTGCTCCCAATCCACCACGAAACCCGCTCCATGGGCACAGAAAACCGAGCCTGTGGGATTGGCAATATCCGCCTCCGGGTCATATTGTATCCGTGCAATCACTTCCTCCGCATTGTGACAAGGCTCATAACCCTTTACCACACAGGAAAATCTTCCCATTCCTCTGGTATAAGCGTTGACCTCCCGCTGATAATCCCGCATGGTTGCCACAGGCGCAGTTCCTTTTAAAATGCTCCTATTCCCCTTCGTCTCAGGTGCTTCAAAATCGCCATACATCCGCTTCACATCCGACATGGCACGCCCCAGCATTTCTGTGGGGATCTCCAACGTAAACGCAAATACCGGCTCCAACAGAATATTTTTGCCCCGCCTGAGACCGTGACGAATGGCACGGTAAGTCGCCTGACGGAAGTCACCGCCCTCCGTGTGCTTCTGATGCGCCCTGCCTGCAATCAGAAGAATCCGCATATCCGTAATCTCAGAACCGGTCAGCACACCGGGATGGATGCGCTCCTCCAAGTGAGTCATAATCAATCGCTGCCAGTTTTTGTCCAGCATATCCTCACTGCACAGGGACGCAAACTGCAGCCCGCTGCCGCGCTCTCCCGGCTCCAACAACAAATGTACCTCCGCGTAATGCCTCAGTGGTTCAAAATGTCCGATACCCACCACAGGTTCGGCAATGGTCTCCTTATATACAATACTTCCCGTGCCGAAGCGCACTTCCAGTCCGAAGCGTTCCATTATGAGACTTCTCAAAATCTCAATCTGCACCTCTCCCATCACCTGCACATGAATCCCGGCGCTTTCCTCTTTCCAGACCAGATGTAACTGCGGGTCCTCTTCCTCAAGCTGCCTTAATTGCCCCAACACCGTAATCGGGTCGCTTTCCTCCGGCAACAGAATCTGATAGGTCAGAACAGGCTCCAGCACAGGCAGACCATTCTCGCTCTCCCTGCCAAGTCCCTGCCCGGCAAAGGTCTGTGTCAGCCCTGTCACCGCGCAGATACCGCCCGCAGGAACCTCCTCCACAGCTTTAAACTTTGCGCCGTCATAAATGCGGAGCTGGTCTGCTTTTTCCTTCCAGACTTTTTCCCCATCTGCCGCACTCTTTTCATTGCCGACAAACATTTTTACCCGAAGCGTTCCT
Source organism: uncultured Acetatifactor sp. (assembly GCA_944384205.1). GTDB lineage: Bacteria > Bacillota > Clostridia > Lachnospirales > Lachnospiraceae > Acetatifactor. Next base: position 3,367 of record CALWSL010000006.1, on the reverse strand, counting down.
CCCGTCACTTTCATATGCGTAAGACGAGTGCCGTTTGTGTCTCTGGAAATTTTAAATACTCTGGCACCAAATTCCTCAGGATACTCAGGGAAAAGGGTATACTGAGCAATTCCCTGCAAGAAATCCTGCACGCCGGCAAGCTTCAGCGCCGACCCGAAAAAGCAGGGAAATACCTTTCTTTCCGCGATTGCATCCGCAATACTCCCCTGGGATAATTCCCCCGTATCAAGATACTCCTCCATGCAGGATTCCTTGCACATTGCAAGGGCATCCAGAAAATTTTCCCTGTTCTGCTGCTCTGCCCAAGGTCCGAATTCCACGCAATGCTCGTCCAGTCTCTCCTGTAATTCTGCCAGAAGCTTTTTCTTGTCCGTACCCTCCTGATCCATTTTGTTGATGAATAAAAAGGTGGGAATCTCATACCGCTTCAAAAGTCTCCACAGAGTTTCCACATGCCCCTGCACGCCGTCCGCGCCGCTGATGACAAGAATCGCATAGTCCAGCACCTGCAGCGTTCGCTCCATCTCCGCCGAGAAGTCCACATGCCCCGGCGTATCCAGAAGGGTGATTTCCCTGTCCTCCCAGACAATCTGCGCCTGTTTGGAAAATATGGTGATGCCTCTGGCGCGTTCTAACGCATAGTTATCCAGAAAGGCGTCCCCGTGGTCCACTCTTCCAACAGTGCGAATATTTCCGCAGGTATATAAAATACTTTCCGCCAGTGTGGTTTTTCCCGCATCCACATGGGCAAGAATGCCGATTACAAGCTTATTATGATACATCTTAATCCTCCACGCTTCCAATAGCCCGCAATTTTTCCGTTACTGTTATCTTTTCCCCAAATAAAAAGCACATCCTGCGATGTGCCTTTTATTTTATATGATTCTTCTTTTATTTTCCACACTTTTCAATTATTTTGATTTTTGATGTTTTTTCTTCGTCATGCACCTCCAATAGAAATACAGGACTGCTGCCGTACATGCTACGCCAAGCCCCTCAGCGAACAACGCTTGCAATATCTGTTGTATAAACTGCATCATTTTTCCTCTCCTCCTTTACCAAATCTTTCTTTTTTGTATTTAGATAAAACAATGGAAGACCTAAAAATACCACACCGCCCAAAATATTTCCAATTGTTACAGGGACCAGATTACTCAGAAAATAATTTCCGATATTTAACCTGCTTATCTCCTCCTGCCCATAGCCATACCGCTCCATCGCCTGTGTCAAATACAACGGATTATGCTTTGCAATCAGCCCCGCCGTAATATAATACATATTTGCCACGCAGTGCTCAAAGCCTGCTGTCACAAAAAGCATAATGGTAAAAAATACGGCAAGCAGCTTTCCTGTAATGTCCTTTGCACACATTGCCATCAATACCGCTGCACACACCAGCACATTACACAACAGACCGGATACAAGCGCTTCTGAAAAGGATAAGTTTACTTTTCCCATCGCCACTTTAATGGTATATGCTCCCAGCATACCGGAAGAGTAATTCAACTGACCGCTCATGCCAACGCCAAAGGCTAACAAAGTAGCACCCACAAAATTTCCGAAATAGACGGAAAACAGAACACGCACCATATCCTTCAAGGTATGTTTTCCTGCTGAAACGCTCATCGCCATCAGGCAATCGCCCGTAAACAATTCCGCTCCCAACAGTATCACCATCATAAGACCAACCGGAAATACAACGGCTGCCGCCAGTCTTGCCAGACCCACATCAGGAATGGTATGTGCCGCCACGCTGCTTGCTGCGGCACCCATACCAATCATAACTCCTGCCAAAACAGACTTTCCAATCAGACGCTCCTGAGGCATCTGCACCTTTGCCTGACATCCATTTATATACTTATCAACTGCTTCTTCTACAGCTAAAAATCCTTCCACGCTTTTTCTCCTTATTCTTTATTCCTATGTATCATAGCAAATCCCATTTTTTTGCGGAAATATAAAAAGAAAAGAGATATTATATAAAAAAACATATAATATCCCTTCTGAAATCATTCTTACTTATATTTTGCAGACGCAACCTCTACCTTGGACTCATAGATTTTTTTCTGAAAAAGCTTATCATATTCTCCAAGCTTATAATCCTGCCGATAAATCAGCACATCCTTATAGCGATTGTTGTCCGCCTTACACGCCCGCTGCACCAGACAGTTCTTTTCCAGATAGGAATCCGGAATCGGGGAAACCCACATATAGGTAGTCGGAACGTTTGCCAACAAATCAAACTGGCTCCCGCGTTCATATACATAGATGGTCTTTCGCGGCGTCGCTGTCCGCCCGGCAATGACATGCTCCGCATGCTTAGCGTGGGGAATATCAATGTCCCCATGGGTAATTTTCATATAGTTCTGCAAATCCTCCACACAGATGTCCGCCTTTTCTGCCAGCGGATGCTTCTTGGACATTACCAGCACGTATTCAAATTCCCATATGGTTTCCTGCTCCAATTTGTTATTCTTTAAGCAGGTATTAAAAAAATCCTCATCAGACTTATGATAGCGGATAATCCCCATATTATAGCCGCGGTCCGTCACGTTGGAAATCGTTTTTAGTGCATTTGTCTCATTAATCGTAATTTCAATGCCATGCTGAATTTGCATCTCAGAAACAAAAGCAGTAAATCCGTTGGCAATGTAGCTTCCCCTGGGAATCGATATTTTAAATTTCCCATCTTCCCTGTCATCCCTGCCGGCTATTTTTTCCATCTCTGCAAGCTGTTCCATCATTTTACGGGCATGATAGAGAAATTCATCCCCTTTTTCCGTAACCTTGATTCCGCTGGAATTTCGATTGAAAATGGTGTATCCAAGCTCATTTTCCAAATCCTTCATTGCTTTACTCAAATTCGGCTGCGCCATATACAGATTTTGAGCCGCCTGGGTGATGGAGCCTGCCCGCTCCACCTCAAGCGCGTATTTCAAATATAGCGTATTCATGTTCCCACATCCTCATCACGCAAATTGATATTCCCTGCTATATACTATTTTATATAGCATATATATCATATCACAAACTTTTAAAATCAAGTATATATTTCAGGAATAAATGGTATATGAAAAGTTATATAGTAAAAATATAGGGATTCCCCGGCAGAGCTTGCCGGAATAAATATGTATGATATCCGTGATTTACCACGGCATAAAAGACAGCAGTCTAAGATTTCAGGACAAAAACATGATTTTCTACTTTATTTCTGTCCCGCCTCCAGTTCCCGAATGCGTTCCTGCAGCGCCCAGATGGCGGCATCTTTTTCCTCTATGATATTGTTTTTCTCGCCAAGCTGCTCCTGCATCTCATTGATAGTACCCTGCTGCTTATTGATGGTCTCCTGCATCTCGTCCATCATGTA
>CALWSL010000005.1 GCA_944384205.1 uncultured Acetatifactor sp. | reverse complement strand
AAAGATTACTGGTATGAGAATTATATCCGTCAGGGCTACAGCGTGGACGCTTCCTACCGTGGAAAGGAAATCCATGATCCCGGTACGGACGCATGGTACTGGCTGGACAACATCCAGGGCGGCGCAAAGGCAGTGAGCAAGGACGTTTATCAGGAATCCCTGGCAGGCGACTGGGGCGATTATACCAATGAAAACGGCGAGCGCTGCGGCAAGTGGGTACGTTACGATGAGAACGGACATATGGTAAAAGGCTGGCAGACCACCGATACAGGAAGCTGGTTCTTTGATTATACTTACGGAACCATGGCGAAGGGCTGGGCGACCATTGATGGTACGAGCTGCTACTTTAATGAGGAAACCGGTATTTTGCAATAAGGGGAAGCTTTTTATGAAGAAACGAATCATATTGCTGGGGGCAGGCATACTGTTTCTGCTAAATTTCTTAACGGCAGCGGCGAATATAAAGGTACAGGCAGCGGGAGCATATACAGGCTCACTTCTCAGAGAAGAAGCGGTTCTGGATGTGTCTGCCGGGGAAACACTGGAAGCGGACGAGCTGATTGCGGAGAAGAAATTTCTTGGTTCGAGAGCCTACTCCTCCAAATGGGAGAAGTATGGCAGCTATTATATTTATAATCAGTTATCGGAGGATGAGAAGGCATATTGGGATGCCCTGAATGAGATATGCCTTCTTTATCTCACCTATGACTTTGATATGCCCAGCACAAGCGGCGTTTATCATACGGATTTGGTAGGCAGCAGCAGGCTTACAAGCGAACAGATGGGTAATGTGGCATGGCTGTTTAAGTTCTCAAACCCGCAGTATTATTTTTTGAATCATGTGCTTTATTGCAGCACGGACGGTTCTTATTATGGTTTTGGCGTTTATACGGAGTTTGCCGCAGGCTCTAAGCGCAGACAGGCTACCGATGCCGTCGAAGAGAAGATAAATGAATGGCAGAATCAGATTATCCGCTGTGAAACAGATGAGGAGAAGGTCAAAATGATACATGATCTGATTCTGGAAAAAGTGGATTATAACGAAAAAATTTACGAGGCATTTTTGATGAGGATGTAGAATATTCCCAGTCGGTGTACAGCGTGCTCTGCGGCGACACTACGGTATGTGCGGGGTATTCACAGACCTTTGCCCTGTTCTGCAATGCTTCCGATATAGATGCGCTCTCTGTCACCAGTTTGGAGCATGAGTGGAATAAAGTGCGTATCAATGATTCCTGGTATAATGTGGATTGTACCTGGGATGATTATGGAGAGGAAGGAATCCGGTATTATTATTATGAACGCAGTGATGCCGCGCTGGATGCTTACGGTGGGTATTCGCAGGCGGCACATGAAGAGGAAGGCTTCTGGCAGGCATATCTGCCGCCGTGTTCCTTAGATACGGAACCCCGGGAGGATGGCATGATACCCGGATCCCTGCCGGAAATCAATACGCAGGTGACCGTGCCCACAATCTATGTAGAACAGAACGGGGACAGCGCTACCGTTGCTTTCAGCGGCGGCGATGCGGAAACTGTATATTATTATACCTTAAACGGCGACACGCCTTCCGCCGGAATAACGAAGAGCATACGGTATGCGGGAGCCTTTACGGTAACGGAGGAAGTACGGGTTGCGGTCATGGCAGTAAAGGATGGCTGTCTGGACAGTTCGGTGGCAGTACGGGATGTAAATCCGTTTGAAGCCGTACTGATTGCCCGCGGCGGGCAGTCTTATTACTATGAGAACGGGCAGATGGTGGCGTCTCAGGAAGCCTATGTGAACGGCGCTTGGAGATGGTTTGACGCAGACGGAACCATGGCGAGAGATAAGGATGTCTACCAGACAAGCAGCGGCGGCAAATGGGTGCGCTATAACGAAAACGGCGAGATGATTAAAGGCGAGGATTACAGACACGGAGGCTGGTATTATTTCGAGCCGATTACCGGCGCTATGATGAAAGGTCCTGTTATTTTGGAGGATGGCAGAAAGGTATTCTATGATACTGTTACAGGTCAGATGCTGAAGGGGCGTCAAATGATTAACGGTGAGGAATACTATTTTGATGAGAGGAACGGCAATCTGATTAGCGGAACGGAAAGCCTCTTCTGGGTGTCCGCGGACGGCAGGGAATTCTGGTATGAGAACTGGCAGCGTCAGGGCTGGAATCCTGCGGACGCATCTTACCGCGGCAAAGAAATTTATGACCCTGCTTCCGATGCGTGGTACTGGCTGGACAATGTACAGAACGGCGCCAAGGCAGTCAGCAAGGATGTCTACCAGGAGTCTCTGGCGGGCGTATGGGGCGATTATGCCGGTACAGACGGAGAACTTTACGGCAAATGGGTTCGCTATGATGAAAACGGACATATGATTAAAGGCTGGCATACCAACGAAAACGGCACCTACTATTTTGATCTTATCTATGGAAGTATGGCAAAGGGCGAGGCGGCTATTGACGGGCAGAGTTTTTATTTTGACCGGACGACGGGTCTGCTGCAGGGGTAAATGATTGCCGTTTTAAGTCCGCTATGATATAATAATAAAGTCTATTAAAAACAGGAATTAATTTCTCATTTGGAGGAGGAAAGGCTTATGAAACGTTTTTGGAAATGTACATCAGCAGTACTGTTAAGCATGGCTATGGCAGTTTCAGGTGTCTCTGTAACAGAGAATAATATGAACACAGTATCTGCTGCGGCTTCCGATGAAATCATGCTCGGTGTTTTTTGGACCAGCGATGAAGACTGTACGGATACCCTTTACTGGTCTACGAACGGAGTGGACTTTTATGAACTGGCACAGGCGTATGTGGATTCTGCGCCAAATGATTCCAATTCTGCGATAATCGCAGGTATTCCGGAAGGCAGAAACGACAATACCCTTCATGACCCCAGTATTCTATACAGGGACGGGTATTTCTGGATGTTGTCAGGATATACGCAGGGAGAGGGAGATGCTCAGAGATTTATTCCCATGCTGGGATATTCCGATGATTTGGTTCATTGGAGCTATCCTGCCAGCGGAAGCAGTACAAATGTAAAGCCTTCTGTGACTCCGCCCGGATATAAGGAAAAGGGAAAGAACGCATGGAATGCCGTCGCTCCCGATTTTATGGTAGACGATGACGGAACCGTATATATTGTGGTATCCCTGGGATATTATGCAATGTTCAACGAGGATAATTCTGCAAATGATGTGATGCAGCCGTATCTGATTAAAGTGTCTAATCTGCAGCTTCGCCCGGAGGCGGATACGGTCAATAATCCTGCGGCGCCTCCGATAGCGGAATATGAGGATGCGGTACCGATTAATCTTCCCTGTATGACGGAACGCGCAGGTGTAGCGCACAATCATATTGACGGATCCCTGTATAAGGAGGATGGTTACTACTACCTTTCCATCAAGGAAAACGGCGTAACCAATGAAATTTACAGAATAAATGATTTAAGCCGGTGCAGTGACGCGAGCGCATGGGAAGAAGTGTCCTATGATGTTGCCACCGGATATGAGGGTCCCTGCCTGACAAAATATCAGGGAGAATATTTCTTCTATATGGATCGTTTGAAAAGTTATACGCCGGTTGATTCTAATCAGGAGTTTGGAACGAATGAAACCTGGGTGGTGAAAGCGTCTGTTGATACAACCGGTAAATTAGATAAATATACCGGATGGCTGGAAAAGAACATTCAGCGGATTAAAACCTATGATTTAAACGGAAATGAGAGAGCAAACCGCCATGGTACCGTTATCACGGTGACGGGCGAAGCAGCAGAAAAGGTTCGCAATCTGGCGAAGACAAAGGGATATACAGACGCGCAGTTGAAGAATACTTATCTGGCTCCCAGTGAAGAGAAATCACCATGGACAGATACCGGCTGGTATTATAAGGAAAGTTACCGTACACCGAAATTAGGCGGTTCGGTTGTCAAATACTGGTATGAAAAGGATGTTCGTCAGGGAGTGGACTTTAGTAACCCGGATTATCGCGGCAAAGAAATCTGGGATCCGGACTCCGATGCGTGGTATTGGCTGGATGCAGTGTATGACGGAAAAATGGCGGCAGCGCAGAACGTTTATGATGAAAATGGAAACTGGGTGAAATCGGCCTATGATAACGGAGATTATCAGGTTGCGCAGCCGGTAGATCAGGCGCTGTTTAACGAAATCGGAGCAGCAGCCTATGGTACGGCGGATTCCTCCTGGAAATGGGTTCGCTATGACTGGGAAGGCAAGATGATTAAATGTAACGATTCCGACGCCCGCTTCTATAAGGACGGCGCAAACGGAAACTGGTACCGTTATGACCCGGTTACGGGAGCGATGCAAAAGGGTTTGTGGAGCTATGTGAATGATGACGGATATACCGTATATTGTTACTTTGATACCACTACCGGAGTGCGGGTAGAGAATCAGACGATTGAGGTAAACGGTTATTCCTATACCTTTGATCAGTGGGGCAGTCTGCTGACAGAAAGGAGCGGTCCCATTGACAGGCTTCCGGTTATTGAGTATAAGTCCCCCGGTCTTGGCGGTTCCGATTCCGGCTCAACGTCTGATACCGAATATGCGGGATATCAGGACCCGGCAGCTTCTTCTGACTGGAACGGATGGCATGAAGTAAACGGTGTGACCTATTGGTACGAGAACGGTCTGCGTCAGGGATACAATCCCGATAACGAAGCTTATCGGGGAAAAGAGATTTATGATGGGACTACAGACGCATGGTACTGGCTGGATAACGTTCAGCAGGGCGCTGTAGCTAAGAATAAGGATGTATATCAGGAATCCCTTGCCGGTGAATGGGGTGAGGCAGTAAATGCAGACGGAGAACGGATTGGCAAATGGGTTCGCTATGATGAAAACGGTCAAATGGTGAAGGGATGGTCAGAGAAAGACGGCAATCGATATTTCTTTGATTACACCTATGGCACCATGGCAAAAGGCACTGTAATAATTGATGGCGTGACCTGCTATTTTGATGAGACAACAGGTATTCTGAAGTAAAAGAAAGAGGTATTCCCGCCCGATGCGCTTAGCCGGGCGGGAAAAAAATAGGTTTGAAAATGAAGAAACGTGGCATACCAATCTGGATAGCGGCTTTTTTTGTAAATCTGATTGTCGGAATTGCGGCAATGGGATTTTACATTTTTCAAAATAACGGCTATTTTGCGATGAGCTTTGATTATACAGCGCAGGAGATTCCTTTTAATATGCTTATGAATGAAACCATAAAGTCGGGAAATCTTTTGTGGAACTGGGGGATAGATCTGGGAAGCAATTTTCTGGAGGCCTTCAGTTTTTATAATGTGGGAAGTATTTTTTGCTGGCTGATGCTGCTGGTGCCCGCCGACATGGTTCCTCAGGCAATGGGATGGATGATTGTGCTCAAATTTGCGGTGGCAGGAGCAACCTCGGCGGCATATTTTGACAGACATGTGGAGAAAAAAAGCGTTGTCGTCATCGGTTCCATGCTCTATGCGTTTTCGGGCTTCCAGTGCAGTACGGTGGTATTCTATCATTTTCAGGACGCAGTAGCTTTATATCCGCTGATGATGATTGGATTGGAGCAGCTTGTTGAGGATAAGAAGAAAGGGAGACTGGCTGTTGCCTGCCTTTTGAATGCGTTAAGCAACCTTGTTTTTTTTGGCGCGGAGGTTATGTTCCTTGTGCTGATTTATGTAGTGAGATATCTGATACCACAGTTTGCAGACTGGAGACAGAGCCGAAAGCAGGACAAGATAGAAGCAAAAAAGAAATTGCCGGCAATACTTGCCCCTATTGGAAGCTGCATTGCGGAAGGTCTGCTGGGGATGATGATGGCAGGCGCATTGCTGCTTCCTACGATTAACGGTTTGATGAACAACGACAGAGTTTCCCAGTATATGCAGGGAAAGAACTGGTTTAGCATGACCACACAGAACTGGCTGGAAATGATCAAGGCATACTTTATGCCTGCTGACCCTATGTGTCATTATTCCAGTGTGACACAGGTAAGCTGGATGAGCAATGCCGCTTATCTGCCTCTGTTTGGAATGCTTTTTGTGCTTGTATACATTCTGAACAGGAAAAAGGACTGGCTGTCCACACTGTTAAAGGTTTGCTTTGTCATTGCGGCGATTCCTATTTTGAACAACGTATTTATGCTCTTTACGGACGAAGTGTACCGCAGATGGTATTATATGCTGATTCTGATGATGGCGCTTGCAACCGTGAAGGTATTGGATAAACCGAAGGAATACCGGATTCTGCCGGGGTTCCTGCTGCATACGGCTGTTATTGGATTGTTTATCCTGTTGACTGCTGTGGTAGAGTGGGACAGAGCAGAAACGGAAATTATTTATTATGAAGAAAGATATATTCTGTTAATTGTGCTTGCTGTGTTGGGGAGCATTCTGGCGGTGCTGACCGTGAAGACGAAGTTCCGTGCCCGTCATGTGCTCTGCATGGCGGCGGTTATGGGATACTGTGTATTTTCACTGGTGTATACCGTTTACAAATACCAGATGACTACGGATAACAGCAATTACAATTTTCACGAATTTGATAATAAAACTTATGCGGAAAATGTGGTAACCTATCTGACAGAGATTACCGGCGAACTGGACAGAGATGTGCTTCCCTACCGCTATTATTTCGATGAAGGAATCGGACATACCTATTATAATCTGGCAATGACGAATTCCCTGCCTTCGCTGAATTCCTTCAGCAGCACGGTGAGTACGTCCATTACCGAATTTTATGCACAGATAGGTGATGAACGTCATACATGGACAAACGGCGGCTATCAGGGAATCCGTGAACTGCTCGGCGGCAGATATATTTATTCCGTGACAGAGCAGACGGGTTACACTTATATTGGTGAGGTGGAAAACAGCAATGGTCAGATTATGTATATTTATGAGAATGAAAATGCACTTCCGATTGGATTCACGTATGATTCTTATATGACGAGGACGGAGTTTGAGGTATATGGCGCTCAGGCGCGACCCGCCGTGATGCTGCGCACGCTGGTAATTGAGGATGAGGACGCCGAAAAGGTATCAGATGTACTGAAACATTATAATCTGGAGAATTATGGTGAAACTATTGGAGAAACCATGAGCACCGAAAGTAAAATTAAGACGAGCATTGAAGCAGCGGTGAAAGAACGGGGAAAAGAGATTAGCGGGAACTTTGATTGGGGTGACAATTACTTTAGTTCCACGATTACGGCAGATGCAGAAAAATACGCCTTTTTCAGCGTGTCCTATGACAAATACTGGAAAGCGTCCGTAAATGGAGAAGAGGCGGAAATATTGAATATCAACGGATTGATGGCTGTGAGAGTAAATGAAGGGGCAAATGAAATCCGTTTTGAGTATGATTATTTACCTCTTAAGGCAGGAATTGTATGCAGTATTCTGGGAGCGGTGCTTTTCGGTGCTTATATGATATTCGATATCCTGCAGGAAAAAAGGGATAACAGGAAAGAGAGTATAGAATGACACAGGCGGAATTTTGGGGATATATTTTCAAACGGTTAAGAAAGCTGTGGAATCCTTTGTTTATAGGTTCTGCGGTAGTGGTAACATTTATGCTGACATTGAATTACAGTGTCATTATTGAGTATACTTATTTTGACAGTACGGATTATACTGTCAGACCGGATTATGCCCTGCTTGCTGCCGGTCTTATGCTTCCGGTTTACTGGTATGCTTCCTATGGGAAAAACTTTGTACGTGCTACGATGAAAAAAATGAGTGCAGGAACCGGGTGGTCTGCATTTGCATTGTCATGTGCCGTTGTCTATCAACTGGTTACGGATACGCAGGTTAATTTTGCCCATATTTATTATGCACTGGAGGAAGATTTCCCTAAGGCTGATCCCGATTCGCTGTTGTCCTCAAGCTATACATGGTTAATGATCGGCTGCCTTGTCACATTCTTTGCCGTGTTTATTTTTGTGGCTTATGTGATAAAGCTTCTGACCGATTTGTGTATTGATTTGTATCAGACTGCCGATAAGAGTGAAAAAACCTATTTTGTTGTGGCAATGACAGGCTGCGTCTCCCTGATTTGCTTTTTCTATTCCAGGACAACCGGGCAGTGGAGTACGGTGGATTGGATTTACCAGACGGATTCGCAGTTTGTATATGAGCATTATTATCCTGTATTCAGCAATGGATACGAATTTGATTGGGATATCGGCAATGGGGGAATCCGGCATCCTTTAGTGACTTTGTATACTTATCCTATTTATGTGATAGTGTCCTTCTTTACCAATATTCTTTTTTGGATTCCTAATATCAGACCGATATTGTATGCGTTGGTACAGGCGGTTATTATGATACTGATGGTAATTATGCTGAAGAGAATGATAAAAAGCAACTGGATTTATCTGATTTTCAGCGTATCTTTCCCGTTTATCTTTTTTACGATTTTTATAGAAAAATATCAGTTGGCAGCTTTTTTTGCCGTTATGTATGCCTATTCGGTGGTGACAAAAAAGAAAAAAACGGTTCAGGAGCATTTCCTCATAGCCGCCAGCGGAATGATGATAACATCAGCATTTCTGGGATTCTTTTATGGAACCGGAAAAAGCTTCCGCCAAAAGATGAAGGAATACGGACGAATTTTTGGCATGTTTCTGCTGACGATTGTCGGGACAGGGCGAATCGGGTATATTTTGAATTTTGTGTATCTGCTGGAACATAATTTCCTGATGTTCAACGGGCGGACATTGTTTTCTCAAAATATCCGGTTAAAGCCGCTGGTGGCAGCCTGCACAATCAAGATTCCCGAGATAACCGCCGAGGTATGGGCGTTGATTGTAAAGAAGCTTTGCGCCTTCTTTAATCTGCTGGCATCCTGTTTTGTTCCGATTCCTTATGAGATTACAACGGATTGGGAGACGAAGGATATTTTTTATTGGCGCTCTGTAACAGGGGAGCTAAATATTCTCGGTATTGTAATTTTTGTGTTTATGATAGTGACAATTGTGCGGCACAGAAAAGAAAAATCAACACAGATTTTTGCGTTGTGGCTGCTGTGGGCAGTGATTCAGATTGCCGTGATTGGTTTCAGTGCAGGATGCAGTCCTTTGTTCAGCCTGTATTTTGCATGGGCAATCATTCCTTTGGTAATGATAGGGTTAAAAGATATTTTAAAAACGCCAGTTCAGCAATTGGTTGGATATGGAATCATTGCTTTTATGATGCTGTATTCCAATTATGCGCATCTGCAGGATTTGTATGCGTATATGATTGAGAAAACACCATTGCTGTAGACAAAAAGGATAAGGAGAGAAGATGAAGGTAGTAATTTTAGCGGGGGGTTATGGAACACGTATCAGCGAGGAAAGCCATTTAAAGCCGAAGCCGATGATTGAAATCGGTGAAAAGCCTATTTTATGGCATATCATGAAGGAGTATTCCCATTACGGCTTCAATGAATTTGTGATTTGCTGCGGTTATAAGCAGCATATGATTAAGGAATGGTTTGCCGATTACTATTTGCATAACAGCGATGTGACATTTGATTTTTCCAATGAGAACCGGATGACCGTACACAATAATGTGGCGGAACCCTGGAAGGTAACGCTGGTGGATACCGGACTGGATACCATGACCGGCGGAAGAATCAAGCGTGTCAGAAAATACATCGGTGATGAAACTTTTATGATGACCTATGGCGACGGTGTGTCGGATATAGATATGAATCAGCTGTTGGATTTTCACAGAAAACACGGGAAAAAAGCTACTCTGACGGCTGTGTCGCTGGAGCAGCGTTTTGGTGTGCTTGAGATTGCCGGGGATGATAGTGTTATTTCCTTCCGTGAGAAGAAAAAGCACGATGGAAACCGTATTAATGTGGGTTATATGGTATTGGAGCCGGATGTTTTTGATTATATTAAAGGAGATGAGACGGTATTTGAGCAGGAGCCGTTGGAGAGACTTGCAGCGGAAAAACAGATTGCCGCATTCCGTCATGACGGCTTCTGGCAGTGTATGGATACCAAGCGTGAGATGGACAAGCTCAATGAAATGTGGGCGTCGGGCAATGCGCCATGGAAAGTGTGGGAAGTGTGAGAAGAACTTCTAATGGCTTTCAGCCATTTACACTCGCAGCAAATACTGCTTCGTGAAGAAGTTCTATGTCTCACACAGGAGAATGCCTGTTTTTCAGGCATTCTCCGCATGGATTGTCAGAATGAATAAAAACGAGGTGAAAAATGTTTGAACATATGACAGAACAACAGGCGAGAGCTGCAATTCTCGAAAACGTAAAGGAATACTGTAATCGTTACCACAAACAGAGTGAGGAATTCCACGAGGGAGAGAGGATTCCCTATGCTTCCCGTGTCTATGACAGTGCGGAGATGTGTAATCTGGTGGACAGCGCTTTGGAATTCTGGCTGACCTCCGGCAGATATACAGAACAGTTTGAAAAGAAGTTTGCGGAGTATCTGGGAATTCGTTTCTGTTCGCTGGTGAACTCCGGTTCCTCGGCAAATCTGCTGGCGTTTATGGCGCTGACTTCACCGCTGCTCGGGGAGAGACAGATTCACAGAGGGGATGAGGTGATTACCGTAGCGGCAGGCTTCCCTACCACGGTCACGCCCCTGATTCAATATGGTGCAGTTCCCGTCTTTGTGGATGTGACGATACCGGAATATAATATTGATGTTACAATGCTGGAGGAGGCTTATTCTGACAAAACGAAGGCGGTCATGATAGCCCACACCCTTGGCAATCCTTTTGATTTGAAGGCAGTAAAGGAGTTCTGCGACAGGCATAAGCTCTGGCTGGTGGAGGATAACTGCGATGCCCTGGGCAGCATCTATGAGATAGACGGTGCGAAAAGGCTTACGGGAACCATCGGGGATATCGGTACCTCCAGTTTTTATCCGCCTCATCATATGACTATGGGAGAAGGAGGCGCCGTGTATACGGACAATCCGCTTCTGCATAAAATCATACGTTCCTTCCGTGACTGGGGGCGCGACTGTGTATGTCCGTCGGGACGCGATAACCTCTGCGGGCATCGTTTTGACAGACAATACGGCGAATTGCCGCTCGGTTATGATCATAAATATGTATATTCCCATTTTGGATATAATCTGAAGGCAACGGATATGCAGGCTGCTGTGGGTTGCGCCCAGCTTGAGAAGTTTCCCTCCTTTGTGGAACGGAGAATTCATAATTTTAACCGTCTGCATCAGAGATTGGAAGGGTTAGAAGATAAATTGATATTGCCGGAAGCGACCGCGCATTCCACGCCGAGCTGGTTTGGTTTCCTGATTACCTGTAAGGAGGGCGTGGATAGAAATAAGGTGGTTTCCTATATCGAGAGCAAGGGGATTCAGACCAGAATGCTGTTTGCGGGAAACCTGACAAAGCATCCCTGCTTTGACCGGATGCGGGCGGACGGCACAGGATATCGTGTTGTGGGGAATCTGGCGGTGACGGATAGGATTATGACGGATTCCTTCTGGGTGGGAGTATATCCCGGAATGACAGATGAAAAAATAGATTATATGGCGAAGACGATCAGAGAAGCTGCCTGTCTGTAGTCACAGGCGGAAAGGAAGGGTGAATGAGGGTAAGAGTTGCAGATTATATTGCGGAAATGCTGGTGCAGAATGGGATTGAGCATGTGTTCTCTGTGACCGGCGGGGGTGCCATGCACTTAAATGACGGGTTGGGGCACAAAGAAGGATTGCATTGCGTTTATAATCATCATGAGCAGGCATGCGCCATTGCCGCAGAGAGCTATGCCAGAATCCATAATAAGATTGCTGCGGTCTGCGTTACCACGGGACCGGGCGGAACCAATGCCATCACCGGTGTGGTCGGAGGGTGGCTGGATTCCATTCCGATGCTGATTTTGTCCGGTCAGGTAAGATATGACACTACGGCGAGAAGTACAGGCTTACGGATTCGCGCCATGGGCGATCAGGAATTTGATATTGTAAAAGCAGTGGAATGTATGACGAAGTATGCAGAAATGGTCATTCATCCGGAGGATATCAGATATTGTCTGGAAAAAGCAATTTATCTGGCAAAGAGCGGCAGACCGGGTCCCTGCTGGCTTGACATTCCGCTGAATGTGCAGGGGGCATATGTGGAAACGGACAAGCTGCGTTCCTACCATCCCGATGCAGAGCAGGAAGCGGCAGATACTGTTCCGAAAGTGACGGACGGACAGGCGCGGGAGATTATCGAAAAAATCAGACAGGCGAAGCGCCCTGTGATGAATGTGGGAAACGGCGTTCGTATTGCAGGCGCGGCGGATATTCTGTTAAAAGTAATAAAGAAATTAAACATTCCCGTTGTGACGGGATGGAACAGCATTGATTTGTTATATGACAGTCATCCGCTCTATACCGGGAGAGCCGGTATTATGGGAGACCGTCCGGGCAACTGGGCTGTTCAGAACAGCGATTTATTGCTGTCGGTGGGCAGCAGACTCAGTATCAGACAGGTGGGCTATCATTTTGCATCCTGGGCGAGGGAGGCTTATGTCATTATGGAGGATGTGGACGCGGAGGAATTAAAGAAGCCAAGTCTTCATGTGGATATGCCTGTGTGGGCGAATGCTAAGGATTTGCTGGAGGCGCTTGACAGAAATCTGTCTGAGGAACCCTTATATGACGGAGCCGAATGGCTGGAGCAGTGCCGTAAATGGAAGAAGGAATATCCGGTTGTTTTGGAAAAGCACAGGACACAACAGGGAATTGTGAATGTCTATGCTTTTATCGAGAAACTCAGCAGTATGCTCCCGGAAGGACAGATTACCGTCGTGGGAAACGGCTCTGCCTGTGTTGTGGGCAGCCATGCTTATATCATGAAAGAGGGGCAGAGATTTATCATCAACTCGGCGATAGCCTCCATGGGATATGACCTGCCGGCTGCGATTGGCGCCAGTGTGGCAGCCCACGGAGAAGAGATTATCTGTGTCACCGGGGACGGCAGTATCCAGATGAATTTGCAGGAGCTGCAGACGATTATCCATCATAGAATGCCAATTAAGATATTTATCATAAACAATGCCGGATATCATTCCATCCGCCAGACACAGAGTAATTTTTTCGGAGAGCCGCTAATTGGAATCGGTCAGGACAGCGGTGATTTGAGCTTTCCGTCCATGGAGAAGCTGGCGTGGGCATACGGATACCCCTATCAGAAAATAACGGATAACGGCAAGCTTGATATGCTTGCAGAGACCTTGCAGAGGGAAGGTCCCTGTATCTGCGAGATTTTTGTGGATACGCAGCAGAAATTTGAACCCAAGTCGGCAAGTAAGCGCCTGAAGAATGGTGAGATGGTGTCGGCGCCGTTGGAGGATCTGGCTCCTTTTCTGCCCAGAGAGGAACTGGAACAACAGATGTATATACCGCTTTTGGAGGAAGAAACGTGACGGATTTGTCTTTTTATCAAGGGAAAAAAATACTGATTACCGGTCATACGGGATTTAAGGGAAGCTGGATGAGCCTGCTGCTGCTTTTGCTGGGAGCAGAGGTGTCGGGCTATGCCCTAAAGCCTCCTACAGAGCCGTCCCTGTATCAGTTGTGCGGACTGGAGCATGAGATGGAAAATGTGACCGGAGATATCAGGAATCTGGAGCTGCTGCAGAAAACGATGAGGCGCATACAGCCCCAGATTGTCCTTCATATGGCGGCGCAGCCCATTGTGCGGGAGGGGTATCGGAATCCGGTTTATACATATGATGTCAATGTAATGGGAACAGTGAATATTCTGGAAGCGGTCAGAACCAATGACTGCGTCCGGTCTTTTTTGAACGTGACAACGGACAAAGTATATCGGAACCGTGAATGGCAGTGGGGATATCGGGAGTGCGAGGAATTAAACGGTTATGATCCGTATTCTAATTCCAAGTCCTGTTCGGAGCTGGTGACAAGCTGCTATCGCAATTCCTTTTTTGGAGAAGGGAACGGGAGAAGTCTGCCCGTATCCACGGCAAGAGCCGGTAATGTAATCGGCGGCGGAGATTTCGCCGCTGACCGTATTATACCTGACTGTGTGCGGGCAATGCAGAGCGGAGAGACGATTGTTGTGCGAAATCCCCATTCTATCCGCCCCTATCAGCATGTGTTGGATCCGGTAACGGCGTATCTGATGATTTTACAAAGGCAGTATGAGAATCCCGATCTGGCGGGAAATTATAATGTGGGACCTTCGGAGGAGGACTGTTGGAATACGGGAAAAGTGGTATCAGCTTTTTGTAAGGAATGGGAATGCTATACAAACAAACCGGCAGCGTGGATTGCAAAACCGGACGGCGGACCCCATGAAGCAAATTTTTTGAAGCTGGACAGTACGAAAATAAAGACGGTATTTGGCTGGACCCCCCGCTGGAATGTGGAACAGGCGATTGGTAAAACCGTGGAATGGTATGTGGATTATCTGAGCGGGGAGAATATAAAAAACAGTATGGAGCAGCAGATTCGGGAATTTTTAAGCAGCAAACAATAAAGAGGAAAGTCTGATGAGTGAGAGAGTGGTGATTACCGGTCCCACCGGAACCGTGGGAATGGCGCTGATAAGGAAATGTATAGAGGAAAAGGCGGAGGTTCTGGTTATCTGTCATCCGGACTCTCCACGGAATCATATCATTCCGAAAAGTCCGCTTGTTACAGTACTTGAGGCGGATCTGCAGGCTTTGGGCAAGATTGACTATGCAGCGGAGACAGGATATAATATATTCTATCATTTGGCGTGGACAGGAACTTGTGGAGAAGGCAGAAACGATACCTCCATACAGGCAGCAAATATCCGTTATACCCTTGACGCTGTGGATCTGGCGGCTCGTTTGGGGTGTCATACCTTTGTGGGAGCAGGTTCTCAGGCGGAGTATGGCAGAGTGGAAGGTGTGTTAAAACCGGATACGCCTGCTTTCCCGGAAACGGGTTACGGAATTGCGAAGCTTTGTGCAGGACAGATGAGCAGGCTTCTTTGCGGACAGAAGGGGATGCGCCATATCTGGGCGAGGATTTTAAGCGTATACGGTCCTTATGACAGGTCTGACAGTATGGTAAGCCAGTGTATCTTTCATATGCTGCACAATGAACCGACTGCTTTTACTCCGGCAGAGCAAATATGGGATTTCCTGTATTGTGATGATGCGGCAGATGCGTTGTGGCTTCTGGGACATAAGGGGCAAAACGGAAAGGCATATTGTCTGGGAAGCGGACAAGGTGTGCCGCTCAAACGATATATCGAGCAGATAAAGGAGATTACACGGTACCGCATGATGCCGGGAATTGGCAGCGTGCCTTATGCCAAGGGGCAGGTGATGGAGCTTTGCGCGGATTTGGCAGAGCTTACGGCAGATACGGGATTTGTACCGCGTACCGATTTTGAGACGGGTGTGCGCAAAACAATAGAATGGATGAAACAGAATGAAAAAAATTAGTATTGTTATTCCCTGCTTTAACGAGGTGGACAATGTAGAGCCTCTCAGCTTTGCGGTTTCCAATGTGATGCAGGAGGCGCTCTCACAATATGAGTATGAAATTTTATTTATTGATAACTGTTCCACGGACGGAACCAGAGAGAAACTGGAAAAGCTTTGCGCCGGGGATAAAAGAATCAAGGCGATTTTTAACGTGACAAATTTCGGACAGTTCAACTCGCCTTTCTATGCCATGTGCCAGTCCACGGGAGACTGCACAATCTGCATGTGCTGCGATTTTCAGGACCCGGTGGAGCTGATTCCCAGATTTGTTGAGGAGTGGGAAAAGGGACATAAGATTGTAAGCGGCGTAAAGACCAGCAGTAAGGAGAATCGGTTTATTTACTTTCTGCGCAGCGTTTACTACAAATTAATCCGTAATATGTCCACGACGGAGATGATTGAACATTTCACAGGCTTCGGTCTGTATGATAAGACTTTTATCGCAATTTTGCGGCAGTTAGATGATCCGATTCCGTTCATTCGGGGAATTGTGGCGGAATACGGACATGGTTTTAATCGTATCGAGGTGGAATACGAGCAGGCAAGACGCCGCGCGGGCAAGACCCACAATAATTTTTACAGCCTGTATGATGCGGCAATGCTGAGCTTTACCTCTTATACCAAGGTGGGACTGCGAATTGCAACCTTTCTTGGTTTTATCGCCTCTGCAATCAGTATGGGTGTGGCGGTTTTTTATCTGATTTATAAACTGACACACTGGTATACCTTTCAGGCAGGCAATGCTCCCATGGTTATCGGGATTTTCCTGTTAGGTTCTTTGCAGCTTTTGTTTATCGGTATTCTGGGCGAATATATTCTGAATATTAATACACGCGTCATAAACAGACCTCTTGTGGTGGAGGAAAAGCGGCTGAATTTTGATGATGATGATTCTATAAAGAAAGAAGAAGAAACGTGAAAAAAGTAATTACTTACGGTTCCTTTGATTTGTTTCATGAGGGACATTACAATTTGCTGAAGAGAGCGAAAGCGCTGGGGGATTATCTGATTGTGGGTGTGACCACAGAACAATACGATGAGTCCCGCGGAAAACTCAATATTGTGGATTCTCTGGACAAGCGAATCGAAAACGTGCGGCAGAGCGGCTTTGCGGATGAGATTATCGTGGAGGATCATCAGGGACAGAAGGTGGAGGATGTACAGAAATACGGGATTGATATCTTCACGGTTGGGTCTGACTGGATAGGAACCTTTGATTATATGGAGGAGTTCTGTCAGGTAGTGTATCTGGAGCGGACCAAGAATATTTCCTCCACAAAGGTCCGCACATTAAATCATCCGATTATTCGTATCGGCGTTATTGGAACAGGGCGTATTGCAGTAAGGTTTGTGCCGGAGGCAAAATATGTCAGCGGCGTGATTGTCAACTGTGTTTACAATCCCAACAGGGAGAGCGCTCATGCTTTCTGCGATAAATTTGAACTGGATCTGGGAACGGATAATTTGGAAGAGTTCTGGGAAAATATTGATGCGGTATATATTGCATCTCCTCATGAAACCCATTATGAATATGCAAAAACGGCATTGAAGAGGGATAAGCATGTGCTCTGCGAGAAACCGCTTGCGTTCAAAAAGGCGCAGGCGGAAGAACTGTTCGCACTGGCGCATGAAAAAAACCGGATTCTCATGGAGGCAATTAAGACGGCATACTGTCCCGGCTTTGCGCAGATGATGGGGATTGCCAAGAGCGGCGTTATCGGACGAATTTGTGATGTGGAGGCGTGCTTTACCAGACTGACGCCGCCGGAAATGCGGGAGCGCACGGATGTACAATACGGGGGCGGCTTTACGGAGTTTGGAACCCATACGCTTCTGCCGATTATGAAGCTGATGGGGACGGATTATAAGGAAGTGCGGTTTGACAGTATTCTCGACGAGAAAGGTATTGATTTATATACAAAAGCTTCTTTTGTATATGAGAACGGTATGGCGCTGTCCAAGAGCGGTGTGGCTGTGAAATCTGAGGGGCAGCTTTTAATTTCCGGTACGAAGGGTTACATTCTCTGTGAATCACCATGGTGGCTGACCCAGTATTTCGAGGTACGGTTTGAAGACCCTTCCAAAAAGGAACGTTATTTCTGCAAGTTTTTGGGACAGGGGCTTCGCTATGAAATCAGCGATTTTGCATATATGATAAACGGACACCGGGGGCGATCCTACAAATTTACGGAAGAAGAATCCATTGCAATAGCAGGAGTGATGGAACGTTTTATGGAGCAGAGAGAAGGGAGAAGAAACAACGTATGTTTGAAGTAGAATCCGGCATTGTCATTGATGCAGAAAACGGAAGAATCAAAACGGAGGAGCCGTTCTTTATGGCGTCCCGCATTTTGTATCGGGCAAAAGCAGGCGACAGAATAGAATTGAACGACAAGGCATTTCTGCTGGCAGTTGCCACTTATGGAACAACTGTGCGGGACGAGTATATGTATACCTATATGTACGAGGAGGAGCAGAACTGGAGCTGCTATCAGGGGGATTTTACAGAAGAGCATTTTTCAAGAGAGGACTATGTTTTTGCAGAGGATTGTTATTTCCGTATCTGCCTGAAAAAGCAGGACGGGAACTGGTGTATCCCCACAGATGCAGAGCGAGTCAATGAGATTTTGTCCTTTCATTTTGTACAGAGTGTAGAAGCAGAAAGGAATAATGCAGTTTACTTTGAAACAGAAGTACAGAAAACGGCGGATACCGTGACGGAGAAGCTGAAAGACGGAAAGTCTCTGGTATTTGCACTTCTTTCCGATTCTCATTATGTCACAAACGGAAGATGGGCGGATACTGTTAGAAATATTGGCGAAGTACACAAAAAGATTGGTTTCGACGGTATTATCCATCTGGGAGATTTGCAGGACGGTATGCTGGACAAGAAAATGTGCAGGCGGATTGCGTCTGACTGTATTGCTGATATGAGAAGTATATGCGAGCCGGTTTATCTGGCAATCGGCAACCATGACACCAATTATTTCAGGGGGAATCCGGCGTGGCTGACCGAGGAGGAACAGTACGGTATCTATGGTCGCTATAATGACCGTTATGTGAAGCGTGACGGCGTGGAAGCCTGGTATTATGTAGACTATGAGCATGTGGGCTTGCGAATGTTGTTTCTTTCCTCTTTTAATCACAGGGAGGAGCTGCGCTATGGTTTTCCGATGGAGGAGGTTTGTTGGGTGGAGCGGGTGCTTGCGTCTACCCCAGACGGGTATAAGGTGCTGGTTTTCAGTCACGATGCGCCGTTGGCGAGGCTGGATTATTGGGCAAGTGAAATACGAAACGGGGAGCGGTTGATGCAGGTTCTGGAAGCATATAACAACCGTCCCGGAAAGACGATTCTTGGGATTATCCATGGACATACCCATGCGGATTATGTGTACAGGGAGAGAAGCTTTCCCATTATTTCCATTGGATGCAGCAAGTGCGAATATTTTCCGGACAAAAAGCCGGAGGGTGCAACAAGATATATGCGTAAATTGAATGACGTTACGCAGGAATTGTGGGATGTACTTGTGGTGATGCCGGAAAAGAAGACGTTGGAATTCGTGCGTTTTGGAGCCGGAGAGGACCGGACCGTGAAACCGAAAACAAAGGTTTGGGCACACAGGGGCGCATCGGGTTACGCGCCGGAAAATACGCTGGAAGCGTTTCAACTGGCGGCAGAGATGGGCGCAGACGGCGTGGAGCTTGATGTACAGCTTACAAAGGACGGAGAGATTGTTGTCGTTCATGATGAAAGGATTGACAGAGTCAGTGACGGCAGCGGTGAAATAAGAAGTTTAACGTTAGAGGAGTTAAAACAGTTTAACTTTAACAAAACCCATCCCGAATATGCGCAGGTTTGCAGAATTCCCACACTGAGGGAGGTTCTTGAGACCCTGCGGGATACCGGACTGACCGTAAATATAGAATTAAAGACGGGAATCTTTTTCTATGAAGGTATTGAAGAAAAAGTAGTGGCGCTGGTACATGAGATGGGATACGAAAAGAGAGTTCTGTATTCTTCCTTTAACCACAAATCTGTGCTCAAGGTGCGGCAATATTGCCCTGATGCACAAGTGGCGTTTCTGTATAGCCACGAGCTGGCGAATGTGGCGGATTATGCCCTCCTGAACGATGTTTACGCAGTGAATCCCAGTGTGCTGTGTACCTGTTATGAACAGGAAATGGCGGAATGTCTTCGTAAAAACGTGGATATTAACGTCTGGACGGTGGATTGGGAAGCGGAAATGAGGCATCTTGTGAAGCTGGGCGTCAATTCCCTTATTACGAATTATCCTGACCGGGCAAGAGCAGTTGTGGAGGAATAAAAGTATAAAACAGTCGACGAGGTCGGCTGTTTTTTTCACCTTGGGGGATTGACAAACAGCCATATATCTATTAATGTAATATTGTAACATTCGTAGTGCGGTCGCATTATTTGAATCTTGGCAGTTTCTGCCATATTTTCCGTTTTACAGGCAGAGTTGTCAGAAGCATATCCGTTTTTATGGCTCCGCTTTTAACTGAATGAGAAAGATATGCGAATCATAGTAAATTATCTCGCGGAAGGAGAAATTACTATGTGTGGTTTATTGGATAAATATGAAACACGTGGAATACAGAAAGAAATGGAAAAGAGCAGAGGGCAACAAATCAAATTGATTGTGCAAGCTGTAGAGGTGTGATAAAATCAGATTAAACTGAGAATTTCCGACACAATAGGGAGAATTTTTGAATGAGGATTAGAATTGAGAATGTTGCCAAAATTAATGATGCGGATATCAATATCGATGGAATTACTGTCATTGCAGGAAGTAATAATACAGGAAAAAGTACAGTAGGCAAGGCGCTTTTTGCTCTGTTTGAAGCTTTTTATAATCTTGACGAATATGTGCAGGAGTGGAAGCCGCGAGATGCAAGATTGATTTTAAGGAAGTATGGGAGTAATCTGGATATTATCTGCAAAAGGTTGTCGGGGCTGAAACGGAGGAAAGTATCTTCGACGGATGAGCTTCAAGGGCAGTATGCTTATTTTTTTGCAGATTGTAAAAGTGAAAATGCAATTGCGGACTGTATGGATCGTTATTGCATGGAACATTTGCAATTATATGGTGTTGGAGACCAATTTCATAATGATGAGATTCAGTATTGGCTTGCCGGTGCGCGTACGGATATGATTGAGACTATGATGGACTATGACTCGGAGTATGCAAAGAAACATGGAATTCAAAGAGCATTTCAGAGTGTTTTTGGACGTCAGGTTTGTAAGCGAACAAAGAAAGCGGAAGGGAAAATTGAGGCAAGGCGGGCAGTAACAGAGATTGAAATCAGCAGCAGAGAATCACAGGGATATAAGATGAGAAATGCTGTTGTTCTGGAAAATGATGAGGTAAAGGCAGTCCATCAGGAGTTCGCTGTTGATACAAAAGCGCTTTATATTGAAAATCCTCGTATCCTGGATCAATTTTCCAGACTTGGATATGAACGGAGTGAGGGAAGTGCGCAGAAAAAAATAGAACGATGGTTAAGACCAAATCAAGGAAATGAATATTACAGAGTTGTGCCAAATGCTTATGGGTTAAACAGATGGATCGATTCAGAGGTGAGTGACAATGTAGAAAATACAGAATCTAATGTTGAAATGCAGCGTATGGATGCAATTATCGACAAGATAGATAAACAATTGGTAGAGCTTATGGGGGGAACTGTAGATTTTGAGAAGACAAATTCACCATTGGATTTTCAAGACGATGATTATGTGGAACCATTTAATTTGAGTAACCTTTCCACTGGCTTAAAAGCCATTTCGTTGCTGCAGTGCGTCCTACATTATCGTGTATTGAAGCCTAAGTCAGTATTGATATTGGATGAACCGGAAATTAATCTTCATCCGGAATGGCAGGTTAAGTATGCAGATTACATTGCAAGTCTGCAGGCTAGCCTTCATTTGCATATTGTTGTGACTACTCATAGTCCGTTCTTTTTGAAAGCGATAGAGAATGCAGCTATAAAAAACGGTATTGAAAATCACTGTCATTATTATTATACCGATATTGAGAATGGAGACGCTGTTCTGCGGTGTGTGGACGATTCTGTAGAGTCTGTATACAGTAAAATGATGATGCCGTTGTTTGACATGATAGAGGATATGGGTTTATAGGCTAACTGGGGAGAAAAATGGGAAAGAACATTCGCGAAAGATTACCTTTGCCGGAACAGGTGGCAGAGTATTTGATAAATACATTTTATGACATTAGTGTGGATGATGGAGGGGGACATGACATTGAGATTACAGACCAATGGATGGAGGAACGTTTTGTTGCAGCTGGGTTAATAGAAAAGACAAATGAGAATTACTATCCCAAGAAAATCAGTGAGCATATGGTTTTGTCTCGTGAAGAGGCTTTGAATCTTGACAATGTGGCGGTAAGCTATGCTGCCACATTGCGTAAGTCGGACTGTATGCGGGAAAATACTACATTACATACGACGGATGCTTTTTATGTAAATGAAGAAGGAGCATGTTCGTTTATTGAATTTAAGAATGGTGCATGGAAGAAGGGGGAGATTAAGAAAAAGGTCTATGAAAGCATAGTTTTGCTAAATAACTTACAAGAATTGGATAAGAAAGCTGTCATAACCGGAAATAGAACAAAGGCCTCTATTGAGACAAGCAACTTACAACTGTCTCAAAAGATGAAGGCATATTGTGGGTTGGATGGAACTGTAGATTTCTATAAGAAAAATGTTCAGCTAATTGTTGTATATAGCGAAAAGAAAAATATAGCCAGAGAATATCAAAAGCTGTGTCAGAAGAAAAATGAATATATGTGGATGGAAAACAAACTCTGTGAAGTTGACTGTTCCTTTTTACGACGTGATATAGAGGAAAATGACCTGCTGGGTTTTGGCTATGGCATGATAAATAAAATAGCGAGGCTTCTACTGTCAGCAAATTCTGCAAATCGTAATTTGGATAAATTCACTGCAATTATGAAAATGCTTGACAGGATGAAGGCAATTGAGCAGGGGGATAAGGGAATAAAAGATGTTTGCCAGAGGTTGAATGAGTTTCCAGAATTTATCGAATATCTTTATCATCAGATGTATGAAGGGAATGGTCGGGCAGAAACTTTCAGGGATAAGTATGGTGATAGTTCTTTAACTGCAGAGACTTTCATGAAGATAGCGGCAAAAATGAGCGTAGAGCGACTACATGTGGAAAAAGAGAAGCAGGAAAAGGATGATTATGAAACTGTTTTTGAGTTAGTAAATGGTTTGAAGTCAACACAGCCGAATAAATTCTATAATGCGCTAAATGAAGTGTGGATTACAGAAAATGATATGCCTACTGAAGTAACTGAATTAAAGAAAGTAATAAGTGCTTCTTCTTTTTTGGATTTGTGTCAGTTGTTGAAGCAAAAACAATTTGAAGAAGTTGTGAAAAGAAGTATTTTTATCAAACGTGTAGTAGCTGCCCACGATGAGCAAGAAATAGAGTCCAAGAATAAAACAGCCTTGTTAATTAATTTATGCGGAATGGAGCAAAGCACAGCAGAAAAGATAGTGCAGTTAACCGACAATAAAATGCGGTTATTTTCTGTAATCTTAGCATTTTGGAGCTATTTGCATGATTGTATCAATATAAGGGAAATTGTGCAGCATGATTCTTACAGACATGTATGGCGCCAGGCAGGATATTTAAAAGAACTTAATCAGGGGCACAAGGAGAATCAAAAATATGGAAGATTTGTAAGTCGGATAAAGAACAAAACGAAACATTTAAGCGGTACGAAAAAATTAGAGCGGGTAATGGAAGAGATTGAAAAAATCAGGCATGAAATAGTAGAAGGCAAGGCGTTTCAAGAGATTGTGCCTATTCAAAGCATATTGTTACTTACCGTCAGTGAAGACGACAGGAATGTTAGAACATTGCAGACCGAACTTGTGGGAGCGGTACTGAGAGATGTCAAAGGGTGCAGAGCTATAGATTTTGAAGAGCTACGGTTGTGAAAACGAAATAGCTGTCAGAAAAATATCAGACGATTCTCCATGCAGAAGCTTTCTTAAGATTCATGCGGGAGGCGTCAGGAGATGCGCGGTATGAGGGGATGATATCGATATTCAAGCCGGAACAAAATAAGGAAGGAGAAATTACTATGTGTGGTTTATTGGATAAATATGAAACACGGGGAATACAGAAAGGAATGGAAAGAGGCGTTACAAAAGGGAGAATCTGTTTGCAGAGCTTATGGAATGTCTTTTTAGGGATAATCGTATGACGGATGCAAAGCTTGTTGTGACAGATGCAGAGGCAAGAAAGCGTCTGTATCGGGAATATAATCTTATATCAGGATAGTTTTGAAAAGTAAATTTTAGTATATGCCCCATTGTGGATAAAGTCTGCAATGGGGTATATTTTATGAAACAAAGTTGTAACAGTTCAGCCATAAGCTGTTACACAAAGTTTTATACAAAAAAACTCAAACAGTTGTGAAATCAGCTTAGTTATGATATTATAGAAAAGTATGCAGTGCCGTATCATGGAGTAAGCATATGTAATAAAAAGCAGACATAATGTCGATAATAGCAGAGGATTCCTATATGAATGAAATGAATGAACAGGGAAAAAGACCCGGCTACAACCTTACGGAAAGAGAACTGCGCGATTTGCAATTAGTTGAATTAGAGATGTTGCTGGAAGTGGATCGTATCTGTAGAAAGTGCGGAATTAAGTATTGCATTTCAGCGGGGACAATGCTTGGCGCGGTAAGACACGGGGGGTTTATTCCCTGGGATGACGATGCGGATGTGGCATTTTTGCGTCCTGAGTATGAAAAATTTCGGGAAGCCTGTGAAACAGAGCTGGACAAAAGCAGATTTTATTTTCAGGATTACCGCAACACGGAAGGCTATCGTTGGGGTTATGGAAAGCTGAGACGTAAAGGAACGGAATTTATACGTTTAAATCAGGAATTTATGCCTTATGAACAGGGAATTTTTATTGATATTATGCCTTATGATAATGTTCCCGATAATTATGTGTTGAGAGCTGTGAACAATTTTCAGTGTTTTCTGTATCGAAAGATTTTCTGGTCCGCTGTCGGAAGAAAATCGGCAACCGGCTTTACAAAGCTGGTGTTTGAACTGCTGTACAGGATACCGGAAAAGAAGTTATACCGAAGCTATGATCGATTTATTGCAAGATGTGACAGGAAACCCACAAAAAGAATCCGTATTTTTGCTTTTCCGGTACCGGGAAAAGAATTTGGTTATCTCAGGAGTTCCTTTGATGAGCTGAAGGAGACGGAATTTGAGGGGGTTATGCTGATGGGAATGAAGGATTACGATACCTATCTAAGATATAAGTATGGCGATTATATGACGCTTCCTCCTGTAGAGAAGCGAAAAGTGCATCCGGTGTCCAAAATAAAATTGATTGAAAACAAGCTGATTAGGGAGAAAAACAGATAATGGGAGAAAAATTGATTGGTTTCACGGCAGGAACATTTGATATGTTCCATATAGGGCATCTGAATCTTCTGAAAAATGCAAAATCCAGATGTGATTATTTGATTGTAGGTGTGAATTCCGATCAACTGGTAGAAGAATATAAGAAGAAAAAGGCTGTCGTACCGCTGGATGAACGCATGGAAATAATCCGGGCAATTCGATATGTGGATGAAGTAATGCGAATCGACTCTCTGGATAAGGTCGTGAGCTGGAAAAAAAAGCATTACGATTTGTTATTTATCGGGGATGACTGGAAGGGTAATCCAAGGTGGATAAAGACTGAGGAAGAAATGCAGAAATATGGCGTGAAGGTGGTTTATCTGCCTCACACGGAGGGAACCACATCAACGCTGCTCAGAGAAAAATTGGTGGAGTATTAGGCAGGAGAGTGAACAATCAATATAGCAAAGGTGTAAGTTTATGCAAACTGAATGGAAGTATGTTGTTGACGAATTTGATAAAAATTTTTCGGATAGAGCAAACAAACGAATTGTAATCTATGGAATCGGAAAGCATACAAAGGCTATTATTGATAAATTGGGAGCAAAATATAATATTATCGGTTTGATGGATGCGGAGAAGGCAGGACAAGCACTTTGGGGATATGAGATTTTTGATTCGGAAATGCTGGAAAAAAGCAATGCCGATTTTATTGTTATTGTAGCAAGACCCTCCGTACATCAGATTATTTACCGACGGATAGAAGATGTTGTGGAAAGGAATCATATACCTGTATATTCGATAAAGGGAGAAAGAGTAGTCAGAGAAGAAGAAAGAGAAAATTTTGATAATCCTTATTTTAACATCAATAGGGAAAAACTGATAGAACAGATTGAAAGGCATGATATCATATCGTTTGATGTTTTTGATACATTAATTATGCGAAAAACAATGTATCCGAAGGATGTATTTTTGAATTTAGATACAGAATGGAAAGATAATATTCCGTTTTTGTTTTCGGAGGCAAGGATTAATGCAGAATGGGCATTGAAAAAAGAAACTTATCCAACGTTGTCCGCTATATATGATGAACTGCAGAGACAGCAGGGGTTGTCAAAGCAGAAAAGAGATGAACTTTACACGGCAGAAATATCAAAAGAAAAAAGTGTGATTATTCAACGCCGGGAAATGTGTGAAGTATATCAGTATTGTATAGCGCAGGGAAAAAAAGTGATTCTTGTTTCTGATATGTACTTAGCGGCAAAGGATATGAAAGAAATATTGAAAAACTGTGGCATAGAAGGGTATGATGAATTAATTATATCCTGCGAATACGGAAGAGCAAAGCAGGAGGGACTGCTCAGAGAGCTTTTAAAATTTGGAGAGGCTAAAACGATACTGCATATAGGGGATAATGAGAATGCTGACATAAAAACGGCAAAGAGCCTGGGCATATCGGCATTTAAAATTATGTCGGCAGCAGAATTGCTGGAAAACAGCTCATACTGCCAAATGATGGAGTTTACGGATAAACTGTATAATAGAAATTTGATAGGACTGATAATCAGTGAGATTTTTAACAGTCCGTTTGCATTATATGGCACAAAGGGCGTTTTCAGAATCCAATCAATAGAACAGATGGCAGGGTTCATTGCACCGGTGATGCTTAGTTATGTATATTGGCTTATTGAAATGGCAGAAGAATATGAGGCGTCGGATATCTTGTTTGTTGCAAGGGACGGTTATTTGCCAAAGCAGATTTACAATGCCATCTGTAAGGAATGCGGATTGGAAAATATGCCGGATGGTAAGTATGTATATACGTCCGGAAGGGCGTCCTCTGTTGCGGCAGCTTTTACTGCAGAAGAAGTATTACCTTTGATTGAAGAATTTAAGGGTGATTCTGCAGAACTGTTCCGGAATGTATTTGGGGTAAGTAATTGTTGCGTGAATCCTGATAACAGTATAGAAGAAAATGTATTTAATAATATGGATACGATACTGGAAGAAGCAGCGATTGAAAGAAAAAGTTTAACGCAATATCTGAAAAGCCAAAAAATCAATTTTGATGGAAATGTATTATATTTTGATATATTCTCGAAAGGAACCGGACAGGATAATTTTGAGAGAATCATGGGCAGGAAACTTATAGGCATTTATCTTAATAAGACCATAAGTGGATTGAAAAGACGGAATGAGATGAATTATTGCAGTTTTTATGAAGCAAATAATCATTATGAGAAAGATTATAATATTTTTAAGGGATATTCCCTGCTCGAGTATATTTTTTCATCTCCTGACCCATGTCTGTTTCGGATGAAGGATGGCAAGCCTGTATTCTATCCCGAGGATCGAAGCGATGAAGGAATCCGCTTTCTGCTGGAAATGCAGAAAAAGGTGCTGGAGTTTGGCATCGAATTTTGTAAAATGCAGAGAAGTAAGTATCATATTGACAGAGAGAATAGGTTGGAAGACATCATTTTGGGAATGCTTTTTGACAAAAGTAAAATAGAAAAAAAACTGATACCTTCTTTGACAACATATGAATGGTTTCGGGGAGCTTATAAGGTGGTTGGAACATTATAAATGAGAAATATAAGCGGAATCCATGTCGGAAAATCGGTACGGAAAGGTAGTAATAGACTGAGATGAAAAGATTATGTATATTTTCGATTTATGATGAGGAGGGAATTGTTGATGACTATTTGAGATTCTATCTCGAATCTTTGTCAGAGTGTGTGGAAGAATTAATTATAGTTATCAACGGAGAGATACAAAGTACCGGCTTGGAGATATTGAAAAAATACAGTAAGAGAATCCATATCAGGGAGAACAGAGGATTTGATGCCGGAGCGTATAAGGATGTTTTAGAGAATGTTTTGCATCATAATGAAATAGAACAATATGATGAATTGATATTATCGAATGACACTTGCTTCGGACCATTTATTCCTTTTGTGGATATTTTTAAATCAATGGACGGACAGAATGTTGATTTTTGGGGACTAAACTATGTGAACAACAATATCACAAACCATATACAATCCAATTTCCTTGTTTTTAGAAGAAAAGCGACAGGCGATGTAGTTGATTTTTTTAAAGCCTTGCAGTATGAGGAGTTTCAAATGCTTGCAGATGTTTATGCCAAATTTGAAAACGGAATCTTTGATTATTTAGTGGAGAAGAATTACAAATTTGGATATTATGCAGAAGCAAGCAAAGTAAACGTTTATAGATCACCTGATTATGCTATCAGAGATTATAACTTTCCGTTCATGAAAAAGAGATGCTTTTCGGAAAAATGTTATGATGAGGATAACTGTATCGATGCGTTACTGTACATTGCTGAAAACTACGATTACGATATTGGATATATTCTGAACTGTGTTAAGAGAAAATATAACCTGACGTATGATTTAGAGAAAGTATCCAGATCGCAACTGCAAACCAGTAAATATCTATTTCCTGTATCTAATATAAGCGAGGCGGAAATAAAGTCTTTTTTGGCTTCCAATAGCAAAGTGTATCTGTATGGAACGGGTATCGTGGCACGGAGAATATATTGGAAATATAAAAATGAGATTAAGCATATGTCCGGATTTATACTGTCTGATGAAACATATAAAAAAGAAGAAGTTTATGGGTATCAAACTTATAAGTTAGGTGATGTCGATAAAATGTCCGCAGGAATTATAGTGGCAATGAATGCTCAAAATACGGATGAAGTGAGAGAACGCCTTAAGGAGTATAAGAATGTGCTTTATTTATGGCAGCAAGGCATATGATTGCTAAGATACTGCGAGAAAAGAAAGGAGAGTAAGAAAAATGAAATTGGGCATTTATCGTATTACGGAGTCAACAGGAGTAATTGATGATTATGTTTTGTATATGTTACAGCAAATGAGACAGGCATTTGATACAACAATAGTGTGTACGACAAAAGGGACATCAAAAGCGGCAATCGAGCGCCTGTCTGAGAATGCGGAGCATGTAGTGAAATATGATGATAAGAATTTAAAAGCATGTTCATTTCTTGGCGTTCTTGGGATAGAAACACTCAGAAAATTTGACAGTATCACTATCTGGGATGATACCTTGATGGGACCGTTTTTTCCCATTGATGAGATGTTTCAGACAATGGAATGTCAAAATTTTGATTTTTGGGGATTGTTTCGGAATTATGCGAGATATCTGCAGGATGGAAGAATGGCAAAAGGTCAGCTTTTTCCTCATTTTATTGTGTTGAATAAAAAGGTAATTAATTCTGAGGCGTTGGAGAAATTCATAGTATATAATGTGAATTCATCTAAGCTGTTGGAAGAATTGATACTGCATTTAGAGTATGCAGGATTTCAATGGGATACCTACGCAGATACAACTGCTTACAAAGGGAGTATTCCGAGTGAGAATGTCGATATTAGCGTATCATACGCATATGATTTACTAAAACAGCAGAGGTGTCCGTTTGTCAGCAGAGAGGCTCTGAGAAACACGTATTTTCTTCCGGGCGGTGATGAGATACCGTATAGAACATTGCAGTTTATTAAGAACAAAACGGATTATGATATAAAGTATATCTGGCAGCATTTGTTAAGAACAACCAATATTCTGGATTTGAAAAAAGCATTGCATTTAGAATATGTTCTGCCTACGGATTGCCGGATTTCGGGCAATAATCCACTGAAACACAAAAAGGCTGCAGTGATTGCACACGTATATTATAAAGACTTAATGGATGAGTGTTTTGACTTTTTTGAAGAAATTCCCGAGGAAATAGATATCTTTATATATTCAGCAAATGAAGAAACCAGAAATGTGGCAAAATGCGAAGTTGTTGCAAGAAAGCTGAAAAACTGCAAAATCATTGCAAAGAATAACCGGGGAAGAGACTTCTCAGCATTGCTGGTTGCTGCAAAGGATGTAATTCGGGAATATGATTATATTTGTTTTATTCATGATAAGAAGAGCCATGGCGGAAGCTCAAATGCGTCAGGAAAAACATGGATGTATGAGATGTGGGACTGCTTATTAAAAAGCAAGAACTATATATACAATATTATTGATACAATGGAGGCTGATAGTTCTCTTGGTTTATTAGTTCCTCCGGAGCCATTCCATTCGGAAGCAATCGGCGGCATCGGCTGGACGTGGGCAAAGAATTTTGACGCAACAGTAGAGCTGGCAAAAGAATTGGGGGTAAAAGCGAATTTTGATGCGGACAAGTCTCCCATTACATTGGGCACAGCGTTTTGGTGTAAGCGTGAGGCGTTAGCCGCATTATTTGAACATGATTTTTCTTATGAAGATTTTCCGGACGAACCAATGCCGATTGACGGAACCGTTTGCCATGCGCTGGAGAGAATTTTAGGGTATGTGGCGCAGCATGAAGGCTATTATACTGCATATATTATGGATTCTGAATTGGCTGCATTACGTGGAACAAAGCTCAGTACTTATATGACGGACGCAATGACAATCCTCAGAGATGAAAATATCTGGGACAGGAAAGACAGCGGGGTTATTTTTGATACCAATAAACATATCCGACAGTATGGTGATATCAAAGAGCTGATACAATTTTGTATCAAATATTCAAAAATATATATTTACGGGGCAGGCGTATATGGTAAAAAATGCTGCGAAACATTGCAGCTTTTAGGCGTCCCTGTTCAGGCGTTTATTGTAACAAAAAAAGCGGAAAATGCAGATGAAGTGTTAGGAGTACCGATTATTGACCTGAAGGAATTTGAAACCAGAAAGGGAAAGGTTGGCGTGATTGTGGCATTAAAACGTCGGTATAGAGATGAGGTTGTTCCTGTCCTGATAGAAAAAGGATACAACAGTATTACATTTTTCCCGAATTAGATGGAAGAAGGAGGAGGGAGCGCAATGAGAGTTATCGTATTTGGGACCGGTGCGTATTACAGGAATCGGAAAGAGTATTTTGGCGGAGTGGAAATAATTGCTTTCATCGATAATAACAGTAATATACAAAATACCAGTTTGGACGGTGTTCCGATCTATGCGCCGCAGGATGCAATAAATTTGGATTACGATTATGTTTGTATTATGAGTAATCAGTATGCGGTTGAGATGATGAAGCAGCTTGTTCAGTTGGGATATGATATTGATAAAATTATCGGATTTGGAACATTTGCAAATCTTGTAAAGAGAGTTGTGAGCCAGGGCTGTATGCAGATTCATTATCGAAATCTTCCGGGAACTGTGCGGGAAAATAAAGGAAAAATATTATTGGTTACACATGAGCTTTCTTTGTCCGGTGCGCCTGTTGTATTATTCTATGCTGCAGAGATTTTAAAGAAAAACGGATATGATGCGGTAATTTTAAGTCCTAAGGATGGCGGTTTGAGAGAAGCAATAATGAAGAGAGGGATTCCCGTTGTGATAGATCCGGCGATTACAGGGCAAAACACATATTTATATGAGTGGATGTCAGAATTTCGCTTAGTCATTATTTGCACGCTTACCTATGGGGAGTTTGTCGGTGAACTGGCTGATTTCCCAAAACCAATTATATGGTGGCTTCATGAGAGCGAGGAAGTATATTCCGGCTGGTGGCCAAGGGCAAAACCGGAAAGAATCGGCGAAAATGTAAGTATTTATGCAGGCGGGCATTACGCATTGTCAACTTACAAAAAATATTTTGGAAATGATAATTGTAAAATGCTTTTATATGGAATCCCTGACGAAAACAGTAATTTTGAGCAAGGATATGAAAAAAAGCATGAAGGTATCGTGTTCGCTGTTGTTGCCGTATTGCAGCCCAGAAAGGGACAGGATATTTTTATAGAAGCAGTTAAAAAAATGAAGGACTCTGATAAGGAGAACGCGGAATTTTGGCTGATAGGTCCGGATCCGGGGAATTATCCTGAGTTTACGGCATCACTCAGTGAAGCGGTTGGAACAGAACCAAAGATAAAGATGATGGGCGAATGGCCAATGGAAAAGCTGAAGGAAGAATATCCCAATATTGATGTAATTGTGTGTCCGTCAAGAGATGATCCTATGCCGGTGGTGCTGCCGGAGGCAATGATGTTTTATAAAACATGTATTGTATCCAAAGGAGCGGGAACTGCTGTTTATATAGAAGATAAGAAGAATGGACTTGTATGTGAATGCAATGCGGATAGTCTGGCAGAACAGATGACATGGGTCGTGAATCATCAGGAATCTTTGGCGGCAATTGGTACGGAAGGACGTAAATTGTACGAGAGAGTTTTCTCCACAGAAGCTTTTGAGAATAATTTGCTTGAGATTATTCAAGAAAAAATATAAGTAGGTATTGAGAATCCAAAGTCTGATTCTAAATTAATTGGATTTGGGGAAAGCAGGTGGAAATTATGGGTAGAATAGATAATGTAAAGATATCTGTTATTATACCGGTTTACCATACAGAGCCATTGTTAGAAAATTGTTTGAAAAGCGTTTTGAATCAAACTTGGAAAAATATTGAGGTTATTGTAGTAGATGATGGTTCCTGCAATGGTGCAGACGCGATAATCCGTAATATCGGTGACAGCAGGGTGACTATGATAAAGCACGAATGCAACATGGGACTGCTTCGCGCACGAATTACGGGGATGCAGCATGCAACAGGAGACTATTTGGGGTTTGTGGACAGTGATGATATGGTCAGCGTCGACTTTTTCCGTTTGCTGGTGACAAGGGCTGAAAAAGAAAATGCGGATGTGGTTGTCGGAAATACGGTATTTGTTGAGGAAGACGGCATAAAAAAGGTTTCCTGTCTGCATAGAGCTGCTTTTTTGAATATCCATTTGAACGGAAATGAGATTCGTGACAGCTATTTTAAACAGGAAGGCAGATGCCACTCATGGCATAATGTCTGGAATAAGCTGTATTCCAGAAGCCTGATAGAGGCGTGTTTAACAGATATAGATAAATTTTCTGAGCATTTGGTAATGGGAGAAGATATTTTGTTATCTTCCATTTTCTTATATAATGCAAAGAAAATGGAACAGGAACAAAATGCAAATTATTTCTATTATAGGAGAAATGAAAGCTCAGTCGGGGAAAATACAAAGGCGTATAGTATATATATAAAGAATCTGCGTGATTTAAAGAAAGTATTTGATTTTGTTGATGATTATTTAAAAGAAAAGAAAGCAGGAGCGGAAATTCTTAATTATTTTCAAAACTTCCGGCGCAGATACGGAAAATTATGGACAGATTTAGCGGCAAAATGGAAGGATGAGGAAGATTATTATCTGATAGAACAGGAACTGCATCAGTTCTGTGATTCCATTCCGGAACAATTGGATGACAGTATCTATTTTGGTCTTTTTGAAAGAGAATGGGGAGATGGCATCGAAACGGTAAAGCATAGTATCATGTCAGAACAATACGAGTATATCAGCTTTGACGTTTTTGATACGGCGGTTTTGCGTCCGTTCGGGAAGCCGGAAGATTTATTTGGATTGCTGAATATGGAATTTGAAAAATATGTAAAATGCAATATCAGTTTTCAAAAAATCAGAGATGATGCAGAACAAGGGGCAAGAAGACTGCTGGCAGAGAAAAACGAGAAAAGAGAAGATATTACATTAGATGAGATATATGAATATATCAAGGTGAATTATAATATTTCAGAAGAGGTCTGCCGCGCGATGATGCAGGCGGAAATGAAACTTGAAGTAACATCAGCATCCGCAAGAAGCACCATAAAGGAATTTTATGAAGTTGCAATTGCATCCGGGAAAAAAGTTATTTTTATTACGGATATGTATCTCCCGGAGGAATGTATCAAAGAAATGTTGGAAAAATGCGGATATGAGGATTATGAAAAAATTTTTGTTTCCGCAGAATATGGATTGCTGAAACAGACAGGAAAATTATATGACGAGGTTTTAGAACAGCTTAAGATTGAATCCGGTCAGATGCTCCATATCGGCGATAATGAGGTAAGCGACATACAAAAAGCACGAGAAAAGGATATTGATGTATATTTTGTGCCCAAGGTATGGGAGCTTTTTATCAATGAAGGCTATCGTTACCCAACCGGAAACAGAACGAATGCTTTTAAGGATGCCTGCGGCGTATTGATAAATAAGGATAAAGTAATGAATAATTGCGGCTTGCGGGCGATGATGGCGCTGGCTGCAGGAAAGATGTTTGACAATCCTTTTGTACGTTATGACAGCACCAGTAACTTTGATTATAATCCCTATTTTATCGGCTATTTTTCAGTAGGGACACATTTATTGAGCGTAACAAAATGGATTTTCGACATGGCTAAGGAAAAGAAATACGGAAGAATTATTTACACGTCCAGAGACGGGTGGTTATATATGCAGGCTCATAAAATCTGGAAAAAGTACTGCGATAATCTTCCTGATTTAAAATATATTTATGTATCAAGACAAGCCATGCTGCCGGCAATGATTTTACGCGAAGCGGATTTGTATAATCTTCCGATTGAGATAACGCAGTACACTCCGGATATGCTTTACGGATTGCTTGATTTCTGTACGGACACTTCAAAGGAGCAGGAGTTCTGGATCGCGATAAACAGAAAGGGGCTGGACAGAAACAGTAAATTTGCGGATAATACCGGTTATAATCTGTTTATAAAATGCTTTATAGAAATCGCTTACAGTGAAGAGAAGCGTTTGGAACATCTGTTGAAAATAAAAGAATATTTAAGATTCCTGCGGAAACAGGACGCCGTTTTTGATATGGGTTACAGCGGAAGAATTCATAAAGCCATTGTAGACGTGACGGAAAAAAATGTAGACGCATTATTTATTCATAAAGACTCTGTGCAGTATTCCGATAACGCGAGAAAAGGGAATTTTGAAATTCATGAATTTTTAAATTTCAATCCGTTAATGCCGGATTTGTTGAGAGAGCATATAATTTCGCATAGCGGAAAAACATGTATAGGTTATGAAAGTGTAAACGGAAATATAGTTCCCAAATTAGAAG
Source organism: uncultured Acetatifactor sp. (assembly GCA_944384205.1). Taxonomy (GTDB): domain Bacteria; phylum Bacillota; class Clostridia; order Lachnospirales; family Lachnospiraceae; genus Acetatifactor. The sequence continues at coordinate 145,970 of CALWSL010000005.1, read as the reverse complement.
AGACGGAGAAAGGATACTGTGATAAATTTGTGATAGAGAAAATTCAACAGGGAGCCCTTGATTTTGTGGAAGATTTCCTGAAATATTTTTATGATTACCTGGATTATATATCAATCAATCCAAGAGAAGCGGCGCTGGCGCTGGAAGGATTTTTACCGTCTTCTGCAGTCGGGGACAGAAATATATTTTTGTGTTCCTACTTTGAAGACCGTGTATATAGCGGGAATCCACATAATAATGTGGCGGAGTACATTAATGAGCATTACCGGATAATGAGTTTGTTAAAATGTCAATAATAAATGAAAAATAGAGGAGAAAGTAGCAGTAATAGAATGGTTAAATTTCATGCGGAGCTGATACCGGATATAAAAAAAATAGCGCCCACATCTTATATGGATGCGAAAATAGGGCGTTTCATAGAGGAACGTAATGGAAACGAGGACTATAGCGCAATTTTAGAACAAAATGAAGAATGGGATGTTTTTTTTCATTTCTGTGATTTGCGCAGAGGCGTTTTAAACTGGTATGATTTTAAAGAAGGCGCCAGAATCCTTGAAATTGAGGGACAGTTTGGCGCGGTTACCGGTATGCTGAGTGATAAAGCGCAACATGTTGTCGTAACCGAAAGTAATCCGTATCGGGCACAGTGCATTACGAAAAGATATCGTACCCGTACCAATATTGATGTATATGCAGGGCACATTTTTGATATTTATAAAATACGTGAACTGGATAAATTTGATTATATTGTTCTGTTGGGAGCATTAGAGAAGGTTGGGAACGGAGATTCCAATCCACAGGTGTATGCAGATTATCTTCTGCGTTTACAAGAATATTTGAAAGAGGACGGTAAAATTATCTTTTCGGTGGACAATCGTTTTGGATTAAGGAATTTTTGCGGAGAAAGAGATTCTGTAACCGGAAGACCGTTTGACGGAATCAATCACTATCCATTTGGGGCAAGCGCTTATACGTTCAGTAAAAAAGAGATAGAGAATATTGTTTCATTGGCAGGATTAGATTCATATAAGTTCTTTTATCCCCTGCCGGACTATCTGGTACCGCAGCTTGTATATTCCGAGGATTATTTTGGAGGGAATGAGATTTATGAAAGGCTAAGTACGTATTCCCGTTTAGGGGATACACTTGTGGCGTGGGAGAGGAATCTGTATAAAGATATTATCGAAAATAACGTACAGGAATTTTTTGCCAATTCCTTTTTGGTGGAGTGCAGCAGTCATCAGGAAAAATCAGATGTATCCTATGCTGTTTTGTCAACAGACCGCGGAGTAGAGGGAAGCTGTACAACGGCGATTCGTGGAATGAAAATAGTGGAAAAACGCTATGTTTTCCCTGAGGGAAAGGAAAGATTGGCACAGGCGAACAGAGCGCTTGACGAATTGCAGGAAAGAGGCATTACGGTTATTCCCCATGAGTTTGACGGCAAGGCAATCCGTATGCCATATGAGAAGGCGGAAACATTAAGTAATTACTTAAAGAGGATTGTTGCGGAAGAACCTGAAAAATTTATATCGCTGTTTGAACGTCTATATCAGTATATTTTGCAGTCATCGGAACATGTGTCGGAGGAGGAGAATTATTTCCGGAACCGGAATCCGGAACCGGATTATGGTCCCGTTTTACAATGCGCTTATCTTGATATGGTTCCTGCAAATTGTTTTTATGACGGCGAAAATATGATTTTCTTCGATCAGGAATTTATCAGGAAGAACTTTCCGGCAAAGTATGTCCTGTATCGCGCAATCAAATATACCTATATGTATATCGCGGGTGTGGAAGCGATTCTGCCAATGAATATATTGAATGAAAAGTTCGGGTTATCATCTGTATGGGATGTTTTCGAGGAAGAGGAGGCTTCTTTTATTGCCGATAACAGAAAAACAGAGGTATATAAAACTTACTATAGAGGAGTATACCTTAATTTCCCGGAAATATATCGTAATGCAGAAAAACTCACTTATAAAGGAGAGAGTGTTACACAGTTCCAGACAGACGAAATATTACAGCAGGTACAGCAGGTACGTTTAGAAATGCTTGGAATCATTCACGACATATGTCAAAAATATGGATTGCAATATTTTATGATATATGGTACGTTGCTAGGGGCAGTCCGGCACAAGAACTTTGTACCATGGGATGATGACGCAGATATCGCGATGCCAAGAGAAGATTATGAGAAATTTATCAGGATTGCGGCAGAGGAGTTAAAGGATATTTATGTTATTCAGACGATGTATAATGATGCGGAGTGTTTCTATGGCGGTTATGCAAAGCTGAGAAAGAATCACACGACGGCTCTCGAACAAAGAAATTGGGGAAAGAATTGCCATCAGGGAATTTGGGTAGATATCATGCCGATTGACAGGGCATATAGTGATGATAGAAAGAATCTGCAGATTAAAAAGCAGGTATTTTATTATCAAAGCCTGCTATATATGAAGGTTTATGGTAAACTGCCGGACATTGACGGGAAAAATGCCTGGAAACAGAAGGAATATCGCAGAATTGCAAGGAGGTATTCTCACGCGGAATTATGCAAAAAACTGGATGAGGCACTGCAGTCTTGTGATATCGACACAGGTGTAAAAGCGATATTTTCACAGATTACCGGAGAAACACATTACAAATGCTTTGACCAACATGACTTTGATGATATGGTAATGATGGATTTTGCAGATTTACGGCTGGCAGCTCCGGTTAATTATCAGCATTGCCTGACTGTTATGGAAGGAGCCGATTATATGCGGATGCCGCCTTTGGCGGAAAGAAAAAATAAACATAGAGTTTTGTATGACTGTGCAGTTTCCTATGAGCAGTACCGGAAAAGATTCATGCTGCCGGAGAAAGGCAGAAAGATTGCAGCGGTAGGAGCGAAGGCTGAAATAGAGAAGTATATCAATTCCGTCCGCGAGGAGGTAAGACCGGGTGTTATTGTGAGCGATGAATGTAAGGAGCCCCATTTTGAAAACATACAGGTATGTACCTGGGAGGAGGTACTTGAAAAACGCAGTGAATATACATTTGTGATTTGCAATCATGTGCAATTTAGAGAAATAGAAGCGAAGCTTAGAAGTGCAGGCATAGAAGATTATTATATCTGGATTTCTGACACTGCATTATTGTTTTCGTGATATAAGAGGTAATGATTTTGATGAAAGAGAAGAAAACAAAAGGTTATAAATGCTTTAAAATATTATTGGCAGCGGTGACAATTATTGGTATGATTGTTATTGCATTATTTCCGCTGGAAAACAGAAATCTGGTATTGCGGTTTCTAACAGATAAAGGTGAGTTTGCGTATTTAGAGACAAATGTGGAACTTGCTAACGGAGATAGCTGTGAATATTTATTTGAAAATATAAATGAATTAGAAATAACCGAGATTCAGGTTTTTGGACGATATAAGACGATTTGCCTGAAAAAAATGGATGTATACAGTATTGCTACTTTTGTACAGGATGTTACAAACGGTACGATGCAGCTGCATGAAAAAAGCGTTGATTTCAGTACAACGGATGACAGTCTGCATATTATTATGAATAACGAGTTTGGCGACGCTTTATATAAGTTATCTGCAACAGCAATACTGGAGAGAATTCTTTACATGGGAACATATCTGTTGCTTATGATTTTCGTGGCATTTTTAAGCAAGCTTATAAGTGAATTACGATTTTGTAAAGATAAGAATTATCATGGAATCATTTATGAAACTAAGAAATTCTTTGCGGATATTGTGAATTACGGACAGTATATTATATATGCGGCAAAAACGGATTTGCAGGCAGAAGTAGCGAACTCCTATTTAAACCGTTTGTGGTGGCTGTTAGAACCGTTTTTTAATATGATTGTGTATGTCGTGGTGTTTGGAAATATGATGGGCGCTTCTGTAGAGAATTATGCAACATTCATTTTTTCTGCACTGCTGATGTGGAATTTCTTTAACAAAACAGTAAATTACAGCGTAAAATTAGTGCGAAATAACAAAGAGATAATCTCAAAAGTATATGTGCCGAAATTTGTCCTTTTAATTTCCAATATGGTTTTGAATATGTTTAAGTTATTGTTCTCATTAATTGTATTGGTAATTATGCTGTTCGTATTCCGTATAGCTGTCGGGATAAATATAGTATGGGTTATTCCTGCATATATCATGATGATATTACTGGCGTTTGGCGTAGGAATGATTTTCCTGCATTTCGGCGTGTATGTAGATGATTTATCATACGCAGTAGGAATTTTATTAAATATGCTGATGTTTTTGTCCGGAATTTTTTATGAGGTAATGACAACCTTGCCGGAGCCGTTAAATATTTTGATGATGTGCATTAATCCGGTGGCAGTATTTATCGATACGATGAGAAATGCGCTGTTGTATAATACGATGGCAAATCTTCCTCTTTTGGGTATGTGGACTGCATTTTCATTTGTGTTATGTTGTATTGGCGTTCATATTGTATACAAGAATGAAAACGGATATGTGAAGGTGGTGTGAGGATGAAAGATGTGGCGCTGGAGGTTAGTCATGTAAGTATTTACTATAAAAATTTAATGCACATGTCCCTGCACCAGAGTTTATTGAAAAAGGAAGTAAAAAAGGCGGATATTATCAGAGCGGTAAATGATATTTCCTTTTCCGTGAATCAGGGTGAAATTTTAGGGATTGTGGGAAGAAACGGTTCGGGAAAAACAACATTGCTAAGGTCAATCGCGGGCATTTTCCAACCGGACGCAGGTTATATTGATACAAAGGGAAACAGAGTTTCCCTGATGGCGATAGGCGTAGGGTTTAATCCGAATAATACCGGAAGAGAAAATATTTTAAAATCCGGAATGCTGTTAGGCTGTAAATTGGATTATATTAAAGAACACATTGATGAGATTATTGAATTTTCGGAATTGGGAGATTTTATTGACAGACCGGTACGAACCTATTCGAGCGGAATGTATTCCAAGCTTTCTTTTGCGGTAACGGCTATTCTGGATACGGATATTATGCTGGTGGATGAGGTTTTAAGCGTTGGGGATGAACATTTTCGCCAGAAGAGTTATAAGAAAATGGAAGAATTGATTTTGAGTGACAGAACGGTTCTGATTGTATCCCATGCCACAGATACCCTCAAAAAATTCTGTAATAAGGTACTGTGGATTAATGACGGTGAATTTATGCAGTTAGGAGATACAGAGGAAGTATTGAGAGAGTATGATGAGTTTATGAAACTTGAATGAAGGGAGAAAGGTTGAATAAAAATGCGTATTCAACCTATTGATTTGAGTGCGCGTCGCAACGCGCAGATGGGTATAAACATGAAAAAATACAAGGTTGGTTATGTACCGGGAGTATATGATTTATTTCATATCGGACATTTGAATCTGTTCCGGAATTGTAAGCAATATTGTGAATATCTGATTGTAGGCGTACTTACGGACGAGTTGGCAGAGTTTTACAAAGGAAAAAAACCGTTTATTCCGTTTGAGGAAAGAAAAGAAATTGTGGCTGCAATTCGGGAGGTAGATGAAGTGATTGCGGTAGATTTTTCCAATACGGACAAGCTGGATGCTTGGAACCAGATACATTATGATGTTCATTTTTCCGGTGACGACCATATTAATGACTGGCAGACGGAAAAACAAAAATTAAATGAACTGGGATCAACGATTGAATTTTTACCATATACGAAGAGTACCAGTTCAACGCAGATCAGAACATTAATTGAGAAAGCAATGGTATAGGTGGACTTATGAGCGAGTTAGAAATGGACATCCAGTCAGAAGAACAGATGCAGATTCTGAAAAAAGCGCAGGAATGTAACCGCATTCTGCTAAGAGAATTAGACAGGGTATGTGAGAAATATCATATAAAATATTATCTGATATGTGGAACGTTGCTGGGGGCAGTAAGACATGGCGGGTTTATTCCATGGGATGATGATGCAGATGTGGCAATGACAAGGCATGATTTTGATATCTTAAAAAAGCATGCGAGAGATGAATGGGATGGCAGGAAATTTCTTTTTGTCGATTATTGTGATATGAAGCATGGAGCGTTCCTTGATTTCATGTCGAGGCTTGTGTATATGGAAGAAGAGGTTCCGGTGATTACATTCCAGAAAATTCGCGGAAAAGGAAGAAATGATATCGACAATCATATTCCGCTTGATATTTATATCCTTGACAACGCATCTGATGATGAAAAAAAGCATGAGCGTCAGACGAAAGCATTACAGGGAATCTATGGTCTGGGTATGGGGCATCGTGCGTATGTGAATTTTGATGAGTATGCCGACCAGCCGGAAAAGATGCAGAAAACTATTCATACACTGGTTTCCCTGGGAAAAATGATTCCGATGAAACTGATTTGTTTTGTATATGAAAGAGTGAGAAAATGGTATAATAGGACGGACGGAAATTATTATATTATGTCGAATGGATTCATTTTCTGTCTGCCGTGGAGATTTGATAAGAGTTGGTTTGCAGAAGGACAGAAGGTGTCAATTGATGAGGAAGAATTTTGGGCGCCGAAAAACACAGACGCATATTTAAGAAAGCAGTACGGTGAATATATGAATATTCCGCCTGTTTCCTATCGGCATCCAACGCACACATACGGAGCAACCGGAATTTATCATACAACAGATTATTCCAAGGTGTGATAAAATAGGAAAGTAATCGGATTTTTTTCAATATATTGTCTAAGGCGGAAAAGATAAAAATGGCGAAAGAACGAATATACGGTATCGATTTAGTGCGTGTATGCGCACTGATATTGATTTTGATTTATCACTTTAATTATTATGGGGCGGAGCTGAAAGTTCCGTTTATTTCTCAGGATTCCTTGGGTGCGGTAGGAGTGGGATTGTATCTCTTGATATCCGGAGCTGTGTTGGCGTACAACTATAACGGAAAGTTTAAAGCAGGTGAATTTTACAAAAAAAGAGTTATAACATTGCTGTTGCCGTTTTGGATTGCCTATATTATGGTTTTTGTTTTTAATTGGGTGATAGGAGTAAAGCCGGCAGACTTACCGTTATGGAAATATATCTATACGATAATTGGTATGGATGGATATCTTTCTTATAGGACGCCAACCTTTTATCTGATTGGGGAATGGTTTTTGGGATTTATCATAATATGCTATATCCTGTTTCCGCTCTTTTCTATTTGTGTACAAAAGATTCCGTGGATTTTTGCAACCGTAATCGGCATTCTGTTTCTTTATAACATTACAACTTATCAGTGGACAATTCCAATGCTGTGGAATCCATTAATATTAACGCCGTTTTTTGTACTGGGTATTTATTTCATGCGGTACATTTATCCGAATATTAAGATAGAAGTATTGATTGCTTCTTTAATAGGAGCGTACGCATGCGACAGGTTTATATTTACCAACATTATGAATGATATATTAGTCGGGACATTCTTTTTGTTTGTTTCCGTCTTCTATATTGGAAGATTTTTACAGAAGGTAAAAGTAAAAGTTGTATTTGAAAAATTGAGTAAATATTCTTGGGGAATCATATTATTTCATCATGTAACGATGAAGTATTTATATGACTATCTGGGTGAAGAATGGTTTATTTCCTCAAAGAAATATATAACATTATTTTTGGTGTGTGCAATATCATTTGGGCTTGCAGTGTTGCTCAATCGACTTGTGGAGATTTGTATATCCGCAGCGGGAAGTATATCAACAAAACGAAAAGCCGGGAAAAGTATGAAACAGTATGGAGAAAAATGATATGAAAAAGTCAGTAGCTTTCCGTATAAAAAACGGCTGCAAAAAATCTTTGGAAATATTGAATAGGCTTGACTGGAAAATATATTTGCTAATCATAGCAATCATTAAGCTTTATATCAGAACGGGTATGTCGATTTGGCTGAGTGATTCACTCGTGGACGATTTGCTATATGTGGACATGGCAGAAAATCTGGTGAATACAGGATGGTTTGGAGCTTATAATGTGCTGACATTAAATAAGATGCCGGGATATGCCTTTTTTTTGGCGCTGTGCCATACACTGCATATACCATATATCTTTTTACTGGAAGCATTTTATATTTTGGCTGTCTGCATTGCAGTAAAAGCGTTTGAGCATATTGTAAATACCAATATAAAGAAAAATATCATGCTGACCTTTCTTATGTTCAGTCCGGTGTGCTTTGATTCGTTGATTAGTTTACGTATATACAGATTAGCCATTGTTCCGGCATCTGTGCTGCTTGTTGTATCTACGTATGCAGGGTTGTTTTTCCGAAAAAAAGAAAGCATCCGAAAAAGAATTGGCTGGGCTGTCGGGGCAGGTATCAGCACGTTTTTTTTCTGGATAATCCGTGAAGATTCTATATGGTTAGCGCCATACATTTTTGGAGCGGGCATTATTATTGTATTATCCTGTATCAAAATGGAAAAGAAAAAACTATTTTCTAATATTGGGTTAGTCTGTATGATATATTTGATATTTGCTGCCGGTATCAATGGTGTGAAATTCATCAACTACAGCAATTATGGTGTGTATACAATGACAGATTATAAGGATGGTAATTTTGCAAGAGCGACAAGCGCTATCTTTAGGGTGGAGCCTGAGACGGAAAATGAGTATATCTGGGTTGACCAGGCTACATTAAAAAAAATCATTGACTGTTCTCCGACATTAGGGCAGATGGAAGAAGAAATCAAAATCTATTGTCAGCGTTGGGATTCATTGGGAGTATTAGGTGTTGATGGAGAAGTGGAAAAGGACTATATCACGTGGGCGTTGCGGCAGGCGGCAGGTTATGCCGGTTTTTATGCTGACGCACAGACGGCGGAAAGATTTTGGGGAAATGTGGCGGAGGAAGTAGAGGCGGCACTTGCGGACGGCAGATTAGCTGAAAGATCAGGGATACAGATATCGAATCTTGCAAAGCCGATTGAAAAAGGTAATATAGATGAATGGCTGGTATGTACCGGAGAAAGTATTGTAAATGTATTGAATTATTCAGAATGTAGTTTGGTGTTGCCAACTAACAAAGTGTCAGACGAATATATTAGAAAAGCGGAATGGCTTACAAGGGAAAATATTAGATATAAAGATATTATTTATGAGTTAAAATGTGATGGATGGATGTTCACTACAGATGAAACGGCTGAGGTTGAAATTGTTTTTGTAACAGGAACCGGTGAAAAAATTGCTGCGGAAATTGAAAATGTAAGCAGACCGGATGTAGGCAGTTATTTAGAGTCGGAAGGAACGGCAGTTTCTAATGTACAGAAATTAGGCTTTAAGGTTCAATGTGAAAGTGAAGACAGTCTCCGGACAATGGAAATTTATGTAAAAGATAACTTGGAATATACTATAGATTTGGTACAACAAGAGGAGGCTTTGTGGATACGGACAGAAAATATGGTAGGAGCTGTGGAAACTTTTGATAAAAGCGGCAGAATGGATGTAGTAGACGGTTCTGCATTTGATGCAGTGGGAAAGAAAATTATTGAGCTTTATCAGAGTACGGGTATTTTTATTAACATTCTGGCAGCAGCAGGTTTTCTGCTTTTATTGATAACAGCGTTGAAAAACAGAAAAGAGAAAGAAGTAACTCTTTTATTGGTATTACTTGGTATGATGGGATGTTATTTTGCACTGCATTTAGGCGTAGGATTAAATTATTTTGCCGCACACAACCGTTCGGGAAGGTATCTATATCTGGCAGGAGCATATCCGCTGCAGCAGCTATTTATTATTTTATCTATATTTATGCTATTTGAAATGATTAAGGAAACAAGAGAAAAGAGGAAATTAAGAAATGAAGCTAATCATCCAGATACCTTGTTATAACGAGGCGGAAACCTTAGAAATTGCACTAAACGATTTACCTAAGCATATTGACGGAATTGATGAAATCGAATATTTAATCATCAATGACGGAAGTAAGGACAATACCGTCGAGGTTGCGAAAGCATGGGGAGTAAATTATGTTGTTAATTTTAAACGAAACAAAGGATTAGCCAAGGGCTTTATGGCGGGACTGGATGCGTGTCTGCGAAACGGGGCGGACATTATCGTGAATACAGATGCCGACAATCAGTATTGCGGGGAAGATATTGAAAAACTGGTTCGCCCGATTATCGAGGGGAAGACAGATATTGTGATTGGTGAAAGACCGATTGACAAGACGGAGCATTTTTCACCGTTAAAGAAAAAGCTGCAGCATTTTGGAAGCTGGGTAGTACGATTGGCTTCCAAATCAGATATACCGGATGCGCCAAGCGGATTCAGAGCTTACAGCAGAGAAGCGGCAATGCGTTTAAATGTTACAAATGAGTATACTTATACCTTGGAAACAATTGTACAAGCCGGACGGGAAAAAATTGCAATGGAATCCGTCCCCATCCGTACAAATGGGGAATTAAGACCGTCAAGGCTTTTCAGTAGTATGTTCGGCTATATAAAGAAGTCCATGGTAACAATTATCCGGGCTTTTATTATGTACAAGCCGCTGCAGTTTTTCACAATTGTGGGAATGATTCCGTTTATAATCGGTTTTGTAATCGGAGTCCGTTTTCTTGTCTTTTTCTTTATGGGAGATGCGGGAGGGCATATCCAGTCCTTGATTTTAGCGAGTACGCTTCTGATGATGGGATTTATGACAATCATTATTGGGCTTCAGGCGGATATTATTGCAAAAAACAGAAATATTTTAGAGGATATACAATACCATGTCAGAAGACTGGATTATGATAAGAAGGAAGAGGAAGAGTGAAGAAGTTTATAAAAAAGTTTGTTAACCGGGAAACCGTCTTATATGGGGTATTTGGTGTCGGAACCTCTGTATTAAATGTTGTCTTATTCCGAATTTTAATCATCGTTATGGATTACAAAGTAGCGAATCTGATTACGCTGATAGTCGTGAAGCTGGCTGCTTATCTATGCAATAAGAACTTTGTGTTCCGAAGCAAGTGTGCAAATTTCCAAGAGCTGGTAAAAGAGTTTGTCCGTTATGTAATAACGAGAGGGGCAACGGCATTAATAGACTATTTCGGATTGATTTTACTGGTAGAAGTTTGTAAGGCAAATACGATGATTAGTAAAATCGTAATTACAGCGCTGGTAGTTGTTATAAATTACTTTTTAGGGAAGAAACATGTATTTAAAGCTGCGAAAAAGGAATCTGTAGAATAAAGGGAATTTGGATGTGCCAGGAGGAGTTGAAAATGAAGATAGCAGTTGCAGGTGTTGGCTATGTAGGATTGTCAAACGCTATTTTGCTTGCACAGGATAACGAGGTGATGGCGTTAGATGTGCTGCCGGAAAAAGTTAATATGATTAATCATGGAAAATCTCCCATTATTGACAAAGAGATTGAGGAGTACCTTGCAAATGAAACATTGCAGCTTCGTGCAACCACGGATAAGAAAGAAGCATTGAGGGATGCGGAATTTGTTATTATTTCAACGCCCACAAATTATAATCCGGAAACCAACTTTTTTGATACCTCTTCTGTAGAAGATATTATTGAGAGTGTTCTGGCAGAGAATGAAAAGGCGGTTATGTTTGTAAAATCAACGGTTCCGGTTGGTTATACGCAAAAGATGCGTGAGAAATACGGTACGGAAAGAATTCTTTTTTCACCGGAGTTTTTGAGAGAAGGAAAAGCCCTTTATGATAATCTGTATCCGTCCCGGATTATTGTAGGATTTCCGGAGCAGAACAGGGAAATGGAAGAGGCTGCCCATGCGTTTGCTGATTTATTAAAGCAGGGTGCAATCAAAGAGGATATTCCTACTCTTTTTATGAACAGTACGGAGGCGGAAGCGGTAAAACTTTTTGCAAATACATATCTTGCATTAAGAGTTTCTTACTTTAATGAACTAGATACTTATGCGGAAATGAAAGGACTGAATACTGCGAATATTATAGAGGGAATCGGGTTAGACCCAAGAATCGGAACCCATTATAATAACCCGTCCTTTGGATACGGCGGTTATTGTCTGCCGAAAGATACAAAACAGCTTTTGGCAAATTATGCGGACGTCCCTAATAATATTATCGGTGCGATTGTAGATTCAAACCGTACAAGAAAAGATTTTATCGCGGAGCGCGTATTGGAAAAGGCGGGATATTACCGTAATGGTGCAGGAAGAGAGGGAGTTTCCGGGAATGCGTGTGTTGTAGGAATATATCGTTTGACGATGAAATCCGATTCTGATAATTTCAGGCAAAGCTCTATTCAGGGAATTATGAAGCGCGTAAAAGCGAAAGGCGCGGAAGTAATTATCTATGAACCGACGCTGAAGGAAGAAACCTTTTATGGCAGCAGAGTGATTCGCGAATTGGAAGATTTTAAGAAAATGTCCGATGTTATTGTAGTAAACCGTTTCAGCGATGAATTAGACGACGTGCAGGAAAAGGTATATACGAGAGATTTATACCGGAGAGATTAAAGCGAAAGATATTGGAAAGGTAATTGTGAAAAGAATGAGAGTTTTGATAGTAGGGGCTGCCGGATTTATCGGTACAAATCTGGCATTAGAGTTGTCAAAAAATGAAAATAACCAAATTACTCTTGCAGATGTAAATAAAGATTTTTTTGTTGTAGAAGAATTAAATAACAGGGATAACGTGGAACTGCGGGAATTTAGTATTTATTCTGAAAATTATACAGATTTGTTAGAAAATCAGGATATTGTTTTTCATTTGGTAAGTACGACAAATCCCACGTCATCCAATAGCAACATAGAGCAGGAATTAAATGCAAATATATCGTTCACCACCCGATTACTGGAGCAATGTACATTGTGTAAAGTAAAGAAAATAATATTTATTTCTTCGGGCGGGACGGTTTATGGCAATGCAGCATGTCCTGTTTCGGAAGAAAGTATGACAAATCCGATATCAGCTTATGGAATACAGAAGCTGACGATTGAAAAAATATTATTCTTATATCATTACTTATATGGGTTAGATTACAAAATCATTAGATTAGCCAATCCGTATGGACCATATCAAAGACCCAATGGAAGACTTGGAGCGTTAACTACTTTTACCTATAAAGCTTTAAAGCAGCAGGAAATTTGTGTATTTGGAGACGGCAGTGTTGTCAGGGATTATATATATATAGAGGATGCTGTAAAGGCTATTTTAAACATTAGTTTTGAGGACTGCAAGTATCATATTTATAATGTTGGCAGCGGGGTGGGTATCAGTATATGTGATTTGCTTTCAACCATTCAAAAGACGATAGGAACTTCTGCCCCAATTAAGTACCTCGAAAAACGTAAAGTTGATTTAAAAGAGAATTATTTGGATGTTCACCGTTATGAGAAGGAATTTGGTCCCATTGTTTCTGTTGATTTGGAAGAGGGAATAAGAAAAACGGCAAGTTTTTTGAATGAATCGGATTATGTAATATGAAGTACAAATGGAGACTTGCTTTTGAAGGAGCAAGCTTCCGTTTTTTTCTCATTGTAAAACTATTTTATAAAAACAAGCAGAAAGGACACGGAGGAGAAGGCAAACAGGTTTTGGGAATAATTTTCGGGCGGGGGCTTAGTCCTCGCTTTTTTTATCGTTCCTTATATGTAAGCTATTGTTACAAATAGCATCGTCTTCATTTTCCTCAACATATATTATAATATCCTCAATCCTGCATTGGAAAATGCTGCAATAATGGGCTAAAGTCTTAATCGTGAAGTTATGGTTGTGCTTTAGACGTGAGATTTCAGCAGGATTCAGATTATATTTATATTCTAAGTCATAAACGCTGATTTTTCGTTCTGCGAGCATTTCCCAGAATGGCGAAAAGCTTATCATATGTATTCCTCCGTACCGCAAATTCAATATTACATTAAAACACTATAAAAAGCAACTTGCATAAATGTAAGCTACAAAAGACACATAATCCTATTATAATATAATTATTCAGATATCTGATAAAACAAGATGATTTAACAGAATGATACGAAGGAGGAAAACGTATGAACGAGAATCAGGAAGCGATGCAGAAATTATTTGAAGGAATCTATAATTTTGTGGCGCCAGCCCCTGATCCCGGTGACAGGCTGGAACAGAAAAGCTTTTACACGCAGTTGCGTGCGGGAATTGATATTTCCGATTTTACAAAGAAAGAGTATGCGGTAATGGCGGATGATATTCCGGCGGTTCAGAGAGATTATGCGGCAACGGCTAAAGTGTCGGATGTATATCAGAAGATTCTTGGCGCGACGGTTCCGGAGGATAAGCCATCGGAGGAACGCAAAGAAGAGTATGAAAATGCAAAAAATCTGGTTTCAAAATCCAGTGAGAAATATGCGGATTACAAGGACGCCCGGAAAAATTACCAGAAAGCATATATTGCATATTGCCGTCTTTTGAATGACGAGAATGCGGATGTGTACGACGTGGAAGAAGCAAAAATGAATATGCAGGATGCTTTTGAAGATTTTGAGGCTGCAAATAAAACGGAAATTGAGGAAGCCTTGTCGCTTATTGCCACATACGAGCGTTATACCCCTTCCTCAATATTCAACAATGCGGGATTGATTTTTGATCAGGCGAAAACCCAAAGCAATACTACGGGTTATTACGATATTGACTTAATTCCCAATATTGAAAAAGGACCGGACAGGCTCGCATGGGAAAAGGCGGTGATTCGGACAAGCTCTCAGAAGGTTGTTCTTGGTACGGAGGCAAGGACTACGGATTTTTCCAGCATGGATGAGATTAGCGGCGGATGGTGGTTCTGGAAGCATAAAGATCAGGCTTCTAAGGATGAAAGGGAAGCGCTGCAGTCTGCCAATTCCAATATGAAAACGAATGACCTGAGCCTGAGTATGGAAGTGGCGGTTGTTGAAATCAACCGTCCATGGTTTAATGAATCATTGCTGACGTATTCGGAAGCATATCTGCGAAATGAGGAGGCAGGAGTGATTTGCGGGGGAAAACTGACGGGAGGCGGCGCAATGCCTATCGTTCCTACCGCCTTTGTCTTAGTAAGAAATGTAAGAATTTATAATCAGTTTTCCGAGGAAGAAAAGCAGATGCTTCATACCATTACGGATAAGGACACGCAGAATCTGTGTTATGGTCCGTTCAGAGTTACTCATGTTGACAAGACAGGTGTACACGATGACATTTCAAAGGAGGAACAAAACAAGTTTGGCAACGTATCCTGTCTGGATTTGGGAAGTCAGCCGCAGATTATCGGCGTCATATCCACGGTTATGACGCCTAAATTCCCGATGAAGTCAGGAATGCTGCAAATGGGCACCAAAAAAATTATAAATCTGCGGGAAAATCCTATCACCTCTTCCAGAAAAATGTGGAATGCCATGAAAGCAATCTTATATGCGGATGAGCTGGCGCATATGATGAATACGCTGAGGGTAAACAGCTTTAAAGAGTTTTCCAATGCGTGGGTTACTGCCCTGGAGAGCAGGATTGAAAAGCTGAATGCGGTGGGCGGCGACTGGCACGCAGTTCGTGATGAAATTGCCGCAAATTTTCTGTCTCCGTTTGTTACCTACAGCAACCTGTATTCTTCCGTCAACGAAAAACTGATTCAGGGGGGAGAGATTGCGCCGGAAGATATTGTCACGATGATAGAAGAATTGTCCGAACTGGCGCATAACAATGCAAAAGCAATCCGCAGGAACAAGCTGAAATTCGATGAATGGATTGCCTCTGTAAACAATATGCTGGTGCTTTTGCATGACAGCATGAGGGAAGGCTGGCAGGCGCTGGATGTAGAAGAGACTTCCGTGACTGCATTGGCAGAAAAACTTGCACTTCTGCAGAATGCGCTGGAGGAATCTTTGAACGACATCATGCCTTCTTATCTAAGCCAGAGCGAGGATTTTGCAAAATCCTATGGAGAATTTGTTTATTCCGTATTGATTGGAGGAGAGGAAATTTCCTATCTTTCGGTTGCAGGTCTGTTTATTTCTGTGGGAAGTATTTTTTATGAAGCTTTGTCGTCTCATATGGACGTGGTTTCTTATTCCGAAAGGCTGGCTGAGTGTAAGAAAGAGTTTTCGCTAAGGCAGCAGGCATTGGCACAGACGAAATCTCTGATACAGTTTCTTCAGACATTGCTGCTCAAAGTTTCTGTTATGAGAAATGAGTTTGATGGAATTATAGATATCTGGGACAGTGAAGAAGCATTTTTAAGGGGGCTTTTAAATGCTTACAGAACCGGCGCTGCTCCCAAACGGACGGTTTTGGTTGCAGAAGACGCAAAATGGAAGACAAATTCCCGGTATGCGGAGAAATTCCTGGCGGCAGATGCAAAGACATATCAATTTGAGATTAAGTTATAGGAGGATTGAATTATGGCATTTCTGTATAAAAATATTGCAAATATAAATGAAACTTCCGATACAACATTGAAATCCTATTCTGCACTGACGCTGGTATCCGTTTCCTGTCATGCGGTTTTAAACACATCCCTGATAAAACCGGAACCGAAATTGGATGAAGAGGGAAAAGATATGTTTGCCTGGTTTGACGATGTGAAGTCTAAGCTGGATGACGCTAAAGTTGTGGCGAATGACTGGCTTAACAATATTGTGACCCCAATCCAGTCGGATATCCCTGTCAGTATCATTAATTTTAACAATCAGTTCCAGGCAACAACAGAGTATGTGCTGGAAATTTGTCAAAAAAATCCCCATATGAAAAAAGGCGATGAAGCCTTTGAGGAAGTAAATGCGCTGCTGCAGGCGCTGATTGATACCATTGATAAAGATATTATTCTGCCGATGGATAATAGCAGAGAGGCGCTTGTAACATGGGGAAATACCCTGCAGCAGGCGCATGATGGTCTGTCGGGCGAGGTGAGCGTTATTCAGGATGCCGAGATAGAGCTTGGCACGGAAATTGATATGCTGAATACGGATATCGAGACGCTTAACAATCTGATTTCTTCGGAAAGTACGCTGGTGTCTGTGGGCGGTGGGCTTGTAGGAGGAGGCATCTTTGTAGCCCTGGTTGGAGTGGTTTTGGTTGCAAGCGGCGTCGGCGCGGTTGCCGGAGGACTGGTAATCGGCGCCGGCGCGGCAATGGTAATCGGCGGAGCTGTGACATGGGGCGTTATGCAGGGCAAAATTGAGAAACAGTATAAGGAGATTGCCGAACATAAGAAGGAGATTAATGAGGACAAGCAGTTGCTGGCATCTTTAAAAGGACTGGAAAGCGGAACGACTTCTGCCGTAGCGAATATGCAGACTGCGCTCAGCGCGCTTGACGAGGTTAAGACCATGTGGCTGGGCTTCCGGGATATTGTAGCCGGAACCGTCAATGATTTGGACAGGGCGGAGCAGTCCGCGACAGCAGTCGTAAAAGCAATGTTTACGGACGCAGCTATCAAGCAATGGGAAGACGCCAAAGACATAGCCATGAAGCTGCTTGAATCCAAAGTAGAGGTACAGGATAATGGTCAAATGGGCGATGAGGCTGCATAAGGGGGTTTTATGGGCGATACACTAAAGAATATCAGCGGCGATATAAAGAATGGACTTTCCGTTTTTTATCTGATAACCTGCCAGTGCACTTATTCCCTTGGATATCTGCCGGAGGCCAAGAGCCTCCCGGCAGGTGATTTAGAAATTGCCGGCGAGCTGCGTCGGGAACGTCTTCTCGCAGCGGAATGGCTGATACAGGACGGGGAAGTCATAAAAAACACGATTGCTTCTGAAATTATCAGGATTTGCGGTGAATTTGCAGGTTATATTGCATCCTTTGAAGGCGGCACGGGCATCACGGATAATGAGCTTATCCGGTCATTAAACACGCTTCGGCATGTGGTAGCTGAGATTAATACCGAAAATATTCATTTAACAGACTGGTTTGAGAAAATTCGTGCGTTACATGGGGAAGTTATGGGGAAGGTTCAGACCGCTCCCCGGACAGAATTTTATTCCTGGCAGGATGCGGCAGACAAGCTGGACGCTGTACTGCAGACAGGCGATAAAATGTCCGTCCTATGGAACAGTGTGCTGCTGCTTGTGAACAGAGCTGTGGAAGAACTGGAGAAGGCAAAGATAAGCGCGTCAGACATTGTCAGGGAAATGTATTGTGACGCTGCTGTAAAGCAATGGGAGGATGCGGCGGAACTGGCAAAAAGGTTACAAGACTTATAGCAGATTAGGATATGAAATGAAGGGGTTTGGCGGAATGCGTCAAACCCTTTAAAGTGGAATTTAGTTTTTCATTCAAGGTGTAAAACTATTTTGTAAAAACAAATTGACGTTTCTATGTATCACATGTTATAATCTACGCGAAGCATATATTTCAAATCAATTTATCTGATATAAATACAGTCTCAGGACTGGTTTATTTCTTAAGTTTAACTGTTTTCTGAAATCCATGCTTTTACAATTCAAAAATCTACAATTGAAGAGCAGGAGAGAAGGAAAACAAACAGAAGGAGCGGTGTTTCATAAGCGTGAAAGCCGGATGACGTATTTTCCGGCGGCAGTTTCCGTTTTCTCCTGCGCAAGAGGAGGAAACGAATGAACACACGGAAAAACTACAAAGACACGGTATACAGGATGCTTTTCAAGGAAGCGGGGGCGGCGTTGTCGCTGTACAATGCCCTGAACAAAACGTCGTATACGGACGAAACCATGCTGGAATTTAATACGCTGGAGAATGCGATTTACATGGGGATGAAAAACGACCTGTCGTTTCTGATAACGGAACAGATGTACCTGTATGAACAGCAGTCCACATATACGCCCAACATGCCGCTTCGGAATCTGTTCTATGCGGCGGATCTGCTGCAGGCGTTTGTGAAGGACAGGACACTGTACGGTTCCCGACAAATTAAGTTTCCGACGCCCCATTTCGTGGTATTTTACAACGGACAGCGGGATATGCCGGAGAAGCTGGAGCTGAAACTGTCGGACGCCTTTGCGGTGCAGTCGGAGAATCCTGAACTGGAACTAAAAGTTCAGATTTTAAACATTAATCCGGGCATGAATGAGGAGCTGAAAGAGAAGTGCCCGATATTAAAGGAATATGTTGCATATGTGGAGAAGGTGAGAAGCTACGCAAAAATCCTGCCCCTTGAGGAAGCGGTGGAACAGGCGGTAGAGGACTGCATCAGGGAGGATGTGCTGCGTGACTTTTTGCTGAAGCAGAGAGCGGAGGTAGTCAAGATGAGTATCTATGAGTATGATGA
The DNA here is from genome assembly GCA_944384205.1 of uncultured Acetatifactor sp. Taxonomy (GTDB): domain Bacteria; phylum Bacillota; class Clostridia; order Lachnospirales; family Lachnospiraceae; genus Acetatifactor. Next base: position 126,791 of record CALWSL010000005.1, on the reverse strand, counting down.
GGAAAGAGAACTGAAGCTGATACGGGCGGACGAAAGGGAGCTTGCCAGGGAGGAGGAGAGAAAAAGGAGCGAGGCGGTGATAAAGGCGGCGGTAGAGAAGGCGGTAGAGAAAGCGGTAGGTAAAGCGGTAGGTAAAGCGGTAGAGAAAGCGGTAGAGAAAGCAGAGCGGGAGAAAGAAGAAACCATTATTTCGATGTGCAAAGAGTTTGACTGCACAAAGGAAGAAGCAGCAGACAAGCTGGCAGAGAAATGCCATATAAACAGAGCAGAGGCGGAGGAGAAGGTAAACAGGTTTTGGGAAGAATAGCAAGTAAAGGATTCGCATGAAGGATAGAATATATGTGTGTCACACATATTATCATGTATATGTGACATTTTTAAAGGAATTGAAGCTTAAGGAGCAGCAGGGTGACACTTGGAAAAGCGGCGCTACGCTGGTGCTTTCCAGGATGTCAAATGATTTTGAGAATTTAAAAGCGCGTGTGGAAAGCACGGGACTTTTTGAAGAAGTCATTGAGTTTGATGAAAAGAGAGAGGATTATTTTCCGGGGCTGGCAAAATGGCGCAAGGGTGCGGGGAATTTTCTCGGCAATCTGTACTGCCGAATCAGGTTTACCAGACTTTATGCCAAATTGGAGGCACCTTATATTCCGGTGAATTTCAGGGACTATAAGGATATTTATGTGTATTGTGATTCTGACCCTGTCGGTTATTATCTGAATCAGAACAGGATTTTTTATCATGCCCTGGAGGATGGCTTAAACTGTCTGAAAAATTTTGATGCGGCGCGTTTTGAGAACAGGGGACATTTTAAATTAAAGGCATTTCTCTCCATGAGGCTGAATCTGATTTTTGTGCAGAACGGTTACGGAAAGTATTGTCTGGATATGGAGGTCAATGACATTTCCGCCATCAAATATCCCTGTCCGAAATATATAGAACAACCCAGACAGGAGCTGGTTGACCGACTGACCGATGAGGACAAGGATTTGATTTTGCAGGCGTTTATCAGAGACAAGGAAGGTCTGGAGAAACAGATTGCGGAATGCAGCGGCGTAACCGATAAAATTCTGATTCTCACCGATCCCCTGTGTACGCTGGATGTAAGAGAGCGGATTTTTCGTGATATTGTAGAACGGTATGAAAAGGAGGGGGTTGTTTTTATTAAGCCCCATCCCAGGGATACTTTGGATTATCGTACCCTGTTTGCGGACTATCCTCAGTTTGATGCCACGGTTCCGATGGAAATGCTGCAATTTTTCCCGGGGCTTCATTTTAAAAAGGTAGTAGGTGTGCTGACGGAGATGAAGGGAATTACCTTTGCGGATGAAGTGGTGCGTCTGGGTGAGGATTTTATGGATGCCTATGAGGATCCTGTGATTCACCGTCAGAACGAGCAGATTTAGGACAGCAAAGAAACGAGGAGCGGAATGAAACAGATATTAAAAAAACTGGGCGTTTTATTGGATAAAAAGCAGAAGAGAGCTATGGCAGGACTGATTGTGCTGATGATTATCAGCGCGGTATTGCAGACCGCGGGGATTGGACTTTTAGTACAAGTGGTAAATGTGGTTATCGACCCGGATGCGGTGATGAACAGCTCTATTGCAAAGATGTGTTACAAGCTGCTTGGAAGCGATACCTATGAAAGCTTTGCGATTACGGTCATGCTGCTTTTAGTCGCGATTTTTGTGATAAAAAATATCTTTTTGTATTTGCAGCAGAAGCTGACCTTTGCTTTCGTGTATGTGAATCAGTTCCGCACCTCTGAGCGCATGATGCGCAATTACTTAAGAAGAGGCTATGAGTTTTATCTGAACGCGGATACCGCTGTGGTACAGCGAAGCATTACCTCTGACGTAAACAATATGTACGGACTGATTCTGGCACTGCTGCAGCTTTTGTCGGACGGCGTAATCTCTGTGTTTGTCATTGCATATTGCTTTATTTCCAACGGTACCATGACGGTTCTGTTAGCTGTAGTGCTGCTGGCGCTAATGCTACTAATCCAAAAGGTGTTAAAGCCTATTATGTATAGGGCGGGGCAGCAGAATCAGGAGTATTACAGCGGATTGTTTAAGTGGATTTCCCAGACGGTGCAGGGCATTAAGGAAGTAAAAATTTCCTGCAAGGAGCAGTATTTTGTATCGGAGTATCAGAAATGCGGCAAGGGATATGTAGACTCCGTGCAGCGCTACAGCCTTTACAACAGTATCCCTAAGCTGCTGATAGAGGTAACCTGTGTGGCGACCATGATGGGATATATGATTTTTGAGATTGCCTCCGGCGTGCAGACGGAGGTTTTGGTGCAGGCTATCAGTACGCTGGGAGCGGCGGCGCTTGTGCTGCTTCCGGCAGTGAGCCGTGTGAACAATCAGATTAATTCCATAGCCTATTTTGAACCGTTCTTTATGGGAGTCAGCGACCATTTGCAGGATGAAATTAATGCCGAGAATGTGGATTTGACCTTTGCAACGGACGAAGAAGAGAAGCTGCCCGTGCATGATAAGATAGAGATGAAGGATATCACTTATTCCTATCCCAATTCCGATAAGCTGATATTCGACCATGCGGATCTGACCATTCCCATCGGCGCTTCGGTAGGCATTGTAGGGACTTCGGGAGCGGGAAAAAGTACTGTGGTGGATATTTTGCTGGGGCTTTTGGAGGTAAAAACGGGAGCTATTTATGCGGACGGAAAGAACATAAAAGAAAATTACCGCAAATGGCTGAAGAATATCGGGTATATTCCACAGATGATTTTTATGCTGGATGATACGATTCGCAGGAATGTGGCGTTCGGTGTGCCGGAGGACAAAATTGACGAGGACAGGCTGTGGGAGGTATTAAAGGAAGCACAGATGGACGAATTTATCAAGACGCTGCCCGATGGTCTGGATACCGGAATCGGCGAGCGGGGAATCCGTCTTTCGGGCGGACAGAGGCAGCGTATCGGTATTGCGAGAGCCCTTTACAATAATCCGGAAATACTGATTCTGGACGAGGCAACCTCCGCGCTGGATAATGATACGGAGGCGGCAATTATGGAGTCTATCAACAGGCTGCACGGGAAAAAGACTTTGATTATTATTGCGCATAGATTACAGACCATTGAGAAATGCGATATTGTATACCGCGTGGAGGATGGAAAGGCAACGATTGAGAGAGGCAGTGTGTAATGAAGCTGAGTATCATAGTGCCCGTCTATAATATGGCGGCAGACGGAAAACTGGAATATTGTATGGATTCGCTGCTGGCACAAACGCTTGCGCCCTGTGATTACGAAATACTTGCGGTGGACGATGCTTCCACGGACAATTCCTTAGAGATACTCCGTGATTATGAGAAGCGTTATCCTGGAAGAGTAAAGGTTATCCATTATGAGGTAAACAAACGTCAGGGCGGCGCCAAAAATGAGGGCTTGAAGGCAGCAACAGGCGAGTGGATTGGCTTTATTGACAGTGATGACTGGGTGGCGCCGGAATTTTATGAAAAGCTGTTAAACAAAGCGACAGAAACAGGCGCCGATATGGTGGGATGTGATTATAGTCTGGTGAGCGAGCACACCATGACGGTGGGAAAGATTGTGCAGAACAATACCATGGACCAGACGGGAATACTGGACAGGGAGAAGCACAAAAAGCTTCTCCTGCGTTCCGGCAGTATGGTGATTAAGATTTACCGCCATCAGGTGATTCGGGATAACAATCTGTGTTTCCCGGAAGGGATTTTTTATGAGGATAATTGTGCAGGTCCTTTGTGGTCTTTGTACTTTACCCATTTTGAAAAGGTGGAGGAGCCTCTTTATTATTATTATCAGCATGATGCCTCCACGGTTCATCATATTACGGAAAGCAAATGTCGTGACCGTATGACAGCAGCGTCACTTTTGTACGAGGAGTGTAACAAAAGAGGTTTTTTGATTGAATATTATACGGAGCTGGAATACCGCTTTGTGGAGTTGTATTATATCATTACCTTATTTTCTTATATGATTGGCGTGAAGCATCCGCGTCTGTCCTTTGTAAAGGAGCTTCGCAGAGGGGTGGAGCAGCGTTTTCCCGGGTTTGAGAGAAATCCTTATTATCGGAAAAAGACCGGGGAGCAGGAGAAGCGGTTTATTTCCATGCACGGAGAATCGGATGCGAAGTTTTTCTATTATTACAGATTGAAGCAATTCTGGTGGAATCTGCGGAAGTAGTTGGAGGCGAGAGGATGGGAACCTACGCGAAAATAAAAGCGTTAAAATTAAGCAGCAAAAAAATTTTTCGTATTCTGCTGCTTTTGGAAGCGATTCTTCTTTGCCTTGGCGTTGCCGGGCTTTTTGGAAAGGATGCGGTTTACGAATACAACATAGACGCCATGCAGGTAAATTTTGGCGCCTATGACGACAATTATATGGGTGTGTATGTGGACAGTCAAAGCGGAAATTCGGGTTATATGGTGGAGTTTCCGGGAATCAGGCTACCCAGAGGTACCTATCGGGTACAGGTGCACTACACTACCGATACGAATCTGAAAAATTCTTTTGAGGTTGCGGCAAACGATATCGGCTCGGAAAGTCTCCGCATCAACACTGCCTTTTTCTTTGCGGGGTGGAGTGAGACGAATGAGGAAATGTGGCTGCTTCGGGATACGGAGCAGTTAACGGTGCGTGTCAACTATACAGGAGAAGGAAGTCTTGCAGTACAGGGACTGACGATAAAACAGACAAATGCGTGGAACCGTATTTGTCTCTTTGTGTTGTTTGTCCTTTTTACGGCGGTAAACCTGATTTATGTATATGTGCAGTATGATAAGGAGTATGAAATTCCTGTGCAGAATAAGACGGTGACTTTCCTGTTGGGAGTAATCATTTTGTTTGCCAGTGTGCCGCTGACGCTGGATTATATGTGGAGCAGCGGAGATTTGGGATACCATCTGATGCGTGTGGAGGGAATTAAGGACGGTATTTTAAACGGGCAGTTTCCCATTCGGATTTCTCCTGAGTGGCAGCAGGGCTATGGTTATGCTTCCCCCATCTTTTATGGGGAAACGGTACTCTATCTTGCAGCATTGTTCCGGCTGATTGGTTTTTCCGTGACTACAAGCTATCGGTTATTTATGTTTGTTGTTACGGTGGCGACGGTTCTGATTGCGTATTACTGCTTTCAAAAGATGTTTGGCAAGCCCTATATCGGGGTGTTTTGCAGCGCCCTGTATTCCCTGTCGATATATCGCATTTATAAGACGTATACCTGCGGCTCATGGGGCGAATGCTTTGGTATTATGTTTCTGCCCTTGCTTGCATATGGGTTTTACAGGGTGTTTACGCAGGAGATTCATGAAAGAAGCTACAAAAGAAGCTGGGTGCCTTTGACGATTGGCTTTACAATGCTAATCCAGTCTCATCTGCTGACCTGTGAGCTGGTGGGATTTTTCACGATTCTGCTCTGTATCGTGATGTGGAAAAAGGTATTCCGCTTCCAGACCTTTGTAGTGCTGGCAAAGACGGTGGTTTACAGCATTTTGCTGAGCGCGTGGTTTCTTGTGCCGTTTTTGGACTATATGCTAACGGGAGATTTCGTAATACAGCATGTGTCGGAGCGCACGATTCAGTCCAGAGGCTTGTATCCTGCCCATCTGTTTTTTACCTTTTTCGGAAACGGCGGAACGATTTTCTTTGACGAATACGGGATGGCGGGCACCGACCCCATGGGTGTGGGAATTGTGCTGATAGCGGGCTTGCTGTTGTTTTGCTATTTCCTCTTTACGGGCAGGATGAAGAGAAGCGCCGAACGGGAAAGAGCTTTGGGAAAAATAGCGGCAGTATTCGGAATCCTTGCAATGATTATGTCCTTAAACCTGTTTCCCTGGGACCGTATTCAGTCCATGAATCAAATCACGGCGACGCTGGTGTCCAGTATTCAGTTTCCCAATCGTTTTCTTACGATTGCCAATATATGCCTGACAGTGGTTGCAGGAGTTGTGGCAAAGAATGTGCTGGAATATGAAAAAAAGGAATGGAAAACCTGCTTTTTTGTGGGAATGGGATTCTGCCTTGGATTGGGAAGCCTTTATCTGACCGAGGATACGATGGCAAAGCGTGGGGCAGTCAGAGTGTATAATGAGCAGGGCATGGGAACCGGCTATATTTCCGGTGCGGAATATTTGCCATACGGTGCGGACGCTTCCTTATTTATGCCCCATGACCCGGTATGCACGGGAGCGGTTTCGGTATCGGACTATGAAAAGAAAGCGCTGGGAGCGGAAGCGTATCTGGAAAATACAGGGGAGAAGCAGGAAAAAGCGGCTTTTGCGCTTCTTTATTATAAGGGCTATCGGGCTTACTGTCCGGAAAGCGGGGAAGAGCTTACTTGTTATGCAGGAGAAAATTTTGAAGTGACGGTGGATATCCCTGCGAATTTTGCGGGCACGGTGGAGGTTGGCTTTGAAAGCCCATGGTACTGGAGAGCGGGCGAGTGCGTGACCTTAATCGCGTTGGTTGTGATGGCGGCAGCAGGTTATCGAAACAAAAAGAGGTAGAACATGACGGATTTTTGGAAGAAAAGTAAACGAAACATCTGTTTGGTTTTTCTGATTGCAGGTGCGGCTTCTATCCCTCTTGGGATGGAGACCTGCGCATTGGATGTCAGACAAAAGCTGGTTTCAGCGCTGGTGAATCTGCTCACGGCGGGGATTGCCGCTTTTTGTTATGGCAGGATGTTTGAGAGCCGTAATATCGGACTGGCGGGCAGTCTGTTGTATACATGGTGTCCGTATCGTCTCAGTGATTTGTATATTCAGGGTAATTTGAAAGAGGGTATTGCATGGAGTGTCTTTCCCTTTGTGATTCTGGGGCTGGTGCAGACGTACCGGATTCCCGCGGAGGCTCGGAGCGCTGACGATGCTGCAGAGCAGGCGGAATCAGGCAAAAGAACTATGCAAAAGAATCATGCGTGGGTGACGCTCACTATTGGGTTTGGTCTGCTGGCGGCTTTTTCCCCTGCCTTTTTCCTTGTGGCTGTGGGAGGTGCGGCAGTAACTTTTCTCGTCATGGGAAAGAAAAGCCTGCGGAAAGAAACCCTTGTCTGCGTGGGAAAAACTATTTTAGCAACGGCGATTATCAGTGCAGTTGTGTTGTTTCCCTTTCTGATGCAAATGAGGGATGCTTCCTTTGTTGGGGAGCAGATTCCTGAAAACTTTCGTATGATGGGGATGTATCTGATACAGTATCTGAGCATTTTCCCCACAGACGGAAGCGGACTTGGCGTTGCGGCAACCGGCGCCGTAGGGCTTCAGTCCATGGGTGTGGGCGTGGCGGTGGTGGCGCTTGTATTTCTTTATTTGTGGAATCTGTTTGTTCGGAAGATTCCCAGAGACGGCAGCGGGAGAGTGCTCTGCATTGTAAGTATTCTGATGATTCTTAGCAGCAATTTGTTTCCGTGGGATTTGCTACAGAATAAAAATATGTTGTTTTCCATCTTGCTGGCTTGGATGCAGTCTCCGGCAAAATGGGGCGTTGCGGCGTGCGGAGGACTGATTTGGATTGCCTGCTATATGCTGAAAAGACTTCCGGTAGGTAGTTTTTTAAGGGAATTTGATGTGCGGAAAGCGAATTTGGAGAAAGCGGATTCCCGGGAAGCAGGTTCCTGGAAAAAAGCTCCAGGCAAATTAGTATTATTCTGGCTTCCGGTGCTGGCGCTGCTCGCCTCCCTGCCCATGCTGGTGGATTATGTGATTGTGGGAGAGGAATTGTTTGCATATTTGGATAAAATGTCGACATTCCTGAATGGATTGGGAAGTAACACCAGTCTTCTGTACCGCCTGTTTGTGATTGGGATAAATAGTATTACCGCAGTGATTGCCTACCTGAGTTTTTCCAAAGCTCTGGAGAGCAGGTACGAAGGACTGCTGGGTGCGGTGATTTATGTGCTGCTGCCTGCAAGAATCCGTTTGCTTTACACTGTGGCAGATGTGAAAGCTTATACAATAATGGCGTTTCTGCCGTTGGCGGCATGGGCGCTTTGCCGGATTTGCCGTAGTGGAATGAAGGGAAAGGAGAGACTGTTTATAGCTCCGTTTATCTTAGCCGCAGCATTTGTCACAGGATATGGCTGCATGGGAATAGATGTTGTTTCGGCAGCTATTACCCTGCTGGTGTGTGTGCTGTTCTTTCTTGGCTGTTACCGGAGCGGCAGTACAGAGGGAGCAAACGGTATCGTAAAAGGAAGAGCGACGCTGGTGTCAGCAGGAATTTTGGCATTTATATACGGCACATGGATGCTGAACGATATTTTAATGAACGGCTGGGAGATTTTCCGGTAAGGGATACCGTTCTACGTCCTGACCCGCACCGGAAATTTAAGAAAGAAGGAAACGATGATGAAAAAGATTGCAATTATTACCGCAAGGGGAGGCAGTAAGCGTATCCCCAGAAAAAATATAAAGGACTTCTGCGGAAAGCCGATTCTGGCATATTCCATCGAGGCGGCTGTCTCTTCGGGAATCTTCGATGAGGTTATGGTGTCCACGGAAGATAAAGAGATTGCACAGTTGGCTAAGCAGTATGGTGCAAAGGTGCCTTTTTACCGCAGTGAAAAGACCGCCGGGGATTTTGCCACCACCAACGATGTTATTTTGGAAGTGCTGGAGGAATACGAGAAGCGGGGGGAGTACTTTGATTTGGGATGCTGTATTTATCCCACCGCTCCTTTTGTGACGGCAGCGAAATTGCAGAGCGCAGTGGAGCAGCTTTTGGAGAGCGATGCAGACACGTTAATTCCGGTGGTGCCCTTTTCATATCCGCCGCAACGTGCTATGATAGTAAAAAATGAGCGGCTGATATTTGAGTATCCTGAGTATCTGGACAGCCGTTCCCAAGACTTAGAGCCGCATTATCATGACGTGGGACAGTTTTATGTGTTCCGGACGGAAAGTTTCAAACGAAACCGTAAGCTGATGATAGGAAATATTCTGCCTATGGTTATTCCTGAGCTGGAGGTACAGGATATTGACAATCAGACGGATTGGGAGATTGCGGAAATGAAGTACCGTATCATGATGGAGAAGTGTGAGCAGTAACCCTGGCGCGCAAAAGTCCGTACTGCGCGTACTTTTGCAAAAACATTGATTATGCGCCAAGGGAAAGGGAAGCGCAGAAATGAGGAATATAATGGCAAATAAAATTGCACTGCTTTCAAATGTGAATATGAATTTTGTCATCCGCCTGCTGCAGAAGGATGTTGAGGTCTACGAGGCGGAAGGGTATGGAAACGAGCTGGGGACACTGATGAATCCGGCTTCTTCCTATCATGCCTTTGCGCCGGAGATTACCTTTGTGATTGAGGATTTGATGGAGCTTTTGGAGCATGATTTGGAGCCTGAGACGGCAAAGGCAAAGATTGATAACTGGTTTTCACAGTTGGAGCAAGCCTTGCAGGAGCAGTGTATTTACTATGTTTCCGATGCTTATCTGTGGGGCGTGGAGCTTGCGGTATTATTTGATAAAAGCCGTAAATGCAAGCTGGAGCAGTTTTGGCAGGAAAGACTGGAAAACTTGTGCAAAGCTCATGCAAATGTGAGAAGCTTTCCTTACCGCAGTCTGATAGAGGAGCTTGGAGAGGCAAACGCCTTTTCCCTGAAAATGTGGTATATGGGAAGAATCCTTCATGGCAGCGACGCCCAGAAAAGCCTGTGTCAGTGCATTCTGGATAAGGTGCGCATTGAAAACAGTGTTCCGAAGAAGGTGCTTTTGCTGGACCTGGACAATACGCTGTGGGGAGGGCTGGCAGGAGAAGCAGACCACACGCCCATTGTACTGAGCGAGGAACATAGCGGACTGGCGTACAAGAATCTGCAAAGGGTGATTTTGCAGATGCAGAAGCAGGGCGTTTTGCTGGGAATTGTATCGAAGAATAATGAAGATGATGTAAACGGGATTTTGTCGGAGCACCCCCATATGGTGCTTCGCCCGGAGTGTTTTGCCATACAGAAGGTGAACTGGAAGCCGAAGCATGAGAACATTCAGGAGATTGCGGAGGAATTGAATCTGGGATTGGATTCCTTTGTGTTTTTTGATGACAATGCTACGGAGCGTCAGCTCATTAAAGAGATGCTTCCGCAGGTGGCAGTGCCCGATTTTCCGGATAAGGCGGAGGATTTGGCAGGAGCCATGACGGCAATTTATCAGGAATATTTTGCAAAAGCCTTTTTGACAGGCGAGGATTTGGCAAAGACGAAGCAGTATGCGGATAATGTGAAGCGGAATGAACTTAAGAACAGTGTAGGAAGCTTTGCGGATTATTTAAAGCAGCTCGAAATTACCATGGAGAGAGTGGACGCGGCGGCAAACGTGGAGCGTCTGACCCAGCTTGTGAATAAAACCAATCAGTTTAATTTAACCACCAAACGCTATACGCAGAGTGAAATACAGCAGATTCTTGGGGATGAGAAGAAGCGGGTTTATCTGTATGATGTGAAGGACCGTTTCGGGGATAACGGCGTGGTGGCGGCAGTCATTGCGGATTTGTCAGGGGAAGTGCCGGAGGTAGAGGAATTTGTTATGAGCTGCCGCATCATGGGTAAAAACATTGAAGATGCCATTATTGAGGATGTGGAGCAGGATTTAAAGGGCGCAGGCTATGATAAATTGAAGGGAAGTTATATCCCTACTGCAAAGAATAAGCCGGTTGCGCAGCTTTATGAGCGGCTGGGGTATGACAGAACATGCAAAGGTCCGGATGGTAAAACAGAATTTTTGGTGGAGATTGAGAAGGCTCCGAAAAGGGAGCATTTTGTGGAACGGGTAATGTGTTATATGGATGCGATAACGCAGAAGGGAAAGGATAGAGCATGAAGGAAAAAATAATTGCATTAATAGAAGAAATTTTAAAGGTTGCACCGGGAACCATTACGGAGGAAACACAAATCGGAGATGTGGAGCAGTGGGATTCCCTTGCCCACGTTATGATTATCGGGGAGCTGGAAAGCAAGCTTGGCATTTCCATTCCGCTGGATGAAGCAATCGAAATCACTACGATGAAAGAGCTTTTGGAAAAGGCAGGCTGTTAAGTTTGCGGATTGCGGAAAAGGTAAGGATTTGCTATGAGTGTTACATTGCGTGCAATACAGGAGAGTGATTTGGAAAATATCATGCGTTGGCGCATGGATGAGGAAATCACAAAATATATGAATACCAACCCGAAACTGACCCTGGAGGGGCAGAAGAAATGGCTTGCCTCTATCCGTAACAATGCGGATGTGCGCTATTGGATGATTGAGGTCGATGGAGAGCCTGCGGGCGTTATAAATCTGACAGGACTGTCAAATCCGTCCGGTGATTTGGGCTGGGCATACTACATGGGAGAAAAAAGGCTGCGCAGTATGAAAACCGCACTTTCTTTAGAAATGAGCATGTATGATTATGTGTTTGACCAGCTTCATAAGAATGCGGTGTACGGTGATATTTTTACGCTGAATCAGGGCGTCATTGCACTTCATAAGCTTTGCGGCTGTGAAATTGTGGAGGAAAAAAAGAACCATGTCTGCAAGGAAGGCGTCTATTATGATGTGACTTTTATGCGTATGACAGCGCAGCGATGGAAGCAGATTCGAGGCGGGAAGAAGTATGAGAAGATAGAATTTGTGTAAAGGGCTGCGCAGACTTGGCGGTTATTTGTGGCTTATTATTACGCTCAGGCGAATAGTCAGGACTGAATTGGAACAGGGCTGGATTATGAAAAAATTAGTGATATTATGTTCGGCTTGTGGAGTTGGAAAATCTACAATAAGGGATGAATTAACCAAACGTGGTTTGTTAAATAATTACGAATGTATAGATACCGATGAAGTTGGTATCAACTGGTGGGATTATGCCGGAACGGAAAATGAAGCTAAGTTTAGCGATGATTGTCTGGCAGAAGCAGTGAGAATGGCAAAGGATAAGAATTTATTTTTTGTGACCTGTATGAATCCCTATGACTTTTACGGAAAGGTTAGTGTTCCGCAAGAAATCACATCAACCTTTTTTATTGGAATGACTTGCTCAAATGAAGAAATTGCGAAAAGGTTAAAAGCAAGACCGGAAGAAAGAATGTGTGGAAGCGACGAGTTTATAGCAGGTCAGATTGAATATAATAATTGGTTTCAGAAAAATGCAAACAAGTTTCAGTTTTTTATAGATAATACAAATATGACGATTGAGGAAACAGTAGAGGAAGTAGCTGATTTTATAAAAGGTATTATTGATAGATAACTTCGTATATTGGATAATTGACAAAGAAATTGCTTAGTGGTAAGATAATAATAGAAAAAGTGCTACCGATAGACGGTTAGCCTGTTATTCGTTAGTTATATTGATAACCGCTGAGTGTGCAGACTTGGCGGTTATTTTTGTGTCTTGCTATTACGCCCAAGCGAATAGCCAAGACTGAAACATGTCAAGCATAAGCTGATGACAGCAATCAAGCTTTCGATAGTGAGCATAGCAAAGCCTCCTTTGTCAAGATTTCTGCAAGCAGATTTCTATGTATCAAAGATACATTGGTATCAAAGATACATTGTAATCGGAGGGTCACATAGCCGCCAGAGGCGGATTGTCCTCCGTAGAAGACTAACCGCCTACCGTTATGGTAGCACCTAATATAATTATAACAAACATACGTTCTTTGCGCAATAGAAAACCGGAATTTTATGGAGGCACTCAATATGTTAAAAAAATTAAATAACATCTTGAATATAGTAATTGGTTCGTTTATCGGAGTTTTTATAGGACATGGAATATATGTATTTTGGGATTACAAGACACATCCCGATTTATATGCTATGCAACCAGCTCCATGGTATACAAGCATTTTAGTTTATGGTTTATTTACGATTGTTGTTTTGATAGTGTCTATCATGATAAAGCTAATCATTTGGAGAAAATTAAAGCAACAATAATTTTATGAAAGGTATTGAAAGAAAAAATTAAAAGTGAATGTTAAAAAATATTTATAAAAAAAGATTCTGTGTACGAAAAGAGGTGTATATTGATACGCCTGATAAAGAACAATTGATAAATCAAGTGGAGCAAGTGCTTAGATATTGGAAAGAAAGGAAACAGAATTATGCACAAAGAAATAAAAATCGGCAATCATATCATCAGTGAAAATTCTCCGACCTTTATCATTGCGGAGATGTCCGCAAATCACAATATGGATTTCGACAGAGCGGTAGCCATCATGCAGGCGGCGAAGGACGCCGGCGCGGACGCCATTAAGATTCAGACCTATACTGCGGATACCATTACGCTGGACAGCGACGCTCCCTGTTTTCAGATAACACAGGGAACCCTTTGGGACGGCACTACGCTCCATAAATTGTACGAGAGCGCTTATACGCCCTGGGAGTGGCAGCCCAAATTAAAGAAAATTGCGGAGGAGATGGGATTGGAATTTTTCTCATCCCCCTTTGACTTAACCAGCGTGGATTTTCTGGAGGAAATGGATGTTCCGGCGTACAAAATCGCATCCTTTGAAATCAATGACATTCCGATGATTAAGAAGATTGCAAAGCTGGGAAAACCGATTATTTTTGCGACAGGCATTGCGTACCTGTCGGATATTGAACTGGCAGTGAAAACCTGCCGTGAGGCGGGCAATGAAGATGTGATTATTTTAAAATGCACGTCTGCCTATCCTGCACCCTATGAGGATGTAAATCTGAGGACCATCCCTTCCATGGCGGAAACCTTTGACTGCATTGCCGGTTTGTCCGATCATACAATGGGCAGTGCAGTGCCGGGGGCGGCAGTTGCGCTGGGGGCAAAGGTAGTGGAGAAGCATCTGACCCTGCGCAGAGCGGATGGCGGCGCGGATTCGGCATTCTCCATGGAGCCTGAAGAATTTAAGGAAATGGTAGATAATATTCGTAAAATAGAAGCTGCGCTGGGAAAGGTGACTTATGATTTAGGTCCGAAGGCGGCAAGAGAAAGAGAACATTCCCGCTCTCTGTTTGTGGCAAAGGATATGAAGGCGGGGGATGTGTTTACACCGGAAAACCTTCGTTCCGTGCGTCCCGCCTGTGGGCTGCATACAAAATATTATGAAGAGTTATTAGGGAAAAAAATTCGTAAGGATGCAAAATCAGGCACCCCGATGAGCTGGGATTTGATTGACTTTGGAGAGTAGACAGATGTATATTATTCGAGCTGATGGAAATGCAAAAACAGGAGCCGGGCATTTGATGCGCTGCCTGACGGTGGCAGAGTCCATGGGAAAAATGCTGTGCAGCCGTCAGAACATTATCTTTCTATGCGCAGATGAGCAGTCTGCGGATATGGCGGCAAGCTGTGGCTTTCAGGTGAAGGTGCTTGGAACGGACTATCAGGATATGGAATCGGAGCTGCCTGTATGGGAGGATTTGCTGCAGCGGCAGGAATTACTGCAGAAGGAGGAGCTTTCCGGGAAGCAGCATGTGATTCTTGCAGACAGCTATTATGTGACTGATGAATACTTAGAGCGCCTTGGCGCATATGGCAGGGTATATCTGATGGATGATATGCAGGAGCATACCTATCCCGTAGATGCAGTAATTAATTATAATGTCTTTGCGGATGAGGACAGTTACCGCCAGCTATATAAGGGGACAGAAACAGAGTTTTTTGTGGGAAGGGATTATGTTCCTGTACGGCAGCAGTTTCTGAACCGGGATTACAAGGTGTCGGAAAGCGTAAAAAATGTGCTGATTACCACCGGTGGCGGAGACCAGGACAATATCGCGGGAGCGGTTCTGAAGGCGATTTACAGCGGGGACATGGAGTTTCATGTGGCGACGGGAAAATATAATCCTCATTTGGATACTTTAAAGGAATTGGAAGGAACCTGCGAGAATGTTCATATTTATCATGACGTCAGTGATATGGCAGGACTGATGCAGAAATGTGACATTGCTGTCACTGCGGGCGGAACTACGATTTATGAGCTGGCGGCTTTGGGAATCCCCTTTCTCTGCTTTTCCTATGCAAAAAATCAGGAGGCGCTGACAGAGTATATCGGTGTGAATGGCATTGCAGGGTTTCTTGGCGCTTATCACCGCAATGCGGAAGCCGTACTGGATAATTTGCAGGTTTTGTTTGGACAGTATTGCGCAGAGTATGATTTGCGTAAGACCTGTTACGAGAAGGAACGGAAATTGATTGACGGTAAAGGAGCCGTCCGTCTGGCAGAGAAGCTGTTGCAGCGGGCAAAGGGCGTGAATGGTGACGACAAACAGTAAGAAGTGGAATAAAAGTATAATAATATACGGAATAGCGGCATTGCTTTTGTTTGGAGTTTTGTTTGCCGCAACTTATCACGACAGAAGGAGCGGACAGGAAAAAACGACGGTGCGGATTGTCATGATGGGGGACAGCATTCTGGGAGAATGCAGGGACGAGAGTTCTGTGTCCGCCCGGCTTGCCCAATTGCTGGGAGAGCCGGTATTTAACGGTGCGCTTGGCGGCACCTGTATGGGAAGAACAGATACGGAGATGCGTCTGGCCTATACCAAGGACTGTCTGTCTATGCAGGCGTTTTCCCAGTCTATTGTGACCGGAGATTTCGGCATCCAGCAGACGGTGCGGAGCAGGGAAGCCGCCACCGGATATTTTGAGGAAACCATCAATGAGATGGAACAGATTGATTTTGCGTCTGTGGAGCTTTTGATTATCGGGCACGGCATAAATGATTATCATGCGGGAACTCCGATTTACAATGGGGAGGACCCATATGATGCGTATACCTTTACCGGCGCTCTGCGCAGCACCATAAAGACCCTGCGGGATAAATATCCAGACATGAGGATTCTTCTGCTGACGTCTCCTTACAGTTGGTATCCTTATAATGACGCTTATGAGCTTACCTGCGAAAATTACAATCTGGGCGGCGGACTGCTGGAGGATTATGTAAATGCCGAAATCGGTGTGGCAGAAAGTATGGGAGTGGAAGTGATAGACCTTTATCATGATTTTTATCCCCATGAGCAGTGGAGCGACTGGGAAATCTATACCAGAGACGGACTTCATCCCAATGAAGAGGGACGGAAATTAATAGCGGAGAAGATATACGAATATCTGTCTGCGGACGAAGCAGAAGACTGATAGTGAGAGGTGAAAAGCATGGGAACGCCTACAGAGATTTATGAAAAACTGAAAAAAGGTATCCGACGGGAGTGGAAAATTGCTTTTTTGACCGCGTTTCTTTTGGGACTGTTGATTCATCTGCCCATTATGACTTCGGATATTCCCAACCATGACGGACTTGACAGCATGTATTTTGACCAGAATATGATTACCTCCGGCAGATGGTTTCTGACGGTTGCCTGCGGTTTTTCTTCATACTTTACATTGCCGTGGCTGATTGGCGTGCTGGGGCTTTTGTTCCTGTCCTGTACGGCGGCGGCTCTGACGGAGCTGTTGGAGCTGAAAAGGACGTGGAACATTGTGCTGGTCAGCGGACTTCTCGTCTCTTTCCCGGCGCTCGCTTCCACCTTTGCCTATGTGTTTACGCTGGACGGCTATATGCTGGCGCTCTTTCTGGCAGTGCTTTCGGTACTGCTGACGAAGAAATATAAGTACGGCTTTGCGGCGGGGGCGGTGTGCC
Organism: uncultured Acetatifactor sp.; assembly: GCA_944384205.1. Taxonomy (GTDB): domain Bacteria; phylum Bacillota; class Clostridia; order Lachnospirales; family Lachnospiraceae; genus Acetatifactor. The sequence goes on along the minus strand of CALWSL010000005.1, from coordinate 110,190 downwards.
TTGCCTTTAGTCTGGGAACCTATCAGGCGTATCTGCCTTTTGCGATTCTGCTGTGTATTTATTCGATTCTGATTTGTATGATGGAAAGCGGAAGCGTGAAGGAGAAAATAAAAGCGATTTTGAATTACCTCTATATGGGTGTTCTGGGCGGCGGGCTGTATCTTGTGATTTTGCGGATTCTGTTAAAGGTGCAGGGGAAGGAGCTTGCCTCCTATCAGGGCATCAACGGTATGAGTACGGGAAATGCAGCGCAGTCTGCGGGACTGCTCGCTACCGTAAAGGAAATGTATATTGATTTTGTCACTTTTTCCCTCAAAGGAAACGTGGTGTTTAACAATTTTTTTTCCGGGGCAGCGCTGCTTCTGCTTGCAGCGGTTGCGGTATTTGTTCTATGCAGATTGTGTTTTCTGAGAAAATGGTGGAAGAATCCGCTCTTTTTCGTTATAATAGGGTTATTGGCTTTGGGAGTGCCCATTGCGACAAATATCATTCTGGTGATTTCGCCCGATGTGACCTATCATCTTCTGATGCGGTATCAGTGGGTGGTATATCCGATTTTGCTGCTGGCATTTTGCGAGCGTTATGCGGGCGAGGGAAAACCGGTGCCTTTTGTGCAGTGGGGACTTTTGTGTGCAGGCGTTGTCATGGTATTTAACTACAGCGTTATGGACAATATTGCTTATTCCAATTTGCAGAAGAAATATGAAAAGACCTATGCCTATTGCATCAGACTGCTTGACCGCATTGAACAGACGGAAGGTTATTATCAGGGAATCCCGGTTGCCATGATTGGCGTTGTGAGTGACAGCGAATATCCGTCCACAGACATCACCGGTGAGGTGACGGGCGGCATGATTGGAATCGGCGGCGACAGTCTTTTGTATACCGGAGCCAATTATCAGGCATTTATGAAGCATTATCTGGGGGCGACCCTGAATTTTGTGGACCCGGAGGTTATGACGGAAATTTATTATTCTGAGGAATATATGGAAATGGACAGCTTCCCGGGTCCGGATTCGACCAGGGTAGTGGATGGCGTTTTGTATGTAAAGACGGAAAATGCCGACAGAGACTAATGCAAAAACGGAGGAAAACGGATGGCACTGTTATCAATTGTTTTGCCGGCGTACAATGAAGAACAAAATATTGCCGTTGCGACAAAGGTATTGTCCAAGCTTTTGGAAGAGAATCAGATTCCCTATGAATTGGTGTTTGTAAACGACGGCTCCAAGGATAATACCTATCAGGAAATAGAGAAGGCGGCAGCGGCGAATCCCAATGTGAAGGGCGCCTGCTTCAGCCGCAATTTCGGCAAGGAAGCCGCTATTTTTGCCGGACTGGAGCTGACCACCGGGGATGCGGTGATTGTGATGGATTGTGATTTGCAGCATCCGCCTGAGACAATCCTTAAGATGTGGAAGCTTTGGCAGGACGGCGTTGAGGTCGTGGAAGGTATTAAGACAAGCCGCGGAAAGGAAAGTATTTTTCATAAAATGTCCGCAGGTCTGTTTTATAAGATTATGAGTAAACTGATAAAAATGGATATGAATGCTTCCTCGGATTTTAAACTGCTTGACCGTAAGGTGGTAAATGTGCTGCTTGAGCTGCCGGAGCGGAATACCTTTTTCCGGGCGCTGACCTTCTGGGCGGGCTTCCGCACGGAATCCGTGGAGTATGAGGTACAGGAGAGACAGTTCGGAGAGAGCAAATGGTCCTTCTTTAGCCTGATGAAGTATGCGGTTGCCAATGCGACTTCCTTTAGTACCTTTCCGCTGCAGCTTGTGACGGTGATGGGGATGACACTTATTTTGTTCAGCGTAATTTTGGCGGTGCAGACATTGGTGAAATATCTGATGGGAACTGCTGTGGAAGGCTTTACAACGGTGATTTTACTGATTCTGATAGTTGGGGGCTTTCTGATGCTGAGCCTTGGTATTATCGGACATTACATTGCCAGAATTTACGAGGAGGTAAAGGGAAGACCCAAATATATAATCAGTAAGGTTGCAGGTCATGTGGAGGGTAATGTAGTCGGTGCGTGGCATAAGAGCAGCGGAGAGTAAAGGAGGCAGTTATGATTAATTTTAACGTTCCGCCCTATGTAGATACGGCAATGAATTATATCAGAGAGTGTGTGGAAAACCAGAAAATATGCGGAGACGGCGCTTACACAAAGAAGTGCAGCGAATGGATTGAGAAGAGGACGGGCACGGCAAAATGCCTGCTGACCACATCCTGTACCCATGCCACGGAGCTTGCGGCGCTGCTTGCGGATGTGAAGCCGGGGGATGAAATTATTATGCCGGCATATACCTTTGTATCCACCGCCGACGCTTTTGTGCTTCGCGGCGCAACACCGGTATTTGTGGATATCAGACCCGATACTATGAATATTGATGAAAAGCTGATTGAAGCGGCGATTACGGAGAAAACAAGGGCGATTGTGCCTGTCCACTATGCGGGGGTTGCCTGCGAGATGGACGCCATTATGGATATTGCAAAGAGACATCATTTGTTTGTAATTGAGGACGCGGCACAGGGCATGATGGCTTCTTATAAAGGAAAAGCGCTGGGAACCATCGGTGATTTCGGATGTTTCAGCTTTCATGAAACCAAAAATTACAGCATGGGTGAGGGCGGCGCCCTTCTGATTCGTGAGGAAAAGGATGTGGAAGAGGCGGAGATTATCCGTGAGAAGGGAACCAACAGAAGTAAGTTCTTCAGAGGACAGATTGACAAGTATACCTGGGTGAATTACGGCTCCTCCTATTTGCCCAGCGATATGAACGCGGCATATCTGTATGCGCAGCTTGAGGTCGCAGATAAGATTAACGATGCCAGACTTGCCTGCTGGAACCGGTATAAAGAGAATCTGACGCCTTTGGCGGAGTCGGGAAAGCTTACACTTCCTACCGTTCCGGAGGGCTGTGTTCACAATGCCCATATGTTCTATGTAAAAGTGAAGGATATCGAGGAGCGAACAAGATTTATTGATTACCTGAAGGTAAACGGGGTTTATTCCGTATTCCATTACATTCCCCTTCATACTGCTCCCGCGGGATTGAAATTTGGGCGTTTTCATGGAGAGGATAAGTACACGACGAAGGAGAGTGAGCGCCTTGCCCGCCTACCCATGTACTATGGACTGACGTTGGAGCAGGTTGACTATATCTGCGGGATTGTGAAGAAATTTTTTGATGAGAATTAATTTTTGGAGATAACGTATGCAGAAAGCAGGTAAGGCTTTTTTTACCGTGGCGGGCGGAGTGCTTTTCATCGGCTTCAGTATCCAGATTGTACTGGGGCTTTGCTGGATGGTATGCAATTTTCCGGGCTATCAGCAGTTTGGGGAGAGCGCGCTGTATGTAGAAATCAGTAAAAGTTTCATATGCGATGAGTATGAGGGCATTTTGTATCCGGTACTGATATGGCTGGCAAGGGGGATAGAGGATTTTTTCCTCATCCCCTATCATTACATTCTGTACCTGTTACAGTTGTGCATGGCTTTCGCTGCGGCTTATCGGTTATTGCGAAGCGCAGGGGTAAAGGGAAAGGCAGCGACGGTGTGGGGAAGTCTGGCGATGCTTACTTTTCCCATGGCAATGCAGTGCCATCTTGCGGTGTTGCCGGATTCTTTGACAAGTTCGTTTCTGCTGCTGGAACTGTCTTTTGCATTTGACATGCTGCGGCAGGGCGGGGAGCTGCGTTCCAGACAGTTAATTAAAGTGCTTGCGTTTTGGCTTTTGGCGGCATTGATGCAGCCGGTGTACCTTTATCTTGGTGCGGTTCCGGTCATTTTCCTGTTCCTTTTCGGCATGGCAAAGTCCTGGAAGGCGAACAAGAAGAAAATTCTGTATAACGGAATTATGATTCTTGCTTTTGCGGGAATGATTTCCGGTGTGCAAGACCTTACCCAGGTGGAAGGGTATTACGGCAGAGTGCATCAAAGTCTGAACGCGTCCCTGATGAGCCGCTGCGCATGGCTTTATGCGGAATATGGCTACGAGCTTTGGCCCAGGGAGGCAAAGGAGGCTGTCCCCTGGGAACAGGTAGTGCAGGTATCTTATTATGCAGATAATGTGGAGCGGATGCTGGCAATTCCCATTGAAGAGGCAGTGGGAGAAGAACGCGCTGAGGAGATATTCGGAGAAGTTGCGCAGATCGCATGGGAGCATCATAAAAGTAAAATTCTGCACGACGCGGCATGGGATGTGGTAGGTTATACTTTTTCCCCGATGGTATTACAGAGACAGCTTACGGGTAAAGCATACGATTCCTATTCGGGACGAAATTATGATATTATGCGGGCAGGGATGCCGCAGCTTACGGAATATTTTTTGAATTATAGCTGCTGGTGGTTTGCGGCAGGGCTTTGTGTGGCGGGAGCGGTTCAAGCGGCGGTTATCGGGAAGGCTTTTTATGGTGCGTGGAGGCGGAAAGGCTCTCTGACTTTTCATGGAGGCAAAGTGCTTTCCGTGCTCATTTGTCTGTTTACCTCCGGTGTGTTGGTATTGCTGTACAGTCTGCGCGGAGCGGGCATGATGGATTATAAAAAATCAATCGCCGTAACGCTGCTTTGGCTGCTGTGGGCGCTTTTGTCCTGTACGCGGGGCATTATCAGAAGGGAGTAAGCATGTTAGCGTTGCGGATATTACTGTTGGGAATTTTATTATTGGTGATACCTGTTATTGTGGGAAGTCTTTTCGCGGGTGTGGATAAGCGTATGAAAAAGCTTCCGTTTCTGTGGATAAGCGGACAGATGCTTTTGTGGGCAGGTTTTCAGGTGATTACAGTGCCGCTTATATTAAAGCAGGAGCGTTTCACCCTGGTGGTGCAGATTTATCTGGCATATATGGCGGTTTTGGTGGCAGCCGCACTGGTTTTCTGTGTGATTAGAAAGAAAAGAGGCGGCGCATCCCTTCGTCCTGTGGATAACAGACCGGGAGCACGAAAAAAAGGATACTATGCTGCATGGGCTGTCTTCTGGGGGCTTCTGATATTTCAGCTCGTGCAGGCGCTTCGCCTTGCGTATGCGGACGGGGATGATGCGTTTTATGTGGCAGTAGCCACAGTTACAGAGGAATCGGATACCATGTATATTAAGAGCGCGTATACGGGAGGTACGACAACGCTGGACGCCCGTTACGGTCTGGCTCCGTTTCCTATTTGGATTGCCTTTCTGGCAAGAGTAACGGGGATTCGTACCGCAAGCGTAGCGCATATGGCGGCGCCGCCCATTCTGATTGCCATGACATACGGCATATATTATCTGTTGGGAAACAGATTGTTGGTGAAAAATAAAGAGAGACTTCCGCTGTTTTTGATTTTTACGGAGCTTTTGGTATTGTTTGGAGATTATTCCATCTATACGGCGGAGCGGTTTATGATTGAACGGAGCAGACAGGGAAAGGCGGCTTTGGCAAGCATTGTGATTCCTTTGTTGATACTATTGTTGTTTCTGCTTCTTGAGAAATTGCAGGAAAATAAGAAAGTGCCGGTTTCCTACTGGGTATTGCTTTTGTGTACGCTGACTACAGCCTGTCTGTGCAGCACCCTGGGAACTTTGCTGACCTGTATGCTGATAGCTGTTACGGGGGTGTGCGGTGCGTTTTGTTATAAAAAGTGGAAATTTTTATTTCCCCTTGCCGCGTGCTGTCTTCCCTGCGTGGTGTTTTCGATTCTGTATGTATTGCTTTAACCTTATATTTGTCTTTGACGGAGGAAGAGTATGGGGGATAATATTTGGGAAAGTATTCTTTATAAATGGCAGGTTTCCAATGACTTTTTTCAATATTACATGGGAACCGGACTGATTGTTATCTGGTATCTGGCGGCGACAATTTATCTGCTGGTTACGGAGAAGCGAAAGCCTGTCCGCATTCTGTTTGTATATGTGCCGTTGATTCTCCTGCTGATTTTCTTTAATCCACTGATTACGCTGGTTATTTATCACTATGTGGATACGGAGATTTATTACCGCATTCTGTGGCTTTTGCCCATGACGGCGGTGATTGCCTTTGCCACGGTGGAAATCTATGGAAAGCTCAAAGAAAAAAAGAGGACGGTTTTTGCAGTTGTTACAGCTTTATTGGTTATGGTTTCGGGAAGCTTTGTTTACCGGGATCCTCTATTTGGCAAGGCGGAGAATGCTTATCATGTACCTCAGAGTGTGGTGGATATTTGTGACGCCATAGAGGTGGAAGGGCGCGAGGTCATGGCGGTTTTCCCCGTGGAGCTGATTTCGTATGTACGTCAGTATTCTCCGGTGGTGTGTATGCCCTATGGTCGTGAAATAACGGTGGAGCGGTGGAATTATACCACGGAGAATGCGCTGTTTGACGCCATGGAGGCGGAAGTGATTGACGCGGAGCTGCTTTCCCGGCTTGCCAGGGAAGCGACATGCGCTTATATCATTCTGCCGGAGGGCAAAGAGATAGACGGCAACTTGAGTGATTATGATTATGAAACCTTCGGGCAGGTGGAAGGCTATATGATTTATAAGGATAGTACTGTGGATTTGGAGATTATATTGGAGTAGGTGTGAAAAGGGAGAACAGTGTTCTCCCTGAAAATAATTTTATAGAAAAGTACCATATGCGCAAACTTTTATTTTTCCCGATTTAGCGCCTGCATAAAACGTTCTGCAACCAGCTTGCGGCCTTCCACATTCAAATGAAGATTGTCGATAAGATAATCCTGTGCATTGTCCTCAGTGACTGTGCCATAAAGATTGTCTACAAAGCTGACGCCCCGGGAAGTGCAGGAGGTGTATTGCCTGATAACATAGGTGGATAATACATCCTGCCCGTAACGGTACATATCACTGCTGACATATTCGCCGGTTTCTTCATCTATCGCATAGGCGTAAGTAGGTGACAGCACGATGATACGGATATTGGGATAAGTATTCTGCAGCAGCTCAATTCCGGCTTCCAGATTGCCGGTAAACTGCTGAATATTTGTGGGATTGGCGTCATCGTACATCTCGTGTCCCATCAGATAATCGGCTGCATCATACATAACCGCTATCACATCAACAGAGTTGAAATCCAAAGTAGTCAGAGTGTCGTATACCTCTTGGGCTTCAGGGGGGATATCCTCCCCTAAAACGTTGGCGGCTTCCTGATAGTAATGCGCATTTGCTCCGCTTGTGGCAAGAGTAACCAGCCAGTAGAAGCAGTAAGCGTCCATGGGTTTTTCGTTTGCATCGAAAAAGGGCCATTCGGAAGCAAGATAGCTTCCTGTGACGGAACAGTTATACACGGTAGCGCCGGAAGCGTCTGCAATCAGATTGGCAAGATTGTCGTCTGAATCACGGTCATCTGCAAAAGGTGCATTGCCAAAAACCACAATCGTTTCAACTTCTCCCGTTTCCACAATGTTTCCCGTTTTATCCATTAAAGGAAGGAACTCGTCCAATATATCCAGATTCTGGTCGGAATTTTCACTTGTAATCTCTGAGATGTCAATGCGTTCTCCCCAGTTGCTGAATTTGAAATAGATAGATCCTGCAAAAATGAGAAATACCGCTAAAAGCAGCATGTGCAAATTCAGGAAAGAGCGCCAGCCAATCTTTTTTTTAGGGTTTTCCTCATCTTCCCATGTTTCTTCATCGTCCAGAGCATCCAGATCATCAAAATCATCAATGTCTTCTGCAGGAACAGGCTCTTCGGGAATGTCCTGTTCTTCAGCATTTGCTGTTTTTGCCTTCGCTGTATCCATTTTTGTATGAGGATTTGAATTTATAAGATCCAAATCTATAATTTCGATATCCGGTATCGTGCCGGAAACTTGTTCATGAGATGAATTTGTTTTTTTCATAGTACCTCTTTTTTTAAAATAAGTGTAAAGTGCCTGTCTCTGTTTGTTTATTTTACTATTTTATGGCAGGAAAGTCCATATTATTAAAAAAAATTAAGATAGGACTCTAAGATTTAAGAAATTATGAAGATATAGGAGAATGCCTTGAACAGACGAATTTTCAATGATATAATGTTACGGAATTATTAAGAAATGATAACGGAAGAAGAAGCTGCGGGAGCGGCGGAATGAGAGGAAGAATGAAAAGATTTTTTAATCATACCGGAAATTCTTATGATGATTGGGAAGATTATGATGATGATTACGATTGGGACGCGGCGGAGGAGACAGAAGGCTTTGAAGAGTATGCGGCAGAAGACGGTACATATTACGAAGAGGACAGTGAGATAGTATACAGTGAAGAGGATGGCGCAGAGGAGTATTATGCCGCCGAAGAGGAAGCGTATTACGAAGAAGAGGACGACGGGGAGGAATATTACGCCGCCGAAGAGGAAGCGTATTACGAAGAAGAGGACGACGGGGAGGAATATTACGCCGCCGGAGAGGAAGCGTATTACGAAGAGGACGACAGCCCGGAGGAGTATTTTGCTGATGAAGGAGGAGAATACTACGCTGAGGAAGAAGAGACGGATAGCAGCGAGACTTACAGTCTGCGGTATGATGAAAGGATGACGAAGAAGCAGGCTGCGTGGGCAAAACAGGCGCAGGGGAAAGCGCAGAGCGGCAGGCGAGGCAGGAATGTATTTGCGTTCCTGTGGGCAAAATTTTTGGAAATGGGAGCTATGGACCGTATTATTACGGCGGCAGGTGCGGCAGTGCTGATTCTTGCTTTTGTGACGGGCGGAGTTTATATCAGCAGCAGAGCAGTTGACAGGCAGATATCAGAGTTTGCAGGAGTGGGAAGCCAGCTTGAAGGGATTACGCTGATTGGCGAAAAAGGACTTTTGGCGGTAGCCGATGCTGAGATTGCCCGTCAGGCTGCGGCACAGATTGTTGAGGAAGAGGAACTGCAAAAGGATTATGACGAGGAAGAGTATTCCAATGCTGCGTCCGTAAAACTGAACATGACTTCTGTTATGAAGGACTTAAAGATTAAGTTTACAAACAAAGAAACCGGAAAACTGATTGGAAATGTGCCTTTTGCCGTCACCATCACAAAGCCGGGCGGAAAGAGCGAGACCTGGTCCGATGATGACATGGACGGTATTATTTATAAGAAAAATATTGATTCGGGAACCTATCAGGTACTTGTAAATGAACTTGCAGGAGAAAAATACAAGGATTATACAATTCCTACTGCCGCTCAGTCCGTAGAGGTAAAACAGGATATTGCCTATGAGAAAATTGACGTCAGCGATGAGGTAAAGACGGAGGCGGAGGTTGACGTAGCCAAGGAGGATACCAAGATTCATGAGACGGTTGTGGAATCCACTCTGCAGGATACGGTAACCTGGGTGGAAAGCACATCCGTGTCAGAGACCTATACGGAGATTTCAAAGAGCCTGATTCCCGACCCGGCTACTCTTGTAACGACAGCGGTAGAACAGAAATTTTTGGCGGCGGCGAATACGGAACCTGTGGTAAGTACGGTTGAACCGGAAAATAATGGGGAAGGCAATGGTGATGGCAGTGGAACAATCTTGACAAATGTTCCTTTTGAACTGACGATTACTCCGTCCACAGGGAATATGACTGTCGGTGATATGTTGATAGCGCAGGTGAATGCAGCAGGCTATACGGAAGGCAGAACTCTGACGTATACGGTTTTTTCCGACAATACCGGTGTGGCGTCTGCAGAGGTTGACGCATCAGGCAATGTTACGGTGAGCGGACTGGCGGCAGGAACCGCAACGATTACGGTGACCGCCGACTATGCGGAGGGAGACAGCGTTCCGACAGCAGTGATGCTTCCGGTGACCGTGCAGGAAAAAGTGCAGCTTTCTCTGGACAAGACGGAGATAACGGTGTCTCCGGGAGGTACGGCAACGCTGAATGCCGCTGTCACGAATGCCCTTACGGGTTCGCCTGTTACAGCGGAATCCTCTGATACCGCGATAGCTGGTGTGGCGGTGGACGGCAGCACGATTACGATTACCGGTCTGCAGGAGGGCACGGCAACCGTTACCGTCAAGTATGTTGAGAATAATCAGGAGCTGCAGGCAGTCTGCACAGTAAACGTTAAAAACGACGCCGTGAACAACAGGACGGATAAGCTGAAGGATTTAAACGGAAACCAGTTGTATGTATTGGAAAATGAAGCTTACAGGGAAGCGTTTTACGCGGATTATTATACGGCGGAAAGATTCTTTGTTAAGGGTGATGTAAAATATACCGGATGGCAGACCATTAACGGACATGTGTATTATTTCACCGCATCCGGTGAGATGGTAACAGGAGAGCAGGTGATTCAGGGGGCGAAATATAATTTTGCCAGCGACGGAAGTCTGATAACCGATTCGGGAACCGGAACCATGGGCATTGACGTATCAAAATGGAACGGAAAAATAGACTGGAGCGCGGTAAAAAATTCCGGTGTGTCCTATGTTATTATCCGCTGCGGATACAGAGGATCCTCGGAGGGTAAACTGATTGAGGACCCGTATTTCAATCAGAATATCCAGGGCGCCATTGATGCGGGTTTGAAGGTTGGCGTGTACTTCTTTACACAGGCTGTAGATGAAATCGAAGCGGTGGAGGAAGCCTCTTATGTTCTTGACAAAGTGAAGGGCTACAAGATTTCCTACCCCATCTTTTTGGATGTGGAACCCAGCGGCGGACGGGGGGATAAGATTGACAGGGCGACAAGAACCGCAGTCTGCAAGGCGTTCTGTGAGACCATTCAGAGAAACGGCTATACGGCAGGCATTTATGCAAATAAGACATGGTTTACCGAAAAAATAGATACCGGCTCTCTGGGGGCGTATAAAATCTGGCTGGCACAGTACGCCGCCACGCCAAGCTATTCGGGAAGATATGACCTGTGGCAGTATAAGGCGACAGGAAGAGTGAGTGGTATCAGCGGTGATGTGGATATGAATCTGAGTTATTTGGGATACTAGTACAGTTCAGCCCCCACATTCATAAAAGCGTCTGCTTCGCATCCGGCGCCGCTTTGCGGCTCGTCTTTTATTTCATGTGAGGGCGCTCCGCTCATGAAATGATTTACAATCAGTGCTTTGTGTGCAAGCACCCACGCACAGCTTGTAAATCATTTCATGGCTGAACTGTATAATATTTTACAAATTTTATAGCCATCAACACGTTTGTTATGGTATACTTATCAAAAGTGCGGGCAGTTTGCAGTGTCCGGCTGGAAAGGGAGTTTAAAATGAGAACTTATTTAGTAACGGGTGGAGCGGGCTTTATCGGCTCCAATTATATTCATTATATGTTTCGCAAATACGACAATGAAATCCGCATTATCAATGTGGATGCCCTGACCTATGCAGGAAATCTGGAAAATTTAAAGGATGTGGAAAGCAGAGAAAATTATACCTTTGTAAAAGCGGATATCTGCGACAAGGAAGCAATCGGCAGAATTTTTGCAGAGAATGAGATTGACCGTGTGGTACATTTTGCGGCAGAGAGTCATGTGGACAGAAGTATCCGCAATCCGGAGGTTTTTGTACAGACTAATGTGCTGGGTACGGCGGTTATGCTGAACTGTGCAAAGGCGGCATGGGAGCTTCCTGACGGCAGTTTTAAGGAAGGAAAGAAGTTTCTGCATGTATCAACGGATGAGGTGTATGGTTCTCTTCCCGATGACGATAACGCCTTTTTCTATGAGACAAGCCCCTATGACCCTCACAGCCCTTATTCCGCAAGCAAGGCGGGATCGGACATGCTGGTAAAGGCATATATGGACACCTATAAGTTTCCTGCCAATATTACGAACTGTTCTAATAACTACGGACCTTACCAGTTTCCGGAGAAGCTGATTCCGCTGATTATCAATAATGCCCTGCAGGGGAAAAAGCTTCCGGTATACGGCGACGGCAAAAATGTGCGCGACTGGTTATATGTGGAAGACCATGCGAAGGCAATCGATATGGTACAGGAGCAGGGAAAACTGTTTGAAACCTACAACGTGGGCGGACATAACGAGAAACAGAATATAGAGATTGTCAATATCATTATCGAGACCTTACAGGAAATGCTTCCCGAGGGAGATCCCAGAAAGGCGCTGGTGAGCAAGGATCTGATTACCTATGTGGAGGACAGAAAAGGTCATGACCGCAGATATGCCATTGCGCCGGACAAGATTAAGGCGGAAATCGGCTGGTATCCTGAAACCATGTTTAAAGAAGGCATCAGGAAAACAATCAAATGGTTTTTTGAGCATGAGGAATGGATGAAGAATGTGACGAGCGGTGATTATCAGAAATATTACACCGAAATGTATGAGAAATAAAGACAAATAAGTCCGCTAAGGGATTGCCGTGAAGAACAGATTCCACGGGAATCCCTTTGGTGCGTTTAAAAAAGCAAAGAAAAGAGGTAAGAAAATGAAAGGTATTATTTTAGCAGGCGGTTCCGGGACAAGATTATATCCTTTAACCAAGGCAATTTCCAAACAGATTATGCCGGTGTATGATAAGCCCATGATATATTATCCGTTATCTACCCTGATGCTGGCGGGTATCAGAGAGATTTTGATTATCTCTACCCCGAGAGACCTTCCCGTATTTAAAGAGCTGTTGGGGGACGGACATCAGTTGGGAATGGAAATTTCCTATGCGGTGCAGGAATCTCCCAGAGGATTGGCGGACGCTTTTATTATCGGAGCGGATTTTATCGGAACGGACAGAGTAGCGCTGGTTCTGGGAGACAATATTTTTTACGGACAGAGCTTTTCCAGAGTGCTGAAGGCGGTTGCGGCAAGAGAGAAGGGGGCAACGATTTTCGGTTACTATGTGCGTGACCCCAGAGAGTATGGCGTGGTTGAGTTTGATGGGAACGGCAAGGCGCTTTCCATTGAAGAGAAGCCGGAGAATCCCAAGAGCAATTATGCGGTGCCGGGACTGTATTTCTATGACAATGATGTGGTGGAAATCGCAAAGAACGTAAAACCCTCTGCAAGAGGAGAAATTGAGATTACCAGCATCAATAATGAGTATTTAAACCGTGGAACCCTGCATGTGGAGACTTTGGGAAGAGGGTTTGCATGGCTTGATACCGGAAATCATGACGCCCTGCTTGACGCCGCTGATTTCGTGGCGGCTTTTCAGAAGAGACAGGGACTTTACATCTCCTGTATCGAGGAGATTGCATTTAAAAAGGGATTTATTGACAGAGACCAGCTTCTTTTGCTGGCTGAACCGCTGATGAAAACGAACTATGGAAAATATCTTGTCGAGGTAGCAAATGGACTCTAAATTACGTCGTATGGCAATCATGGCGTCCATGGCTGTGATTTTGCTGGTATCGGTATTGGTGATCTATCTAAATCCGGGTGAGGAAAATAGTTCCGGTCAGACAACAACAGTAACGCAGGAAGAGGGCGTTGTGAACGGACAGATTGGCAATGATTTGTCAGCATTTCTTAAGGATGAGACTTTTTTTGATGAGGAAGTGAATCCTGTTTTGGAGGCTGCCAAAAACAATGCCAATCGCCTGTCCTTAGTGATGACCTCCGTGGAAAAGGATTTGCGCATTCAGATTGTGGATACGGACGGCAATCCCGTGACAGGGGAAAGCTTTTTTGTGAAGGTGGAAGGACTTGGAGAATACAAAGACTTGGACAAGGACGGTGTGATTTACATCGGAGATTTGGACGCGGGCGAGTATTATGTGGAGCTGCTTCCCATTGAAGGATATCGAATACCCACGACAAAAACGAAGATTCGTGTGAAGGAAAAGGTGGAATATCTGGCAATCGAAGATATTTCTCTTTTGATAAAAACGGAAGCGGATATTGATGCGGAAGCCGAGGACAGCGGCGTCAATGAGGCGCTTGAGGATGCGGATAACACCGAGATTCAGAAGCTGCAGACGGCAAGCGGCAACAAGAAGGTCGGCATCGATGTATCCAAGTGGAACGGTGATATTGACTGGGATAAGGTGAAAAATGCAGGTGTGGACTTTGCCATCGTCCGTGTGGGATATCGCGGTTCCGTAACGGGTAGTCTGGTAGAGGATCCTTATTTCCAGACAAATATGCAGGGCGCTGCGGCGTCGGGCGTGCCTGTTGGCGTTTACTTCTTTACTCAGGCAGTGAACGAAGTGGAAGCGGTGGAAGAGGCTTCTGCGGTGTTACAGTTGATTGCGGAGTATCATTTGGATTATCCCATCTACATCGATACGGAAGGGGCTGGCGGAAACGGCAGGGCTGACGGTCTGGATGCCGAGACGAGGACTCTGGTTTGTGAGGCGTTTTGCCGGACCATCTCGAATGCAGGATACAGAGCGGGCGTCTATGCGAGCCGCAACTGGCTGAATAACAATCTGCAAACCGAGAGATTACAGCAGTACGAGACCTGGCTGGCAGAGTACCGCAGCGTACCGTTGTATCAGGGTTACTATCAGATGTGGCAGTATACCTCAAAGGGACGTATTGACGGTATTGAAGGTAATGTAGATTTTAATATCAGATATGAATAGTTGAAATAAAAGGAGCAGACAAATGGGAAAAATTACGGTAGAAACATGTGAAATTGAAGGTTTAAAGATTATTACCCCCACCGTTTTCGGTGATGCAAGAGGGTATTTCATGGAAACCTATCATTACAACGATTATAAGGAGGCGGGAATCCCTGAGATATTTGTGCAGGACAACCAGTCTGCCTCCAAGAAAGGGGTTCTGCGCGGTTTACATTTTCAGAAGGAGTTTCCGCAGGACAAGTTAGTCAGAGTAATCAGAGGTGAGGTGTTTGACGTGGCAGTAGACTTGCGCGAGGGTTCCAGGACCTTCGGTAAATGGTTCGGTGTGCTGCTCTCCGAGGAAAATAAGAAGCAGTTTTTTATTCCGAAGAATTTTGCCCATGGTTTTCTGGTGCTGTCAGATTATGCAGAGTTTGCTTATAAATGTACTGATTTCTATCATCCAAACGATGAAGGCGGCATTCTGTATAATGACCCTGAAATCGGTGTGGAATGGCCTATTCCGGAGGGAATGGAATTAACTCTTTCCGATAAGGATACCAAATGGGGCGGCATAGCTGCCTACAAGGCTGAGAGAGGTATCAGCTAAGAGCAGAGGAATGTTATGAAGAGTTTTAAGCTGTATGACAAAATGACACAGCTTCCCGCAGAGCTTTGGCAGAACAGGCGCCTGATATGGAAGCTTGCCAAAAATGATTTTAAAAAGAGATATGCCGGCTCCTATATGGGTGCGGTATGGGCGCTGGTACAGCCTGTGATAACGGTTGTTATGTATTATATTGTGTTTGATAAAATCATGGGGACGGGCGGCGGAGGATTGCGCGACAGCGGAGAGGTTCCGTATGTGCTGTTTTTGACAGCGGGACTGGTTCCCTGGTTTTATTTTAATGAGGCATGGACCAATGCGACCAATGCACTGAGAGAATATGATTATCTGGTAAAAAAGGTGGTATTTAAGATTAGTATTCTGCCGATTATCAAAACCATTGCAGCTACCTTTATTCATGTGTTTTTCGTACTGATTTTATTGATTGTGGCGGCAGTTTACGGATATTATCCCACAGTTTACACTTTGCAGCTCGTTTATTACAGCGCCTGTCTGTTTCTTTTTGTGCTGGCGCTTTCTTATACAACCTGTTCCGTGGTGGTGCTGTTTAAGGATTTGACCCAGATTATCAATATTATTTTGCAGGTTGGAATTTGGGCAACCCCGATTATGTGGAATATAGAAGGGTTAAGCGACGGCTGGAGGAAGGTCATTCAGTTAAACCCTCTTGTGTACATTGTAAACGGTTACAGGGATGCCATTTACGGAGAAAAATGGTTTTTTGAGGACATGATCTCTACCGTGTATTTTTATGTGGTAACAGCGGTGCTGTTTGGAATCGGCGCGGTTATCTTTAAACGTCTGAAGGTTCACTTTGCGGACGTGTTATAAGCTAAAGGTAAAAGGAAATTCTCATGGAAAAAAATAGGAAGCTTGCGATTGAAGTCAAGAATGTTGTAAAAGTATACAAATTGTATGAAAAGCTGCGGGACCGCATGTATGATGCGCTGGGACTGAAAAAAAAGAATTACAAGCTCTATTACGCCTTGAATGGTGTAAGCCTGAATGTGTATCAGGGAGAAACCGTTGGAATTATCGGTACAAACGGCTCCGGTAAATCAACGCTGTTGAAAATAATAACAGGTGTTTTGAATCAGACTTCGGGCGAAGTAAACGTCAACGGACGTATTTCTGCGCTGCTGGAGCTGGGCGCCGGATTTAATATGGAGTATAACGGTATTGAAAACATCTACTTAAACGGCACCATGCTGGGCTACTCTGAGAAAGAGATTGATGAAAAGCTCCCCGCTATCCTGGAGTTTGCGGATATCGGTGATTATGTATATCAGCCTGTAAAGACCTATTCCAGCGGTATGTTTGTCCGTCTGGCGTTTGCGGTTGCCATCAATATTGAGCCGGAAATTCTCATCGTAGACGAGGCGCTGTCCGTGGGCGATGTATTTTTTCAGGCAAAATGCTATCATAAATTTGAAGAATTTAAGAAGCTGGGCAAGACGATTATTTTTGTCAGTCACGATTTGGGCAGTATCAGTAAATACTGCGACAGAGTATTTTTGTTAAATAAGGGAAATCTGTTAGGAGAGGGTTCTCCTAAGGAAATGATAGATGCGTATAAGCGTGTCCTTGTAGGACAGTATGAGGAAAACGGGGACGGTACGCAGGCGGAGGAACCGAATGAAAACCGGAATCCCGAAACACTGGAATACGGTACAAGGCAGGCGGAAATTGTGGAATATTATGTGACAGATGAAAACGGGGTGCGTTCCACCGCAATCTTAAAGGGAACGGAATTTACCGTTCACATGAAGGTGAAGGTAAATGGTCATATTCCGGCGCCGATTTTTGCAGTGTCCTTTAAGGATATCAGGGGAACGGAGATAACCGGAACCAACACCATGGCGGAGAAGGCGTTTCTGGACTGCGTGGAGCCGGGGCAGAGAAAAGAGATTACTTTTACCCAGAAGATGAGCCTCCAGGGTGGCGAATATCTGTTGTCCTTCGGTGTGACAGGCTACAATGGGAATAATTTTGAAGTCTATCACAGATTGTATGATGCGATAAATATTACAGTAGTGTCAGATAAGAATACCGTGGGCTTTTATGATATGGATTCCAAGACAGTGGTAAAGGATGTGTAGAATGCAGGAGAAAATCGGAAAAGTAACGCTGGATTACAGCAGATATTCGGGGCAGGACTTTTACAGTGACGGCGAGATAGAGGATGAACTTTTGGAAACGGTCAAAAATCATACGCCTGAAGAATATAACCGTATTATCAGGGAAAAAAATAACTGGCCCTTTCTTTACCATTTATCTTTCCTGCGGGAGAATATTGTGGAATGGGTTCCCATGGATAAAAAAGCAAAGGTGCTTGAGGTGGGAAGCGGCTGCGGCGCTATTACAGGCGTGCTGTCGCGGAAGGCAGGGGAAGTGACCTGTGTGGATTTGTCCAAAAAGAGAAGTCTGATTAATGCTTACCGTCACCGGGAGTGCGGTAATGTGACCATTCATGTAGGGAATTTTAAGGATATTGAACAGGATTTGGATACCGATTACGACTACATCTGTCTGATTGGTGTATTTGAATATGCCCAGAGCTATATTGGCGGTAACACGCCTTTTGAGGATTTTCTGAAGATTTTAAAAAAACATTTGTCCCCGAAGGGCAGGATGCTGATTGCCATCGAAAATAAATTAGGATTAAAATATTTTGCAGGATGCAGGGAAGACCATGTAGGCACTTTTTTTGACGGAATCGAGAACTACAAGGCGGATGCAGGAGTGCGCACTTTTAGCAGGATGGGCTTAGAGCGGATTTTTAAAGCCTGCGGCGTGGAGAAGTATCATTTTTATTATCCCTATCCCGATTATAAATTTATGTCCACGGTTTATTCTGATGAATATTTACCCAAAAAAGGCGAATTGACTACAAACTACAGAAATTTTGACAAGGACAGAATGCTTTTGTTCGATGAGACGCGGGCGTTTAACGGGATTGTGGAGGATGAATTATTCCCGGTTTTCTCCAATTCCTATCTGGCAGTAATCGGCGATGGCTTTGACGTAAAATTCACCAAATATTCCAACGACAGGGCGGAAAAATACCGCATTAAAACGGAAATTAAGAAAGTTACTGACGAAGATGGAAAACAAAAGATGCAGGTGCGCAAATACCCCATGAGCGCCGCTGCAGGGAAGCATATTCGGGAACTCGGCAGCGCTTATGAGAAGCTTTCCGGAAGATACCGGGGAAGCGGTCTGGAAATGAACCGGTGTACACTGGAGGAGACGACGGAGGGCGTTGCAGCCAATTTAGAATACGTGGAGGGAACACAGCTTTCCGAACGGATGAATCAGTGCCTGCAGCGGGATGATTTGGACGGCTTCTATGCCCTGTTCAGAGAGTATGTGGAGAAGAGCGGTTATAACGAAGCCGCGCCAATCACGGATTATGACATGATATTTTCCAATGTGTATGTATCGGGAGATAAATGGACGGTGCTGGATTATGAGTGGACTGTGGAAAGATTTGTAAATCCGCGTATGCTGGCATACAGGGCGCTTCACTATTTCAGGAAGGAAACGGAATACAGTGAAAAGATAGATATGGACAGGATTTTGAGAGAGCTTTGCATTTCCAAAGCGGAGGCGGATGCTTATCTGGATGAGGAACAGGCGTTTCAGGATGTTGTGGCAGAGGACTACTGTTCTCTGGAACAAATGCGTATGTCTCTGGGAAACCGTATGTGGGAACCGCAGAAATCTCTGGAGTGCTACCCGGATTCTGCGGAAGTGAACAGGGTTCAGATATACGAGGATTGCGGTGAGGGCTACAGTGAAGAAAAATCCTATTATGTGCGGGAGGCATATCGGTCGGATAAGGATATTGCCTTTGAGATTCCGGTGGGAAGCGATGTAAAAATGCTGCGCATTGACCCTTCCCTGTGTTCCTGTGTGGTGAAGGTGAAAAAACTGACCTTTAACGGTACAGATGTGGATTGCAAGGGCAGAAAGCAGTTTATTATTAACGGTACTTTGCTGAAGCCCGGAAAAGAGAACCCTGCTTCCGTTTGTATGGTTTTCAGTACTGACGACCCCAATATCAATATCAGCTTGGGAAAATACCCAAAGCAGGATAAAAATGTGTTACATGCGGAAATGGAAATGATACGGGTGCCTTCTTATGTTGCAAAGGACATGGAGAACGGCGCAAAGCGATATTTTCGGAAGTGATGGAGTGTTAAAAATATAACAAGAACAGGAAGGCAGATATGGATTATAAGGAAGCCTATGAAAAAGAACATTTGAAAAATGCAGATTTGGCGGCAAGAATTGCAGACCTGGAATCCAAAAATGACGAGCTTACATGGAAGCTGGACCGAATTAAAAACAATCCCCTCTGGAAAGTCAGCAAGCCTGCCAGAAAAGCTGTGCATTGGGCAATCAGACAAAAAGACAGAGTGTCAAATTGCGGCGGTCCCAAAGGCGTGCTTGCAAAACTGGATTACAAGAAGCGGGAGCGCGAGGCAATGAAGCAGTTTGGCACGGAGAGCTTCCCTGACGAGGAACAGGCAAAGAGAGAGCGGGAGACCGTATTTCCAAGGATGGTGAAAATCAGTATTCTGGTACCTCTTTGGAACAACCGGCGGGAATTTCAGATTGAGATGCTGGATTCCGTGATGAATCAGACGTACGCAAACTGGGAGCTTTGTCTGGCAGACGGTTCCGATGAGGAGCACAGCTATATCGGGGAAATCTGCAGGGAATATGCGGAGCGGGCAGGCGGAAGAATCATATATAAGAAACTGGAAAAAAACGGCGGTATCGCAGGCAACACCAACGAGTGCCTAAAGCTTGCCACTGGGGAATATATCGGGCTGTTTGACCAGGATGATATTCTGCATCCTTCTGTTTTGTATGAATATGTCAAAGCAATCAATGAGCAGGGCGCGGATTATCTGTATTGTGATGAAACTACCTTCAAAAGCGGCGATATTAATAAGATGCTGACGATGCACTTTAAGCCGGATTATGCGCCGGACAATTTGCGCGCCAATAATTATATCTGTCATTTCAGCGTGTTTGCCAGAAGTCTTTTGGATGGCAATGAGCTGTTTCGTCCCAGGTTTGATGGCAGTCAGGATCATGATATGATTCTGCGTCTGACCGATAACGCGAAGAAAATCGTACATGTGCCCAGACTGATGTATTATTGGAGAAGTCATGCGGGCAGCGTGGCTTCGGGAATCGATGCAAAGCCCTATGCCACTCAAGCGGCAAAAGGCGCGATAGCGGAACATCTTAAGAAGCATGGGTTTAACCACTTTCAGATTCTCAGTACCAGAGCATTTGAGACGATTTTCCGTATCCGTTATGAAATTATCGGTACACCGAAGATTTCCATTGTGATAGCCAACAAGGACCATGCCTCGGATTTGAAACGGTGTGTGACTTCTATCTTGGAAAAATCCACTTACGACAACTATGAGATTATTATTGTGGAAAACAACAGTACTACTCAGGAAATCAGGGAGTATTACACTGCGCTTTTGGGATTTTCCTATGAAGAAGCCCAGACAAAGCTGGATGCTGAGAGACGAGAAGAGGAAAAGGAGCAGGAGACGGGTAGAGGCGTGCTTCGCAGTGAGGACGGCAGAATTGCAATCGTTACCTACAAGGGGACCTTTAATTATTCTGCGGTAAACAATCTGGGAGAGCGTTACGCAACGGGAGAGTATATCCTGCTGCTGAATAATGATACGGAAGTCATCACCGTGAACTGGATGGAAGAGCTTTTGATGTACGCCCAGCGGAAGGATGTGGGCGCAGTCGGCGCAAAGCTTTATTATGCAGACAAAACGATTCAACATGCCGGTGTTGTGTTGGGGTTAGGGGCTCACAGGACGGCGGGGCACAGCCATTACAGGCAGCACAGGCAGAATCTGGGGTATATGGGGCGCCTCTGCTATGCGCAGGATGTTTCGGCAGTCACAGGCGCCTGCCTGATGGTGAAGAAGTGCCTTTATGATGAAGTGGGCGGACTGGAGGAGAGCTTTGCCATTTCTTTGAATGATGTGGATTTCTGCCTGAAACTGCGAAAGAAAAACCTGCTGAATGTATTTACCCCTTTTGCGGAGCTGTATCACTATGAATCCATTTCCAGGGGATTGGATGATGCGGGTGAGAAGGCGGAGCGTTATAATCAGGAATCCGCAAAATTCCGGGAGAAATGGAGAGAAGAGCTGGAAAAGGGCGACCCTTATTACAATCCTAATTTTTCACTGGATCGCAGCGACTTTTCTCTTAAGATACAGAAAGGCTAAAATATGTTATTCAATTCGGTTTTCTTTTTAACGGTCTTTTTGCCGATTACGCTGGCGGGATGGTATTTATTGCAGCAGTTTCGGAATCCTGCATACGCCAAGGTGTTTCTGATCGGAATGTCGCTGTGGTTTTACGGATACTATAATGTGTCCTACCTGTGGATTCTGCTGGCAAGCATGGGGTTCAACTATGTTTTGAGCGTATTCTTTGAGCGTGTCCGGAACAGGGTCGGCAGAAAGACACTATTGGGAGTGGGAATCACAGGAAATATAGGGTTATTACTTTACTTTAAGTACTTCAATTTCTTTATCGATAACTGCAATTATCTGCTGCATACGAATATTTCTATCGAGAAAATAGCGCTGCCTCTGGGTATCAGCTTCTTTACGTTTCAGCAGCTTTCCTATGTGATTGAACGGTATTTCAGAAGGGTGGAGCATACCGGAATCCTGAATTATTGCTGTTTTATCAGTTTTTTCCCGCAATTAATTGCAGGTCCCATTGTACTTTATCAGGAATTTGTACCACAGCTCTTGGAACGCAAAATGCGGAAGCCGTCTGCGGAAGCCCTATATGATGGGTTTACCCTGTTTATCTTAGGGTTGGCAAAAAAGGTATTGCTGGCAGACACGCTGGCGATACTGGTAAATGCGGAGTTTAACAATATTGCTTATCTGGACGCTCCTTCAGCATGGGCGGCGCTTATTTTTTATGTGTTTGAATTATATTTTGATTTCAGCGGCTATTGCGATATGGCAAGAGGTATCGGCAGGATGTTTGGGTTTGAGCTTCCTGAGAACTTCAACGCGCCGATGAAAGCCTCTTCCGTGAAGGATTTCTGGAGACGGTGGCACATGACGCTTTCCCGCTTTCTTTCCAGCTATATCTATATTCCTCTGGGCGGCAATCGCAAGGGAAAGGCAAGACAGTGTGTGAATCTGTTTGTGGTATTCTTAGTCAGCGGTATCTGGCATGGCGCGAACTGGACCTTTATTGTCTGGGGCTGTATGCACGGATTGGCGGTGGTGTGGGAAACGCTTTTCCCGAGGCTTCGATTTAAGTGGGAAAAGCTTAATATCTTAGTGACGAATTTCTTTCTGGCTTGCAGTTGGGCGGTATTTCGCTGTGATACCATGGAACAGGCGCTGCTGTTTTGGAAAAAGCTGTTTGCCGGCGGCAATACCGGAATGTTTTTCGGTATCTGCAACACCCTGCAGTTTGCGGAAAACTATCCGTTCCGAAAGGCGCTGGAAATGCTGGCTCCTCAGTATCTGAATCTTTTTTATGCGGGGAATTATCTGGTTCTGTTGCTGATTTGCATTCTTCTGGTACGGGGCAAAAAGGCGGAGGAATGGATTCAGACAAAGGGAAAAACTGCCATGGGAGCATTTTGTATGGCAACCCTATTCATGTGGTCCTATATATCCTTGTCTCAGGTGAGTACGTTTTTGTACTTTAACTTTTGATTATTCTAAACCGGGCGGGAGGAAGTTTTATGTTTACGAAGAAGAAGGGGCTTATACGACTATTGTGCATGATAGCGGCGGAGGCTTTGCTGATTTTCTTTATTGTGTGGGTGTTTGATCCGTTCTGTCAGTACCATGCTCCGTTTGGAGGAAGGGAGGCTGTGCTGAATGACAGGGATAATCAAATGCCGGGAAGTATCAGAAATTTATCTTATGACAGTGTCCTTGTAGGCTCATCGGTTACGGAGAACTGCGACAGCAGCTTTTTGGATGAAAAATATGATTGTAATACACTGAAAATCATCCGCGCTTCGGGATCCGCAGCGGATTTGTTATATTATCTGGAAATGGCGGAGCAGAAGCAGAAGCTGAAAAATGTATTCTGGTGTCTGGATCTGACGGCAGTCAGCTCGGAGCCTGAGTGTACGTTGTACGGCGAGGACGTTCCCCGATACCTGCACACGGAAACCATTCTGGATGATAATACCTATATTTTCAACAAAGAGATTCTCTTGGAAACCATTCCCACCATGCTTGCTTATGAGAAAGAGGGCAGGAATGTGGGAGGAAATGCTTATGACTGGTCGAGAGGTAAGGAATTCAGCGCAGCGAAGGCAATGCAGGCATATACCAGACCTGACAGCGTTCTGGAACCGCAGGATTTTTCGGAAAGCAAGGAAAAAATCAGACAGAATCTGAAACTGATTGCAGAACAGATTGAAAGTCATCCTGAGATTACCTATCGTTTTCTTTTTCCGCCCTATTCCATGATATGGTGGGATTGTGCCTATGTCAACGGACAGTTGGAGGAGCGGTTTTATATTTTGGAGCAGGCCCTTCCGGTGCTGTTAAGCTATGACAACGTGGAAGTTTACTATTATCAAAACGAGGAAGACATTGTATGCAACCTTGATAATTATATGGATTTAGTGCATTATTGTCCTGATGTGAATCAATACATGCTGGAGGAAATGTATGCCGGTGAGGGCAGAGTGACCGCGGAGAACTGGGAGAGTGTATTGCAGAGGATGCGGGACTTTGTAAATGAGATAAATACGGTACTGATTTTTGAATATTATCCCAGACAGTAGGGCACTTTCATTAGAATACAGGTAAATACACTTTTACAAATACGAGGCCAACTATTCCAAGCATGCCTAGCTGACCTTGTATTGTGTCCTTTCCTGCATAACGTTTATTTGAAAAATTAATTATCTGCATTTATATTATGCTCTGCAAGTAAAGCGCGAAGATGCGAAATCTCTTCGACAGCGTGTTCTTTTTCAGCCGTAAGTCTTGCGTTTTCTTCGACAGCATGCTCTTTTTCAGCCGTAAGTCTTGCGTTTTCTTCGATAACATGCTTTTTTTCGTCTGAAAGCCGGACATTCTCTTCCTCCATATGAGCAATGGCTCTTGCAATATGGGAATTCTCTTCCGTTAATTCCTGCATACGTTTTTTCATCAGATACTCCCGCTTCTCGCGCTCCTGTCTGTAGAGGCACTGTTCGCGAATCGTATTGTCGGCATTCATCTCATATAGGGTTTGTGAGGCTTCGGAAAGATATTCATTGTTTTTAGCTATCATTTTAATCTCCTCCCATGTCTTTGCCTTGAAAAGACGCGCCCAGTGGTCAAGCTGGCTCGCCTTATCCTCTTCGGTTGCTAATTCGATATGTTTTAAGTTTACCACAGACAGCACAATTTTGTCACTATATATTTGATAATTTTTTACGTTTAACAGTTTATAGGTTGAGTAAAATTCAAGATTATCGGGAAAAGGTGTGAAATCAAGAAAGCTGACATGGATAATGGGTTTCGTTTCTGTATAATCCTGACTATGGAAAAGCTGGTCGAAGGAACGGCAGAGATAGCTGAGAGAGCGGTCAGTCCAGTTGAATTGATTGGAAATTTGCATTTCAAGATTGAGCCGGGTGTTGTTATTCAACAGGATGTTGATATCCAGTACAAATTCCTTTGACTTAATGTCCTCGCCCAGTATGATGGGATTGAGAATTTCAATCGAGATAATATTTTCCGAAGGCAGATGTAACAATGAACTTACCAGTCCTTTCAGAACAAAGGAATTCTTCTGCAGAATGGCTCGGAACATGTAGTCGTTGGTCATTCCGTAGTCGATTGTTCCGGTAGCGGTCTCATAAGACATACCCGTTAAACGGCAATCCTTATGAATGTTGAAATTAGCAGTTGTTTTGTCTTGTGTCATAAATAAAAATCTCCTTTGTGATAGATAATAAGGAATATTTGGTGAAATACCAAAGAACCTTTTTGAAATTCTGTATGACAGAATAAAAATATGATGATATTAAGTTAACATCTGTTTTTGGAGAAGTCAAGCAGAAGTTTTTTATAAATCCTGTTTGCACAGGAAACAATTTATGGTAAAATAAAAACGATGTTTATCACCAAAAGTAATAGAAAACAGTAGTCAGAGGAGGACGAAACAATGGGTTTCATGGAAGAATTTAATTTTTGGTTAAATGATGATTATTTCGATCAGGATACCAAAAACGAGTTATTGGCTATTCGCAATGATGAAAAAGAGATAGAGGAACGTTTCTATAAGGAGCTGGAGTTTGGTACGGGCGGACTTCGCGGCATTATCGGCGCAGGTACGAACCGTATGAATATTTACACCGTCCGTAAGGCCACCCAGGGGCTTGCAAATTATATTTTGAAGCAGGGTACGCAGGCAAAGGGCGTTGCCATTGCATATGATTCCCGTAATATGTCGCCGGAATTTTCGGATGAGGCTGCGCTTTGTCTGGCAGCAAATGGAATAAAAGCATATGTATTTGATTCCTTGAGACCTACTCCCGAGCTGTCCTTTGCACTGCGTACTTTGGGCTGTACCGCAGGCATTGTGGTAACGGCAAGCCATAATCCGCCTGAGTACAACGGCTATAAGGTATACTGGGAGGACGGCGCACAGGTTACCGCCCCCAGAGATAAGGAAATTATCGACGAAGTGCAGAGCATCAAAGATTACCACACGGTAAAGACCATGGAAAAGGATGCCGCTGTCGCTGCAGGACTTTATCAGGTAATCGGCAAAGAAATTGATGACGCATACATGGCAGAGCTGAAAAAGCAGATTATTCATCCCGAAGTTATCAAAGAGATGGCTGAGGATATTAAGATTGTATACACTCCTCTCTGCGGTACCGGCAATGTGCCTGTAAGACGTGTATTGTCCGAGCTGGGATTTAAGAATGTATATGTTGTACCGGAGCAGGAGAATCCCGACCCGAAATTTACCACTTTGGATTACCCCAATCCGGAGGATCCAAAGGCGTTTACCTATGCGCTTCGTCTTGCAAAGGAGAAGGACGCGGATATCGTTCTGGCAACCGACCCCGATGCAGACCGTCTCGGCGTATATGCAAAGGATACCAGGACGGGCGAGTATGTATCCTTTACCGGTAATATGTCAGGTATGCTGATTGCAGAGTATATTCTGAGAGAGAGAACCGCTACAGGCACCATGCCGGAGAATCCTGCGCTTGTTACCACCATTGTAACTACTAATATGACAGTTCCCATTACTCAGGCTTACGGTGTAAAGCTGATTGAGGTATTGACAGGATTTAAGTTTATCGGTGAGCAGATTAAGCTGTTTGAGCAGACCGGAAGCAACAATTATGTATTTGGTCTGGAAGAGAGCTACGGCTGTCTGGCAGGTACCCACGCAAGAGATAAGGATGCTGTCGTGGCAGTTATGTGTCTGTGCGAGGTTGCTGCATACTGCAAGAAGCATGGAAAAACTCTCTGGGATATGATGCTTGAGACCTATGAGAAATACGGATACTTCAAGGAGACGCAGTACACCATCACCTTAAAGGGAATTGACGGTTCCAGGCAGATTGCAGAGATTATGGATAAGCTTCGTCAGAATCCGCCTGCTGCATTCGGTGATTTGAAGGTACTGAAATTCAGAGATTACCAGAATGATGTGATTGTGGATATGGAAACCGGTGATAAAACCACTACGGGGCTTCCTAAGTCCAACGTTCTGTATTTTGAACTTCCTGACAACGCATGGTGCTGTGCACGTCCTTCCGGTACAGAGCCTAAGATTAAGTTCTATATGGGCGTAAAGGGTGACAGCCTTGCAGATGCAGATGCAAAAGTGAAAAAATTAACAGAAGATTTAAAAGCACTGATTTAAAATAAGGCAGAAATCAGGATGCTGCAAAGATAAGATGAAAGACAGCGAATCACCCTTTTACAGGTGGTTTGCTGTTTTTGTGCGGCAGGAAGGAAAACGCAGACAAACGTATGGGCGGAATCAACAAGGCAAATATCAAAAAAACAATATATTACCTGAAACGGAATGGATTACGAAACACATGGTATGCCGCGAAGGAGCGCATGGAGGAGGCAAAAAGAGAGCCGTATGACTATATACCTCCAACGGAGCAGGAGCTGACAAGACAGCGGATAAACCCTCCGGGGTATCATGGTCTTATCAGTGTTGTGGTGCCGGCCTACCGGACAGTGCCCCGGTATCTGCGTGAACTGATAGACTCCCTGCTGCAGCAGACCTATTCTAAATGGGAACTGATTCTGGCAGACGCTTCCGGGGACGAGAGCGTTGAGAATGTAATAAAGACATATCAGGATAAGCGCATCCGCTATGTCCGGCTGAAAGAAAATGCCGGCATTTCCCAAAATACAAACTGTGCCTTGGATTATACATCCGGGGAGTACATTGGGCTTTTGGATCATGACGATGTGCTGACAGAGGATGCTTTATATAAAATAGCGAGTGCTATTGAAAGAAAAAAACTGGCGGGAATAGAGGTAAAAATGCTCTATTCCGATGAAGATAAATGTGACAGCGGCAGAACAACATACTATGAACCGAACCGGAAAGAGAAATTTAATCTGGATTTGCTTTTAAGTAATAATTACATCTGTCATTTTTTGGTGATGGAGAGCAGACTGATGAAGGAACTGGGCTTCAGACCGCAATATGACGGTGCGCAGGATTATGATTTGGTGCTTCGGGCTGCAGAGCGGCTGATGGATAAAACGGAGCAGATTGTCCATATCCCGAAGGTGCTCTACCACTGGAGATGCCACAGTGCCTCTACGGCGGAGAACCCTCAGAGCAAACAGTATGCCTACGAGGCAGGGAGACGCGCCCTTCAAAGCTTTGCGGACAGGCAGGGGTGGAATGCAAGAGCGGAGCATCTAAAACACCTCGGCTTTTATAAATTAGCATATATAACACATGTTTTTGATAATAGGAGAGATGTCGGAGCAGTCGGCGGCAGAGTATTGTCGAAGGGAAACGTTATCGGAGGAAGACTTTCCGGTGACGGTACTTTTTTATATGAAGGACTTCCAAAGGCATATAGCGGCTATCTGCACAGGGCGGTGCTATCTCAGGATGCCGATGCCGTGGACGTCAGATGTATTCAAATCAGAGCGGAGTGTATTCCGATGTTTGAAGAAATAACGGGTGTTTCCTATCAGCGGGTGCCGGGGACAAATTTCTTTGATGCGTCAGTGCTGCCAAGAGATACGGATTACCGCAAGCTGAGCGCTGCTTTTGGAAGGGCGCTGGAAAAAGCGGGTTACCGAATTTTATATGACCCTTCCGTTGAAAGGCAATGGCAGTGAAGCATGAATGTCAGGAGAGGAAAAAGTGCATGGAAGAGATAACGGTAGTTATTCCAAATTATAACGGTGAAAAATATCTGCCGGAATGCCTGACGGCATTGAAGGGGCAGGCAGATGATACTCCCAAGTTTCGGGTAATTGTAGTAGATAACGGCTCTGCGGATGGCAGCGTGACGTTGCTCAAGGAGAAATTCCCTGAAACGGAATGTATCTTTTTGCAGGATAACACCGGCTTCTGTCATGCGGTGAATCTGGGAATTCAGGCGGCGGAATCACCTTATGTTATTCTCCTGAACAATGATACAAAGGTAAAGCCTGCCTTTGTGAAATCTCTCTATCAGGCAATTATACGGGATGAGAAAATCTTTTCCGTCAGTGCAAAGATGCTGATGTGGGATAAACCGGAGCTGATAGATGATGCAGGAGACCGATATTGTGCGCTGGGATGGGCGTATTCCAGAGGAAAAGGGAAAAATAACAGATATTATGATAGCGCGAAGGAGATATTTTCGGCATGTGGGGGAGCTGCTATTTACCGCCGCAGTGTATTTGACGAAATCGGTCTGTTTGACGAAAGGCATTTTGCCTATCTCGAAGATATTGACATTGGCTACCGCGCAAAAATTTACGGCTACCGGAACTATTATGAACCCGGGGCAGAGGTGCTTCATTATGGAAGCGCGTCCACAGGCTCCAGATACAATGAGTGGAAAACAAAGCATGCTTCTGCCAACAGTATTTATGTTGTGGCAAAAAATATGCCCCTTTTGCAGTGCTTTTTAAATTTTCCTTTTTTACTGGCAGGCTTTTTTATTAAATTCTTATTTTTTTGCAGAAAAAAAATGGGAAAAATCTATTTAAAGGGGTTATGGACAGGGCTTAAACGCAGCTTCAGCAAGGAAGGAAGGTCGGCAAAGGTTCCTTTCCGGTGGAAGCATCTGGGAAATTATTTTTCCATACAACTGCAATTATATGTGAATTGTTTCCGAATTATTATGAAAACTTAAGAAATAACTTCATAAATTCTTAAGTTGCTCATTTGCAGGGATTATTGTAAAATAGGAACAGTTTCAGGGTGGTGCTTATGATTAAAGACAATCAGAAAGTATTTAACAGATTATTGGTAGTAATAGACGCCATCATAACGGGAATCGCGTTTATCGCATCTTATTACATCAAGTTCTATCTGTTTGAGAACGGTCCGGGAATTGGTGTATTACCTGTGGCAGAGTATTTTAATCTGCTGTTTTTTATTGTTCCCGGTTATATCTTTTTGTATTATCGGTGCGGTGTGTATGCTCCCAAGCGTACTGTACGGAAACGGTATGAGATATATGGACTTGTCCAGGCGAATACGATAGGCATAGCCGCATTGATTATCATTCTTTATATGGTAATCAAAGAGATTAACTACTCCCGTTCCGTAATGGCAATTTTTTATGTATTGAATATCTTTTTATCATCCTGTTTCAGAATTATACTTAGAAAAGCGCTGCGGACAATGCGGAGCAAGGGCTATAATCTGAAGCATATTCTTCTGGTGGGATATTCCCGTGCAGCAGAGGAGTATGTAAGCCGTATTTTAGATAATCCCCAATGGGGATATGTGGTGTGCGGCATTCTGGACGACCACATTCCGGCAGGAACCACTTATAAGGGAGTAAAGGTTCTTGGTACCATTGGCAATCTGGAGATTATTCTTCCCGAAAATAAACTGGATGAGATAGCGATTACCCTGTCCCTGCAGGATTATGACTTTTTGGAGGACATCGTGCACATCTGTGAAAAATCCGGTGTTCACACGAAGTTCATTCCTGATTATAACAGCCTGATTCCCACAAAGCCCTATACGGAGGATTTGATGGGATTGCCTGTAATCAATATCAGGCACGTACCGCTTACAAATACCGGCAATATGCTTATCAAGCGCATTGTAGATATTGCGGGGGCATTATTTGGTATTTTGCTGACCTCCCCGATTATGCTTGTGGCCGCTGTTCTGGTGAAGTTTAGCAGTCCGGGTCCCATTATTTTCAAGCAGGAGCGTGTAGGATTACACAATAAGCCGTTTTATATGTATAAATTTCGAAGCATGGAGATGCAGAGCGCCAAAGAAGAAAAGAAGGCATGGACGGTAAAAAATGACCCGAGAGTTACCGGAATCGGTAAGCTTCTCAGAAAGACCAGTCTGGATGAGCTTCCACAGTTGTTCAATATCCTGAAGGGAGATATGAGCCTTGTGGGTCCCAGACCGGAGAGACCCCTTTTTGTTGAGAAATTTAAAGAAGAAATTCCCCGCTATATGGTAAAGCATCAGGTCAGACCGGGACTTACCGGATGGGCGCAGGTAAACGGACTGCGCGGGGATACATCCATACGCAAGCGTATCGAGTACGATATTTATTATATTGAGAACTGGACGCTTTGGTTTGATATAAAGATAATTTTTATGACGTTTTTTACAGGTTTCATCAATAAAAACGCCTATTAAATATGCAAATAAGGAGAAAGTATAATGACAGAAAATACGATTCATGAAAAGAAAGTATCGGCGAAGGAGCGCGAGGCAAGAAAGAAAAGGAAAATTATTGTTTTTGCAGTGGAAATAGTTGTTATTCTGGTGATGCTGGCAATTCTTTATATCGTTATGACACAGGTAAATGACGAAGGACCCAAAGTGACGGTTCTGGAGACGGAAAATTTGGAAATCCCCGATGCAGTGGTGGAAAATGAGACGATGAAGGGCTATATGAATATCGCACTGTTTGGTGTGGATGCGAGAACAGACGATCAGATTTATAAAGGGAGCCGGAGCGACAGTATGATGATTGCCAGTATTAATCTTGATACGGGCGACATTAAGTTAGTCAGCGTATATCGTGACACCTATCTGAATATCGGTACGGATAGTTATATTAAGTGTAATCATGCCTATTTTTACGGTGGTGCAGAACAGGCGGTTAAGATGCTGAACATGAATCTGGATATGGATATCACAAACTTTGTAACGGTAAGCTACAGTGGTCTGCGGGATGTCATTGACGGACTTGGCGGTATTTATATTGAGGTAGATGAGGTAGAGCTTCAGCATATCAACAATTATCAGATGGACATTGCGGAAGTGCTGAATTGTGATTATGAGCCTGTGACAGAGCCGGGTTATCAGCTTCTTGACGGTATTCAGGCGTCCGCTTACTGCCGTATCCGGTATACTGCGGGAGACGATTTCAAGCGTGCGACACGTCAGAGAGAGGTAATCAAGGCGATTGAAGAACAGGCGAAGAAAGCAGACCTTGCCACCCTGACAAAAGTGTTTAACAGTGCCATTGATGATATCTATACCAGTCTGGACAAGGATGATATCATGGAACTGATTAAAAATATTGCAAATTACAGAATTGTGGATGAAGGAGGTTTCCCGGAGGAGAGTATGAGGACGACTGCCAATATCGGTGCGAAGGGAAGCAGCGTTATCCCCATGGACCTGGAGGCAAATGTCGTATGGCTTCACCAGTTTTTGTTTGACGATACGGATTATGAGGTTACAGACAGTGTACGTGAGTATGGACAGAAAATTAAAGAGGATACGACGCCTTATATCAATAAGAATTAATTGTCGGGGAGGGGCTTGAAAAGCCCCTTCTTTTATAGCGTGCGCCTGATGGCGCACGTTTGTATAATGGTTCCATGAAAGGAACAGGGAGAATAAATAATGAAAATAGATGTAATAATTCCATTGTATAAGCCGGGGAAAGAGCTTTTCACATTGCTGGACAAGCTTAGTCAGCAGACGATTCCCGTACAGAAGGTTATTTTAATGAATACGGAAGAAAAATATTTTGAACAACTGACCTATGGAAAGCGCTTTGCGGATAAGTACCGCAATGTGAAGGTATTTCATCTATCCAAGAGAGAGTTTGACCATGGAGGGACGCGCCGTATAGGGGTAAGCAAATCCGATGCGGATGTCTTCGTGATGATGACCCAGGATGCGGTTCCGGCAGATAACGAATTGTTGGAAAGACTGACGTCAAATCTGAATGGCAGGGTGGCGGCTGCCTATGCCAGACAGCTTCCCAAAGCGGATTGCAGTATTGAGGAGAGGTTTTCCAGAAGCTTCAACTATCCCGGACAGTCGCGCATCAAGTCGGAAGCCGATATCAAAGAGCTTGGGATTAAAACCTACTTTTGCTCCAATGTCTGTGCCGCATACAGAAGGGACGTCTATGAGGAATTGGGAGGATTTATAAAAAGAGCAATTTTTAATGAAGATATGATTTACGCGGCAAAGGCTGTGCAAAGCGGATACGGTATTGCTTACGAAGCCGGGGCGGAAGTGTACCATTCCCACAATTATACCAATATGCAGCAGCTTCGCCGCAATTTTGATCTGGGAGTGTCGCAGGCAGAGCATCCGGAGATTTTTGCGAAGGTTCCGTCCGAATCGGAGGGGATGAAGCTGGTTAAAATGACGACAAAATATTTAAAAAAGAAACATAAAATTTGGAGGCTTCCTCATTTTTATATACAATGCGCTTTTAAATATGTCGGATATCGATTGGGAAAGAGCTATAAAAAGCTTCCAAATCCGCTGATTCTTTACCTGACGTCCAATCGCGATTATTGGAAATAGGTTTCACAAGTGTTTAATAGTTTTATCACAATTCGGACACAAATTAAGGATAAACTAACAGTAAAGGTAAAGGAAACACAGTTGCTATTAAGGAAAAGAGGTAATGTATATGTACGATAACGAAAATTATTCCGGTTCAAATACGAATAGCTATTCAACTTATCAGACAGGAAATGACAATACTTTTTACAGTTCCTATCAGCAGAATAGTGAGCCGGACCATACCGGAAATGGAAAAGAGAAAAAGCAGAAAAAACAAAATGGATTTTTCCGTAAGGCGCTGCTGAGCGTCACTCTTGGATTATTCTTTGGAATGTTTGCAGGTATCGGATTCTATGCGGTACAGCAGGGACTTGGCATTGCTGAGCAGGCAGACAGCGAAAACGTGGAGACAGGTACTGACCAGGTTGTGTCAACCCAGGAGAGCGACAGCGGAATTAAAATGGTCAATACCAATACGGTTACAGTTGTGGATTCCGACATTTCTGCTGTGGTAGAAGAAGTAATGCCTGCAATGGTTTCCATCGTCAATAATTATACGGAGACAGGTAACTTCTGGGGACAGACCTATACGCAGGAGGCAGCGTCCAGCGGTTCCGGCATTATAGTTGGAGAAACCGATACGGAGCTTTTGATTGTAACGAATTACCATGTAATAGAAGATGCGACTACTCTGGAAGTGACGTTTATTGACGGCAACACCGCAGAGGCAAAGGTGAAAGGTACGGATTCCGATATGGATTTGGCGGTTGTAGCGGTTGATTTGGCATCTGTCAGCGAGGAGACCAAAGACGAGATATCCATTGCTAAATTAGGCGATAGTGATAACCTGAAGCTGGGCGAGCCCGTGATTGCAATCGGTAACGCTTTGGGCTATGGACAGTCCGTAACCAATGGCATTATCAGCGCACTGGATCGTGAGATGACCCTGAGTGACGGTACTACACATACCTTTATACAGACCAATGCAGCAATCAATCCCGGTAACTCAGGCGGCGCACTGTTAAATATGGCAGGTGAAGTAATCGGTATCAACTCCAATAAAATAGGCGGCGATACCATAGAGGGTATGGGTTATGCCATTCCGATATCCTCTGCCAGCCCCATTATTGCAGAATTGATGGAGCGTACCACGAGAGATAAGGTAGAAGAGGGCGAGACAGGCTACATGGGCATTGTTCCGCAGAATGTATCCAGTCAGATTTCCCAGATGTACAACATGCCTACCGGCATTTATGTACTGAGTGTGGAAGAAGGCTCCGCTGCCCAGGAGGCAGGTATTATGGCAGGCGATATTATTACCCGCTTTGACGGTGAAAAGATTACTTCGTCCACTGATTTGCAGGACATCTTGCAGTATTATGCAGCGGGAGATACCGCGACAATTACGATTATGCGTCCCGAACAGGGCGAATACGTGGAATACAAGCTGGAAATAACGCTTGGCAGCAGACCCGATACAACCCGGTAATAGGTAATCGATAAAAAGAATATCAAAAAGAGAAAGAATCCCGATGGGCGTTACTGCTCACCGGGATTACTGGTTTATAAAAACTTCACTTGTGTATTTATGAATTATTCTGTAGAATGTACGTGAAGGGACAAACGATGGAAATGAGGAGAAGCGTATGTCAGATTTGTATAATGAAAATAACGATATAGAAGAAGAAAAAAATACGGAGGATTTAACTTCCGGTCATAAAGATGCGTCTACTACCGCAAAAGCGGGTAAAAGTGACAACAGCGAGTACGAGGACGTCTGCTTCATCTGCCGCAGACCTGAGAGCAAGACGGGAAAAATGTTCAAGCTTCCCAACAATATTTGCGTATGCAATGACTGTATGCACAAAACAATGGAGACGGTAAGTCAGTTTGACTATCAGGGAATGCTGAACAATCCGAATTTGCAGAATGAGCTGGATCAGTATACCAGACAGGGGGGATTTCCCAATATCAGTATTGTGAATCTTGCAGATTTGCAGGGAGACGGCGGAATTCCCAACAAGCAGAAGCTAAAGAAGAAAAAAACGAAGGAACAGACGGAGCCGGTATTGGATATCAAAAATATTCCTGCGCCCCATAAAATCAAGGCGAGCCTTGATGAATATGTGGTTGGTCAGGAGCATGCCAAGAAGGTAATTTCAGTGGCTGTCTACAACCATTATAAACGTGTGGCGACAGACACCATGGATGAAATCGAAATCGAGAAGTCCAACATGCTGATGATTGGACCGACAGGCTGCGGTAAAACCTACCTGGTAAAAACCCTGGCAAGACTGCTGGATGTGCCGCTGGCAATCGCCGATGCAACCTCGCTGACCGAGGCGGGATATATCGGCGACGATATCGAGAGCGTAGTGTCCAAGCTTCTGGCTGCCGCCGATAATGATGTGGAAAAAGCGGAGAGAGGCATTATCTTTATTGATGAGATTGACAAGATTGCCAAGAAAAAAAATACCAACTCCCGCGACGTCAGTGGGGAAAGTGTGCAGCAAGGGATGTTAAAGCTGCTGGAGGGCGCAGAGGTAGAGGTGCCGGTAGGCGCCAACAGTAAAAATGCCATGGTTCCGCTGGCGACAGTAAACACGAGAAACATTCTGTTTATCTGCGGAGGAGCGTTCCCTGATTTGGAGGAGATTATCAAGGAGCGTCTGTCCAAGAGCGCGGCCATTGGATTTAATTCCGAGTTAAAGGATAAATATGACAAAGATAAGGATATTTTGTCCAAGGTGACTGTGGAGGATATCAGAAAATTCGGAATGATTCCCGAGTTTATCGGACGACTGCCAATCCTTTTCACGTTGCAGGGACTGTCCAAGGAAATGATGGTCAAGATACTGAAGGAGCCAAAGAATGCAATTTTGAAGCAATACCAGAAATTACTGGAATTAGACGAAGTAAAGCTGGATTTTACCGATGAAGCGTTGGAAGCTATTGCAGAAAAAGCGATGGAACGCGACACCGGTGCAAGAGCGCTCCGTTCCATCATCGAAGAATTTATGCTGGATATTATGTATGAGATTCCAAAGGACGACAATATCGGCAGAGTTACGATTACGAGAGAATATATTGAAGGTACCGGCGGTCCTGTGATTGATATCCGAAATAATCGGATGAAGGAGCTGCCGCAGTATAGTTAAAACGCACAGAAGCCGTCGGTGAAAAAGCCGGCGGCTTTTTTTGCAAATAATGAAAAAACAGGGATTGACAATTCATATAAATATGGTAAAATAAACATATGAACAATAGTTCATATGAATGAAAGTAAAAATGAAATGCAAATGATTTGCATTTGTGAAAAGAAAGTTATAGGAAAATGGAGGAAAAGAAGATGAAAAAAACTTACAAAATTGAAGTGGATTGTGCAAACTGTGCTTTAAAAATGGAGGAGGCAGCAAAGAAGGTAGAAGGGATACTGGATGCAGCCGTAAGCTTTATGACACAGAAGATGAAGGTGGAATTTGCAGAGGGCAGCGATGAGAAAACTGTGATGGAACAGGTAGTGAAGGCGTGTAAAAAAGTGGAGTCGGACTGCGAAATCTATCTGTAAGATCTGAATTCAAAATGTAATTAAGGAGTTTACTTACCATGACGAAAAAACAGAAAAGAGTCCTGTGCCGCATTGTGGCAGCGGCTGTTTTGCTGGCGGCGGTTCACTTTATTCCGGTACAGGGGATGTTAAAGCTTATTTTGTATCTGATTCCCTATCTGATTATCGGCTATGATATTCTGCGAAAAGCCGTTCTTGGCATTTTTCACGGAAGTGTATTCGATGAAAACTTTCTGATGGCGGTTGCAACGGTGGGCGCTATCTGCCTTGGGGAATATGCCGAGGGCGTGGCAGTAATGCTTTTTTATCAGATAGGCGAGCTGTTTCAGGCGGTGGCAGTGGGCAAAAGCCGCCGCAACATCAGCGCCCTGATGGATATTCGTCCCGATTATGCCAATATTGAGAACGGGGACGGAAAATTGGAGCAGGTGGATCCTGACGATGTGGAAATCGGCAGCATCATTATAGTCCGTCCGGGAGAAAAGGTGCCTATTGACGGTGTGATAGAGGAGGGAAGCTCTACCTTAAATACCAGTGCGCTGACCGGAGAAAGCATTCCGAGGGAAGTGCAGGTGGGGGACGCCGTCATCAGCGGCTGCGTCAACCTTTCGGGACTGTTGAAGGTGCGCACCACAAAGGAATTCGGCGAATCTACCGTTTCCAGAATACTGGACCTGGTAGAGAATTCCAGCATGAAAAAATCCCGCTCGGAGAATTTTATCACCAAATTTGCAAGATATTACACTCCGGCAGTATGCCTTGGCGCAGTGATGCTTGCGGTGATTCCGCCCGTGTTTCATCTGATTATGGGGAATCCGGCATCTGTCACAATGTGGATTACGCGTGCGCTGACCTTTCTTGTTATCAGTTGTCCCTGCGCATTGGTAATCTCCATCCCGTTAAGCTTTTTCGGCGGTATCGGCGGCGCTTCGGCATGCGGCATTCTGGTAAAAGGCTCCAATTATTTAGAGGCATTGGCGCAGACAGGATATGTGGTGTTTGACAAGACAGGAACGCTTACGAAAGGAGTTTTTGAGGTGACACAAGTGTCGCCGTCCGAAAGCTTTAGAGAGCAATGGGGGGACGGAGCGTCGCATAAGCTGCTGGAATATGCAGCTTATGCGGAATCCTATTCCAGCCACCCCATCAGTAAGAGCCTGAAAGCGGCGTATGGAGCGGAAATTGACAATGGAAGAGTAAGCGGGGTAGAGGAAATTGGCGGTCACGGTGTCCAAGCGCAGGTGGATGGAAAAATCGTGGCGGCGGGAAACGAAAAGCTGATGAAAGCATTGGGCATATCGGAGAAAAGGAATCCGGACGTCGGTACGGTTGTTCATGTAGCGGTGGACGGTATTTATGCAGGTTGTATTCTGATTGCGGATGTAGTAAAGGAAGAGGCGCAGGGAGCGATTGCAGCGCTGAAAAAAGCGGGTGTGAGAAAGACGGTGATGCTGACCGGAGACAGCAGGGCTGTGGCGGAGCAGGTAGCGGCGCAGCTTGGACTGGATGAGGTCAGAGCCGAACTTCTTCCCGGGGATAAGGTTGCGGAAGTGGAACTGCTTTTGCAGGAAAAGAGCGGAAAGGAAAAACTGGTATTTGTGGGCGACGGCATCAACGATGCACCCGTGCTTTCCAGAGCGGATATCGGTATCGCCATGGGAGCGTTGGGGTCTGATGCAGCAATCGAGGCAGCAGATATCGTTCTGATGGATGACAACCCGCAGAAGCTTGCTGTGGCGATACGGATTTCGAGAAAGTGCCTCAGAATCGTGTATGAAAATATTATATTTGCATTAGCCGTAAAGGGAATCTGTCTGATTCTGGGAGCTTTGGGCATTGCAAATATGTGGATAGCCATTTTTGCAGATGTGGGCGTTATGGTGCTTGCCGTGTTAAACGCCATACGCTGTCTGAAAGTAAAGCAGTAGCAAAAAGAACAAAAAACGGTTTATTTTTTATAAAGGAGAGATATTGCAAATGCGATACCTCTCCTTTATACTGTAAAAGATACTATTTATAAAGGAGTATTAAAAAATGAAACGAAAAATTTTTGCGGTGATTCTTGCGGCAGGCATGTTGTGTGCGCTAACGGGATGCGGGCAGCAACAGGAGGAAAGCACACAGCCGGTTCTGGTAGAAGAAGAGGAAGAAGCTGCATATCCTACAACAACTGTAGAGTACGGCGAGGTGGTAAAAAATGTTACTGTCCGCTTAAGTTATACATCAACGGAAACGCAGGATCTTTCTTTTCCGGTTGACGGCGGTTTGATTTCGCGTGTGGAGGTCAGGATGGGAGAATACGTTTCCGCCGGACAACTGCTTGTGGCGCTGGATGTAGAGGATTTGGAAGAAACCATAGAGGAGCTTTCCTTTCAGATAGAGTATCAGGAATTGCAGCTTGCGCAGACGGAGGAAATGAAAGCCTTTGAGCTTGCCAGCGCAGAGAGACTTTATACCTATACCTATATGACGCAGCAGGATAAGGAAGAGCTGGCGGAACAGAAGGAAAGCATTAACAAGCGGTATCAGACTACTCTGGAGGATATGAACGACCAGCTTACTCTTTTGAAAAAACGGCTGGAGCAGTACCGTCAGGAGCTGGAAGACGGTCAGCTTTTTGCCGATATCACCGGAGAGATTACCTATCTGGAGAATTCACTGGAGGATACTTACAGCAAGAAGGACAGAGTGGTAGTGACAGTCAGCAATCTGGACGCCTGCTATTTCATAACCGAGGATTTGGAATATGCGGATTATTTCAAAGAGGCAGAAAGTCTTACGGTAAGCTACAGAGTGTCCGGTGCGGAGTATACCTGCGAGGTGGTTCCGGCACTTACGGATTCATGGGAGAAGCAGATGTATTTTAAGCCTGTGGGCGATGAGATTATTGCAAGCAAAACCAATGGCACGATAACATTAGAGGTTGAACGCAAGGACAATGTTCTCTGTATCCCCGGTGACGCCATTCATGAGTCTGACAACGGTCCCTTCGTATATCTGGAAAAAGACGGTCTTTTGGAGATGCGGTACGTTACCGTTGGTCTTTGGGGAGACGATATGGTGGAAATTACGGACGGCTTGGAGCAGGGCGAGATTGTGGCGTTGAAGAAATAAGGTTTAGGTGGATTGATAA
The DNA here is from genome assembly GCA_944384205.1 of uncultured Acetatifactor sp. GTDB lineage: Bacteria > Bacillota > Clostridia > Lachnospirales > Lachnospiraceae > Acetatifactor. Next base: position 70,449 of record CALWSL010000005.1, on the reverse strand, counting down.
ATGAAAAAGTTAAAAACGTTAGGAATACTTTTGGCAGGCGCAGTAGCGCTTGGAGGCTGCGGCGACAGTGCGACGAAGAGTGATGTGATTGTGGAATTAAAGGAATCCGCACTGAATGCCCCTCAGACAGCAGAAGTAGTAAGGGGGGATATGCAGGTAGCCGCCTATTACGATGCCCAGACAGGTCCACGGGTGGAACAGCTGACTTTTGCGGAGGAAGGCGTCTTCGGGGAATTTTTTGTGGAGCTTGGCGATACCGTGAAGGAGGGCGATGTCCTTGCCACCCCTGCAATGGAAAATTTGGAGAAAGCAATTGAGAATAAGGAGAAGGAGCTGGAAAATCTGGACAGAACCTATGAGTACAAAAAAGCCTCTCTGGAAAATGAGATTGCCATTGCCAAAAAAGAACTGGAAAATGTCTACAGTATCCTGGATACGCTGGAATATTATACACCGGAATATACAGAAACCTGCAGACAGGCGGGAAATTATGATGAACAGCGCAGGAAGCTTGAGCTGCAGCTAAAGCAGCTGAAAGAAACCTATGATTTGGAGCGTCCGCATTGCGTGGCAGAGCTGCAAAAGCTGCGCGAGGAGAGCGAGGGCAATATGATAAAAGCCCCCTTTGACGGAACTATTATCGCACTGGCGTCGGCGGAATACGGAACTGCCATTGATAAGAATCTCTATTATGTGGCGGTAGCGGATACCTCCGTAACCTATGCGCGGTGCTTATACGTCAGTCTTACCGTATTGAACCAGCTTGAAAACGTGGTTTTCTGGATGGACGGAAAAGAATATGAAGCGGTCTCCATTCCCATGGACCATGATTATTACATGGCGACGATAAATAACGGAGAGGACGCTTATTCCGAGTTCCTCATTTCCGACCCTGACGGGGAGATTTCCTATGGCGATTACGGAAAAATCAAGCTGGTAACAAGTAAATTACAGGACGTACTCCTTCTTCCCGAAACCGCAGTGCAGTCTGCGGGCGGCAACTATTATGTGTATAAGGACGTGGACGGAAAACATGAGCGGGTTTCCGTAAAGGTCGGCAGTAAGGACGGCATCAACGTGGAGATTCTGGAAGGGCTTGAGGAAGGAGATGTGGTTTATGTGCAGGAATAATAAAATAACGGCAGCGCTGCTTGGACTTGCCATGACAATATCCCTTGCCGGCTGCGATGCGTCAGGGACACTGATGACGGATACGGGAAGCGGAAAAAAGCAGGACATTGCACCGGAGGATTATCTGAAAACGGATGCGCTGGAGCAGAAAGAACAGACGGTGGATAATCTGTATACGGTGCTTACGCTGGAAAAAGGAACCTTCGAGGAGACAGCCTTAAGTCAGATTCTTAAGAGAAGTTACCTGAATGTACCTACCGTAAGGCTTTCTCTGGAAGGGGTTACGGCTTCCTTCGGTGAATATATCGCAGAGTATATGCAGTATGTGGAAGAAGGCGAAGTCATTGCGACAGTCTACACGGAAATTGACGAAATTGCTGTGGAGGAGGCGCAGATAAAGCTACAGCGCCTGAAAGAGCGTTATCAGGAAGCGGAAACGCAGGCGCAGGAGGATTTGGCGGATATTACGGAGCAGAGAGGTCTGATTTATAATGATTATAAACGCGCCGTGCAGGATATCCGGTATGCCCAGAGACAACTGGATTGGGAGTACACCAAATACAGCTATGAAAACCAGATAGCGGATGCAGAGGAAGAGCTTGAGAAGCTGACCCGGATAGGCGGGGTGTACGAGATTAAGGCGGAAACTGCGGGATATGTGTACTACAATACCAAATATTCGGCGGGAGAGGAGCTGAAGGACGGAGATTATATCTGCCATATCATGAACAGCAGCGTGGTGTATGCCGCCACAACCTCCCAGGCAGAACAGTTCCATTATGGGATGGAAGTAATCTTTGACAACCGGAACGGGCTTACGCCGGCGACAGTGGTAAACGGAGGAAGCTGGGCGCTGTACGGCAATCTGGATACAGGAGAAGCAATTTTCCGGCTGGATTTTGAACAGGATGTGGACGAATTGGACAAAACAGGGCTTAATAATCTTGCGTTAAAGGGCAATCTGAAGACGGTGGAGAATGTGATTATCATTCCGAAAGCCGCGGTAACGGTTGAGGAGGATGAATACTTTGTCACGGTACTTAAGGAAGACGGAACGCTGCTGAAAACGGAATTTATTCCGGGTGGAAGCAATGTGGAGAGCTACTGGGTGCTTGCGGGTCTGACCGAAGGCATGAAGATTGTATATAATTAATTTGGGAAGGAAGCAAATAACGATATGTTTTCTTTAATGTTACATAAATTACTGCATAAAAAATGGATGGTGCTTTGTCTGCTCATCGGTAATATTCTTTTGATTTCCGTTGCGGCAAGCTATCCTCTGTATCGTGTATCTTCTTTCCAGAAGATGCTGACGGATGAATTTGACAATTACAGAGAAGAAGAGAACTGCTGGCCCGCCGTTTTCAGTGTTACCTACAGCACCTTAAAGGGCGGCGGCAAGACAGGCTTTAGCACCATGGAGACAGAAGCCTTCCAGGCGGCGGAGCAGCTTGATTTGGATATGCTGGATACGGTGACAGCCTACCGTCTGGGTACACAGAGAGCGACGCCCGCTGTCGTAAGAGATGACGAGACAGGAAAAAGACTGACGTTATCCGCCATATCCGGAATGCAGGAGCATGTGGAAATTCTGTACGGAAGATACCCTGCCGATGAGACGGACAGTGACGGGTTTCTGGAAATCATGGTAAGCGATGAAGCTATGGTAGAACAGGATATCCTGCTGGATGACGAGTACACTTATGATTTGTGGAAGGATAAGAACGGGAATCCGTTGAAATTAAAGGTGGTAGGCGTATTTCGTCCGTTGGATGAAGGTGAATTATACTGGGAGCCTGTGAAGGAAGAGCTGGCGGGACAGGTATATACCACGGAGAGCGCTTTCAAGAACAGTTTTCTGGGAACCGGGGTGGAAAACCTTTATTCCCTGTACGGAAGCTGGAACTTCATCTGGGATTATGAGACTCTTGATATCACTGAGGTCAGCGACCTGATGTACAACATGAACCGCATGGAGCGGAATGAGGTGCTGAAGGACAGAACGGCAGACGGCGGCTTTATGGAAATTCTGAACGATTACAGCAGCAAGGCAAAACGAATTGAAGCGACGCTGTTGATTCTGCAGATTCCCGTACTGCTGCTGCTATGTGCGTTCCTCTATATGATTGCAGGGCAGATGCTGCAGATGGAGAGAAATGAAATCTCGCTGATGCGTTCCAGAGGAGCCTCCAAACGACAGGTGTTTTTGCTGTACCTGATGCAAAGCGTCTTCTTAAGCGTTGTATCCGCGCTGGCGGGCGTTCCGTTGGGCGCGGTGTTCTGTAAGCTGCTTGGCGCCTCCACGGCATTTTTGGAGTTTTCCGCCACAAGAAGCCTGGAAATCCGCTTTACCGCCGATGTAATTCTCTATGTGGCAGCCGCCGTTGCGGTGTCCGTGATTATGACGACGATACCGGTGCTTTCCTACAGCGGATTGTCCATCGTTCATTTGAAACAGAGCCGTTCCAGACAGAAAAAATCCCTGTGGAAGAGAATGTATCTGGATATCATTCTTCTGGCGGTTTCGCTGTACGGCTACTATTCCTTCAAACGCTCCTCGGACCGGATTGTGGAGGATGTACTTACAGGCAATTCCTTAGACCCGCTGCTCTATCTCAGCTTTTCGCTGTTTATTCTGGGAGCCGGTCTGTTCTGCGCAAGAATACAGCCTATTTTGTTAAAGGGCGTCTTTGCGCTGTTTAAAAATCACATGAAGCCCTCCACCTATGCCTCTGTGCTCGGCACCATACGAACCGGAGCAAAGCAGGAGTTTATTATACTGTTTCTGATTCTCACGGTGTCAATCGGTATTTCCGATACCACCATTGCAAGAACTATCGTTCTGAATGCGGTAAACAACACAAGACATCTGGTGGGAGCCGATATCGTGCTAAAGGAGAGATGGGAAAACAATAAGGCTTCGGTGTCACGGGACAGCTCTGTTAAGCTTGCCTATCAGGAGCCGGATTTTGATAAGTATAATACCATTCCGGGAGTGGAGACGGCAACGCCGGTATTGATTGACGAGGATGCCAAAGTTACGGGCGCAACCGGTCTGGACGTGACGGTTATGGGTATCAGAGCCCAGGGCTTTTATGACGTTACCACCATGGACAATGATTTGCTGCCCTATTCCTATGCGGATTATCTGAACGTCTTGTCTGCGGATGCGCAGGCGGTCATTGTGTCGGAAAACTTTATGATAAAACAGGGATATCAGTTGGGAGACCTTATTTCCTATGAGAATGCGGACGGAACCAGAGGCGTGGGAGTGATATACGGCTTCTTTAACTACTGGCCCGCTTATCAGCCGGAGAGTTATGCCGCGAATGAGGACGGTACCGTGGAAACCACGGACCGGTATATGATTGTGGCAAATCTGGCGTATCTGGAGGATAAGTGGGGAGCGTATCCCTATGAGGTATGGATGGACGTCAGCGACGATGGGGAAGGTTTCTATAGCTGGCTGGAGGAACAGAGCAATCTAAAGCTGACGAAGCTTGAGGATATGACCGTGAAAGAAGCGGAAATTATCGGAGATACCATGTTTCAGGGGACGAACGGCATTCTGTCCATGAGCTTTATCGTCATCCTGATACTCTGCTGTGTGGGTTATCTGATTTACTGGATTATGTCTATCCGGTCCAGAGAGCTTTTGTTCGGCGTGCTTCGCGCGATGGGTATGCGGAAAAAAGAAATCACATGGATGCTCATTATCGAACAGATTTGTTCCGGTCTGTTTGCCATTGTCACCGGCGGTCTGATAGGCGTAGTGGCGTCCCGGATGTTTGTGCCGATGATACAGCAGGCGTATGCGGCGTCCGAGCAGATTCTGCCGCTGGAGCTGATTACACAGACAGGCGATTTAATACAGTTGTTTGCGGTCATTGGCGTAATGCTTTGCGTCTGCCTGATTGTCTTAGGCAGAATTGTCTCCAAAATGAACATCAGCAGTGCATTGAAGTTAGGGGAGGACTAAGCTATGAGTGAAGCGATATTAAAAACAGTGAACGTGACCAGACGCTTTCCCGTTGCAGGCAGCGAGGATTTTGTGGCGGTGAATGGGGTTTCTCTGGAAATTCCCAGGGGCTGTCTTGCCATTTTGAAGGGACGATCCGGCTCCGGCAAGACGACCCTGATGAATATGCTGGGAGCTTTGGATTTTCCCTCCGACGGACAGATTTTCTTTTGCGGCGAGGACATTACCAAATGGTCCGAAGCAAAGAGAGAAATGCTGCGCAGGGAAAAGATAGGATTTGTATTCCAGTCCGTCTCCCTGATTCCCATGATGAGCGCATATGAAAACGTGGAGTTCGCGCTGCGGATGGCTGGCATTAAGAAAAACAGAAAGGAACGCTGTGAGGAATGTCTGAAACTGGTAGGTCTGGGCGGAAGGATGCACCATATGCCTCAGGAGATGTCCGGCGGTGAACAGCAGCGAGTTGCCATTGCCAGAGCGATGGCGCACAGACCGGGCATCATCTTTGCGGATGAGCCAACGGCTGAGCTGGATTCCGCAACCGCGGTAAATGTGATAAATCTGTTTCGGGAAATGGTGGAAAAAGAGAACGTTACTATTGTGATGACAACACATGACACCTCGTTGATGGGCGCCGGTGACGTGGTATTTGAACTGGAGGATGGAAGATTACTATGAGCGATTTGATAATCCAGGCGGATAATCTGGTTAAAATATATAAATCCAAGGACATTGAGGTGGTTGCGCTGCAGGGACTGGATTTGAATGTGGAAAAAGGCGAGATGATGGCGATTATCGGCAGCAGCGGAAGCGGTAAATCTACATTCTTAAACATGCTCGGCGGACTGGACCGCCCCAGCGCAGGAAAGCTTTATGTGGACGGCAAGAATCTCTTTTCCATGACGGAGAAGGAGCTGGTTGTCTACAAACGTTCCACGGTAGGCTTTGTCTGGCAGAACAATGGACGAAATCTGCTGCCCTACCTTTCCGCCTATGAAAATATTATGATGCCCATGGAGCTTTGCAGCAATAAGGAGCGCAGGGAGCGGGCGGATATGCTGCTGGATATGGTGGGACTTTCCTCCAGGAAAAAGAACAGGATGCAGGAAATGTCCGGCGGTGAACAGCAGAGAATTGCGATTGCGATTGCCCTTGCCAATTCGCCCAGGGTGCTCTTGGCGGATGAACCGACAGGTTCCGTGGATACCAAAACGTCCAATTATATTTTTGATATTTTCCAGCGACTGAACAAAGAGCTGGGAATTACCATTGTCATTGTCACCCATGACGTTTCCCTCTCCAAAAAGGTACAGCGTGTAGCGGCAATCAGAGACGGAAAAATCAGCAGTGAGCGTATCCTGAAGGAAGATTTTGCGGAACGCATGAGCCATACCGACAGGATTGTGGACTGGCACGAGGCGGAGACGCAGGACGAGTTTGCAATTCTTGATAAGGCAGGCAGAATCCAATTGCCCAGAGAGATGCTGGATGAGATGAAACTGACGGACAATAAAGTGCGTCTTGTGGCGAACGGGGGTAAGATTATTCTGGAAAATCCCGAAGCGGAATAGGGCTTCGGAATAAAAAAATAACACCCTGCGAAAAAAAGACTCATTTTATGAAAGATGGGTCTTTTTTATTATAATTATAAATTAAGCATAGTATACGCAAACGGCGAATGGAGGTTAATTATGAAGCACATTACTTTTTTAGACAACAAAGGTACATTCCGACTGGAAAAGGCACAGGAGTATAGCTATTTATATTTCCCTATCGCAAGCGGTACGGGACTGAAGAGCGCAGTTACTCCGGAGCTTGGAGGCGATTCCAAAATAGATCAGAACCATTTTCTTTTGCAGCCTGTCAGCGCAGAGGAGTTACATAATAACAAATCCAACAGGAATTTCTGGTTCCGTCTGGAAGACGGCAGCTATTTTTCCGCTACAGGCGCTTCCGCAGGACAGCAGGCGGATAAATTTTCCGCCGATGCTGAGGATATCACGCTGGAAGCGGGCATTATGTGGCATAAGGTAAGCAGAGTTGTGAAGAAGGCAGGCATTAAGGCGGAGGTGCTTTCCTTCGTACCGGAAGGCGTGGAGACCGAGATTATGCAGGTAACGCTGACCAATGAGGGAAGCGAAGCGGTTACCTTTACCCCGATTGGCGCAATTCCCGTTTACGGAAGAAGTGCAGATAATTTAAGGGATCACAGACATGTTACCTCTCTGCTCCACAGAGCGTATGTGACAGAGGAGGGCATCTGCGTGCAGCCCGTGCTTTCCTTTGATGAGAGAGGACACAGACGTAACTTTACCTCCTATTTTGTGGCGGGTGTGGAAGGGGACGGCACAAAGCCTGAGAGCTTCTATCCTGTGGTAGAGGATTTTATCGGTGGAGGCGGAAGCTTTGAAGTGCCGAAGGCGGTTGCCGCGCTGGAGGATGGCGTTGCACCCGGAACCTATGCGGACGGTGTAGAAATATTAGGCGGTATCCGCTTTGCCAAAAAGACATTGGCTGCCGGGGAGAGCGCAGTTTATCTGATGTTCCTTGGTGTGAATGATGCGGAAACAGAGACTCCCCCACTTGCAGAGCACGCAGCAAAAATCACTGCCGAGGCAGTGGAATTGTTCGGCAGCAGCGAAAAGACTGCAAAGGCGTTGGAGGAAACCACAGCGCACTGGACGAAGGAAAATAATATTGCATTCCATACAGGGGATGCGGCATTCGACAATTATATGAAGTGGGTAAGCTTCCAGCCGGTGCTCCGCCGCATTTACGGATGCTCCTTCCTGCCTCACCATGACTATGGCAAGGGCGGCAGAGGATGGAGGGACTTGTGGCAGGATCAGCTTGCGCTTCTCATGATGAATCCCACAACGGTGGGCGAGATGCTTCTGAACAATTACTGCGGCGTGAGAATGGACGGCAGCAATGCAACGATTATCGGCAGCAAGCCCGGGGAGTTCGTTGCAGACCGCAACAATATTGTCCGTGTATGGATGGATCATGGTCTCTGGCCTTTCATGACCACGGATTTATATATCCGCCAGACCGGAGATACAGAGCTGCTGTTTCAGGATGTGGTTTATTTTAAGGATAAACAGGCGGGCAGAGGAACCGTTACGGATGAATTGTTTGCGGAAAGCCAGGGTACAAAGCAGCTTACCGAATCCGGCGAGGTTTACAGCGGTTCCGTGCTGGAGCATATTCTGGTACAGAATCTTACCGCGTTCTATGAGGTTGGCGAGCATAATCATATGAGACTGCGCGGCGCAGACTGGAACGATGCGCTGGATATGGCGCCCGACAGAGGAGAAAGCGTTGCCTTTACCGCCGCATATGCGGGAAATCTGGAAGATTTGGCAGAGCTTTTGACCTACGTTAAGGAAGAAAAGAATGTGACGGAGGTGGAAATCCTCAGAGAAATGCTGCCTCTTTTAAATGACGACAATGTGCTTTATGACAGCATTTCCGCCAAGACGGCGCTGCTGGATGCGTACTGTGAGAATGTAAAGCACAGCGTATCCGGCGCAAAAGAGAAGGTTGCGATGGATGACCTGATTGCTTCCCTGAAAAATAAGGCGGAGTGGTTAAAGAATCATCTTCGCCGGACGGAATGGCTGGAGGAAGGCTGGTTTAACAGCTATTACGATAACAGCGGACGCCGCGTGGAGGGCAGACAGGCGGACGGCAGTGTCAGAATGATGCTGACCGGACAGGTGTTTGCCGTAATGTCCGGCACGGCTACCGATGAACAGACGAAGCAGATTACGGAGAGCGCAGACAGATATTTATATAAGAAGGAGTGCGGCGGTTACCGTCTCAACACAGATTTCCGGGAACTGAAAACCGATTTGGGAAGAATGTTTGGCTTTGCATACGGTCACAAGGAAAACGGCGCCGTGTTCTCCCATATGACAACCATGTACGGTAATGCTCTGTACAAGCGCGGTTTTGTACAGAGCGGCTATAAGGCGCTGGATACTCTGTACCGTCAGGCGGCGGATATGGAAAAATCCCATATTTACCCCGGTATTCCCGAATACTTTGACGGTAAGGGTCAGGGCTTGTACCACTATCTGACAGGATCCGCAAGCTGGTATCTGCTTACGGTTCTGACACAGGTATTTGGCGTGAGAGGACATTACGGGGATATGATGCTGGAGCCGAAGCTTCTCTCCCAGCAGTTTGACGCAAAGGGTGAAGCCGGTGTGACGTCGCTGTTTGGCGGACGTATGTTCCATGTAATATACAACAACAAAGACGATGCGGATTACGGCGAATATGCGATTGCAGGCTGCAAAATTGACGGGGAAGACTTCAAACTGCCTGAAAAGACCGTTAAGAGTCTTTGCATTCCGGCGTCAGTACTGGAGAAACTATCTGCTGATAAAGAGCATACCATCTATGTAGATTTGAAAGGAATCTAAGCGCGATAAGGAATAACTGGGAAAGGGATGTGACTTAAGAGGGGCTTAGGCTCATGAGTTACGAGAGGATTTAGAAGAATGAGCAAGAGTTATACCGTGGAAAATTACGGAAGAAAGTCGGTTTTTGCCAGCTTTCTTCCCGGTATCAGCGGTCAGAAGGGAATCCCCATCTGGTGCTACTATGTGAACAGGGGACAGGCGGTGGTAAGCTTCGGTGTGGAGGATAAGGATCATGCAATTATGGAGTTTTATCCGGCACATCAGGCATATCAGAATGTACAGCGCACCGGTTTCAGGACGTTTCTTCGCATCAATGGCGTGTATGCGGAAAGCTTTGGGGACGTTGAAACAGCTCACGGTATGACCATCGGCAGAAACGGTCTGAAAATATGGGAATGCAATGAGGAAAAGGGAATCCGTACGGAAGTTTCCTATTATACATTGCCCACGGAGCATATCGGCGGGCTTGTCCGAAAGGTGACGCTGACCAATATCTCCTCTCAGACATTTCGGCTTGAGGTTTTGGACGGTATGCCTGCGGTTGTGCCTTACGGCATCAGCAACGGGGCGCTGAAGGATATGGGACAGACGTCCAAGGCATGGATGCAGGTGGAAGGTGTGGAGGATAAGCTTCCCTATTTTAAGGCGAGAGCAAGTATGGGAGATACCGCTACCGTAACTGCGGTGAAAGGCGGAAATTTCTCTCTGGCTGTGGACGAGAACGGAACACGGCTTACGCCCATTGTGGACCCCGATGCCGTATTTGCTTATGATACTTCCCTTCATATTGCAAAAAATTTTGAGAAAAACGGTCTGGAAGGGGTATACGGAACGAGACAGGCAGTATCCAATCAGTACCCCTGCAGCTTCTATGGTATCAGCAAAGAGTTACAGCCCGGCGGGAGCGCAACTCTCTATGAGCTGACAGGACAGGCGGTAAGCAGGAAGGTACTGGGGCGGTTTTTGCAAAAGGAGCTGACGCCCGCCTACTTTGAGGCAAAGGCTTCCGAGGCATATGCTCTGACAGAGGATTTGTGCAGGGTAATTGCGACAAGAACCGGAAATGAGGACTTTGACGAATATTGCAGCTATACCTATATGGATAATGTATTGCGCGGCGGCTATCCCCTTCGGCTTCCGGGTGGCAAAATTTTTTATGTTTATTCCAGAAAACACGGAGATTTGGAGAGAGATTACAATTACTTCCGTATGCTTCCCGAATTTTATTCCCAGGGAAACGGCAATTTCCGTGACGTGAACCAGAACCGCCGCATGGATTGCTTTTTTACCCCTTATGTGGGAAGAGAAAATATAAAAAAGTTCTTTGGTCTGATTCAGTTAGACGGTTATAATCCTCTTTCGGTGGAGAAGGTTACCTATGCGCTGTCGGAAGAGGCGGTAGAGGAAATTTTTGACCCTCTGACACAGGAACAGAAGGAAGAGCTGATGACGTATCTTACCGATTCCTTTACGCCGGGAGGCTTCTATCAGAAGATGGAGGAGATTGGGATTTTTGATGAAGAGACGCAGGATGCTTTTTTTGCCCGGACCATGGAACGCGCAAAGGGAAATCTGGATGCGGATTTTGGCGAGGGCTACTGGTGTGACCATTGGACCTACAATCTGGATTTGATTGAAAACTATCTGTCTATATATCCCGAACAGGAGAAAGAGCTTCTCATGGAGCAGGATTACACCTATTTCTGCTGTCAGGCTCCGATTCTGCCCCGCATCAAACGATATGTAAAGACAGAGAACGGCATCAGACAGTTCGTTTTTCTCGATGAGGAAAATAAACGCACGGACGGGGAGAAGCTGGTACGTGCTCAGTTTGGACAGGGAGAACCGGTAAAGGTAAGCCTTTTGGAAAAGCTGCTGGTGCTGTGCGTCACCAAATATGCGGCGCTGGATGCCTATGGCATGGGTGTTGAGATGGAAGGCGGGAAGCCCGGCTGGTACGACGCGCTGAACGGACTGCCGGGATTATTCGGTTCCTCCATGGCGGAAACATACGAGCTTGCCCGTCTGATGGAATATACGGTTAAGGCGCTGGAGAAATGTCCGGAAACCGCGGAAGTCACCAGAGAAGTGGCGGATTATCTGCATTCCATGGATGCGATTACCTTAATACATAAGAATGAGATTGTGCGCGACAAGGAACTGCTGGAATTCTGGAATAAACGTAACGAAGTAAAGGAAGCTTATATCATAAAGACTTTCTTCGGCATCAGCGGTGAGAAAGTGGAGGTGGAGAACAAAAAGCTTTCCGCTATTATAAGCAATCTGCTGGAGACGGTTCGTCACGGCATCAATAAAGCAGTTTCCCTCGGTGACGGTCTGGCTCCCACCTACTTTGCCTATGAAGTGGAGGATTATATTGAAACCAAAGAGGGAATTCTGCCGGAGCATTTTGGGCTGGTGAAGCTGCCCTGTTTTCTGGAGGGACCTGTCCGTTTCCTGAAGCTGGAGAACGCTCGGGAAGTAAAGGAAAAACTGTATCAAAAAGTAAAAAACAGTGATATGTATGATAAAAAGCTTTTCATGTATAAAGTAAACGCTTCGCTGGAAAACGCATCCTTTGAACTGGGAAGAGCGAAAGCCTTTACGCCGGGATGGCTTGAGAATGAATCCGTATGGCTCCATATGGAATACAAATACCTGCTGGAACTGCTGAAATCGGGATTGTACCGTGAATATATGGAAGATTTTGTAAAGGCGGCGGTCCCTTTCCAGGATCCCGATGTCTATGGAAGAAGTATTTATGAGAATTCTTCTTTTATTGCAAGCAGCAGCAATCCCAATGAATCTTATCACGGAAAGGGCTTTGTGGCGAGATTGTCAGGCTCGACGGTGGAATTTCTGCAAATGTGGAAAATTATGATGTTCGGACAGCAGTGCTTCCGTGCAGAAGACGGAAAGCTGACGCTCGCCTTTGCCCCTGCTCTCCCGGAAATGTTAGTGGGTGAGGAACGGACTGTGGAAGCAATGTTCCTGGGCAGCACAAAAGTGATATATCATTTTGCCGAGAAAAAGGATTACCTTCCCGGAGAGTATCGGGTCACGGAAATCAAGTTGAAATACGGAGACGGCAGCACCTATCAGACAGTCAACGGCGTGATTGGAAATCTGGCTGCCTGTGACGTCAGAGACGGCAAGGTTTGGCAGATTGACGTATCTGTTGAGTAGGAAATTTTTGTCAATATGACTAAAATAAAAGAAGACGTATGAGCAGGTTCACCAAAGCGAGTTGGAGAAAAAGCTGCAAATACGTCTTTTTTTGCCGCTATTATTGGCAAATTGCCTAAATAAATTTTGCAAACCTAAAAAAATGACACCTAAAATAAAAATAGTGTATTCAAGTATCATGTAAAAAAAAATATAATGGACATATCAACAACAAAGTGGTATCTTATATAGGTATCATTTAACTAAGAAGGAGGATTTCATTATGAAAATGAAAAAAGTAATGGCGCTTGTACTTGCCAGCTTAATGACAGTTTCTTTAGCTGCCTGCGGCGAGAGCACAGACGCTCCTACATCTACTGACGCAGGAACTACAAGCACAGACGCTTCCACTGAGGAAGCAAGCACAACAGATGATGCTTCTACTGAGGAAGCAGCAACTGAATTGAGTGGCAAATTAACAATCTGGACATTCACAGACGACTTAAAGACTGCTGGAGAGTATTTCCAGGAGTTAAATCCCAATGTAGAGGTTGAAGTCGTAGTTACCGCTACTGCTGATTATCCTACCAAGCTTGACACCGGACTTGGTGCTGGCGACAGCTCCGCAGATATCATCGTTGGCGAGCCTCAGATGCTTGAGCCTTTCTTTGAGGCAGGCTATTTCGAGGATCTGGATGCAGCTCCTTACAATGCACAGGATTATGCAGGACAGATTGTAGATTACGTTTGGGAAAAAGGTCAGGATGCTGACGGACATCAGAGAGCAATCTCTTATCAGATTACTCCTGCTGGTTTCTTCTATAGAAGAGACATCGCTACCGAAGTATTCGGAACAGATGATCCCGAGGAAATCGGTAAGCTGTTCTCCAGCTATGATTCCATTCTGGGAGCAGGCGAAACTCTGAAAGCTGCTGGCTACAGAATCTTCGCATCCGATGGTGAGTTACAGTATGTATCCGGCGATGAAGCTTGGGTTGTTGATGAAGCTTTGAACCTGACACAGTACAGAATTGATTACATGAACCTGGTAGTTCAGCTGTATCAGCAGGATTTGACTGCTTATGCTGCACAGTGGACAGCTCCCTGGTATCAGGCTATGAGCGGTCCTGTACCTATTCTGAGCGCTGAGACTATGTGGGGTACTGATGACATGAACGTTTGGGATGCTGAGAACTTTAATGAGAACGCAGCTAACTACTCTGATGAAACCGCAGAAGTATTCGCATTCGGTCTTCCTTCCTGGGGTGTTCTGACAATGAGAGACAACGTTGGCGAGACCTCCGGTAGCTGGGGTGTTTGCTCCGGTCCTGCATACGGATTCGGTGGTGGTACCTATATCGGTATCAGCTCCCTGTCTGAGAACAAAGAGCTTGCTTGGGAGTTCATTAAGTGGTTCTGCCTGAATGAAGAGACCTCTGACTGGTGGATTGAGGTATCCGAGGGTGATACTCCTTCTCTGATTTCTGCACTTGAGAAGCATGCAGATGATGAGAACGAAGTATATGGCGGACAGAAGCTCTTCGCATTCTGGTTAGAGCAGGCTCAGGGAATCGACCTTGACAGAGTTACCCAGTACGATACCGCTATCGGCGATTTGTGGGGCAACGCAATTACTGCTGTTAAGGAAGGTACTTCCAGCAAGGAAGATGCAATCAACGAGTTCTATGATCAGGTTGCAGCAACCTATCCGAACCTGACAATTGACAGAGAGAAAGAGTTTGTCTTAGATTAATTAATATCTCATCAAATGTTTTTTCACAGAGTGAAGGGCCATAAACCCTTCACTCTGATTATTCCAATCCACAATGGGGGTAATGCGTATGGCTGAGACAGCAGCAAAAGTGAAAAAAAACAGAAAAAGAAACTATAATAACACGGCGTATCTGTTTGTGCTGCCGTTTGTTATCGTGTTCTGCATTTTCAGCGTCTATCCCGTACTTCGTACGTTACAGCTGAGTTTTACAAATTATAAAGGTTTTGGTGACCCCGAATTCGCTGGTTTAGCTAACTATCAGCGTGTCATTACTGACAAGTATTTCTGGACGTCTCTGTGGAATACCATTCGTATCTGGGGTGTGAATATTGTATTGCAGTTAGGACTTGCATTCCTGCTGACGATTGTATTCAGTGATATTAAGTATAAGATTAGGGGATTGGCAGTATTCCGCGCAGTTTATTATCTGCCCGGCATTATTTCCGTTACGTCTATCGCGTTCTTATTTAAAACATTGTTGGATTGGAGATATGGTACCGTGAATCAGCTTTTGGCTAAAATTGGTATTGGCGTGGGCAATCCAATCAACTGGTGGGGGGAACCGACGGCTGCTTCCCTTGCGATATCTGTTATTCAGACATGGATGTGGTTCGGCAATTCCTTTATTATGCTGATGGCTGGCGTACAGGGTATCAACAGCGACTATTTTGAAGCGGCTGCGATTGACGGCTGCGGACGCTGGAAACGATTTACGAAGATAACGCTGCCTTTGTTAAAACCGATTTTATTGTATGTAACCATTACATCCCTGATCGGCGGTATGCAGATGTTCGACCTGCCGTTCCTGATTGGTACGGTAAACGGTAATCCTTCCGGTGCTTTGCAGACAGCGATTATGTATCTGTATAAGTTTGGATTTGCACTCAGACCGAAGCAGGTTGGTTACGCGGCGGCAATTGCTTATGTATTGTTCCTTCTGATACTTGTTGTTTCTATTATACAGTTGAAATTGAACAATAAGGAGGAGTAAGCCATGGCAAAGAAGATTAAAACAGCGATTATTTATTTATGTTTAATTATACTGGCAGTAAGCTGTCTGATCCCCTTCCTCTTGATGATTGTGAATGCGACCAGAAGCGGAAGAGAGATTATGACCTCCTTTACTTTGATTCCAGGTACCAGCCTGAAAGAAAACTGGGACATTGTATTTAGCTATTTTAACCTGTTCCTTGGTATGTGGAACAGCCTTAAGATTGCAGTGCCGGCAACGTTTTTGACCTCTTATTTTTCTGCGCTGACGGCGTATGCGCTGGCGGTATATAGATTTAAGGGAAGAAATGTTATTTTCTATACGATACTGATTTTTATGATGATTCCGGGTCAGTTGAGTCTGATTGGTTTTTATGACTTAGTTTCTGCTTTAAAGCTGGTTGACTCCTACATACCGTTGATTGTACCTGCTATTGCGGCGCCCGGTACGGTATTCTTCTTAAAACAGTATATTGAGTCCGTGCTTCCGATGGCATTATTGGAAGCAGGTCGAATTGACGGTGCAAAAGAGATAAGTATGTTCCACAGAATCGTTCTTCCGATTATGATGCCTGGTATCGCTACTATGGCAATCGGCGGTTTCATCGGCAACTGGAATGCTTATCTGGTACCTATGATTTTGCTGAATACACCGACCAAATTTACATTGCCTGTAATGGTAACGTCCCTGAGCGCTTCAACGGATATTGCGGCAAATCAGGGTGCTACTTATCTGACAATTGCAATTTCGGTTATTCCTATTATGATTGCATTCTGCTTCTTCTCTAAATACATTATCAGCAGTATTTCTGCAGGTAGTGTAAAAGAATAAGCGGATATACGAAAGAATACTATTTTGAACAATAAGAAGCTTCCTTGCTTTCTTCCTATGTATTTGCTATAGTGAATATATGGAGGGCAAGGGAGCTTTTTGCGATTGAAAATCCATATTTAAGGAAAGACGGCTATGAAGAAAAAGCATTGGTTATTTTTGTCCGCGGCATTAATCGTTGCGGTTCTGTTGATCGGCTGTACGGTGCAGCGGGAGGAAAAAGACAGAAAAAATGAGGAATCGGCACAGGAGGAAGAGACGATTCCGGGCTGGCAGCTTCATGCAGATGATAAAGTGACACTGGAATGGTATGTGAATTATTCGTGGTTTACCATTGACTGGGGTGAGAATCTGGTATCCAAAACCATTACTGAGGAGACGGGAATCGATATTGAATTTGTTGTTCCGAAGGGAAACGAAAGCGAGAAATTCAATGCGCTGATTTCATCCGGTACGCTGCCGGATATCATTACCCTTGGATGGTGGGAGAATCAGATTGGGGAAATGATTAACCGGGATATGGTTTATGCTCTGAATGAGCTGGCGGATGAATACGACGCTTATTTCTGGCAGGTGGCAAATCCGCAAATAATGGATTGGAATAAGAAGGAGGACGGTAATGTATATTTTTATCCCAATTCCTTTTATGTACCCCGGGATTATGAAGAGCGCGATGATATTGGCTCAAATCAAACCTTTCTTGTCAGGAAGGATATCTATGAGGCAATTGGAAGTCCTGATATGACGACGCCGGAGGGGTTTCAGGATGCAGTGAGAAAGGCTGTGGAAATGTTTCCTGAGGTGGATGGGGAACCGCTGATTCCCATTGGTGCCCATGAATTTAATGATACAGGATGTGTATCTTTTGACCAGTATTTACAGAATTTTCTTGCAGTACCCTATGAGAAAGACGGCAGATTCTATGACCGCTATACGGATGAGGATTATATCGAATGGCTGAAAGCCTTTAGGCAATTGGGCAGTGAAGGTTATCTGGCACGGGATATTTTTATAGACCGGCGGACGCAAATGGAAGAAAAGCTTGCAAAGGGAAGGTATTTCTGTATGATATATCAGAGAACCGATATGGAGGCGCAGCAGAAGAAGTTATATGCCGAAAATCCGGAGTGTATCTACATTGCGGTGGACGGACCGAAGAATGCTAAGTGTGACGACCATATTCTGCCCGGTACAGGCAGTAACGGCTGGACGGTAACGTTAATTTCAAAGAGCTGTGAAAGACCGGACAGAGCTATTGAGCTGTTGTCCTATCTGATGAGCGAGCATGGACAGAAGCTGATTTATCTTGGTGTGGAGGGCGTCACCTATGATATGGTGGATGGTAAACCCGTGGTGAAACCCAAGGTCAGAGAGCTGTTAAATACAAACCGCGCAGAGTATGACAGGATTTACGGGGCAGATGACGCCTACTGGATGCTGCAGAACAATGTAATGCAGCTTAACTGGCGAAGTGAGCCGGAGGAGCCTATGGGGCAGCTTGAGCAGTGGACTTATCAGTATACACACTATTTAGGGCAGTATGAAGTAAATTTTGAGACGAATACAGAGGCGGGAAACGCAGATGTGAATATTAAGAAGCTGTGGAGCCAGACTCTGCCGAAGCTTTTGCTCGCCGAAAGCGATGAAGAATTCGATGAGCTGATGGAGGACTTTGTGACGGAACGCCAAAAATTAGGATATGATGTTGTGGTGGAAGAAAGTGAACGACAAATGAAGGAAGCCAAAGAACGATTAGGGATGGAATAAATGGGAAAAAAAATCAAAAACCGGTTTATTGGACTGATTGATGGTATGAAATTGAATGAGAAGTTTACATTGATTATTTTGGTACTGGTATTTGTGCCCATTGCCGTATTTTCCATACTTTTTTTTAAAAATATGGAGGAGAGTACAATCAATGAGGGCTACAAATCTCTGGAATATTCTCTGGAAAAGGACTATGATGAAATCATTAAGAATGTAGACAATATCAATATGTCCACCCAGTTCTTCTTAAGTGATAAATCTTTAATCGAATATTTGCAGAAGATACATGATGAGGAGTATATTACCTATGAAGAGATGATGAATTTTTATAATGTAAATATTTCATCACTTGAGCGTATGGTCAACAGCAACCCCAATATTTACCAAATCAGAGTATATGTAGACAGTGATACCATGGAAGAGATGATGCCCATATTATACCGGTCTGAGCGGATGGAGCGTCTTTCCTGGGCTGCCGATGAGGAACTCAGCGGATGGAAATATGATTATGAAGATACCATCTTTGATTCTTATACAATGAATCAGAAGCAGAAACTTCTGGCGCTGGTTACGCCTATTACGGAGTATGCCAGCGGTACCCTTGGCGTGCTGGAGGTTTCCATTCAGATGGAAACGATGTTCCCTTCCCTCTATGAGGAAAACGAAACCTCTGTGACCTTTTTTGTGGACAGTAAGGGACAAATTCACTGCGGAGAGCAGAAACGGGGATTTATCACGGAATATATGGAAGAGAATCCCTTAGAGAATGCAGAGGAGCCCGACAATAATATTATTATGAATTATCAAAAATGGAGAGGCGATCCCCTGCTTTTGGGAAAGCAGTATGTTAAGGAACTGGACGGAACGCTTATATGTATTTCCAATCTGCAGGATGGAATCGGAGAGCTGCGCACAAACAGAAATATTTTTCTGTTTGTTCTGATTGTGCTTTTCGTGGCGCTGATTTTCTTTATTAATCATGTGGTAAATCGTTTGCTTTCCCAATTCTACATGATAGTGCAATCCATCCGTGAGGTACAGAAGGGAAATCTGAATATGGTGATAACGGATTGCGGCAATGACGTAATGGGAGAGCTGGGAACCCAGATTAATAAGATGATGGATACCATCAGGCAGCTGCTGGATGACAATCTGAATTGGGAACGTTTGGTGAAAAATTCGGAGATTCGGGCTTTGCAGAATCAGATTAACGCCCATTTTATTTATAATGTGCTGGAATCCATCAAAATGATGGCGGAGATTGACGAAAAATATGATATTTCGGATGCAATCACTTCGTTGGGAAAGCTGCTGCGCTATACGATGCGGTGGACGTCCGGCAACGTCACGGTGAGGGAAGAACTGGAATATATCACAAATTATCTGGCGTTAATTAATTTGCGTTTCGATTATGAAATTTATCTGTCACTGAATATGCCGGAGATAATTATGCACCAGGAGATTCCGAAAATGTCCCTGCAGCCCATTGTGGAAAATGCTATTTACCACGGAATTGAGCAAATTGCGGAGGATACCAATATCTATGTGAAGGGCAGTCTGGAGGACGGAGATTGTATCATAGAAATTACCGATTCCGGCAGAGGGATGACAGAAGAACAGGTACAGAATCTGTACCGCAGAATGAACGGTGAGATAGAGGCTGACGGCGGCAGCAGCGGCAATGGAATCGGGCTGAAAAATGTACAGGACAGAATTAAGATTAATTTTGGCGAGAAGTATGGAATTACAATTGCATCCAAGCTGGGATGCTACACAAAGGTAAGCGTTAGAATTCCGCAGACCTATTTTGACATAAGACAACAGGAAAAACTAGAAAGCTGAGGATAGCAGATGCACACATTATTGATTGTGGAAGATGAAAAAATGATCCGGCAGGGTATTAAAGCCATGGTACAGAGAAGCGGTGTGCCTGTGGATATTATATTGGAATGCAGCAATGGAGAAATGGCGCTTGATATTCTGAAAAATCAGTCGGTGGATGTGATGTTTACCGATATCAGGATGCCTAAGATGGACGGAATCGAATTGGTAAAGGCAATGCAGGAGCTTCCGAAAAAGCCTCTGACAGTGGCAATCAGCGGCTATGATGAGTTCTCCTATGCTGTGGAAATGCTGCGTGCCGGCGTAAAAGAATATATTTTGAAACCCGTGGACCGGGACCAGATAAAAAAGATACTGGAAAAGCTGGATGAAGAAATACAAAAGAATCAGGTAAAAAAGGAAAATAACAAAATCGTTGGCTGTCAGCAGTTAAAACATCTGATGCAGGACGACAATGTTACCGAGACGGAGAGAAACGCAATTTTGCGGGAATATGGGGAAGGCTTTTACAAAGACGGATATGTGGTATGTTGTCTTGACAACAGGGATGAAGAGATGGTGGCGGACGAAGATCATGTTTATATCAGTAATCTTGGCGATACTGAAGCCTATATTATGAAGCCGGAGCTTGTGAATACCTTCAAGCTGCAGGAGTGGCGCAGACGATATGTGGGTATCAGCAGGTGCAGGAAGGGTCTGGAAAACCTGCGGGAAAGCTATGAGGAAGCGCTGACGGCGCGAAGGAAAGCCTTCTGGACAGAAAAACCCAGTGTACAGTATGAGGATATTGCTGACGAAAAGGATGCCGGGAGTGCGGGACGGGAGATCATCTCGTTGGATAATTATGTACAGATGTTGGGAACGGATAAGCATGAGCAGGCGTTAAAGCAGATGCGCAATGTTTTCTGGAATGCAAGGCGCAGAGAAGGGAACGGCAATCTGGAAGAGGAGCTGAAGGGCTTTTTAGACAAGCTGCTGCAGACATACGAGGCAGTACTGCATACGGAAAGTGAAGAGGTAGAGAGTATGAAGCATCTCTACAGGTACCCCAGTGTGGGGGAGTATGAAAGTGAATTTATGGGATGGCTGGAGCAGTTCACAAAAAACTTAAATCATCAGTTTGAGGATTACAAGAATAAACAGAAGATACAGCAGGCGGTACTGTATATCCGTGAAAATTATGATAAGGATTTGAATATGGCGGTGGTATCGAATCATATTTCCATGAACTATTCCCTGTTTTCCTATGCCTTCAAGCAGTATACAGGTACAAACTTTGTCAATTTCTTAAAGGACATCCGTATGGAAAAGGCAAAAGAGCTGCTTGAAAAGACAGATCTGCGCATTGTGGAAATCAGTCAGAAAATCGGTTATGAGAATGAAAAGCATTTCATGAAAATATTTAAGGTAAGCTGTGGCGTGTCGCCTACAGAGTACCGCAAGAATATGCAGTACAAACGGGGAGAATAAAGCCGGGAAGCGGCATTCAAAAATCCTGTCTTTCCAAGGTCCGGAAAGGCAGGATTTTTGTGTAAATTTTTTATGTATGGGTGGAATGCTGCAGTTCCTTCTGATGATACATATTCCGGTCAGCTTCACTGAAGGCGGCGTCAAGGGCATCCTCGCTATAGGAAGCGACTGAGGCATATCCTCCGCTGACCGTAATCCGGTAAGCTTTGCTGTTGTTATCATTGTAATGCTCCAGATATTTCTGGATACGTAAGATAATCTTCTGAGCTTCATCTGCGTTTATGCCGATGCCCAGCAGATAAAATTCATCACCGCCAAAACGGCAGGCAAGCAAATCATCCGTGCAAACCTGATTGATAGCCTGACCTAATGCCTGAATCGCAAAATTTCCCTCTGCATGACCATATTTATCATTAATCTGTTTTAAATGATCTAAATCCAAAACAATCGTGATAAGTCCGGAATCCTGTTGTTCCGCTTTTTTTAAGAAGTCAGGGAGCAGCATATTAAAGCTCTGTAAATTCAACAGTCCTGTCAGTTCATCGTGTCTGTAAATTTCCTCAAGGCGGTTCAGCATAAGCTGCATGTTTCGATTGTCACTGATGGTCTGCAGCATACTGTCAATATTCTGCAGACAGGAGACAAAAGAAAACGGATAGGAAATCAGGTTATTTTCAAATGCCTGGCACAGATAACCGAAGGAGAGGTTCCCGAAATACAAAGGTGTAAATACATATACCTGGCTTCCGTTTTTACGGACAAATTCAGGAAGACTGTCGCTTCGGGAAAAGGTGCATTCCGGCAGTCTCGTATGATTTTTGACAGCCAGCTTTAACAGAACCTTATCCTGCTCAGGGAAATCCTCCAGCAATGTCAGACGGCGTACCTGATTGGAAATCTGTTCCCAGTCGGAATGGAGACACAGGTAGCATTCCGTCAAGCCGCAAACGCCCTGTTCCTCCTGTATATTGCGCAGAAATTCAAATAACAGATCCATAGCGCTGTCGATATCCGTAAGACCCTGAAGACTGGCGGACATATGGATATCCTTCAGGTAGGTGGATTCCAAAGTATCTATCTTGGCTTTTAATTTATTACTGAACAAAATCGGCGGCTCCTGACGGCAAACAGCGCATCCGCAGGAGCCGCCGTAACGTGCGGTTGCCTTTACCACGGGAGTCTGTTCCGGCGGGGTGCGGTCCAATAAAGCCAGCAGCAGCAAAAAACCCTGTATCCCCAATTCATAGGACGGAAACGTAATTGTGGTCAGAGAAGGGGTGATGTTCTGACCGAATTCCAGATTGTCACACCCCGTAACGGCAATCTGTTCAGGTACTGCGATGCCTCTCAGAGCCAGTTCACCGATAACAAGACATGCTATGACGTCATTGTAGCACACGATAGCCTCAGCATTTGCCGCAAGCAGTGTGTCAACGGCGGCTTTGACGCCGGAAACAGAGAAGTCGGCATTCACCGTAAGAATATGGGAGGACAGATTTAAATGAAGCATTGCCTGCGTATAATGGGACTCTCTGTAGCCGGAAATTTCTTCCTCCACGGAGCTTCCCAGATAATAAATATTTTTCAGAGAATGCACAGTGGCAAGATGAGACACCAAATCCTCCACGGGCGCATTGTTATCCAGCAATACTTTGGGAAAAGGGGACTGTACGGAATTGACGTCAACAACCGGACACTGCCATTCCTGTAAAGTTGCAATCACATTCTGTTTAAGCTCAGGCACAAGATAAGTGCCGGAGCTTAAAAGTGCGCCGTCATAAGTGGACGGATTGGGAATTTTCAAGACGCCGGACTCACCGCTGGCATACTGTCCCAATATTTTTTCGTCATTAGAGACAAAAATATCCACATGATAACCGAATTCAGTGGCTTTATCAATCACACCCTGACAGAGATTGCGTTGATATTCACCATATATATGAGAAATAAAAACTGCAATTTTATGTATTCTGGACATACCGATAAACCATGCCTTTCTGTGATGGCAGCCGATGTTGTGAAAGGTGCTGCCTAAATTGTGCTGCAAAAGTAATATTTCATATTTATTCTATAGAAAAATCCAGGAGATTACAAGGTGATTTTGTGGAAAACGATAAAAACCTTACTTTCTCAGGAAAAAGGAATGGACAACAAAATGCAAAATTTGCCATACATGACACTTCTATGGTTTGCCTTTTTTCGCTAAACTGAATTTGAATATTGATAATTTTAATACTTGCGAGCAACAGGAGGACAAAGGGGTGCGTTACGGACATTTTGATAACGACAAAAGAGAATATGTAATTGACCGTGTGGATTTGCCCACATCATGGACAAATTATCTCGGTGTGGAGAATACCTGTGTGGTAATCAATCATACGGCAGGCGGTTATATGTTTTATAAGACGCCGGAATATCACAGAATTACCAGATTCAGGGCAAATTCCGTGCCTATGGACAGACCCGGACATTATGTATACATAAGGGATAATGACAAGAAGGATTATTTCAGTGTTTCCTGGCAGCCGGTTGCAAAACCGCTCAATCAGGCGAAATATACCTGCCGGCATGGTATGTCCTACACAGTCTATGAGTGCGAATATGACGGATTAAAGGCGTCCCAGAAAATGTCTGTGCCTATCGGCGACGATGTGGAGCTGTGGGATGTAATCATTAAGAATGAGGATAAGGTAACCAGAAACCTCAGCGTATTTTCGTACGCGGAGTTTTCTTTCCATCATATTATGATTGATAATCAGAATTTCCAGATGAGCATGTATTGTTCCGGCTCTTCCTATGAAGAGGGCATTATTGAATACGATTTGTTTTATGAGCAGTTCGGTTTTCAGTATTTTGCATCTGATTTTGAACCGGACGGCTTCGACTGTCTGCGCGATAAGTTTATCGGCGCCTACCGCACAGAGGACAATCCGATTGCGGTGGAAAACGGTAAATGCTCCGGTTCCTATGAATTGGGCAACAATCACTGTGCTTCCCTGCAGAAGGATATTGTGCTTGCTCCCGGCGAGGAGGTGCGTCTGATTTTTATGCTGGGCGAAGGCAATCGCACCGTGGGCAAAAAAATCAGGGAAAAGTACAGCGACCATGCCAATGTAGATGCGGCTTATGAGACTCTCCGCAAATTCTGGCAGGACAAATTTGACAAATTACAGATTCAGACCCCGAATGAGGGTATGAATACCTTGATTAATACATGGACCTTATATCAGTCGGAGATTAACGTAATGTTTTCACGGTTCGCATCCTTTATTGAAGTGGGCGGACGAGTGGGTCTGGGATACCGCGACACGGCACAGGACGCCATGACGATTCCTCATTCCAATCCGGAAAAATGTAAGCTGCGCATTATGCAGTTGTTAAAGGGATTAGTATCCCAAGGGTATGGACTGCATCTGTT
Source organism: uncultured Acetatifactor sp. (assembly GCA_944384205.1). Lineage (GTDB taxonomy): Bacteria > Bacillota > Clostridia > Lachnospirales > Lachnospiraceae > Acetatifactor. The sequence goes on along the minus strand of CALWSL010000005.1, from coordinate 45,651 downwards.
CCAGCCTGAGTGGTTTGAGCCGGATGAGTCCGTGAAGCCTTTTAAATCCCCTACCGTTATTCCCGAGCCGGATAAGGACAGCATGATTCACGGGTTGAAGGACGCCTGTTCGGATGATGCGCTGTGGCTTGTGGCTTCCGTTGTGGAATACATCAAGGAGACCGGTGAATTTTCGTTGGCGGATGAGGCGGTTACCTATGCCGATGGCGGTGAAGATACGGTATACGACCACTTGAAGAGAATACTGGATTTCTCCACGGAGCAGGTAGGCGCAACCGGTATCTGCAAGGGTCTTCGCGCTGACTGGAACGACTGTCTGAACCTGGGCGGCGGGGAGAGCGCAATGGTATCCTTCCTGCATTACTGGGCGCTGAAGAATTTTATTGAGCTTGCCTCCTATCTGGGAAGGGACGAGGATGTTGACAAATACTCTGCGGTAGCCGACAAGGTGAAAGCAGTCTGCGATAAAGAGCTGTGGGACGGTGAGTGGTATATCCGCGGTATCACCAGGAACGGCAGGAAAATTGGTACGCATAATGATGTGGAAGGAAAGGTGCATCTGGAATCCAACTCCTGGGCAGTACTTTCCGGCGCGGCAGACTATGAGAAGGGTATCAAGGCGATGGACAGTGTGGACAAATATTTGTACACCCCATACGGCATTATGCTGAATGCACCTTCCTATACCAAACCGGACGATGATATCGGATTTGTCACCAGAGTTTATCCCGGCGTCAAAGAAAACGGAGCCGTGTTCTCCCATCCGAATCCATGGGCATGGGCGGCAGAGTGTATATTGGGACGAGGCGACAGGGCGATGAAGTTCTATAACGCGCTATGCCCCTATTATCAGAATGATATGATTGAAGTCAGAGAGGCAGAGCCTTATTCCTACTGCCAGTTTATCATGGGCAGGGATCACACTGCATTCGGACGTGCAAGACATCCGTTTATGACAGGCTCCGGCGGCTGGTCATACTTCAGTGCAACCAGATATATGCTGGGTATCAGACCCCAGTTTGACAAGCTGCTGATAGACCCCTGTATCCCTGCTGACTGGAAGGAATTCAAAGCGGTAAGGGTTTGGCGGGGCGCCAAGTACGAGATAACCGTACAGAATCCCGATGCAGTCATGAAGGGTGTGCGGGAGATTCTGATTGACGGTAAGGCAGTGGATAAGATTCCTGCATTTCCGGCAGGGGAGAGCCATGAAGTGACTGTGGTTATGGGAAGCAGGTAAAGAAAATAGATGAAGATGGAGGATAAAGGGATGATAAAGTTTGGTACGGGCGGCTGGAGAGCTGTTATCGGAGACGAATTTACCAAGGCGAATATCCAGCTATTGGCAAAAGCGATGGCTGATAAAATGAAGGCGGAGGGTGTTGAGAAGAAGATTGTTCTCGGCTATGACAGACGTTTCCTGTCGAAGGAAGCGATGCAGTGGGCGGCAGAAACGCTGGCGGCAGAAGGCGTGAAGGCGCTTTTGGTAAACAAATCCGCGCCTACGCCCCTGATTATGTTTTATACTATGATTCATAATTTTGATTACGGTATGATGATCACAGCGAGCCATAATCCTGCCACATACAATGGCATCAAGGTGTTTACCAAAGGGGGACGCGATGCGGATGAACAGCAGACTGCGGATATAGAGAGATATATCGCCGCAGTCAAGCCGGAGGACGTAAAAGAGATGGATTACGCCGCAGCGAAGGAAGCAGGTCTCATTGAGGAAATCTATCCGCTGAATGATTATCTGGATAATATTATTGCAAATGTAGATATGGAGGCTATCAAGAAAGCGGGTCTGAGAGTTGCCATTGACCCTATGTACGGTGTAAGCGAGACTTCCCTGAAAACAATTCTTTTGACTGCAAGATGTGATGTTTATACGATTCATGACAGACATGATACGCTGTTTGGCGGTAAGCTTCCCGCACCGAATGCAAGTACGCTGCGAGGGTTGCAGAACTGCGTGCTGGACAACGGCTGTGACATCGGTCTGGCAACAGACGGCGATGCGGATCGTATCGGTGTGATTGACGATACCGGAAGATTCCTGCATCCCAATGATATTTTAGTACTGCTGTACTATTATCTTGTAAAATTTAAGGGATGGAGCGGTCCTGTGGTTCGTAATCTCTGTACCACCCATATGCTTGATAAGGTGGCGGAGCGCTTCGGGGAGAAATGTTATGAGGTTCCGGTAGGCTTTAAATGGGTTTCTGCCAAAATGGCAGAAACGGGTGCCGTTATCGGCGGAGAATCCTCCGGCGGTTTAACCGTAAAGGGGCATATCAGCGGTAAGGACGGCGTCTATGCGGCTGCGCTTTTGGTGGAAATGATTGCAGTTACCGGCAAAAAGCTGTCTCAGATTTATAAGGATATTGAGGAAGAATGCGGACAGATTTTCATGGAAGAGAGAGATTATCATTTCAGTCAGGAAAAGAAGGAAGAGATAACCGGAATTCTTATGGAAGAAAAGAAGGTTCCTGTTATGCCGTTTGAGATTGACCATATATCCTATATGGATGGCTGCAAAGTATATTTTAAGAATGGCGGATGGGTTGTAGCCCGTTTTTCGGGTACGGAACCTTTGCTGCGTATTTTCTGCGAAATGCCTGACGCAGAGCAGGCGAAAACCGTAAGCGAAATTTATGAAAATTTTCTTGGGTTAAAATAGGAGAATAAAAAAAAGAATAGGAAAAAAAGCTCCGAGGTGATAAAATATACTCGGAGCTTTTTTTGCAGATATGAGGACAACGGGAAGGCTTATGAAAAAGAAGGAAAAGAAAACGTCTTTAACATGGAGCATGATGGGAATGCTTTTGCTGGGGTGGCTTTTGCCGCTTATGGTAATTGCTCTGCTGACTTTGAGTGTAGTATCCTCCATGTTGAGCCGGCAGATAGAAAAAACAATTGTATCTTCCACAGATAAAGCGTTGGAAATCTGTGTTATTAAACTGGACGAGATATGGACGGCATCTAAATATGCCTCTTATGATACAACCATTCGTGATGCCTATTATCAGTTTAAAGAAAACGGTGATGAACAGAAGCTGTATTCAGAGACCACCTATTTTTTAAATCAACAGTACAAATATGACTCCAGTATGCTGTGTACGATGGTATTCCTTACGGATAATCCCGAGAGAATTTATTATACATACAATACCTTTCAGGATAATAATAAGGGAAATGCAGGGTATGCGCGTGTGAATTATTTTGAAAAGAATGTGATGGAGCAGGCGCTTGCAAGAAGTGAGGAATTGGGCACGGATACAGAGCTGCTTTATTTTGAAGGACATCTTTACCTGATCCGTAATCTGGTGGATATATCCTTTCAGCCCTATGCCATGATTGTCATTGAATTACAGAAAGAAGATATTTTCAGCGGTCTCGGCAGCGTATGGGGCGCTCAGTCGTATCAGGTTTATCTGGACGGCACACCTGTACTGACAGCGGATTTTCCGGACAATGATATCCTGCCGGAAGAGAATGTGACCGAGACCACTTATGTAACGGACGGGGAGAATAACTATTCTTACGGGGAAACCACCTTTGGCAGACAAAAAATGGGTTATGTGGTTTGGATTGACAGAAACAGCGTACTGAACGAGGTGAAAATGCTTCGTTATGTGGTGATATTGGTCGGCGTTTTCCTGATTCCGCTGATAATTATGATTTTTTATTTTTTCAACAGGAAGGTATCCCGTCCTATGCGTGATTTGGTGAGGGCGGCGGAAGAGATTGCCGGCGGAAATTACGGACATCAGATAATCACAAATGCAACCAGCAGGGAATTTGATTATCTGGAAAAAACCTTTAATACCATGTCAATGGAATTGAAATATCAGTTTGAAACAATTTATCAGGAGGAGCTGGCATTGAAGGATGCTAATATTATGGCTCTGCAATCTCAGATAAACCCTCATTTTCTGAATAACACGCTGGAAATTATCAATTGGGAGGCACGAATGAGCGGCAGTGATAATGTAAGCGGCATGATAGAGGCGCTTGGAACAATGCTGCGGGCTACCATGAACAGAAAGCAGAAGCGTTTTGTCACGCTTTCCGAGGAGCTTTCCTATGTGGACGCCTATCTGTATATTATTTCTAAACGTTTTGGCGACAGATTTCAGGTTTACCGTGACATTGATGAAAGCCTGCTGGAGATGGAAGTACCGATTCTGATTATCCAACCCATTGTGGAAAATGCCGTGGAGCATGGCGTGGAAGAGAACAGAAAGGGAATGGTAGCGCTTCGCATCAGTGCGGACTGGGACAGAATTATTATAGAGGTTAAAAATGACGGAGAGTTAAGCACGAAGGACAGAGAGCGGATAGATTTTCTGTTAAACGGCGACGACAAGGATGAAAATGAGCATCATGTCAGTCTGGGAATCAGAAATGTAAACAGAAGAATTAAGATTATATACGGAGATGACTGCGGTCTCACAATTGAAAGCGATGAGCATCAGCACACGGTAAGCAGAATTGTGGTAAAAATGATGCACGAAAGCCGGAGTGAGATATGATGCAGGTTCCGCTGTGCAGGGAGAAGATGAGAAATATGAAAAGGAAATTGGTGGCGCTGATAAGTGCAGTTGTATTTGTTATAGCCGGGTGCGGAAAAAACGGTGAAACAGTAACGATGAAGGAGGGAGATACTGCCACGCAGGCGACAGATAAGTCTGCGGCGAAGCCGGTGGCGCTCGAGGTTGTGACTACTTTTGCCGGAAATGACGGTAACTCCGAGAATTACAGAAAATTCTGCCATGTTTGGCAGAACGAGACGGGGAATACCATTATTGACAGGTCTTCGCTCACGGATGAAACGTTCAAAACGAGAGTTGTCAATGATTTTGCAACAGGCTCCGAGCCTGACGTGCTTTTTTTCTTCATCGGTGCGGATGCAAACAGCTTTATAGAAGCGGACATGGTGGTGTCTCTGGATGAGATTTGGGAGGTATATCCTGATTTTGCTTCTAATCTGGATGTGGAACGGATTCCCACATCCATGGTGGACGGGAAAATTTATGCCATTCCGGTGAACGGTTATTGGGAAGCTATGTTTGTTAATACTACGGTTCTGGAAGCAGCAGGTGTGGAGATGCCGGACGATGATTACAGGTGGGAGCAGTTTCTTGCAGACTGTGAACAAATAAAAAATGCGGGATATATACCGATTGCCGCTGCACTGGGGAACATTCCCCATTATTGGTGGGAATATGCCATTTTCAATCATACGACGCCGGAAACGCACGGAACCATTCCCGGTTCTGTGGAGGACCAAATTGGTCAAAGCTGGGTAGCAGCCATGGAAGACATCAAATTTTTGTATGAGGCGGGATATTTCCCATATAATACCGATACAGCTACCGATGATGAGACCTTTAGTATGTTTCTGAATGGTGAGGCGGCATTTCTGATTGACGGCTCCTGGAGAGTAGGCAGTATTGTACAGAACTGCCAGACAGACCCCCTCAATCCCGCGACGCTGGATGAAGAGCAGCTGAATCAGTTCAGTGTAACCTATGTACCGGGAACGGATACCAGAAAAGCGACGGATATGATTGGCGGGATGTCCATGGGGTATTATATTACCAGAAGTGCATGGGAGGACCCGGATACCAGAGCTGCTGCGATTTCCTTTGTATCATATATGACCTCCGATGACGTGGTGCCGTCCTTTGTGCAGCATACCACACATGCACTGAAAAATATGACGGCGATAGAGACGGAAAATTACAATTCCCTGCAAGTGACTGCGATAGATATGTTGTCCCGCTGCACCTCACTCACGGGAGCGGTGCAGGATATTTTTCAGGGGGAGTGCAGGGAATCCGCATTTGATGATATGCCTAAAATTGTCACAGGGCGGATATCTGCCGAGGATGCAGTCCGGGAAGGACTGGAAAGATATCAGGCAGAGCAATGATATTCCGGTATCAGCAGATACGGGATTTGCAAACAATCGTGAAAAGTGGTATGATAAGTCTATATTCAGGGGGACAAAGATATGTATAAAGTAGTAATTATAGATGATGAACCTCTAATTGTAGAAGGATTGACAAGAAGTATTAAATGGGAAAAGTATCATTGTGAAGTTGTAGGCACCGGATGCAGCGGACAGGAAGGACTGGAGCTGCTTGAGGAGATGAAGCCGGATATTGTTTTTTCGGATATCAGAATGCCGAATATGGATGGACTGTCCATGATTGCCGCCGCAAAATCCCAGCATCCCGATATGGAGATTACAATTCTGACAGGTTTTCAGGATTTTGAGTATGCGAGAAAAGCAATTCAGTTAGGAGTAACCAGATTCCTTGTGAAACCGTCCAAGATGGACGAATTACAGGAAGCAGTGGAGGTTATGGTAAAGAATCTGCAGGCAAAGGGTTACTATGACTCCATCAGCGAAGCCGGGACATGCGATGAGGGAACGGAACCGGATACAGTCGAAGAGGAAGCGCCCGGGGCGGAGATTGAGGAGACAGAGGCGAGCAGCTTTTTGGTAAATAATGCGTTGAAATATATGGAAGAACATTATCGGGAGAAGTTAAAGCTTCAGGATGTGGCGGATCAGGTATATGTCAGTCAGTGGCATTTAAGCAAGCTTTTGAACCGCTATAAGGCACAGAGCTTTTCGGATATTCTGAACAATATCCGAATTGAGAAAGCCAAGGAACTTTTGCGGGATCCCTCCCTGCGAATCGGAGATATTGCGGATATGGTTGGATTTCTTGATATGGCTCATTTTTCCAGAGTATTTAAGAGACAGACGGGAGTTTCGGCGAATGAGTACAGAAACAGTTTGAAATAGGACAGAGTGCTAAAAGCACTGCTGTCCTTTTATAATAGCCCTTATGGATAAATCCTTTTGATTCAGTACAAGAAAATGAGCTTTTTTTCCTTCCCTGATGCTGCCGTACAGAGAATCCATACCGATAGAGCGGCAGGGATTGATAGTGGAGGCTTTCACTGCGCTTTCCAGCGGAATTCCCATGGAAACAGCGGTGAGCATACATTGATATAAAGGAGTTGCGCTGCCAGCAAGCGTACCGTCTGCCAGAGTTGCATGGTTTCCTTTTACGTGTACCTCCAGACCGCCCAGCGAGTAAATCCCGTCCGGTTTGCCTGTGGCTTCCATGCTGTCGCTGATGAGAATCACACGATCATCACCAAAGAGACGGAAGGTAGCGCGCACCACACTGGGTGCAATATGAACGCCGTCACAGATTAATTCCACAAAAGTTTTAGGGGTATCGGATGCTGCGCCGATAACGCCGGGGGCTCTGTGGGTAAATGGCGGCATTGCATTGTACAGATGAGTAACATGGTCGGCGCCTGCCGCAAATGCACTCATTGCAGTATCATAATCAGATTCGGTATGGGCGATGGAAAACCGGAACTCATCGCGGCACTCCTCAATACAGGAGAGCGCACCGGGAACCTCCGGCGCAAGGGACACCAGACGAACTAACCCTTCCGCATCCTGTTGCCATCTGCGGAGTTTTTGGGCGGAAGGCTCCTGCACATAGGATTCGTTCTGCGCACCCTTCTTGTGGGCGTTGATAAAAGGTCCTTCCATATGGATGCCGATTAAATCTGAAACATCCCTTCTGCCTTCGCCGTTTTCCTGCGCTTTGTGGTAAGCGGCAGCGTTTTTGCAGATACCGGAAAGCATTTCCTCCGAAAGGGTCATCGTTGCGGGGCAGATAGTGGTAACGCCCTGCTTTAATTCAAATGCGCCGATGGCGTCAAATGCCTCTGTTGTTCCGTCGCAGAAATCATGCCCGTCACAGCCGTGAAAATGAATATCTGTCAAACCGGGAATCACATAACAGTCCGCGGCGTCAAATATTTCATCTGCGGCGTCAGCGTTTGCAGAACCTCCCGATACCTGACAAATCAGGTCTTTCTTCGTCGTAATCGTAAGCGGCTCAAAGGTGTTGTTTTCCGAAAAAACAAGACCGTTTTTTATAATCATGGCGTCTCCTTTCCCTAATCAATATATTCTGTAATTAAGGATAAGGCATCCTTGTCACCTACTAAAGTTACATCATTGTGGAGCTGCAATACGGAAGCAGGCACCTTGGGCGTGATGGGACCAAAGAAAGCATCCTTTACAATCTGAGCTTTTTCCTTGCCGTTTACAATAACAACAATTTTCTTAGCCTGCATAATGGTCTTGATACCCATTGTGTATGCCTGCCTGGGAACCATATCCATGGAGGCGAAGAAGCGGGAGTTTGCGCGGATAGTGCTTTCGGAAAGGTCAACACAGTGAGTTTCCTTCTCAAAAGCTGCACCCGGCTCATTAAAGCCGATGTGTCCGTTTAAGCCCAGTCCCAATAACTGCAAATCAATACCGCCGCAGTCCGTGATAATTTTGTTGTAATCATGACATGCCTTTACGGAATCAGTCTCCAGTCCGTCCGGAACATGAGTACATTCTTTCCTTATGTTAATGGAGTCAAAAAAATGCGTATTCATAAAATAACGGTAGCTCTGGTCGTTATCCGGTGCAAGCCCCTTATATTCATCCAAATTGATAGTGGTAACCTGAGAGAAATCGAGGTCCCCTTTCTCATACCAGCGAATAAGCTGTTCATAGGTACCGATGGGGGTGGAACCCGTAGCGAGTCCCAGCACGCAGTTGGGTTTCATAATAACCTGCGCAGATATCAGATTCGCTGCCATACGGCTCATCTGATAATAGCTGTCTGTTGCAATGATTTTCATTTTAATACCTTACCTTTCCCTTGTTGAGTACGCTTTTATAAGTTTATATAAGAGAGACATTGTAAACTATGTCATTGCTTCCTCTGTTTTTTAGTTTAACAATGCTTTTTTTAAAAAACAAGGGCAGGAGGGAAAGAGTACAAGAGAGTGTAAAAGAAGACAAAAATGGTCAAAACCACAAAGACAATATGATTAATATATAAAATAATTTTATATTCAAAATGTTTGCAATAAGATATAATAAAATATATTATACAATTTCTTCTGAACAGGGATATGATCAATTGAAGCAAATATTGTACAGTTTCATTCCATATGAATTAAAGTAAAAGTATATAATAAGGATCCCCAGCAAGAGAAGTTCTGTTATGAATTGTTAATATTAATATTGCTTTCGTTATAAATAATAGAGGCAACAATGCGGACTGCTTCTTCCAATTCCAGCCGCGATGTCACGATTTCATAATCAATTCCGTTTAATGTAAATTGAGCCACATATTGTTCATAGTGTCCCGATGGCTCATGCGTATCTGGGTCGTAAGGTCCATGCTCCAACATTGCGCCCCCGATGGAAACTGTGGTTTCGTTTAAATAGGATATGGAGACGGCATTTCCGGAATTGATACAGGAAAAATCATACAACAGTCCAATCTTGGAAGCGTTGAGATAAAAACCTTTCGGAATATATAAATTATCGGCAGACTTGGCGCTTCCGTCTGCATGATAATCTTGATAGAAATCCAGTCGCACCGTATCTTCCCATACATCTCCCGCCATAGATAATACGACGTTCTGTACAGCATTACGAGGGGATGCTGTTAAACCCGCAGGAAGATAAGGAGGAACCAGATTATTTCCGTAATAGGAAATAATGTCTGCTTCTTCCCAAACAGCATACACGCATTCGGCGGGGACGGGATACTTTCTGCCCATATCCATTGCGGCGGCAAGCCCATTGACATGGATGTTATCCATATCAATTTCTATTGCGGAAGCATCTGAGGCTGCCGTCTGCTCTGTTTCTGTGTGTTGATTCAAAACAAATGATTCCGGAGAGGATTGTTCTGGCGAAGCGCTTTGCTCAATTTTAGATGTTTTTTTTGAAGGTGTTGGTGATGTTGGCAGAGTCGCGTACATCAGTACAATATAAGCAAGGCAAATAGCGACTGCAATCCAATGCTTCCTTCTCCTTTGTTCGTTCATATTTTTCACTCTTATCCTCCTTAAATTACAATAGGATTAATGCGGTGTAGTACAATTGGAATGAAGTCCACGCATTAATATATTCATAAAACATCATATTAAACAACTTTATTATATTATTGCTGATTGGAATATGCAAGTATAATTACTTGATTCCACGTAAATGGTTGTGGTATAATAACTCAGCTGATATTAGGAAAGGAAACAAGCAATATGATGCAAGCAAGAACATATACCTGCGATGAACTGCGCAGTGAGAATATCGGAGAAAAAGTTACATTGGTGGGATGGTATGAGAATCTCAGAAAAGTATCGAAAAATCTTGGATTTTTAATTCTGAGGGATTTTTATGGTACGACCCAGATTGTCATTGAAACAGAAGAAATCATGCAGATGTTGGACGGCGTTAATAATGAGTCTACTCTGAGCGTGGAAGGAATCGTCAGAGAACGTTCCAATAAAAATACAAATCTCCCCACCGGCGACGTTGAAGTGGTTCCGGAAAAAATAGTCGTGTTGGGCAGATGCAGATATAATGCTCTGCCGTTTGAGATTAACCGTTCTACGGAAGCGGATGAGAATATCCGGTTAAAATATCGCTATCTGGATCTTAGAAATCCGCAGGTTAAAAACAAGATTGTCTTAAGAAGCAGGATTGTTGCCGAGCTGAGACAGCGGATGACGGATCTTGGATTTCTGGAGATTACAACGCCTATCCTGACCTGTTCCTCCCCGGAGGGGGCAAGAGACTATCTCGTTCCGTCCAGAGTTCATCCGGGGAAGTTCTATGCGCTGCCCCAGGCTCCGCAGCAGTTTAAGCAGATTCTGATGGCGTCCGGTTTTGACCGTTACTTTCAGATAGCCCCCTGCTTCCGGGATGAGGATGCGCGTGCGGATCGTTCGCCGGGGGAATTCTACCAGCTTGATATGGAGATGGCATTTGCATCCCAGGAGGATGTTTTCTCAATTATAGAAGAAGTGCTTCCGGCAGTATTTGAGAAATACGGTGTGTACAAAGCAGCGTCCAAGGCGCCCTTTACACGGATTCCTTATCAGGAGGCAATGGAAAGATACGGATCCGATAAGCCGGATTTGCGTATTGATTTAACCGTTCAGGATGCCACTGACTGTCTGGCGGACTGCGGCTTTGAGCCGTTTAAAGGCAATGTGGTAAAAGCAATCGTGGTGGATAAGTTTACAGCCACGCGTAAGATCATTGATAAAATTTGTAACGATGTGGAAGTACAGTCCGGCAGTAAGGTATATTGGTTTAAGCTGGATGAGAACGGAGAGCTTGTCGGCGGTATCAGCAAATTCCTGACAGAGAGGAAGGACAGAGTTGTTGAGACCCTTGGTTTAAAGCCGGGCGATTTTGTGGGTCTGACTGCCGGTAAGAAGGGTAAGGCGCAGAAGACAGCAGGCGTTCTCCGCAATATGCTGGGTGCAAACTGCGAAGCCCATATGAAAAAGGACTGCTATGAATTCTGTTGGATTGTAGATTTCCCGATGTATGAGATTGGTGAAGAATCCGGCGAGCTGGAATTTTGCCATAATCCGTTTTCAATGCCGCAGGGCGGTATGGATGCCCTGAATAATCAGGACCCTCTTGATATTCTGGCATATCAGTATGACCTTGTATGCAATGGCGTGGAGTTGTCCTCCGGTGCAGTGAGAAACCACGACCCGGAGATTATGGTTAAGGCGTTTGAACTGATTGGATTGGGAGAAGAGGATGTTAAGGCAAAATTCCCGGCAATGTACAATGCTTTCTGCTATGGAGCGCCGCCCCATGCAGGAATTGCTCCCGGTGTAGACCGCATGATTATGCTGATTACCGGAGAAGAGAGCATCAAGGAAATTATTCCCTTCCCGATGAATAAGAATGCAATGGATGTTATGATGAATGCACCTGCCGCAGTGGAACAAAAACAGTTGGATGATGTTCATATTAAAATTAAAGAAGAAGACTTGCAGGAGAAGTAAGACGATGCCCCTGACCTTTTGTGAAGGAAGGTCAGGGGCGTTTGCCGTATGACGGGCATGCCGTTAGTCTGTGGTGAAAGTCCACAAGGGGCGTAGTTGCCGACGAACCCCATAGCGACTCCCAAGGTTTGTATCGCGAGGTACAGGCGAGAAGAAGGGATAGCGAAATCGTAGCCTGACGGACAGAAACCTGATATAAGGCGTACATGGCGGATAAGCTGACCGCAGACAACGAAGTCCAAAAGGCAACCGTAACCCATGTGCGTAAATCAGGCAGGTAGACGAGGAAAGACTGGCAGGCTTATCCCGTGAGGTCTCACAGGCGGAGATGTACCGTAGTAACAACGAACTGTGAGAAGTCAGCAGAAGCCATAGTAGGCAAAGTCCTGAAATGGGTGTTGCTGAAGGGCTGAACAATGTAACTGTGTAATCAAATGTATGCTCCATGGAATACCCGACAGCAGGAAGGGCAAAACGTAAATGAGCAGGTACTGTACAACTTAGGGCGAATCCATGGAAACGGAAAGGAGAAAGCACACAAGGCAATGTCAGAACTGTTGGAAAAGATACTGTCCAAAGATAACATGAACGCCGCATACAAAAGAGTCTGCGCCAACAAAGGTGCAGGAGGAGTAGATGAGATAACGATTGAAGAACTCGGCGATTATATCAAAGAGAACTGGGAGAGTATCAGGAATCAAATCAGGCGCAGGGAGTACAAACCACAGCCGGTCAGGAGGGTGGAAATTCCCAAACCGGATGGTGGAGTGAGAAAGCTGGGAATTCCGACTGTAATGGACCGGGTAATTCAGCAAGGTATGGTGCAGGTGATAAGCCCCATGTGTGAGCCATTGTTTTCAGAATGGAGCTATGGCTTTAGACCGAACAGGAGCTGTGAAATGGCAACCAGGCAGCTGCTCGTATATTTAAACGATGGTTATGAATGGATAGTAGATATCGACTTGGAGAAATTCTTTGACAATGTACCGCAGGACAAGTTGATGAGCCTGGTTCACAAGATTATCAACGATGGCAATACAGAATCCCTAATCCGCAAGTATCTGAAAGCAGGGGTTATAAGCTGTCTTGACTATTACAATGAGCGTCACGCTTTGAAGTTATGTTGAACCGCCGTATGCCGAACGGCATGTACGGTGGTGTGAACTCGATTGAGCGCAATATACCAGGTGGATGTCTGTTTAATTTATGAGAAATCTTATATTGAAATATATAAACAGATAATATGTAAATAATTATTGAAAATATATTTAAAAACGGGTATAATAAGAAAATAAAAACGTTAAATATGTAATTAAAAACGGAGGGACTATGAAACTTTTAAAATTGACTATAAAAGGGTTGCCACATTTTAAGGAATTATTAGATATAGATTTTGTGGCACAACAAAGAGTGAATGATGATGATAAGGAGAAACTTTACAATGTGTTTTCAAATATATATGTAAATAAAGCGCTCTCGTTTGTTGGTATTAATGCCTCTGGAAAAACAACGATATTGAAAGCGATTTCTTTTGCTATGAAAATGCTGAATAATGAGTCTATAAATAATATCAAATCGAAAGAAATTTTTAATGATTTAGATGTTAATCAACAAGTCATTATTACATCATATTTTTTTAGTGAAAATTGTGCAAATAAGCTGGAGACATTTATAGCAAAAGAAGTGAACGTTATAGATGGAAGCGAGAAATTAGTTATTCGGGATGAGAAAATATGGTCAAAAGAAATTAGTAAAATAAAGACAAAGAAAAGTATATTTGCTTTCAGTGATTCTGATTTAAGAGAAAAAAGGAATCAAAATGAGCAATATTTAATGGATGATGTTAGTATTATTGTTGCAGAAAATAAAAAACATAATACGAGTCTTTTTGTTTACGATATGTTGGAATGGACGGATCATAATATTTTGAATGTTTTGGGACGATTTCCGAAAGAACTCTTAACTTTTTTAGATCCAAGTATAGAATATCTTTTGTGTAGTCTAAAAGAGAAAAAAGTAAATATTCGATTAAAATTTTACGGAAAAGAGGAAGTGGTTATAAATAATCCGAGAGTTCTGGAAAATTATCTTTCCTCAGGAACAATAAAAGGACTGGGTGTATTTATGAGCGCGACATTTGCATTTATTGAGGGAGGATATTTAATAATTGATGAAATAGAGAATCATTTTAACAGAGAAATTGTAGCTACGTTGATTCGCTTCTTTATGGATGAAAAAGTAAATAAAAATGGTGCAACGCTTATATTTTCAACCCATTATTCAGAGTTGCTGGATGAATTTGACAGAAATGATGGTATTTATGTAGTTAGAAATAAAGAGGGAATCAGTGCAGAAAATCTGGCAAATATTTTAAAGAGAAATGATATTAAAAAGAGTGAAGTTTATGATAGTGATTATCTAGGGGGGACCGTGCCTGCATATGAAGCTTATATAGCGTTGAAAAAAGTCCTAATTAATGTAGAGTAATGGAGGGCTTGGGTATGGGAAAATATATAGCATGTATTTGTGAAGGCGGAGCTGAAAGGGCAATATTAGATTTGCTGCTTGATAATCACAAACTGGTTTTCAAGCGGGAAGATTTAATTGAAGAGGAAGTGCTAAGATGCAGAAGTGGTAAAGAGTTTGAAGAAAGATATTTAAGGAAAGCATATATGGAGAAAATTACTATTTATTGGATTCATGATTCTCGAAGTGAAAAATTTAATTTAAGTAAGGCATACAAACATAAAGTAGATGTTAAAAATGTAATAACAGCCCCGGAAATTGAAAAACTTATTATTTGCAATGAAGGCAAGTATAAAGATTATGAAAAGGAAGCGAGAAAAAATCCGAGATTAAAGCCTAGCAGCTATTGTAAGTCAAACTTAAAGCATAAAGACGTTAAAAGTTATGAGTTTGTTAAAGGATATTTTTCAGATGTGCGAGTTTTAGAGAAAGCTTTACATGAATATCGAAGAATTTCAAAAGTACGGGGACATGAGATGACGATATGGGATTTGTTGAGAAAAATATAGTATTGCGTAATGAGAATAGGGATTTAAGATAATGTTGCCGTTTTGTCAAACGTAAACAAATTGTGCAAACTACACAACGCTAATACGAAAGCATCGGCTTTTTCAAGTAAAAAGTTTGTCTAATATGTAAGTTTTGGTACTATTGACAATGAAATCAGAGTATGTTAATATTAGTTTAACGTTAAACTTCAAAGCAATACAGGACAATTGGAATATAAAATGGTATAAATCCCCAAACGCCTGCATATTCTGAAACAAGAGAGACTATTGTCAGTTAATGTAGAGAATTTTGTTTACATAAGAAGTTTAACGTTCAACTCAAAGTATATAAATTAAGAAGGGAGAGTTACTATGAAAAAGAAACTCATCAGTCTGCTTCTTTGCACAGTGATGGCAGCGGCAATGCTGACAGGGTGCGGAGACGAGACGACAAGCAACAGCAGTTCTTCTGCAAATGACACTTCCAGCGAAGCATCTGCTGAATCCAGCGTAGAGACAGATGAATCTACCGAAGAAGCTGACAGCACGGAAGAGGCTGTTACCATTACACTTGGTATCTGGCCTGAGGATACTCTGACTGAGGATATCGCAGTACACGAGGGCTATGTAGCTACTATGGCGGAGCTTCATCCCAATGTAACCTGTGTACCTGCATATTACAAATATTCAACCGATACCTTTATGCCGATGGTAGAATCCGGCAACTGCCCTACCATCTTTGAATCCTGGTTTACCGAGCCTCAGAAGCTGATTTCTCAGGGTGCGATTGCAGACATTACCGATGAATTGGAAGCACGCGGATGGCTGGATGCTATGAACCCTTCCATCAGAGAGCTGCTTTCTGACGACAATGGCAGAGTATACGGCATTCCCCGTGACGGTTATGCGCTTGGTCTGATGCTCAATGTGGAGCTGTTTGAGGAAGCAGGACTTGTTGATGAAGACGGTTACCCTCTCTATCCTAAGACATGGGATGAATTGGCTGAAACTGCAAAGACAATCAAAGAAAAAACAGGTTTCGCAGGTCTGTGCTTACTGGCTAAGGATAATTCCGGCGGCTGGCACTTCTCCAATATTGCATGGTGCTTCGGCGCAACCCTGTGTACTGAGAATGCAGACGGAACCTTCACTGCCAATTTAGCAAGTGACGAAGCAATTGCAGCTATGGAATATGTAAAATCCCTGAAATGGGAGTATGATGTATTGACTGCTGACCCTCTGAATGAAGACTGGGGTAGCGGCTTTACCCAGTTGGGTACCGGCGGTGCAGCAATGTATATTGGCGCAAACGATGCAGTACAGCAGCCTACTCAGGTTAACGGTCTTGCGTTAGACAAATTTGCTATGTGTCCTATTCCTGAAGGACCCGGCGGACAGTATTCTCTGTATGGCGGTACTCCGTATTTCTTCTCTAAAGACGCAACTTCTGCAGAGATTAATGCAGCCTTGGATTATCTTGAAATTATGGGTAAAGCTCCCGTTGCAACCGAGGCAGCAGTTGCAGGTATGAAGGCGGATGCTGAGAATAAAGTTGCCCAGGGCGTTCCTGTTCTTCAGAGATTCCCTTGCTGGATAGCGCAGGATGTGCTGGATGCTGAGGCAGCAGTTGTAGAAGAGTATGGTAACGTTGATCCTAAGATGTTCGAGTCTTATTTTGAGGCTACTGCATCTGATGGCAATCTGCGACTTGAGGAGCCCGGTGAGACACAGGATATGTACGCAGAGCTGACCAAGGTTCTGCAGGAAGTTATTATTAATGAAAACGCTGATGTAGCAGCATTAATGCAGCAGGCAAATGACAATTATCAGGCGATTCTGGATGACAAGTATCCTGCTGAATAATAAGATTATAAGAAATCCTTCTATAAAATAATAACAACATGGGCATACCGGAGGTCCTTCAGGGTTTCCGGTATGCTTCATGAATAGGGTTGTTCCGATAGAAAAAAAGGAAACAAAAGGTATTAACTTGATAGGAAATGGGAGGTGTGTGACCGTGAAAGCAGCAAAAGTAAAAAAAGAAAAATTCAGAAAGAGAGATTTAATGGGCTGGCTTGTGATGCTGCCGACCCTGATATTGTTTGCTTTTTTTGTATGGGAACCATTGATTGAAAACATCAGATTATCTTTCTGCACGACCAAAATGTATGAGGTCACCGGTTTTGCAGGATTAAAAAATTACATAGCAGTCGTAAACGATGTGGATTTTATGGCGGCATTTAAGAATACCTTTGCTTATACCTTCTGGTCTTTGATAATCGGTTTTCTGGTACCGATTATTATGGGGATTCTGATTTCGGAAACTGTCAGAGGCAAAAGCTTATTCCGTGTAGGCGTCTATTTCCCCAATATTATGCCTTCTCTGGCAACTATCTGGATTTGGAGTTATTTCTTCCTGCCCGGCGAGACAGGCGTATTGAATATTATTCTAGGATGGTTCGGTATAGAACCACAGGTCTGGCTGAACAATCCAAAATGGACGATTCCCTTGATTATCATTACATTGACATGGAAAAGCGCAGGATCTACCGCACTGATTTATATGGCGAATATCAGCGGCATCAGTCCCGATTTGTATGAGGCGGCTACCATTGACGGTGCAAGCATTATGCAGAGAATCCGACATATTACGATTCCAAGTATCACGGGAATTGCAAAGACCATGTTAATTATGCAGATTATTTCCGTGTTCCAGATTCTGTACGAGCCAATGATTTTCAAGAACGGCGGACCGAACAATGCAAGTATCTCCCTGATGATGCTGATGTACCGTTACGGCTACAGAGATTATAACGTGGCGAAGGCTTCTGCATTGTCCGTTATCGTCAGTCTGATTCTGATTGTCTTAAGCGGCATCTATATGAAGGCTACTGCAAAGAGAAACGACGAATAGAAAGGAGAAGGATATATGTTTTTTGAGAAATATAAAGATAAAAAGGACGGCGTTATCCGTGGTTATGATATCCGTTCTCCGAAGACCAAAGTAATTGCAGTCATTATTATGCTGATTTGTATTCTCATGGTTTGTATCTGCCTGTTTCCGGCAGTCTGGGTCTTTCTGGCAAGCTTTAAGGATATCAAGGAGTTTACCAGAGAGGTGAGTATCCTTCCGGAAGCCTTTGAGTGGAGCCGCATGGCAGAAACCTGGAATGCGTTTAAATTTACTACCTATTACAAGAACTCCTTAATTCATGTGGCGGGCGCTATGATTTGCGCCGTTGTTTTCAACGGGCTGCTGGCTTACGGTCTCGGTGTGTTAAAACCGAAGGGACACAAGATTGCATTGGGACTGGTAATGTGGAGTCTGTTGATTCCCAGCATTATCAGTATTGTGCCTTTATTCAGAAACATCAACAATCTGGGTTTGAGCAAAAGTTTCATTCCGCTGTGGTTTGTTTATGGCGCCAACGCATTCTATGTAATGCTGTTCAAGCAGTTTTTTGAGGAAATTCCAAAGGAACTGACAGAGGCTGCCAAGCTGGACGGCTGCGGGGTGTGGAGAATGTTTGTGAGCATTATGCTGCCCTTATCCAAGCCTATTATTATGGTGGTAGCAATTTTTGCAGTAACGGCGGCATGGTCCGACTTCCTGCTTCCGTATCTGGTACTGCAACAGGCAAAATGGCCTGACAACACCACGATGGAGACAGTAATGGTGAAACTGTTCTCCTTTAAGGACACCCCGACGGATGCGGTGAGCGTACTGAGAGCTTCCTTCTTTGCAATCATACCTCCTACGATTATTTTTATCATTTTCCAGAAGCAGATTACGGACGGCGCTGCATCAGGGGCGGTCAAAGGGTAAGAGGGTGAGAAGCAATTCTAAGACTGCAAAATACGCAGTCTAAGAATTGCTATGTCTCACCCGGAAGAATCCCTGGCGATTCTTCCCGGGCATTGAATTTATTCTGAGAGAATTGCATAGCAATCAAGAGAATTGCATAACAATTCTCTGAAAAAGTATAAGTATATTCACGATGAAAGGTATATAGAATCATGGCGAAGGTAGCGGATAATTATTTTAAGGCAGACCCATGGAGGATTGTGGAAGAGGGCTTCAAGCCGGAATACGGACTGACAGCGGAATCGGTATTCTCTCTGGGAAATGAATATATGGGCGTCAGGGGATACTTTGAAGAGGGTTTTAGCGGTGAGCGTCTTTTGGGAAGCTACTTCAATGGTGTTTATGAGCGTCAGAAAGCAGCCTCACAGGGCTATAAGGGCATTGTGCAGGAGACGGAGTTCATGGTAAACAGTCTCGACTGGCTTTATGTACGTGTGAGCGCCGGAGAAGAAAGCCTGGATTTGGCAGTTTCCCGCTTTGCTGACTTTGAGCGGGTGCTGGATTTGAGAAACGGACTTCTGACAAGGAGCTTTGTCTGGAAAACGGCGGCAGGCGATATCGAAGTAAAAATGGAGCGCCTGATTTCCATGGTACATAACGAGGAGGCGGCGCAGAGACTGAAGTTTACTTCCCGGAATTATCAGGGTGAGCTTTGTGTCCGCGCGGGATTGGATTTTAATACGACCCACGGCGGCGACAAAATGGAGCTTTGGAACTGCACGGAGCAGAAGGCGGAGGGAAACTGTTGCTCCATCAGGGGATGCACCAAGGTCACGAATATGGAAGTGGAAAGCTTTTGCAGACTGGACGGAAGTCTTGTGGAGAAAGGAACTGCAAAGACGATAACAGAAGAAAAGCTGGCGGCAGTGGAATATACCTGCATGCTGGCAGCGGGCGAAAGCCTTACGTTAGAAAAAAATGTGATTCATATCACACCGCTGGCGCGGAAAGAGAATACGGTGAAAGACCCTCAGGGCAGACTGGAGCAGATGAGCTTTGACGGACTGCTTGCGGAAAACAGCGCATGGTGGCAGCAGACCTGGGAGAAATCGGATATTGAGATTATTGGCGACGAGGAGAATCAGCAGGGTATCCGCTTCTGTATTTTCCAGATGTTCCAGACTTATCACGGCGCGATACAGGGCACCAATATCGGGGCAAAGGGATTAACCGGAGAGGCATACAACGGAAATGCTTTCTGGGATACGGAAGCATACTGTCTGCCCTTCTTCCTGTTCCACGATAAGCAGGCGGCAAAAAATCTGCTTTATTTCCGCTATGCAACGCTGGATGAGGCGAGAAAGAGAGCGGAGGCGCTGGACTGCAAGGGTGCATTTTATCCTATCGCAACCATCAGCGGGCGCGAGTGCTGCAGCCTCTGGCAGCACGCCAGCTTACAGCTGCAGGCGTCTACTGCGGTGGCATACGGAATCTGGCTTTATGAAAAGCTGACAAAGGATACCTCCTTTACGGAGGAATATGGTCTGGAAATTTTGATTGAGATTTGCCGTATGCTGGCGACCAGAGGCGATTATAATGCGGACCATACCCGTTACGGCTATTATTGCGTTATGGGACCGGATGAGTTTCAGATGATGGTAAATCAGAACTGTTATACCAACTACATGGGACGGTTTACCTTCCGTTATACGCTGGAAGTTATGGAGCGCATGAAGGCAGAGAAGCCGGAAAGCTTTGACCGGGTTGCGGAAAAGGTGGGTTACAGCGAGGCAGAGGGGAAGGACTGGCAGGAAAAAGCGGATGCCATGTACATTCCTTTCGATGAAAAGAGACAGTTGTTTGAACAGCACGAGGGATATTTTGACCTTCCCCATGTGGATGTGGATGCCATTCCCACCACGGACTTCCCCCTGTATCATCACTGGTCCTATGACAGAATTTACCGCAATGATATGATTAAGCAGCCCGATGTGCTGATGTTTTTGCTGTTATTCAATTCCGCATTTTCGGAGGATGTGATCCGGAAGAATTATGACTTTTATGAGCCGCGCTGTATTCATGAAAGCTCGCTGTCGCCTTCCGTACATTCCATTCTGGCGGCACAGTTAAACAAGCCAGAGGAAGCGTTTGACTTCTTTAAGTTCGCCACAAGAATGGATTTGGACAACTACAACCGCAACAGCGGCGAGGGCTTACATACAACCTCCATTGCGGCGGCATGGATGAATATTGTGTATGGTTTCGGGGGCTTACGCTCCGATGCAGAGCTTCTTTCTCTTGCACCGAGTATTCCCGCACAGTGGGAGGGCTACAAATTCCGCATTGTATACGGTACGGAGGTTATCTGTGTGGAAGTAGCGGAGGACAAGGTACTGTTAAAGACCATGGGCGGAAGTGAAATAAAGCTTTGTATTTATAAAAAAGAAGTGACTATCAACGGACAGGAGCAGGCGTTTGCTATTCCTGCGTAGGAGAAGGAGGCTGGAGATTTGCTGAATTGGACAATCAGAGAAGAAGGATATGAGGAACAGAATGCCCCCTCCCTGGGAAACCGGTATTTGATAGGCAACGGCTATATGGGTATCCGGGGAACCTTGGAGGAGTATGAGGCGGATAAGCTTCCCGCCGTTAATCTGGCAGGCATATATGACCGGGCGGGCGGCTGGAGAGAGCCCATTAATCTGCCAAACGGTTGCTTTTCCTATCTGAGAGTGGACGCAGAGATTTATAAGCTGCCGGAGAAGCAGCCTGTTTCCCACGGTATAGAGCTGGATTACCGCTACGGTATTTTCCGCAGGCATACCACATGGCATACTGCCAGAGGAAATGTGACGCTGACAACGGAGCGTTTTGCCAGTATGGCAAAGGTGAATCTGATTGGTATCCGTTTCCGCGTTACGGCAGATTTTCACGCAGATGTGGAGCTGGTGACGGGAATCGACTGTGACGTATGGGATTTGAACGGTCCTCATCTGGAAGAGGTTTCCATGGGAGGGCAGGAGGAAGAGCTTTTAGTGACGGCACGGACACAGGAACAGAAAATCCCCGTTGCAGTGGCGGAAACGGTTTTTGCTTCCTATCCTGTGGAAATGAAGCAGGTGGTGAAGGGCAATAAGATACTGCACCGTATTTTCTTTATCACCAAGCCGGGGGAACAGTATACCACCGATAAGTGGGTGGGTGTTTATACCGGCAAGGACTGCGATAATCCGGCAAAGGAAGCGCTGGAGCTTGTGCGTATCAAGAAAGAAAATGGTTACGACAGCTCTCTGCGCGCCCACAAGAAATGCTGGGATGAGCTGTGGAAGCACTCTGAGGTCATTATCAAGGGGGACAGCAATGCCATGCAGGCAGTGAATTATTCCCTGTATCATCTGCATTCCATTGCGCCGAGACATACGGAAAGCCTTTCTATCCCGGCGAGGGGCTTATCGGGGCAGACCTACAAGGGTGCGGTATTCTGGGATACGGAAATGTTCATGCTGGATTTTTTCCTGATGACAGACCCTGCTACGGCGAGAATCCTGATGAAGTACCGTATTGATACCTTGGAGGGAGCCTTACAGAAAGCAGCTCACTACGGATATGAAGGCGCTTTTTATGCGTGGGAAAGTCAGGAAGGCGGCTATGATGCCTGTACCGACTACAATGTGACGGATGTATTTACGGGACGCCCCCAGAGAACCTATTTCAAGGATAAGCAGGTACATATTTCCGCAGCGGTGGTATACGGTATTCTGCGTTATGTGGAATGGACGGGGGATGAGAGTCTGCTGGATACAAAGGGCGTAAAGACCATTGTGGAGTGTGCAAAATTCTATTACAGTCTGCTGCTTCATAGTCTGACAAAGGATTACTATGAGATTCGTGACGTCATCGGTCCCGATGAATATCATGAGAGAATTAACAATAACGGCTATACCAACCGCATGGCGAAATTTACGTTGGAAAAGGCGGCGGAGGTGGTAAAAAAAGCCATGGCAGACGGAAAGCTTCCAGCGGAGTATGACGGTGAGGAGTTGCTTCGCCGCTTTCAGGACGGTGCAGAAAAGCTTTTCCTGCCAAAGCCCTCGGAGGATGCTGCCCACAGGAATGTGATTGAGCAGTTCGACGGCTATTTTGATATGGAGGATGCAACCCTTGAGGAAGTGCGGAGCAGACTGCTTCATGAGAAGGAGTACTGGGGCGGCGCTTACGGTGTGGCTTCCCATACGCAGATTATCAAGCAGGCGGATGTAGTTACCTGGCTGAATCTGTTCAGTCAGGAATATGACGAGGAAGTGCTTCGCGCCAACTGGGCGTATTATGAGCCGAGAACGGAGCACGGTTCGTCCTTAAGCGCCGGCATGTATGCAATGCTTGCCTGCAAAATCGGAGAACCCGACAGAGCCTATCCCTTCTTTCTGAAATCTGCAATGGCGGATTTAAAGGGAGGCGGCAAGGAATGGGCAGGATTGGTGTATATCGGAGGAACCCATCCCGCGGCAGCGGGCGCGGCTTATATGACGGTTGTGGAGGGTTTCGGCGGAATCCGGCTGGAAAACGGCAAACTGGTATGTAAACCCAGTCTGCCGCGGGAGATTCAGGGAATGCAGTTTCGGATTTTCTATCGGGGTCAGGAATATGAAGTGAAAATTGAAGGAACAAAAGGAACGGTTACAGCGCTTTGACGCTGTCCCGCTCTATCAGCTTTGTAGGCAGGGTAACCTCCATTGTATCAAGAGGCGTACCGCTTAGCCGCTGCAGCATAAAATCAGCGGCAAGCCTGCCTTTCAGGCTCATATCCTGGCGGATGGTGGTTAAGGGCGGTGTGACAAGCTGGGCGATGTTGATATCATCAAAGCCAACGACAGAAATATCATCGGGGATGCGCAGACCGTTTACCCGCAGTCCTGTCATAATGCCGGCAGCCATAAGGTCAGCAGTGACCACCAGACCGGTAAGCTCAGGATGCTTCAGAATTTCATCACTGACAATTTTACAGGAAGCGATATCCATTCCCTGCTGGAATACAATGCTTTTGTCAAAAGGGATGGAGGCTTCCGCAAGCGCCGCCTTGTAGCCCAGGAAACGTTCCTGCAAAACGCCGCCGTCCTTAATGCTGGGAGAGGCAAAGCCGATATGACGGTGTCCTTTTTCGATTAAATGGCGGGTGGCGTTGTAGCTTCCGGTGAAATCCTCAAGTCCCACATTGCAGAATCGGGGCGTGCGTACATAACTGTCAATAAATACGATGGGAATATTTAAGCCTGCAACGGAATCAAAGAATTTGTCTTTAAAAATTCCGGTAATGAACAGCCCGTCCACATTCCAGTTTTGCAGGAAGGTAACAAGCTCTTCGGCAGTCTCAACGGTGCGGAGCATCAGGTAATAGCCGTTTTCAAACAGAGCGGCTTCAATTTCACCGACGATAGCGGAATGGAAAGGATCTTCCATAAAATTGGTGGTTCGGCGGGAAATTGCGTGGTTTACAAAGCCGATTACCTTGGAAGAGCTGGACACCAGAGAGCGGGCGGACATATTGGGAACATAGCCCAGTTGTTTGATGGCAGTATTAATCTTCTGGATGGTCTCTGCGGAGACGCGGTTGTCTTTTCCGTGAATTACATTGGATACGGTTGTGGCGCTGACGCCTGTGGCTTGCGCAATATCTCGTATGGTAACCATGATAAACTCCTTTTTCTGTGGTTTTGAGAGAGGTTTAACCTTAAACCTATTGTAAGTTAAGTGTAACACGAATTTTTTGAGGGAGCAAGAACATGATAAGAGGAATAATTTTTGATTTGGATGGTGTACTGGTATCAACGGATGAAATGCACTATCAGGCATGGAAACGTCTGGCGAGAGAGCTTGGCATTACAGGCTTTGCCAGGGAGGATAACCGCAGACAGCGAGGGGTAAGCCGCATGGCTTCGCTGGAAATTGTGTTGGAGAAATCCGACAGGATTTATACGGAAGCGGAGAAGGCTGCACTGGCGGAGAGAAAAAACAATTATTATCTGGAGCTTTTGGAGGATATGGATGATTCTGCTGTGCTTGCGGGAGTAAAGGAGGTACTTCGGGAGCTGAAAGAAAGGGGACTCTTGCTTGCGGTGGGTTCCGCCAGCAAAAATGCACCTGTCATTTTGGAAAAAACGGGGCTTTTGCCTTATCTGGACAAAGTGAGCTGCGGACTGGATACCACCAAATCAAAGCCGGATCCGGAGGTATTTCTGATTGCGGCGAAAAAGCTTTCCCTTCCGCCCGAAGAGTGTCTGGTGGTTGAGGATTCCGCAGCGGGAATTGAGGCGGCAGCCGCAGGCAATATGAAGTCGTTGGGCGTGGGGCCCTTCTATGAAGCATTGGGAGCTGATTATGCAGCGGCAGATTTAAAAGGAGTTGCTTGCTGGGATTCGATTTTGAGATAAGGATAAAACTATGAAAAAGGTAAGGTTCGGAATTGGAAAACAAATTTTAGTATGCTTTCTTGTTTTGGTAGTATTTATTGTGGCAGTGGGCGCCCAGGGCTATATCAGTGCATCCGGCGGCTTGCGTACCAAGTACGAGGAATCCACACTTGAGACGTTGAAAATGACGGTGGAATATGTTGAGCTGGGTTGCGGATTTGTGGAATCGGAAGGTATTAAGTATGCGTTTGCCAGTAATCTGGTGGAATACTACAGAGGCTTATATAAGGACGACGCCAAGGGACGGGCGGAGCTTATGAAAGAAACCAATGAAACCTTACAGGCGGCAATGATATCCAACAACTTTATCAACAATATACATATCATTACGTCGGCGGGCGTGGACACCTTAACCACCAAGCGAGGGTCCAGTACCGCTACACCGGACGGTTTTTTAAAGGAATTTAAGGCGGAAATGGCAGAAATTTATGGGGAAGGTCAAATGCCGAAATGGATTGATTCCCATCCGCTGGTGGATGAAAAAATGAGACTGAATCCGGACGAGACACTTTTTTCCTATGCCTGTCAGGCAACCTCCGGGAGCGCATATGTGATTGTGGATATGAAGAAGCAGACAGTGCTTGATATCCTGAGTAAGCTGGAGCTGGGAGAAGGGAGCATTGTGGGAATCGTGACTGCCGGAGGAGAGGAATGTATTGCCGGCAGTGACGAGGCGGCAATCTTCGGAGAGCTTCCCGCGTTTCGCGAGTGCCTGAATGCAGCAGAGCCGGAAGGGTTTATGGAGGTCGATTATCAGGGAGAGGATTATCTGTTTTTATACAGTCATCATGAGGACGGATATTTTTCCGTCTGTGCCCTGACCCCGATAAGTACCGTTACAAGTCAGGCTGAGAGCATCCGCAATGTGACTATACTTATGGTGATGCTGGCAGGTATCCTTGCGGTTCTTGTGGGCATACTGATTTCTCTGAAGATGGGAAGAGGAATGAAAAAAATCATTGGTTCCATGTCTGAGGTCGGAAAGGGCAATTTGACCGTACGGCTGGAAAATAAGGGAAAGGATGAGTTTGCAGTACTGACCTATGCCTTAAACCGCATGGTAGCCCACACCGGAAATCTGGTGAAAAAGGCTGCGGATTCCACGAAAACATTGGGAGAAATTACCCACTCTGTGGCAGAGACAACGGATGTAATCGCTCAGTATTCCCAGAACATAACAGGAACCATTGAGGAAATTCACAGAGGAATGAACGTGCAGGCCCAAAATGCCCAGGAATGTCTGCAAAAGACGGATTCTCTGTCTGACAGAATCATGCTTATCAGAGGCAAAATCGAAGAAATTGAAAAGCTGATACAGAGTACGGACGATAAGATTCTGGCAGGAATGGACACGATGCAGGTCTTGGGAGAACGGGCAGAGCAGACGGATAGTAAGACCAACAAGGTGGAGCAAAGCATTGTCCTTTTGCAGGAGGAGTTCGGGAAGATTGAAGGCTTTGTGGAAACTATCAATGATATCTCTGAGGAAACCAACCTTCTGGCGCTGAATGCTTCTATTGAGGCTGCCCGCGCAGGAGAAAGCGGAAGAGGCTTCGCGGTAGTGGCGGAGCAAATCAGAAAGCTGGCGGAAGGCTCTGCAACGGCGGCTGCAGAGATACAAAGGACGGTAGGTGAAATTAAAGGGCAGGCAGAAAACAGTGTGGAGGATGCCCGGAGCGCCAGAGCCATTGTGGAATTACAGACGGAAGCGGTAGAGGAAATCCGGGAAGCCTTTGCGGGTATGCAGCAGTATATGCAGGAGGTGATTGCGCAGATGCGGGATATTGCCGGAAATACAGAGAGCGCAGATACGGAACGGGGTGCGACTTTGCAGGCAATTGAAAATATTTCTGCGATTATTGAGGAAACGGTGGCGTCAGTGGCAGTTTTAAATGAAACAGCCGAAAGTCTTCTGGTTCATGCTGAAGTACTAAAGGACGGCGCTGGCGTCATGGATGAAAATATGAAGGGGCTGGAGTCGGAAATCGGTCAGTTTAAGATTGAGTAGAAGGAGTGATAAGCAACGATGAAGAATGGAAAAGTCATACTGCAATATTTACTGATAGTATTGTTTCTCCTATTGGCGGTTCTGGCAGTTCCCTGCCTGAAGAAGGAGCTTGTAGGGAAGGAGGACAGAGAAGCCCTTTTGCAGTCCCGGGTTGTGCTGTATGAAGGTCCGAAATCTCTGCGGGATGCCACAGAGGAGGATTTGCAGAATGCCTCTGAAAAAGGAAGAGAGATTACGCTTCTGCATTGTACGGATACCCAGATTCAGGTAAACGGGCAGGATTGTTATGTTTATGACACCAACGTCAATCATACCAGACAGTGGGTGAGCAATTATTATCCGCCCATGTCCAGAACTCCGGTTGCTTATTTTGATTTTGAGGGAACGGTGGAGATACAGGTAACAGTGCCGGATATTGATATTGAGGATGTAAAAATAAGTCCGGTATCCTATGGCATTGAACCGGTTATTGATGCGGAGGCGCATACGGTTACTTTCCGTGTTGATACGCCGGATGCCTATACGCTGCAGTTTAACGGACAGCCCCAGCGCGCGGTACATATTTTTGCGAATGAAATTGAGAATCCCGGGGACATTCCCGATCCCGATGACCCGAATGTGATTTATATCGGTCCCGGCGAGTGGAATATTGAGTCCATTGTGCTGCGAAAAGGTCAAACCCTGTATCTTGCAGGCGGCAGCGTGGTGCATGGAATTGTGAATGCAAATTTCGAGAGTGATATCACGGTCTGCGGGCGCGGCATACTGGACTGCTCCCATATAGAGGGCTGGCAGGGAAGAAGCGCAAGCATTCCCCTTAAATTCGATTACTGCTCCAACGTAACCATCAAGGATATTTTGGTGCTGAATGCCAATGCCTGGGCATGTCAGGCGTACAATTCCAGCGATGGTGTAATTGACGGTTTAAAGATTATCACCTCCCGTCCTAATGGAGACGGAATCAGTATCCAGTCCTGTCAGAATTACAGAATTGAGAACTGCTTTGTCCGTTCCTGGGATGATTCTCTGGTGGTAAAGAATTATGATAAAAACAGCAGTGATATTACGTTCCGCCATATGCAGTTGTGGACGGATCTGGCACAATCCATGGAAGTGGGTTACGAGACCAACAAGGGAAACAAAGCGGACGCTTCCATGACAAATATTGTGTTTGAGGATATCACCGTATTGAACAACTTCCACAAACCTGTTATTTCCGTACATAATGGCGATAATGCGCTGCTTGACAACATTGTATTCAGAGATATCGTGGTAGAGCATGAGGAAATCGGCAGCGGAGACGGCGATGAGATGCCCTATCTGATTGATATCAATATTATGCAGAGCAATAACTGGTCCACTACCATAGACCGCGGAACCATTCAGAATGTGACCATTGAGAATGTGACGTTTCTGGAGGGAACCGAAAACGCTTCCCGCATTCAGGGCTATGACGAGGAACATAAGGTAGAGAATGTAGTAATCCGCAACCTCAATCTGTTCGGCAAGGAAGTAAAGAGTGCGGAGGATGGCAATTTTATCATTGAGGAAGATACGGTTTCCAATATTTCGTTTGAGTAGAGAGGAGGGCGGCAATGAAGAAAATCAGAAGTATTCTTATTATCATATTGGCAGTCGTGGCAGTAGGTATGTGGTGCGGTGTGTTTATTCTGCGCTCAGAAGCAAAAAAGCCGGTATACGGCGAGATTACCATAGTGGAGACTGCTGACAGGACGGAGAGTGCAGAGCATCCTGCATTTATAAAAGAGGTATTTGAGCCGGTGATTCCCGATGGAGAAAATATTGCCGGGGAAGCAAAGATGACCGCCAGTGGATATAATGACGTTTATGTTCCCAATAAGGCAAATGACGGAGATACCGCAGGCGCGTCCTATTGGGAAGGGGCACCCAATGAATATCCCAATATTCTGACAGCCACTTTCGCGGAGGAAGAGAGTATTCATGCAGTGAAGGTGCTTCTCTGCCCGCAGGTTATCTGGGGGAAAAGAACACAGACCTTCAGCGTGGAAATCAGTTCGGACGGCGAGAATTTCGAGGAGCTGATTGCCTCCGCGGATTATAAGTTTGACCCCAACACGGGAAATGAACTGGTACTGGAATTTGATGCCGTTACCTGTAAGGCGGTACGCCTGGTGTTTACCGACAATACCGGCGCAACCGGGGCGCAGGTGGCGGAGTTGGAGTTGTATAGCGAGTAGAGAAGAAAAAAGACCGGAATCCCTTGAGGAGCCGTGCACTAAGGAATTAGTGCACGGCTCCTTTTGAGGGGAATGCTTTCCTTTAAAGAGCGTGCAATTTCATTGAGATGAAGTTTTAATCATTCTCGTTTGGTTATCTATGGCAAATGGAGTGTAGATGTGGTACGATAAATCAACAGCAAATCAAATGAAAGCGGAGGTAACGACATTGCAAAAATTATCCCTTGATGAATTTTTGAGATTAGGAAAGCTGGTTTACCGCAGCGCGAGACCCCTTGACTATACAAAATGGAAATTTCTTTTTGAAAATGGCAGTTGCGACGATTTCCTGTCGGTTCTGTCCAGCTACCAAAATGAAGACGGAGGTTTTGGACACAACATCGAGTGCAACAATTGGAACCCCAACTCATCTCCCTATACAGTGTGCATCGCTCTGGATTATCTGGATTCGACAGGTGATTATGAAAGCGACATAAAAAGCAAAATCATTGCGGGTATCATTAAATACCTGGATTCAGGGGCATATTTATTGGACGACGGCTGGGTGGGGATGCAGGGAATCCTCAGTAATAATGACTTCGCGCATATGCCATGGTTTCATTTCGATTCAAGGAAAGCAACAGAAGCCGATATCGGAGTGACTAAGCGCCTTGCGGACTTCATCCTCAAACACGCAGACGAGGGCAGCAACATCTACTGTAAGGCAGAGGGTTTGAAAGACCGATATAGACAATGCGGGCAGGTGCTTCTCAATGGTTATCCGGATTACGATCCTGTAGCACTGAACATTAAAGAATTTGACCCTGCAACATATCCTTCATGGCTGCCGCTGCCGGTGTATTTTGTCGCTTCACCGGAAAGCAGCTTTTATCCGGAGTGCAGACGCACTGTGGATATGAATCTGGACACAATCATTGACTCGTTGCTCAGTACACACGAGTTTCAGTTCCCTTCTGCCGAGGAGCTTGACGCATATGAACAAAGCACCCCCCATCCGGACGGCAAGCGGTGGTGTGTGGCTGAACAGACGATTGGAAACTATTATTGGGGTAGTAATTTTATCATACGCGATTTGGATATACTGAGGAAATTTGGCAGATTGGATTTTGATTTGCCTGTTTTCATACAATAAGGATGCTCTGAAATGCAGCAATTAAAAAGAATGGCTTCATCGGACGAAATTCTTTGACATACTGGCTATGCGGTGGTAATATAACTATAGAAAAGGTGCTACCGATAGACGGTTAGTCCAGTATATAAGTGAAACAAAAATTGCCGCTTAGTTTACCAGACGTGGGCGGCTATTTTTGTGTCTTGTTATTATCCTTACCAAAGGAATATCCGATTCCGAAGCAGGTTAAGCCGAAGCTCATTACTGCAATAAAGTCGATAATACTCATTGGCTTAGCCCTCCTTTCCTTGGATTCCCTTTCGGGTTTCTATGTAATCAGAGGGTCACAGTCCCTCTGCCAGAGGACTAACCGCCTACCGTTGTGTGGTAACACCCATGAAAAAATTATAACAGTGGGAATGGATATAATCAATCCCTAAACCTGAATTATTCACGAAACAACAGCAGTTTTTCACCTATTTAGTGAATAGAAAAAGACCCCTTAAAAATTAACATTACGTATGTGTAATCGCCCCTGGCTGCCAACGCAGTCAGGGGCGTATATATTTTGCGCAAAATACCTGCTTATGAGAAAAAGTGTACCGTGAACTTAGAAATACTCCACAATCATATTTGGCTTCTTATAAAATACCTGTCCGATAGCAGCGCAATCATTATGTACGGTCACATTGTCCATATAGGGCAGGGAGGCAGTATCGCAGGTACCAATAATCAGGCGGGAAAATTCATTGATTCCCATACTGATATCAGGCGTTGCGGCATCACCTTTTACAACGGAGACTGCCTTTCCGCCCGCGAAGCTTACGGTAAAGGTGCCGCAGTTTTCCGCAATCTGCTTATCGGTAATGGCGATGGAAAGCGTCCCGTCTCCCTGATAGTGTGCGCCGGACAGCACTGTTTCCACATTGACAACGCGCACCATGCCCGCCCAGTACTTTTTCAGGGAAACAGCGCCTGTGGACCACTCCGGCAGAACAAGCGTCAGGTCTGCATCGCCGGGCACCTCAAAGGTGGCGTATCCATGGTCGCTGCCTAAAGCAATCAGGATGTTCAGCAGTCCTTTTAATCCCTCTGCATTTACAAAGCAGAAGCGGGTGCACTGGAGATTTCTGCCGTCGGGCTCATTCACCTGCTTTACGGTCATATATCCCATGGGTTCATTGTCAGCATTCTTATACACATAGGTAAATTCCTGATTCTTTACGGGATTGGACTTCTCAACCCAGGCATATTCCCAGTCCTCATTGGCAATCATCATGTTATATTTATTTTGCCATACACGGTAGATTTGTCTGATTTCATCCAACATCAGATTCCCCGGCTCCACCAGTGTGCTGTTGCCGCTGACCGCGAAGGATTTCATGGAATTTAAACGCACATGATATTGCAGTCTCTCGCACCCCATCTCATAACCGAATTTGCGGTAGTATGCAGTGGAGAAGGGATACAAATAGGAAAATGCCACGCCGTCCTGATACATAGCGGGCAATGCCGCTTCAAAACAGCCGCGGATACCGCCGCACCTGCGGTACTGGGGCAGGGTTGCCACGCCGCCGATTCCGGTCATCGTATAGGTATTGCCGTCAAAATGAACGGGGAAGGGCTGGTCGATGAAGTAGCTCATCATGGTTTTGTCATCATCCTCAAATGCCGCCCAGCGCTCGCCCCAGAAAGCGTCCTCGCGGGACTTCGGGTCTTTGCTGATGTCGGCAAAGATTTCCTCTGCGCTCTTGTCCAAATCATTGGCAAATTCAAAGGAAATCGCAAACAGCTCCAAGGTGCGTTTTAGTTCTTCCGGTTTAATTTTTCTGATAATCATAAATTCTATCCTCCGTAACTATATTAATTATTTTCGGGAACAGGTCCGCAGCTTGCGCGGACAATTAATTTTGGTGAAATATCAAGACTATCGTTTTCCTCCTGGTTCTGTATCACATTTAACAGCTTTTGAATGACCAGACGTCCGAAGCGGCTGCTGCATCGGTCAAGGGCTGTTATGCGCGGTGTAAAAAATTCAGAGGAGTGAAACAGTTCGCAGCTAATCAGGGAGATATCTTCGGGGATATGCAGTCCCTTGTCATGAAAGGCGCGGAGGCTGCCCAGCGCTACACTGTCATTGATACACAGCGCTGCGGTAAAGGAAACGCCTCTTTCCAGCAAAAGTCCGGCGGCGCGGTATCCGTCCTGTGCATAATAATTTGTCAGTACAATTAAGTTCTCGTCTACAGGAAGTCCCAGAGAGGAGAGCGCCTTCTTATAGGAAGCGACACGGCTTGCCGTAATCTTAACCCCGTCCTCGCCGCCGAGAAAAGCAATCCGCTTATGTCCCAGAGAGGATAAGTATTTTACCGCATCGTAAATTCCGTCAGCCCTTTCACGGTCCAGAAACAGGCAGGAAATGCCGTCAATATTTTCTCCAATCATAACCAGAGGCAGCGTGGAGGCGGCACGCTTTATGGCAGCCAGATAAGTCTTAGCCGGATGGATGAGGTCCTGCTGTCCGCCGGCGATAATCAGTCCGTCCACATGTTTGTCGATCATCATTTGGATATAATCCTCCTCCAGATGGGCGTCTGAACCGGACCGGTAAAGGGTATTGCACAGAAGGATGGAATATCCTGCATCATGGGCGGCGCTTTCAATCTCGCAAAATAAGGAGGAAAAATATGGATTTGAGATGTCGGGAAGAATAACCCCAATCGTCATGGACTGTCTGGAAGCAAGCCCTTTGGCAAGGGCGTTTGGGGAATAGTTATATTTCCGAATTGCGGCTTCCACACGTTCCTTCTTGTCCGGAGATACGGGGACATTGCCATTCAGTACGCGGGATACGGTAGAGATGGAGACGCCGCTTTCTCTGGCAATTTCCGTGATTGTTATAGATTTCGGCATGAGAACCTCCTGTAAAAATGGATACCTTTTCTTAATTCTTTTCAGTGTATCATACAATTATGAAAAAAACAACGAAAGAAGCAAAGAGTTATTGACATGAAAGCGCTTTCATGACATAATAATGGCAGAATTGGACGGACAAATTTAAAGAAAGGAATGGAGGAAGCATGAAAACATATCTTGGATTTGACTATGGAGGGACGAAGCTTTTGATTGGCGAGCTGGACGAACAGGGCAGGGTGTTAAGAAGCAAACGCTACCCGACAGGCTGTGTCATGCAGGAACAGGCGGTGGAAAAATTACTGGAATGTACAGCGGATTACTGCGACACGGTTGGATTTGAGGGCGAGCTACAGGCGGCAGGAGTCGGCATTGTAGGAGTCAGCAATCATGATACGGGCGAGTGGATTTCCATGACCCATGAGAAAGAAGGGGACCCGGTGCCGCTGGCGGATATGCTGGCGGAAAAACTGGGAGTTCCCGTGGCAATCGACAATGATGTGAGGAGCGCCACAACAGCAGAGTGGAAGCTGGGACACGGAAAGTTCTCGGACAATTTTATCTATATTAATGTAGGGACGGGACTGGCAGCAGGATTTGTGGTAAACGGAATGCTGGTTCGGGGAGCCAACAATAATTCCGGCGAAGTGGGACATTCTGTGATGAATCTTGCGGATAAGCGGTATTGTGTCTGCGGCAGAACGGGATGTGCAGAAAATGTAGTATCGGGAAGCGGCTTTGCAAAGCAGGCAGCGGAATATTGTCTGTTAGAGGTTCTTCTGGCGGACCGTCCGAATTCGGCGGATGCGTCGAAGCTGTTCGAGCTGGCGGATGCAGGAAATGAGAGCGCCGTTGCCATTACGGAATATGCGGCGGATACACTGGCTGCCCTGATTATGAATCTGGTGCGGGTGACGGACCCGGATACGGTGATTCTCGGCGGCGGTGTTGTCAGCGACGGCTGGCTTCTTGAGAAGGTAAAACCAAGACTGAATCCGTCAACCATGCGAGGTGTGACAAAAGGGGTCGTACTGTCAAACTTTACCCCCGCCTATGTGGGTTTGATTGGCGCGGCTTCGCTGGGTATGGTGCTCTGTGAAGAGAAAAAGAAATAGCGGAGGTGTGCCATGCTGAAAAATCGAAATCAGGAATTTAGGAAGGAATTGCAGGAAAGTCTTTATATCCATAGGACGCTCCCGCTGCATCGGGAAAAGAGTCTGGAAGCGGAGCTGGCGGCAAAAAAGGTCATTGCCCGAAAAAGCATCTGGTGTGGGGAGGAACAAAAGTATGATCCGGTGGCGCAGCAGGAAGGAAAGGTGTCTGTAGAGGGAGAAGTCATCCGGTTGTCCGCTGATTTGACGGCAGACCATTGGCCTGAGGGAGCGCCTGCTGACGGTGATTATACCAATTACGGGACGGCGGCATTTGTTTTCCGTCTGCCGGAGGAGAACTGGGAAGGGTATCATCGTCTGCGTTTTAAGGTGTTTCCCTGTGTGGAGACCGGGACGGTGCTGCATTTGAATGTCCGTGTGACCAATGTGGGAAGGATTCCCGTTCCCGATGTCTATTCCAGAGAGGGAGCAACGGTATTTGATTTGCGCAACCGGGAGTGGAACGACTGCATCTGGGAATTTCCGTCCATGGGGCGTGACAGGATTACGGAGCTTACCTTCTATGTGTACCTCAGCGGTCAGGCGTATGACTGGAACGATAAATTGATGTATGACATAAAGGATATCTGCCTGGAACAGGTGGAGTATCCCGAACCGGAAAAGGGCTGGGAATGCAGAAGGGACAGTATTGTACTTTCCACAGCGGGCTACTTCCCGGCAGGCAGAAAAGAAGCGGTAGCCAATGTGGCTGCGGAGCGCTTTGCGGTACATAACGCTGAGGATGACAGTGTAGTATTGGAAGCGGAGATACAGCAGATAGAAAATGAGCGGGGACGCTTTCAGGTATTGGATTTCTCATCGCTGACTAAAGAGGGTGTTTATTATTTGCAGGCAGGAGCCGTAAAGAGCGCGGTATTCCCCATTGCGGAGGATATCTGTGAGGAGGCGGTGTGGAAGCTGCTCAACTTTGTGTATCATCTGCGCTGCGGTATGCCTGTGGCGGGAAAGCACGGCAGCTGCCATTTGGATTCTCTGGCAGAGCATAATGGTGTGAAGCTGTCCTTTGCAGGCGGCTGGCATGATGCGGGGGATTTGTCCCAGCAGACAGCCCAGACCGGGGAGATGGTACATGCGCTGTGCGAGGCGGCGGAGAAACACCGGAATCATAAAATCCTGCATAGCCGTTTGTTGGAGGAAGCCCGGTGGGGACTGGATTTTGTGCTGCGGACGAGGTTTGGCGACGGATTCCGTGCGACCAGTGCAGGCTGCACACGATTTACCGCGTGTAAAGCCGGTGATTTTGATGATGTGGCAGTGCGGGTGTTTGACCATTCTTATGAAAATTTTCTGTTCGCGGGAATCGAGGCATATGCTGCTTACGCGTTCCGGGAGGAGGACGCTTCGCTGGGAAGCGGAAGCCTGAAGGCGGCGAAGGAGGATTTTGCGTTTGCCGAGAAGAAATTTGCGGAGACCGGCGTGGAGCCCGCCCATATGTACGAGCACACCTACAACAGCGGTCTGTCCCAATATTATGCGGCGATTGTGTGGGCGGCGGCAAATTTGTATCTTGCCTGTCGGGAAGAATATTATGCAGACAGGGCGGCGGAATATGCCGCAAAGCTTCTTGCCTGTCAGGAGACGGGGGAGGCGGGACTTGGCTTAGTGGGATTCTTTTACCGGGATGAGAGCCACCGCTCCATTGTACACTTCAATCACCAGTCAAGAGAGCATCAGTTCGTGCAGGCGCTGGTATTGCTCTGTCAGGTGCTGCCGGAGCATTCGGAGTGCCCTGCATGGAAGGCGGCAATCCGGCGTTATGCGGATTATCAGAAGGCGATTATCGGCAATACCGCCCCTTTTTGCATGCTGCCCGCGGGAGTTCACCGTATGGATGAGGCGGAGGATAAGGAGCTTTTCCCTTATATGCACCTCCTGGTGGATTATAACGCGGAATATCCTCATTATAAGGAACAGCTTTTGCAGGGAAAGAAACTGGATGACATGCACGTCCTGAAAAATTTTCCGGTGTGGTTTTCGTTTCGGGGAAACAGCGCGATTCTTCTTTCCGGCGGCATTGCGGCGGCACAGGCGGGTCTGTTTTTGGACGATGAGGAAGCGCGTCAGATTGGCAGGGAACAGCTTTACTGGATGTGGGGCAAGAATCCCTTCGGACAGTCCCTGCAATACGGTGTGGGAAGCCGTTACTGCGCCCAGTACGGCGTTTATGTGGGAGAGTGTACCGGAGAGGTGCCGGTCGGCATAGAGACTTACGGAGATGAGGATGTTCCTTATTTCCCTCATACAAATAACGCAACCTATAAGGAAGTGTGGATTGGCGCAGCATGCAGAATGCTTTGGCTGATGAACGCATACATATAAATGATAGAAGGAGACAACAATATGAAAATTACAGTAATGGAAGATGAACACGCTTTTGATGTGGCGGCGGCATGGCGGATTATCGGTCAGATGTTAAAGAAGCCTGATTCCGTCATAGGACTTTCCACCGGAAAGACTACAGGCGGAATGCACGCCATTGTAAGTGAAATTTATCGGAAATACCCTTTTGATACGTCAAAAGTTACCTTGTTTAATGTAGATGAACTGACCAATCTGGACAGAAGCTATCCGGGAAGCTGCTATACGATGATTTATGAACAGATTGCAAAAAATCTGAATATTCCGGAGGAAAATTTTATCATGCCGCCTACAATCTCCGATGATTTTGACCGGGAGTGCCGCATTTTT
Source organism: uncultured Acetatifactor sp. (assembly GCA_944384205.1). Lineage (GTDB taxonomy): Bacteria > Bacillota > Clostridia > Lachnospirales > Lachnospiraceae > Acetatifactor. Next base: position 8,320 of record CALWSL010000005.1, on the reverse strand, counting down.
GAGGAGAGACTGGCACAGCGCGGCGGTGCGGATTTGCAGATGCTGGGCATTGGTTGGAACGGACATATCGGCATCAATCAGCCGGGAACCCCCTTTGAACGCCAGACATGGGTATCGCCCATGGACCCGGTTTTTGAGGAGAAGGTGAGACGCGAGACCGGCGTGGGACCGGACTATAAGCTGGGAGGTCTGACGAGAGGAATCGTCAATATCATGCAGACCAGACAAATTATTCTGATTGCAAAGGGAGAATCCAAAGCGGATATTATCCGTCAGGCGGTTCAGGGACCGGTTACAACGGATATTCCTGCGTCCGTGGTCCAGCTCCATCCAAACTGTGAAATTTTACTGGATAAAGCGGCGGCAGCGAAGCTGAATTTATAAATTTAGTTGAATAAATTTGTTACTAAGAGAACAATATTATTCAAAAACTGCCATTTATAACAATACTTTTTTGCAGATAAGTGCGCTATAATACCAATAAAGTCAGAGATAAATGACATTATTGGTATTTTAAATTTATGGGAAAGTAGGAGTGGATAAAATGTCGAAAACAATTACGAAACCGGCAAAAGCAATGAAAAAGTCCGGTACTATGACGGCAAAAAGAAAAAAGACATTGATGTTACTCACCATGGTAGCACCGGGAGCAATTTGGCTGATTCTGTTACGTTATCTGCCTATGGTTGGTATTGTAATGGCGTTTCAGGATTACAAGATTTATACAAAGGATCCTACCTTTTTAAACAACCTGACGCACAGCGCGTTTGTAGGATTGAAGAATTTTAAGTTCCTGTTTGCAACCTCTGATACATGGGTTATGATTCGTAACACCCTCGGATACAACGCTCTGTTTATTGTATTGGGACTTGTCATTTCAGTAACTTTTGCAATTATGTTAAATGAGATTACGCATAAATTTGTAGCGAAAACTTATCAGACCCTGATGTTCTTCCCTTACTTTTTAAGCTGGGTTGTTGCGAGCTACTTTGTTCAGGCGTTTTTGGACCCGACCAGAGGACTTCTGGTGAATCTGATGGAAAGCTGGGGTATGACCCCGATAGACTTTTACAATGACTGCGGTCCATGGCCATTTATCCTGACGCTGTGTAATATCTGGAAGAATACAGGATACTCTGCAATCCTCTATCTGGCGGCGATTACGGGTATTGACGCCTCTCAGTATGAAGCCGCAAGCATTGACGGCGCAAGCAAGTGGCAGCAGATTAAATATGTTACGCTGCCCCACTTAAAGACAATGATTATTATCCTGTTCATTATGAATATTGGAAAGATTTTCTGTGCTGATTTCGGTTTGTTCTTTAATGTGCCGTTGCAGTCCGGACCGCTGTATCCGGTTACACAGGTTGTTGATACATATGTTTACAGAGCAATGATGACGACACAGAATTATGGTATGTCAACAGCGGCGGGTCTGTTACAGAATCTGATTGGTTTTATCTGTATTATGGTGGCAAATACCATTGTCCGTAAGATAGAGCCGGACAGTGCTCTTTTCTAAAAACAATAAGAGCGCAGACGTAGAGATTGAAAGGAGTAAGGCAAAATGGCTCAGAGTAGTATGACGGTAAAAAAGAAAAAGAGAAGAATCAATGCTGTCAGTATTCCGACAGAAATAGTAATTAATATTATAATGATTCTGTTCTGTCTGCTTTGTGTAGTACCGTTTATATTTGTAATTATTATTTCCTTCACATCGGAGGAAAGCATTGCACAGATAGGTTATTCATTCATACCGCAGGGGTGGTCACTGGATGCTTACAAATATGCGTTTGAGATGGGATATTCCCTTTGGAGGTCTTATTTCAACAGTTTCTTTATTACGGTAGTGGGTACGGTTCTCAGCGTATTAGTATGTATTTTATATTCTTATGCACTGTTCCGCAGGGATTTTAAGTACCGCAGATTTTTCACCTTCTTCAGCTTTTTTACGATGCTGTTCGGCGGCGGTCTGGTACCTACCTACATTGTTTGCAAGCAGTTGTTGGGGTTATCCGATAATTATGCGGCGGTGATTGTTCCTCTTATGGTGAACCCGTTCAACATCATTGTTATGAGAACTTTTTTCCAGAGTTCCGTGCCGGAGGAGCTGATTGAGGCGGCAGCCATTGACGGAAGCGGTGAGTACAACACATTGTTTAAGATTATCATCCCGATTTCCAAGCCCGGTATTGCAACGATTGGTCTGCTGAATGCACTGGCGTACTGGAATGAGTGGTATACTCCTATGCTGTATATCCGTGATAAAATACATATTCCACTGCAGTATCTGTTAATGCAGCTACAGAGAAATATGGAATATCTGGCTAAGAACAGTGCAGCGATGGGTGCTGACGCAATTAAGGCGGCATCAGAGATGCCGACACAGAGCTTACGTATGGTATTAGTAGTATTGGTAGTAGTTCCTATTGCATGCGCATACCCGTTCTTCCAGCGTTACATTGTAGCCGGACTGACAATCGGTTCCGTAAAAGGATAAAAATTTCATCGTAAAAATCGCAAGCGGTTTTTCGGAAAATTAAAACCAACATAAACCGTATGAAATAGCAGTCATAGTGATTGCTGTTTACATAAATAATTTAATGGAGGGTTTTTCTAATGAGAAAGAAAAAGTTATTATCTCTTGCACTTGCTGCTATGATGGTAACAGGTTTGTTAACCGGCTGCAGCAGCACCACCGACACAACAAGTTCTTCCAGCAGCAGTGATGACACTTCAACTGAAAGCACAACAGTTGAAGAGACTTCAACTGAAGACGCATCCGGCACAACTGCAAGCGGTCTGGACATTTCTGAGCATGTTACGCTGAAATGGTATCTGCACGGCAGTAACGTTACGGATGACAGCGCTGTTATGGAAAAGGTAAACGAGTATCTTGGTGAAAAGCTGAATGTAACGCTTGAGCCTATCTGGGGTACTTGGGGTGACTTCGATGAGGGCTCCACGCTGGCTATCAATGGCGGCGATAACATTGATATTTACTTTACCTGTTCCTGGTCTGCGGATGAGTACAATCAGTATGCGAAGAGGGGTGCATGGGTTCGCCTTGATAATCCCGAGAACAACCTGATTGAACAGTACGGCAGCGATGTATGGGCAGCGCTTCCTGATGTATTGAAGGAAGGTGCACTTACCGATGGTGTTGATGGTTATGGCGTATATGCTGTTCCCGGTTTCAAAGATTTCGGTACCCAGAATACATGGGACGTTAACGTAACCTTACTTGAGGAGCTCGGTTACACACTGGAAGATGTGGAGAACCGCAGTTACTATGAGTTCGGCGAGCTTCTTCAGGCAGCAAAGGATGCTAAGGGCGATGACTTCTATCCTTTGAATGTAGAAGCTATGGTGCTTGAGAGAATGGTAACCAACAGTGTTATTGTAAACGGTGACTCCGGTACCTGTAACGTATTGTCTTACTACATTGATCCTGAAGATGTTTCCAAAGATATCGGAAGCACAATTGTGAACAAGTTTGGTACAGAAGAATACAAGAAATTTGTTGAGCAGACCCGTGAGTACTACTTAGCAGGATACATTGATCCCGCTTTGGCAAATGCTCAGACTGCAAACGATACTTTAATGCAGAAACAGAAATCTGCACAGTACTTAATCGGAACCCAGTCTTATGCGCTTGGTTATGAAGTACAGACCAGTGCAGAGCGTGGAATTGAGGTAGCATATGTTCCTTGTACGCCTCCTTATGTTGATAAGACATCTACTCAGGGCGCTATGATGGCAATTTCTACCGCTTCCCAGAATCCTGAGAGAGCAATGGCGTTCCTGAACCTGTTAAATACCGATTCTTATCTGATGACTCTGTTAGAGTACGGTGTAGAAGGTATTCATTACAACTTAAATGATGACGGTCTGGTAGTATTTACGGAAGAACGTGACAACTACACTCCTTGGAGAAATGGTATGGGTAACATTACCCTGCTTCCTGCTCAGGAAGGTGAAGGAAAAGACTTCTTCACAGATGTGTTTATTCCTTACTACTCCAGCGCAAAGGGTATCCCTGCATTTGGTTACGTATTTGATCCTACAAACGTAGAGACTGAGCTTGCAGCGCTTGCAAACGTAGCAGGACAGTATGCACTTGCACTTGATGCCGGCGCTATGGATCCTGAAACTGCATTGCCTGAATTCCTGCAGAAGCTGGATGATGCCGGTATGCAGAGCGTTGTAGACGAAGCTAACAGACAGTTAGAAGAGTATTTGGCAACTCAGGAATAATTAACACTCAAATCATATAATTTATCAGTTTGGCGCCCTGCGGATTTATCCGCAGGGCGTTTTTGCGCTGTGCCCCGAACAGCCCCCGATTCTCCGGAAATGCGTCAGAAAAAGACAGGTATTCAGACGGTTTGTTAAGTTTTGGACAAATGACTGAAAGTATTGACGATAAAGCCATTCGGGATTAAAATATAAATTATAAAGATAACATGTGGTAAAGGAGAAAACGGTATGGGAAAGAGTGACAAAAATCAAAACGAATCTATGGGTCAGGCGGCAAAGCTGGATAAACTCATAAAGCATTCAATGCGGGCAGTTATAGTGGGTTTTGTACTGTTGATATTGTTTATTGCGAGTAATTATTACGAGGATAGTTTGATAAGAAACGGACAATCTACGACAGTTGTGCAGATATTTATGACGATATATGAATTCGTTCTTATAGTAGTATTTGCTTTTGTTGCTTTCCGTATGATTAAGATTAACAAATTTGCCAGAGAAGAGCTGCTGGTGCCGATTCAGCAGGCTTCTGAACAAATGGTGGCTTTGGAAGCAGGCGATTTCCAAAAAGAGCTGACATTACAGATTGATGACAGCGAGGTTGGACAAATGGTAAATGCCATTGCATCCATGAAGCGAAATCTGGCGAATATGATTGAAGAGATTGCTGCTGTTCTTGAACAGATGGGAGAGGGTAAATACAAGATTGAATTACATAGGGAATATAATGGTGATTTTAACCGGATTAAGGAAGCTCTCTATAAAATCGGGAATGATCTGGCAGATGTAATGAGGACGATACGCGATGCCTCAGAACAGATTGACGGCGGTTCCAAACAGCTTGCAAGCGCGGCGACGGATTTGGCAGAGGGCAGCACTACACAGGCGACGAAGGTAGCTGATTTGGCGCGTATGATGAATGAAATTTACGAAAGCCTTGAAAAGAATTCTGCTGAAGCGGAGGAAAGCGTCAGGCTTTCTTCTCAGGCGGGGGTAACCTTGGTAGCAGGTAATGAGAAGCTTCAGGAACTGAAAGTTGCGATTGTTGAGATTAATAACTGTGTGGATGAAATTAACTCTATTATTGGCACGATTCAGGATATTGCGTCCCAGACCAATCTGCTGGCACTGAATGCTTCCATCGAAGCGGCTCGTGCAGGAGAGGCAGGAAGAGGTTTTGCAGTAGTTGCAGAACAGGTTAAAAATCTTGCTGAGGAATCTGCACAGGCAGCAGGTAAGATTACCGGTCTGATTGACTCTACAACCAGTGCAGTTGAGAAAGGAACGCTCCTTGCAGACAAGACTGCTGAAAGCATGGAAGAGGTTATGGAAGACGCTAAGAATTCAACTGATATGATGAGTAAGATGGCAGCGATGCTGAAAGAGAATGTAAAGAGTATGGAATATATCACCGAGGATTTGAATTCTGTATCTGAAATTGTTGACAACAATTCCGCGACTTCACAGGAAACCGCGGCAGTCAGCGAGGAGCAGCAGGCACAGGTTGAGATGATGGTGACGATGCTGGAGAAATTTGACGTATAGGTACAGGTTTAGAAAGCGGATAAATATAAACACCGGAAGGCTTTGAGGCTCTTTCCGGTGTTTTTCTATGTAAAAATCGGGAAGGATGAGGAAAAGAAACAAATATTTTTTTTTACATATAATATCAGTAATAGTTTCATAGTGGCGGAAAAGGTAATTTTATGGATTGCAGAGAAAAGATACTCTCGAATAATGTATATGATTATATTACAGATTTTCCGATTGGTACGATTGAGAATCCGGAATTGGATCTCTGCTATGCAGACATAGAGGATCTTTACAATATCTTATATTTGAGAAAGTCGGTAGTGCCGAATATGGATGTTTCTTTCTTTGAATATCCCAGTATTCCCAAACTATACGGTCTGATGCAAACGCAAGAGTTTAATCCCACCAGTCTGATTGCCAGTGGAATTACACAGATTCAGCGTCCTCCTTTAAATTTGACGGGGAGAGGAGTGGCAATTTGCGTGATTGACACAGGCATCGATTACAGAAGTCCTGTTTTTCAGGATGAAAACGGCAATAGCCGGATTCTTGCAATCTGGGATCAGACGATACAGACCGGTACGCCGCCGGAAGGATTTTTGTATGGAACGGAATACACCAGAGAGGATATTAATCGCGCGCTGCGGGCGGAAAATCCCTATGATATTGTCCCGTCCAGAGATGAAAACGGTCATGGTACAGCTATGGCTTCCGTGGCGGCAGGCAGTAGCGTAGGAGGTACGGTACCCTTTACGGGAGCTGCGCCGGCTGCGGATATTATTATCGTGAAACTGAAGGAGTGCAAGCAATATCTGAGGGACTTTTATTTGCTGCCTGAAAATGTACCTGCATATCAGGAAAACGATATTATGCTGGCAGTCAAATATGCAGATTCTTTTGTGGAGTTGTTCAGACGTCCGGTGGTAATCTGTATCGGTCTGGGAACTAATATGGGGGATCATGCGGGCAGCTCGGCACTGTCCAGATATCTGGATTTTGTGGCAATTAAGCGGAGCCGGGCGGTGGTGGTTTGCGGTGGAAATGAAGGCAATGCGGGTCATCATTATCGGGGAATGCTGGAAAGGAGAAGCAGTGCATTCGAAGATACAGAAGATGTAGAAATCCGTGTGGGTGACGGTGCAAGGGGATTTTTCGTGGAGCTGTGGGGGAGTTTGCCCGATATATTTACTGTGGAGCTTCGCTCACCGGGCGGGGAAAATGTTTCCGTTGGAAGGCTGGTAAGGGGGCAAACTCTGACTTATGAATTTGTATATGAGAAAAGTCGTGTAACGGTAAGGGCAGCATTAGTGGAACCCTCCTCCGGGGAACAGTTAATTGTATTTAAAATGGAGCAACCGACTGCGGGAATTTGGACGCTGCGTGTATCTGCTGTGGGAGAGGTGCATAATGGTGAATTTAATATATGGCTTCCCATTACGGAATTTCTGAATACAGAGGTATACTTTTTAACGTCCAGTCCGTATACCACATTGACAGAGCCGGCTATGGCTCCGAATGTTATCGGTGTATCGACTTACGATGCCAATAATAACAGCTTCTATATCGAATCAGGAAGGGGTTACAGCAGAACCTATGTAATCAGACCGGATTTTGCAGCGCCGGGTGTGGGAATTCCCACATTGAGAGGAAGCAGAACGGGCAGCAGTCTGTCTGCTGCAATAACTGCGGGTGCAGTAGCGCAGTTTTTGCAATGGGCGGTGGTGGAACAGAATAATCAGTTTGTGGAGAGCAGGGAGATTAAAAGCTACCTGATACGCGGAGCCGCCAGAAGTGCAAACACCACATATCCCAACAGAGAGTGGGGCTATGGCAGACTGGACATGAGCGGCTTATTTCAGACAATCAGTGAAGTATAGGAGAAGAGGGTATCCCGCAGGTCATATCATGACTTTTGGAATACCCTTATGAGTAATGAAAATGCTGAATTATTGTACGGGGCTGCCGCCGGTGGTATAAATTTGGAAGGTTTCCCAACCGCCTGCGGAATCTCTGTCGGCATATAATACATTGCCGTTGTTCTGGTCAGCACAGACGTATTTATTGTTGGCATATGCCTTTAAGGCGAAGTTGCCCGAAGATAATCTTTCCAGATAAAATTTTTCCCAGGTTCCAATGGAAGCGCTTCTCGCAAGTAGCTGATTGCTTTCATCAATAACGGCACAGATATAATTTCCGTTTGCGCCTGATTTCAGGGAAACAGTACCGTCACTGTTGTTTACAATGGTTATGGTTTCCCAGGCGCCGCCATAAGAATCCCTGTTGGCAACCAAAGGACTTGCCCCCGTATCTTCTGCGCAAACAATTTTGCCGGTGCTTGCCATGAAATAGTATTCGCCGTCGGCTACCGTATTCTGATCCTGACCGGAGGAGCTGTCGGGAGTCATCTGTGTGCCGTCGGTGCGGTAGATGTAGAAGCATTCCCAACCGCTGATGGAATCTCTGTCGGCATATAATACATTGCCGTTGTTCTGGTCAGCACAGACGTATTTATTGTTGGCATATGCCTTTA